>CAZPBY010000011.1:0-131492 GCA_964584785.1 uncultured Solibacteraceae bacterium
CTTTGGGACCTTGAGCACCGGTCGCACCGGTATCACCTTTGGGACCTTGAGCACCAGTTGCTCCGGTATCACCCTTCGGACCCTGAGCGCCAGCCGCGCCGGTGTCGCCCTTCGGACCTTCCGCACCGGTGTCACCCTTCACGCCCTGAGGACCCTGAGCGCCAGTCGCACCGGTATCGCCTTTTGGACCCTGAGCACCGGTCGCGCCGGTGTCGCCCTTTGGACCCTGAGCACCCGTGTCGCCCTTCAGACCCTGAGCACCGGTATCGCCTTTGGGACCCTGTTCGCCATTCGCGCCGGTGTCACCTTTCGGACCCTGAGCGCCAGTTGCACCGGTTGCGCCGGTATCACCTTTCGGACCCTGAGCACCGGTGTCGCCCTTGAGACCCTGAGCTCCCGTGTCGCCTTTGGGACCCTGTTCGCCGGTCGCGCCGGTGTCCCCCTTCACGCCCTGAGCGCCTTGAGCGCCAGTTGCGCCGGTATCGCCCTTCGGACCCTGAGCACCGGTGTCGCCCTTCAGACCCTGAGCACCGGTGTCGCCTTTGGGACCCTGTTCGCCGGTCGCGCCGGTGTCCCCCTTCACGCCCTGAGCGCCTTGAGCACCGGTTGCGCCGGTATCACCTTTCGGACCCTGAGCGCCGGTGTCGCCCTTCAAACCCTGAGCGCCCGTGTCGCCTTTGGGACCCTGTTCGCCAGTTGCGCCGGTGTCACCCTTCGGACCTTGAGCGCCAGTCGGACCCGCTACGCCATTTGCACCGGCCGCACCGGTGTCGCCTTTGGGACCCTGAGGACCGACCGCGCCGACAGCGCCATTCGCACCAGTCGCGCCAGTCGCGCCGGTGTCTCCTTTATCTCCGGCTTTTGCCAGCAGACTCCAATTGCCGCTGAGATCCGGTTGAGCTGTATTGCCTGCGACTAAGCTGACATAGCTGCTGCCGTTGAATTGCACGGCATCATCCACCGCATACGACAACAAACCGCTCCAGGCACCACGCCAGTTCAAGCCGTCAGCGCCCTTAGCTCCCGTGGCGCCGGTTGGACCCTGAACGCCCTGGATACCCTGAATACCCTGGATGCCTTGAGGTCCAACTGGACCGGTTGCACCCACCGCGCCGGTCGCACCCACTGCGCCGGTGGCGCCCGTCGCGCCCTTCGCACCCGTGGGACCAACGGCACCTGTTGCGCCGGCCGGGCCGATCGGACCAGCGACTCCGGTCGCTCCGGTCGCGCCCGTTGGACCCGCTGCGCCGTTCGTGCCGGCAGCACCGGTCAAACCCGCCGGGCCCGTTGGACCCGTCGCTCCCGTCGCGCCTGTAGGGCCGGTCACTCCATTCGAGGCCATGCGCACGACGTCGTCAAAGCTCTTGCCGGCCAATTTGTCCGAATTTCCTGCCATCACTGCGTACGGCAAGCTGGTCATGAGTGTCCGCGACACTTCAGTACTCGTATTCGGGTAGTTCAAGACCAGAAAGTATTGCGCGTCGCCGGCCGGCAGTTTGTCGGCTGGGACCAGCGCGTATGTTTGGAAGTTACCTGCGGCGTCGGGCGTAACCTGTTGCCCGGGACTCGTCCAGAGGCAGCTGCTCGCCGTGCAAACGCTGAAGTAAATATTGACAGGGGTTCCAGCCTTCAATCCTCCCTTGCCAAAGCCGGGTAGAGTTCCGGAAAAGGGCATTGTGTCGGAATAGCCGACTTGCTGTTGGTTCAGCGTCTGTATTGTCGACTGTCCTTGTCCCTGGCCCTGTCCCATCACTGAGACCGGGATTCCAGAAACGGATAGCGTGATGATCAAAGCCATCACCAGTAGATTAATTTTTTTCAAGCCATGCCTCCTTAGCAGTGGTTCTGTCTCTTGTCCGCGGCGATTCCGGGTTGGGTTATCAAGCACGGCTTGCGATGGTTGTTTCGATTCCGTGCAATCCTTTGCGGGGCCTCGGTCGCATCATGCGCCTTATCGCCAGGGAACACGTTCGGTTTAAGCGTGACTTCCGAGGCGATTTCTTTACTTGCGGCGATTGCCGCAAAAATCGTTGGGTCCTGGATTTTCGAGTTGAAATTCGAAGGGTTGTACCGCCATGAAATGGCGATCGAACGGTCGGGAAAACGAACGTACATCGACTGTGGCCTCCTGCCTTCGTCAAAACGCGCATCCTGCGCGACGGTGCATAGTGAACGATATTGTCGTGGCAGCGAGCAATAGGACTTAGGTCCGGATCGCCGGTACAATACGCGCGTGCAGAAGCTCGATCGATCCATCGGTCTGATCGGCGCGACATCTCTCGTGATGGGAAGCGTGATCGGATCCGCGGTGTTTTTGACGACCGGCATTATGGCTGAGAGAATGCCGTCGGCGAGCCTGTTGTTGCTGGTCTGGATTGCGGGTGGTGTGCTCGCGCTTGCCGGCGGATTGACGTGTGCCGAACTCAGTTCGATGTACCCGCACTCGGGCGGCTGGTACGTTTTTCTGAACGAAGCGTACGGTCCCGTGTGGGGATTTCTATTCGGATGGGCCGGAATGCTCGTGATCCTGACCGGAAGCATTGCGGCGGTTGCAGTCGGGTTCGCCGAATACTTCAGTTACTTCTTTCCGGTCATGTCCACTTCAAATGTTCTCGTCTCATTCGCGATGCCGTGGGGCATGTTTCGAATTTCTGCCGGACAAGTCGTTGCAGCGGCGTCCATCGTTGTGCTTGGAGCGGTGAACTATGTCGGCGTGCGTGCGGGCAATGCGGTTCAGTCGTTTTTTACGGCCGTGAAGGTCGCGGGGATTGCCGCGATACCGGTTTTGGCGTTCACGCTGCATCGCGCGAAACCTGAATTCACAACTCTCGCTTCGAGTGTGGCGCATCCGCTGTCGTCGTTTGGTGTCGCGATGATCGCCGTGCTGTGGGCGTATTCCGGCTGGGACTACTTGTGCTTTGCGTCGGGCGACATCAAAGACCCGGATCGGAATCTGCCGCGAGCGCTGCTGATTGGAATTCTCGCGCTCACGGTGTTGTACGTCGCGATCAATGTGGGCTATCTCTTCGCGTTGCGGCTGGACGAAATGCAGGGCGTTGTGCGCGTCGCCGAACGCGCCGTCGGCGCGATGATCGGTCCGGCCGGCGCGGCGATCGTCGCGGCCGGCGTGATGATTTCGTGTTTCGGGTGCAATGCGTCCAGCATGATTCCGGTGTCTCGCGTCTGCTATGCGCTGTCCGCCGATCGTCTGTTCTTCAACGCTGCCGCCGCTGTTCATCCGAGGTTTCGCACGCCGCACATCGCGATCGTGGTGACATGCGTGTGGGCCGCGCTTCTCACGCTGACGGGCACGTACGAGCAGCTCTACACCTATGTCGTGTTCACCGCGCTTCTCTTCAACGTGGCCGGCGGGGCCACTATTTTCAAACTACGCCGAAGCCAACCCGACGCGCCACGGCCTTATCGCACGTGGGGATACCCGATCGTCCCGGCCATTTTTGTTCTCAGCACTTTCATTCTCGTCATCAACACGCTGATCGAGCGGCCGGTGGAATCGTTTACCGGACTTGGTCTGGTTGCACTGGGATTGCCGGCGTATTGGTACTGGAATCGTCGCCGGCGAGTCATCGTTTGAACCACTGGTCCGCCGGCGTCGACAGAAACTCGTCCAGTGGAATTCCCTGGCTTCCAATCAGCAGTTGACGCTTTGGCTTGAAGAGTCGCCCAAACGTCTCCATTCCGGAGAACGCGTCCTTGCGTCGTCCACTCTTCACCTCGAGACTGACAACGGACTTGCCACGCGTCAGCACAAAATCAACTTCTTCGCTGCGCTCACGCCAGTAGTGAAGTTCGGTTTCCGTTTCCCGCCGGCGGTTGTAAAGATGGCTGCCCACGGCGGATTCGGCAAGCCTGCCCCAGTACTCTCCGTCCGCGCGAGCCTCATTGAAACCCAAGACCGACTGGGCGGACATCAATGCGGTGTTCAGAACCAGCAGCTTTGGACTCGAGCCTCGCTGACGCGTCTGGCCTTTCGAGTACTTCGGGAGCCCGGCAATCAGACCGGCGCCGCCGAGAAGATCGAGATAGTGAGCGAGCGTGACGGTATTCCCCGCTTCCTGCAGTTGTCTGAGCATCTTTTGATACGAGAGCACCTGGCCGGAGTACTCACAACCGAGATAGAAGAGTCGGCGCAGGAGCGCCGGCCTGTCCACTCTCGTCAGGAGAAGTATGTCTCGCGAGATCGTGGTCTCGACGAGCGAATCGACAATGTATTGCCGCCACCTCTGCGGATCATCGATCAACGATGCGGAGCCCGGAAAGCCGCCATAGTAGATGAATTGCTCGCACGTCCAGCCGAACGCGCGCCGCATTTCATCGAATGACCAATGCGGTGCATAGATCAGCTCAAACCGTCCGCCAAGGCTCTCAGACAAGCCGCGCTGAAGGAGAAGAGGGGACGAGCCGAGAAGGACGACTTTCAGGCGCCGCCGCGCCTGTGTGTCGGCGTCCCAAAGAAATTTTACGAGGTCCGACCAGTTCGTTACCTTCTGGATCTCATCCAAAACCAGGACAGCACCGCGTTCACGCCCGTTCACCTTCAACCGGCCAAGATCCCATTGCTGGGCGATCCACGCACGATCCTGAAGCGTCGGCTGGTCCGCGGATGCGTAGTGAAACGGCAAGCCGAGCCTTTCGAGGACCTGATGAATCAGCGTCGTTTTACCGGCCTGTCGCGGCCCCGCCAATACCTGTATGAAACGCCGGGGTTCTTTAAGTCTGCCGAGCAGCCGAGTGTGCAGGAAGTCGCGAAACACAATTTACTCACAATCCTGAGTAAATTTACTCCAAAACGAAGCAACGGCAAACCAAAGAATTCAGACCTCGGCCTTCTTCTCGGTCAGGCTGAACCAGTTGCGTCAATGTCGCCGTCCATGCGCGCGGATACCAACAAGGAGCGCTGCGCGGTTCGTTTAAACCACCCCCGTCTTCGCCTTCGGCTCAGACGTCCGCTCCTGACTCAGGAGGGGAATGCGCGTCCGATTAATCCCATCTCGTGGTTTAATGCTTGCGCCATGCGGACGGTAGGCAGCAGCGTTCACCGCAAAGAAGGTATAGCCAAGGTTCTCGGAGACTCGATTTACACGGCCGACATGAAGACGGGCGATTGCCTCTACGGCCGCACCATCCGTTCGACCATCCCTCATGGCCGAATTAAGGAAGTCCGATTCGCGGACGGTATTCCCTGGAATGAATTTGTGATCGTGCTGCCACGCGACATTCCGGGTAAAAACGTTGTCACGCTGATTGAAGCCGACCAGCCCTTTCTTGCAGACCGTGAGATTCGTCACATCGCCGAACCCGTAGCGCTTGTCGCACACTCCAATCGCGAGCTGCTCGAGCGCGCGTTGCGGCACGTGGAAATCGACGCGGAGGCGCTTCCGGGATGTTTTGACATGGAAGAAGCGCTTCAACGCGGCGCCGTGTTCAAGAAATACCGCGTGACGAACGGTGATCCTTCGGAAGGATTTCTCGCGGCCGACAGGATCATCGAGGAGACCTACCACACCGGCTCGCAGGAGCATCTGTACATCGAGCCTCAGGGCATGATCGCCGCTGCCGTGCCTGACGGTGAGGTCACCGTGTTCGGTTCCATGCAGTGTCCTTTCTACGTACGCAAAGCTCTGGCTCCGTTGTTTGCGATCCCTCCGGAACGCGTTCGCGTTGTCCAGATGGAGACCGGCGGCGGCTTCGGCGGTAAGGAAGAATATCCGAACATGATTGCCGGGCACGCGGCGCTGTTGTCGTGGAAAGCCGGGGGGCGGCTCGTCAAGATGATCTACGACCGGCGCGAAGACATGCTCGCCACAACGAAGCGCCACCCTTCCCGCACCCGGATCAAGGCCGGTTTTAAAGGTGACGGCACGCTTCAGGCATTGGACATCGACCTTCTGCTCGATGGCGGAGCCTACGCGACTCTGTCTTCCGTTGTTCTGTCACGGGCGACGCTTCACTCGTGGGGGCCTTACAAATGCGATCGCACACGGGTTCAGAGTCATGTCGTGATGACGCATTCCAATCCCTACGGCGCATTTCGAGGATTCGGCGCTCCTCAGGCTGTTTTCGCCATCGAAATGCTCATGAATCGTGCCGCTCACGAGCTTGGAATCGATCCCGTCGAAATCCGGCGGCGGAATTTCCTTCGGCCGGGCGACCGCATGCCGACAGGTCAGATCGTGAAGGAAGAGATCGACCTGGATCGTTTGATGGATCGAGCGCTCGAAAAATCGGAATTCAAAACGAAGCGTGCTCAATTCGTGGAATTCAACGAAGCGCATCCGAACAAACGCAGAGGCGTTGGGCTTTCCGTGTTCTTTCATGGAAGCGGATTCACCGGAAGTGGAGAAGTGCGTCTCGCATCGCAGGCATCGCTTCGTCTGACGAAAAATGGAGGGATCGAAGTGCTTGTGGCGAACGTCGAGTACGGGCAGGGAACGAACACTCTCCTCTCGCAGATCGTCGCCGAGACCTGCAAAATCCCTCCAGACTGCGTTGAGGTTCACCGGCCCGACACGCGCGAGGTGCCGGACAGCGGTCCAACGGTTGCATCCCGGACCACGATGATCGTCGGGAAACTCATCGAGCGTGGAGCGCTTCAGCTTCAGAGCCGGCTGATGGCACTCAGCGGTCTGAATCCGGATTACTCCGCCGACGATTTTCGAGCCGCTGCTGTCCGATGCTTTGAAGATCATGGCGCCGTTCAGGTGACCGTTGATTACGAGCCGCCGTCGGATGTCGTGTGGAATGACGAAACGTATCAGGGCGAGGCATACGCCGGTTACTCCTGGAGCTGCGACGTCGCCGAAGTTGAAGTCGATCTCGTCGAATATGCGGCGCGCGTCACAAACTTTACTTCGGTGGTCGAGTGCGGACGCGTGATCAATCCGGATCTCGCGTCGGGACAGATTGAAGGCGGAGTAGCGCAAGGTGTCGGTTTCGCACTCTACGAAAACGTGGTGCTGGATCGCGGCGCCATGACCAACACTCAATATACCAACTACATCATTCCGACCTCCGCGGACACGCCGGCCATCGACGTCGAGTTCATTGAATTTCCGCATGCGAATCCCGGACCTTTCGGTGCGAAAGGTATCGGTGAAATGCCCATCGATGGGCCGGCGCCGGCCATTGCATCTGCCGTGGCGCACGCGCTCTCCGGGAAATTCATCAACCGAATCCCGATTTTGCCCGAGCGCATTATGGAAACTGTTGCAGGGACCGGGGAGATATGAGCCACGCGATCGCCGTCAATTTTCTGGTGAACGAGAAGAAGAACGAAGTGGTGGCGCATCCGCTGAAGCGGCTGCTCGACGTTCTCCGGGAAGACATCGGATTGACCGGAACCAAGGAAGGATGCGGCGAAGGAGAGTGCGGTGCCTGCACCGTCGTGATGAACGGCACGCTGGCGCTGGCATGTCTGGTCCCGATTTGCCAGGTCCAGGGCAAACACATCACAACGATAGAAGGGCTCGCGGATTGTAGCGAACTGCATCCGGTTCAGCGGGCGTTCTACGAAAACGGTGGAGCGCAGTGCGGCATCTGCACGCCCGGCATGATCGTCGCAGCGGCGTATTACATCGATCATCCCGAGGATTGCGAAAACGTCGCTGAGGCGCTCGCGGGCAATCAATGCCGTTGTACGGGATTCACTCGGATTTTCGAGTCGGTAAAAAAAGCATGCCCGCCATCTCAGACTTTGAAGTCATAACGCCGCGGACTCTGGATGCCGCCCTCGACGTGCTGGCATCGACCACCGGCGTCAGGCCGCTTGCCGGCGGGACGGATTTGATGGTCCAACTGGAAGCCGGCGCGCTGAAGCCGTGCACATTTCTAAATGTCGAAGGCATTCGTGACCTTCGGCCTCCGCTCGAATGGAAAGGCGATGGCGCGACACTTCCTGCGCTCACCACCTATCGTGACGTTCGGAACAGCAGCATTGCCCGGCGCTATCCCTTGCTACCGCTCGCGGCCCGCGAAGTGGGCGCCCTGGCAATTCAGAGTCGCGGGACATGGGTGGGGAATGTCGTCAACGCATCACCTGCCGCTGACGGCGTGCCTGCGCTGATGGCATATGACGCGGTGCTGGAGATTCGAAGCAAATCGGGAACACGCCGCGTTCCGCTGTCCGGCTTTTATCACGGATACAAACAAATGGATCTTCGTCCCGATGAATTGATCACTGCGATCCATTTGCCCGAACCGCAGCAAGGCTTCGTCGACTACTTCCGGAAAGTCGGCACACGACGTTTTCAGGCGATCTCCAAAACACTGCTTGCGGGTCGCATTCGTCTGGATGGTGACCATCGATCGGATGATCATCGCGTTGATGATGTTCGGCTCGTATTTGCGAGCGTGGCACCGTTCACGCTGCGCGCGGTTAAGACGGAGCAGTTGTTGCGAGGCAATACTCTGACAAATGATTTGATCGATGAGGCTTGCAGGTCGATACAGGATGAAATCCGTCCGATCGACGATATCCGCTCGACGGAGACGTATCGCCGCAAAGTGACATCGAACCTGTTGCGAGAATTCCTTACGAATTCGCGGCTTACCTAACGACGGCATTGTCTCCGACGAAAATTGTCAAGTCGAATGCGCGATCACGTCGTTCATAAATCGCCAAATGGGAGTTTTTTGAACACGCTTTGTAGCGACTTCGCTAAATTGCGCAATCTACTGCCATGATGACAATCGCGACAAAACAAATGGCAAAGCGCACCTGCTGCACAGGAAACGCTTCGCGAAGACTCACGGTGGGGTTGTAAATGTTGATGCGATTGTAGATAAACTTTGGAATTGAAAAAAACAGCGATGGAATCGGGCCGGGAAAACTTCCAAGGCTGCTCACCTTATTGATCGCGGCTTATCCATTATCAATAGAAGTTTCGGTCATGTTGGGTTTTGGAGCGACGGATGCTCAATAGCAAAACGTGGAGGCGAATATGGCCGCTCAATTCGAAGCTACTGTTCTCAGACCCGGAAAACGAAGTTCTGATGTATCGGATTTTGAAACCAAGCTGAGATCGAAGATCGTCGGTCAGGACGACGCGGTTATGGAATTAGTGAATGTCTACCAGGCCGTCACCGCCGGACTTGCAACGCCAGGACGCCCGATTGCAAATCTGTTGTTCCTTGGTCCGACAGGTTCGGGCAAGACGCGTCTCGTTGAAGCGGCCGCCGAAATCCTGTTCTCGACTCCCGACGCAGTGATCAAGATCGACTGCGCCGAATTTCAGCACAGTCACGAAATCGCGAAACTCATCGGCTCACCGCCGGGCTACATCGGTCATCGTGAGACGCCGGCGTTGCTCACGCAGGAAACGGTGGATCGGTACCAGAACGATAAGCACAAGATCACGCTCCTGCTGTTCGATGAGATCGAGAAGGCCAGCGACGCATTGTGGCAACTCCTGCTCGGCATCCTGGACAAGGGGACGCTGACACTGGGCGACAACCGAAGAGTCAACCTTTCTCGCGCGATCATCTTCATGACTTCGAACCTCGGAGCCTCGGAGATGACCCGGGTGATGTCCGGCGGTATCGGTTTTGCCCCGCCGTCCAAGGACGGCGCGCCCGCTCAGATGGAACAGAAGATTCATCGCGTCGCGGTCGAAGCGGCGAAACGGCGATTCTCGCCCGAGTTCATGAACCGCATCGATAAAGTCGTGGTGTTCCAACCGCTCGATAACGCGGATCTGCAGAGAGTGCTCGATATCGAACTCGGCTCGGTTCAGAACCGCATTCTCGCGACGCAAATCGATCGGCCATTCGCGCTGACGTACACCGCACGCGCCAAGGAATTCCTTCTTGCCGAAGGGACGGACATGAAATACGGCGCGAGACCGCTGAAGCGCGCCATCGAACATCATTTGATCATGCCGCTGTCTGCGTTGCTGGCGACGGAACAGATCATCGCCGGCGATACCGTCAGCGTCGACGTGGCGGAAGAATCGAAGGAACTGATGTTCAGCAGCGTCACGCCCATGCTGAGAGCCGCTGCCGCTGCCACCGGCGGAGCTGTCCTGGAAACAGTCCTGTAGTCTCAAAACCTGGTGGTGTGGGCGCCGGCTTCGGCCCGGCGCCTACGCAGCCCGCGTCAAGCTTCCGAGCTTCGTTCGAATATCCACCGCCACATCAAACCGGTTCGAGGCCTCTCGCAGTCTTTCGAAGTGATTGCTGATCGATAGTTCGATCTTCTTTCGAATGACGTACCAGGGTCCGGTCACATTCGCCGTGAGATCGCTGTAAATTTCGTTCATTTCCGAACTCTCCAGCGTGATCGCAACCTCGAATGCCTGATCCAGGGTGATCTCCGGTGATGCGGCGCTCCGGCGCACGGTCTTGAACATCGCGGCCAGTCGTTGGATCTGCTCGGTCGTCGGCAAATGGGATGCGAACATTCCGGTCTCCTTACAGTACTGGAGCATGCCGGCATGCTGCGTCTCTTCCATCGCCATTTCAACCCAGAACCAACTCACGTCCGGCTTGTCGTTAAACCTCAACGCCAGGTTCATGTAAACGTCGGCGGCGCGTTCTTCAAAGCCGATGAAAATGTCGTACAACTGTTGCGGAACCATGCACTCCATTCTGCAAGGCACCTGCCATTGAATTCCGATAGCTCATCTGTTCACAAGAAAGACTTTAGTTCAAGATCAGCAACGGGAATCCCTGGGCGTTCCTCGTGTTGGCGGCCGTTTAAGAGGCGGCCCGCCGACGAAAGGACGGGACTGTTTCCACGTTCGTTCGCTCGCTCGCCAGACTGTCCGCACACGACGAATCGAAAAGACCTCTTTCGTCACTTTGTCCGGGAGCAACGCAGGATGGTCGCGATAGGCACACGAAATACGCGGGTTTGCCGGCAGTTTCGTTTGGCAGTTTCTTTGCGATATCGTTCTGCCGAGGAGACACTGATGAAGACTACGGTACTGTGCCTATCCACTGCCCTGATTCTCGTTCTGATAACTGCAGGCACCGCGTGGGCCGCGGGCGATCCGGCCGCAGGCAAAGCCGTGTTCGCAAAGAAATGCTCGAGCTGTCACGGCGCCGGCGGTGAAGGTAAAGACGCCATTGCCAAGATGATGAAAGTCGAACTCCGGCCGCTCGGCTCCAAAGAAGTCCAGGCAAGGTCAGACGCCGAACTGACCAGGACCCTCAAAGAAGGAAAGGGAAAGATGAAACCTGTGGCTTTGTCGGAAAAGGAGATTGCGGACACGGTCGCGTTTTTGAGAACGCTGAAGTAGGTTATAAAGCGGAAGCACGCCGAGGCGTGTCAGGAAACTTCGTCTAAATTCCTGACACGCCGGCGTGCGACATATTTCTAAGCGGCGGCGATCTCCACCTTCCGGGCTTTCTGCTCCTCGGCGACTGGGGCAGTGATGTTCAATATTCCATCCTTGAATTCGGCTTTGACCCTGGTCGTGTCGATCTTTTTCGGGAAAGCGACGCTGCGGAACAGACTGCCCGTCCGGAGTTCGCTCATGTGGATCTCGCCTTTCGCTTCCTTGCGTTCCTGATGCGTTTCGGCTTTCACGAGAAGTTCGTCCGGAGTGACCTCAACGGCAATGTCCTTCGGATCGACTCCCGGCATCTCCACATGCAGCTTGAAGAGATTGTCTTTTTCAATCAGATCGATCGGCGGTTTCCAGATCAATTCACGCTCGGCCGCCAGCCAGTTGTCGAGGTCCTTTCCGGTCTCGCCGTTGGACTGGAAAATCTCGAAAGCGCGGCGCATGATCTTGTCCTCCATGTTGCGAAGTTCATCCAGGATCGACTCGCTTTTCTTGATCGTCAGTTCAGCCATACGTTCTCCCTTCCGGGCTTGGTTCATGGAAGTCCTTTCCAGGAGTGGCGTCCGTGCTCCAACTGTTTCGCAATTTGCAAACCAACCATGAATCGACGCGATCACGAGCGGTTAGAAGCGCGATCGCACGTCAAGAAAGACAGTCTGTCAGAATTCCGGCAAAAGCAAAGCGGTGCGAGGGTGAAATCGTCAACCAGTCTCGGTGGTCATGCGTTATCCGGCGCGAATGCGTGCGTCGACCACGAGGCAGCCTTCTCCCGGAGGGAGGCCAAAGATGGGATTCAGATCAAGCTCTCGAATCTCCGGAATGTCTTCGACCATTCGAGATATCCGCAACAACACATCCTCAATTGCCGGCACGTCTGCTGGTGGATGGCCGCGATATCCTTCGAGCAACCGGTAGCCGCGGATTTCGCGGACCATCTCGTGCGCATCCTGATCCGTAAGTGGGGTCACGCGAAACCGCACGTCGCCCAGGATCTCGACATGGATGCCTCCCAGACCGAAAGCGATCAATGGACCAAATAGCCGGTCTTCGGCAACGCCGATCATCAACTCGACGCCGCGCTGGATCATCTGTTGCACCAGAATTCCGTCCATGCCTTCCTGCCGAAGCTCTTCAAACGCTGCTCGGAGCGCATTTTCGTCGCGGAGGTTGAGACGAATCGCACCCATATCGCTCTTGTGCAGTACCCGCGGCGAAGACAGTTTCGCCGCGACCGGAAATCCGATGGACCGGGCGATGCGGACAGCTTCATCAGCGGTCCCGGCGAGACCGCCGGGCGTCTCCGCAATCTGATAGCACGCGAGCAAACCGTGGGTCTCTTCAGCGGAGAGCCAGTTTGTTCCTCCGCGCTTTTCGATCGCTGCTCGAACGATGGATTTTGCTCGTTCACGCTGGACGTCCGGGAAACCCGGAACCATGGCCGGCGGCTTTCGGCGCCACTCGGAGTAAGCCGCCGTTTTCGAGAGGACCTTTGCCGGGGTTTCTGGAAACAAATAGACGGGAACCGTTTCGCCGGGCAACCGGAGAGCACGCGAGTTCTCGTTCGACATCATGCATATGAACACCGGCTTTCCGGAACCGCCCGACTGTCGCGCCTGTTGAATGCCGTCGGCTATCGCCGCGGTGACCGTATCGGCTCCCGAGCGGTCGACGGGGATATAAAGGACAACGAGCGCATCCACATCGCCGGAAGGCAGCAGCGTCGTAATCGCTCGCCGATAACTGTCCGGTCCAGCCGAAGCGATCATATCCACGGGATTCGACACGCTGGCGGAAGCCGGAAGGAATGTCCTCAGCTCGGTTTTTGTCTTTTCGGAGAGCTCGGAAACCTTGAGACCGCCTGCCTCGCACGCATCCGTGCAGAGAATGCCGGGACCGCCGGCGTTGGTGACGATACCGACGCGTCGGCCTCGAGGAAGAGGCTGATGTTCGAGCGCCACCGCAATTTCGAACATCTCGTCGAGTGTCTCTGCCCGTATGACACCGGTTTGACGAAACAGCGCATCAACAGCCACGTCGTTGGCGGCCAACGCCGCGGTGTGCGAACCCGCCGCTCGACCACCTGCAATCGTGCGTCCGGACTTGACGGCGACGATCGGCTTCACGCGTCCGACGCGGCGTGCGAGCCGCGCAAAGCGGCGCGGATTCCCAAAGGATTCCAGGTACAGCAGGATGACGCGCGTGTTCTCATCCACTTCCCAGTATTCGAGCAGATCGTTGCCGGATACGTCCGCTTTGTTTCCGACGCTGACGAATGTCGACACCCCGATCTGCCGGTGCGCAGCCAGGGAGAGGATGGCCAAGCCGAGCGCTCCACTTTGCGACGACATCGCGATTCCGCCCGGAGGAGGGAAAACCGGCGAGAAGGAGGCATTGAGCTTGACGGCGGTGTTGAGAAGACCCATGCAGTTCGGTCCGACCATGCGTATGCCGTGCCCGCGAACCCGCTGGAGAAGTTGCGACTGCAGCGCGCGGCCGCTTTCATCGATTTCGGCAAAGCCGGCGGTGATGACGACAAGAGCCTTCACGCCCCTTTCCGCGCATTCATCCACAACGCGCAACACGAGGTCACGGGGAACCGCGATGACGGCCAGATCGACCGGCTCCGGCAGGTCCTTCACCGACGGATACGCCCGGACCGGACCGATTTCCGCGGCCTGTGGATTCACCGCGTAAATCGCGCCTCGAAAACCGTTCAGCAGAAGTGCGTCGAGTATCCGGCGCCCGATACTTCCCGGCTTTCGGGAAGCGCCGACAACCGCAACCCCTCGCGGCTGGAAGAATGGACGGAGCGATGCTGCCGTGAAAACACGATCGCGCATTTCGGAGCCAAGCACGCTGGCTTCTGTCGGCAGAACCGAAAAGTCGAGTTCCAGGTAGCCGCGATCGAACCTTTCGTGGAGAGGAAATCCGGAGCGGCGGAAGACCTCGATCATCCCCCGGTTCTCAGACTTCGTCACCGCCCAGAATCGAGTAATTCCGGCTCGCGTTGCGAGGAGGGCCAGACGTTCCAGAAGTTGAGTTCCGATGCCTTTGCCCTGAAGTTCATCTTCGACGGCAAACGCCACCTCCGCCCGCCCATCGCCGGCGGCAATATACGAACCCACGCCCACAATGGCTTCTTTGCCGGCGCTCATTCGCGTTACGACCAAAGTCAATTTGGACAGAGGATCCGACGAGTCGCACAGCGCCACCACCGTTTTCGCGTTCGGTTCCGCGAGAGAAAAGAAGCGCCGCTCCCGCGATTCCGGCGACAGCCGATGAAAGAATTCCACGACGGCTGGAGCGTCGACGTTGTGTGCAATCCGAACGGTCGCGGTGGAGCCGTCTCGAAGAATGACGCGCCCGGAGTCCACGGAGTCCTGATAGGGCGCCGGAACAAACAGCGGATAGGCTTCGCTCATGAGAACTCAGCATACAAGTGACAAAACGCAATCGGCTCTCTAAAATTGGCTCAATTTCCAAAATTCACAGGGTAGATTGAGGAGGGCACATGAGTCGCTTTTTAGTCATCGTTGTTGCAGTCGCTGTGTTGTTCACTCTCGTCCAGCCGGCTCCCTTTCATGCGCAGGGCAAGGCGCCTGCGAAGGGGAAAGCAATGAGCGCCTCTGGAAAGGTGACGTCGGTTTCCGCAAACTCTTTGAAGATTGCCGGGGCCGGCGGCAAGGAGATGACGTTCAACGTGGATAACAACACGAAGTTCATCGGCAAGGGTTTGACCACAAAAAGCAAACAGCAGGGAAAGATGACGGCACCCGACGCTGTCGGAATGAACGATCAGGTTACGGTTTCCTACCACGATATGAACGGCTCGATGCATGCCGCGACTGTCCGCATCACGGCAAAGGGAATGAAAAAATAGCACTGGCCTGGAAGTCACTTTCGAAGGTCCCTGGACGGAGTGGATGAAAACCGTGGTTGGGAGTGTTGTCGCTATCGTCAGCCTCAATGGATGCCCCGGATTTCAGTCAGGAGATGTTGATGCGGTTTTTCAAATACGTTGTTGCCGCCGGATTCATCGGAAGCCTGGTCTGTGCGGCGTACGTCGTTGCTCAGCAAAACGCCGCCGATGCGATGAAGAAGGCAGGCGTTCTCGACCGACTGATCGACCGCACGGCGCCGCATACCTCCAGGACCGGAACGGCGCCGGCCTTTGTCGTCGATCCCGGATGGCCCAAACCGCTCCCGCATAACTGGATCATCGGCGACATCGGCGGTCTGTATGTCGATCGTCACGATCACATCTGGGTCTATCATCGGCCGCGAGCTCTGGTCTCGACGGATGCGGGCGCTCTCGGAGTCGCCGGTAAGGATGAAAAGGGGAGTCCGATCAGCGCACTCGGGCACCCGCGCCCTTACGGTCAACTTGCCGGTTGTTGCACCCCAGCGCCTTCGGTTCTGGAGTTCGACAAAGCAGGGAATTTGCTGGAGGCGTGGGGCGGTCCCGGTGATCCGGGTTTTTTGAACAAAAAGTGCCGCGAACAGGCAGGCTGTTTCTGGCCGTCGCGAGAGCATGGAATTTACGTCGATCACAATGACTTCGTTTACGTCGCCGGAAATGGTCAGGCGCAGAACTTTCACGGTCAGTTTCCATGGGCGCCGAACTTCGGCAATGATTCGCACGTCTTGAAGTTCAGGATGGACGGCACGTTTATCTATCAGATCGGGAAAGCCGGTGCGAAGGGGCCGAACAGCAACGACACCAACGGCGGCATCAACGGCACGCCGCAGCCTTTCCTGCCGGCGGATACGAGCGTGGATCCCAAGACGAACCTGCTCTACATCGCCGATGGTTACGGCAATCGTCGAGTGCTGATCGTCGACGCCGCGACTGGCAAATATGTCGGTCATTTTGGCGCTTACGGGCAGAACCCGGTGAAGGGCGACATCGTTGCCGGTGCCGATGCCGGCGAAAGCGCAGGCGAGTGGCCCGACGATTTTCGTCGCGGCGAGATGAAGCCGAAGCTCTTCCGCAGTCCGCTTCATTGCGCGAAACTGGCGGCAGATGGTCTGCTTTATGTTTGT
Source organism: uncultured Solibacteraceae bacterium (assembly GCA_964584785.1). Classification (GTDB taxonomy): domain Bacteria; phylum Acidobacteriota; class Terriglobia; order 20CM-2-55-15; family 20CM-2-55-15; genus JAHFTY01. The sequence goes on from CAZPBY010000011.1 coordinate 16,350, forward strand.
GATCGCGGCAACAACCGCGTGCAGGTCTTCAAGGCATCGGAAGTCGGAAAGCCGTGCAACAACCCGAACGGTGAAGCCGGCAAGTGCGGTTTTGTCGGAGAAATGCACGTCGCGCCGCAAACCGCAGCAGGGACGTCAGGCGCGCTGGCGTTCTCAACGGATCCGAAGCAGAGTTGCATCTACATCGCGGATCTGACGAACGACACGGTGTATGAGATCAACCGTGAGAATCTTCAGGAGATCGATCGCTTCGGGACCGGCGGCCGCCAGAGCGGCCAATTCCACTGGCCGCACGCTCTCAGCGTGGACTCCGAAGGCAACATCTACACCGGCGAAGTCGACACCGCGGGCCGCGTCCAAAAGTTCATCCGGTACGGATCCACCGGCTGCAGCGGCACCGGCAGTTCGGAAGTTGGGAAGTACAGATAGGAATTTAGAAATCGGACGAAGTGAAGTTCTAATCCGAGATCCGAAATCCGAAATTGGACTGGCCCTCTCCCGCTGGGGAATTTGCTCGCCTACACAGCCTCGGATCTCGGGTTAGAACTTCACTTCGTCCACTCTCTAAATTCCCTTTCCCCGTTGCCCGACGAAGATGAATGGCGCCCAGTAATAAGGATGTCTCCACGCCGCCTGGGAGCCGCGTATCAACGACAGCTTGGCCCGCCGTAGCGCTTCTTCGCGCGGCGTGCCGCGGCTCAATTCGCGATAGAACGTTTTCATCAGCTCGGCAGTAGCCGAGTCGTTGACATTCCACAAGCTCACCACGACGCTTTGAGCTCCCGCGTACAGGAATGCTCGTGTCAGACCCATCACGCCTTCGCCGGCGAGCAACTGCCCGAGGCCCGTTTGGCAAGCCGACAGAGTCACGAGATCGGCGTTCAGCCGCAGACGCATGATCTCGCCAACCTGCAACAGTCCATCCTCGGCAGAGTCGCTTCCGGGGGACAGAACGATTCCGGACCGCGCGGGCCGCTCTTCGTCGAAGTAGCCGTGCGTAGCGAAGTGGAGAAAACGATAGTTGCGCAGATCTTCGGTTTTGATCGCATGTTCGGTGGCGTCCGAACCCAAATACGATCGGGTTTGTTCCGGCTTGTAAAGGGAGCTTATGGCCGCGACTTCAGCGCGTGCGTTGGGAAGACGGGTGAGGTCGAGTCCGCGTTCAACAGAAGCCGAGAGTGCAGCCGACGGCCCTGCCGGAGAGGCGTCGGGATCGGCGAAAGCGAGCAGCATTTTCTGGATATCGCGAGAGTCCTTCCTGGTTTTCAGGACGGCCAACGCAGACGCCGACGGGGAGTAAGAAATCGCGAAACGCTCGATCAACGCCGATGATGATCCGTTCATCAACGTTTCGAACGGAAGATAGTCCAGTCCGCCGTCGGGAACAATGATCAGGCTGCGGGTTTGCGCAAGGTCCTTTTCAAACGGCGTCAGAAGAGCCTTGTAAATCGCCTTGCTTTGCAACTGGATTCGGGCAAGGGCCGATCCGGCCGTCAGGGCGGAGACTCGCTGCGACACTTCCTTGCGGTAAGCGTCGACCTGCTTCTCAATATCGGCGCGGCCCGGCAATGTGGAGGTGGTCAGTCCGTGAGCGGTGAGCGCCCACGCATAGGACCGCTGTTCCCCTAACGCATATTCCACCAGCGCCGTATCCGGCCCGATCAGTTCGGTCTTGATGTCCTCCACGCCGAGCGTCCGAGCGTAATGAAAGGTCGCGTACCGGCTTCCCGCCGCCCGCAACTCGACCTGATACAGTTCGAGTTCTCGTTCCGCTGCGGCGAGTTGTTGTTCGAGTTCGTGCTTGCGGGCAGCCGCCACTTCACCGCGAAGCATCTCTCGTTGGAGAGAGCTGATGCGCGTCAGAATGCTGTCTTCGCGCCGACGCTGATCGTCGGTCAATTCCTGCCGAAGATCGGTTCCGGAGTCCGCGACCATTTCGATCAGGCTCAGCGAGCGTGATCGCTCGTTTGCCTCGAGCGCGCGCGCCGCAAATCCACCGGAAGGATCCGCCGCGGCCATCTGCATCAGCACATCCACCCTCAGCGCATATTGAGTTGTATGGAAGCTGCGGTACGTCGCACGCTGGTCCGGGTTGGTCAGGGTAACGCGTTCGGATTCGGCAACCGACAGCGCTTCCTCACTGCGGGCGAGCGCTTCGGCATAGTTGCCCGAGTCTCTCTCGACAATCGCAAGTACGGCGAGACTTAAAGAAAGGTTCTGGATGGCTCCCGTCGAACGGTGCGTCGTAATAGCCTGCTGCAAGACCGCGCGAGCCTCATCCCGTTTACCCATGTGAGCCAGCGTCTGGCCCAGACAGTATTGCGATTGGGCCACGCCCGACTTGTAATCGATATCCTTAAAGATTTTCATGGCGCGCTCGCCGGTTGCGAGTGCTTTCGAGTATTCTCCGAGACCCAGCAGCGCGGTGCACAGACCGTTTAACTCGACGCCCTCCCCCTGGGGGTTGGAAGTTTCGTGTCTCAGCGACGCTGCCTTTTCGAGGTAGGCGACACCTTCCTTGTAGTTTTTCGAACTGCTGTACGACGCGCCGAGATTACCCAAAACTGCGGCGCGGCCCTGGGCTTCGCCGATTTCTTCGAAAGCGGGCAGAGCCAGCTTCCAATATTCCTGCGCCTTTTCGGTTTCGCCCATGGCCATGTGAATCAGGCCCATGGCGTTCAAACTCGTCGCTTCGCCGCGCCGGTCCTTGATGGCGCGCCGGAGTTTGAGTGCATCGGCCGTTGCCTCGAGCGCTTTCTGCAGCTGCCCGGTGCTGCGGTAAGTCAAAGCGAGGTTATCCAGAGTGGTGGCTTCTCCGGAGGTATCGCCGACCTCACGACGAATATCGAGCGAACGAAGATACAAGTCGAGAGCTTCCGTCGTTTTTCCCAAACGTGTATAGGCGAGGCCCATATTGTTCAACGTGATGGCTTCGCCCCGGCGGTATCCGAGTTCGCGTCGCAGCGCGAGGGCCTCTTCCAGATACTTCAGTGACTGCGGTGAATCTCCGAGCCGGTAGACCGCAAGGCCGAGGGAGTTCAGCGCGATGGATTCCTCAAGGCGGGCTCCCGCGGCGCGATAGAGGTCGAGCGCCTGAACGAGGGCATCGCGCGAATGCGGCAAATCTCCAAGGCGCTGATAGACAGTTCCGAGTTCACCCTGAACGTAGCCTTCCCAGAGCTGGTCACCGGCAGCTCGCCACAGCGGCAGCGCTTCCTGATATTTCTCCAGCGCCTGCCGCAACGATGCCGCGGTGTCCTTCTTAACGAGCTCGGCGGCTTCAAACCATGTCTTTTGAAATGCCGCAAAGCGGCTGCGATCCCCCGCCGTCGGAGAGCGGAGTGCTCGCAGGGTCAGCACATACCGGCCCGGCGACGCCTGCTTGCCGGCCTCGATGGCGATTTCGTAACTGCCGGGTTGCGACGTGATCCATCCCAAGTCCTCAATATCGGGTGGTGAAACTCGATTCACATCCACGAGCCGCGTGCCATCCGGCCCGTTCATCGAGATCGCGATGTCGATGGCGTCTTGAGTCGAGGTTACGAAGACGTACTGATCGGTTTCCAGTTGAATGTGATACGAGTGGCGTTCGCCTCCTGCGATCTGGCGCTCGATCGGTTTTGCAAGCTCCAGCGACTGTGTGTCCGGAGTCTGTCCGGTGATGGCGACCGCCCACAACAGTGCAAGAATGCGCAGTATGCGGGCCGACATGCGGCGCATCTTACTACCGTTGGATGTCGAGGCGGTACTCCGAAACGAGAGCGCCGTTCGCGCCAAAGACGCGAGCCGTATAGGTTCCAGCCGTCAGGTGTTCGGCTGGAACGCCGGCCGAAAGAGCGCCGTAGCGATTGCGCCTCAGTCCGGCGATGCTTTCCACGAGTTGATTGGATGAAGCGCGGATCTCGAGTCGGAACGGCTCGGCGCGCGCTTCAGGTCCCAGTTCGATCCATACCGCTGCGTGAGTCGCGCTCGCCGGAATCGTCAGGATGTTGGCGGCGCCGGCCGCGCGGCTGGCCTCGAGCATGACCAGAGGAAGATTGGCTTCGATTGTAGGAAAGCGGTTCACGGCGCTCTGTTGGGCTAGTTGCTGTTCGAGGCCGCTGATGCGTTGTCGCGTCTCGTCGAGCTGTCGCTGCTGGGATGCGGTTTCATTGCGGAGTTTCGGCATTTGCACGAGGGCCAGCCATCCGGAAACTGAAGCCAGCACCAGCGCCGCCGCGACACTCGCTCCGAACGCGGGCCTCAGCCAGCCGGCGAGCCATCCGCCGGCGGGATCGTCGAGCACCGGCGGCAGGACTCCCGTTTCCGCAGCTTTCCGCAATCCGTGCACGTACCGGTTGCTTTCCTGCACGTGAGAAAAACATAAGTCGCATCCAAAGAAATGCTCTTCGAATGCCTGCCGGTCCTCGGCAGTTAGCCGGTCGAGCACATAGGCCTCGATGATGTCTCGTTCTGCAATTTCCTTGTGCGTCATTTCACCAACCGCCCGTAAATCTCGCGAAAACTTTTTAGCGCTCGCGATTTGATGAGCCGGAGGCGCTCTTCGGGAACTCCAAGGCGCCGGCTGATCTCGTCGTTTGACAGTTCCTCGTAGTAAAAGAGGCGCAGGAATGTGCGCTCACGCGGTTTCAGCCTCCTTATGACTAGCTCCACCGCTTGCTGGGCCTCGATGTCGGTCTGGGCATCGGGATTGGGACCCGCAAAGTCTCGCTCCAGGATCGGTTCGGCGCGGCGGCCCTGCCGGGCGAACTCATGCATGACGTTGCGGGCGGTCGAGAGCACAAAGCCAGGCAATGCCGCGGGCGTTGCCAGGCGACCGTTCCGGATCGCATTGAGAACACGAAGCAGGGTTTCATTTCGCACATCCTCTGCATCCGCGGGCGCCCTCATTTCGCGAAGCGCGATGAAATAGATCCGCGCCGAGAAGCGGTCATGAAGCACCGAAACCGCAGTCTGATCGCCCTCGCCAATGCGCGCGACCAGTTGATGATCCAACGATTCGGTAGTGTCCCGTTCCACGGGCGCATTCTAACATCTGAGACTTGGTGAAATACCCTGCGCTCCGCGGAGCGGTCTGGTTTGGTTGTAAGCAACCGGGGGTACGCTCGCTGGTGCTCGCTTAGCCCCGGCCAAATTGCGGACACGCTTCAGGCGTGCTCGCTCCTAAGGAATTATCGTTACGGCACGGGTCCACTGCTGAGTGTCGACTGTCAGGCCTCGTGTTCGGATGCTGCCGTCTGCAAAAGCCTGGGCTGCTCCGGCACCGAAACCATCTTTGCCTTGCGCCGACACGGTGACTGGATAGCTTTCGAGCCGGCCTGTGCACTCTCCCTGGCCGACTCCTGAGCCGGTCGACGAACCTTGTACGAGCTTGACGTTGACGTGGAGAGAATCGCCGGGGTCACATACGGCAATGATGCTCAGGGACGTCACGCGGTTGTTCTTCAAGTGCACGTGAGGATCGATATTGAGGGTGAACGACGGAACACCAACAGGTGTGAGATGGCCGGTCACCGTGCCGTCGCCCAACTCGCCGAGAGCGTTCGCGCCCCAGCACAGAGGACTCCCGTTGAACTGCAGAGCACACGCATAAACATTGCCCGCCGTCACGTGGGTCAGCCCTGTGTGCGGCTGAAGACTCGTGATGAGTGTGGTCTTGTTGAGGACGACCTGAACAACCGTCGAAGGAGTCAGCTTGTCTGTCGTGGTGTTGTCTCCAAGCTGTCCGGTTGCGTTCGAGCCCCAGCAGCGAGCGGTTCCCGCGCCGGTGCGCGCGCAGTTGAGAGTTGCTCCCGCTGCAATCGATACAACGTTGGTGAGGAAACCTCTGCTGTTGGTGTTAGGTGGGTCGCGGACCAACACTGGAGTCAACCTGTCGGTTCCGGTTGTGTTGTCTCCGATCTCTCCGTAGATATTGTCGCCCCAGCATCGCGCCGTGCCGGTCGAGATGACTGCGCAGGTGTGGAATTCGTCGGCAGCGATCGACACGATGTTGGTGAGGGGGGTTAACGCTCCCCCGGAGTCTGGAACCGAAACGGTTGTGAGAGAAGTCACCGCTGAAGTCGTCGTGCCATTGCCCAGTTGTCCGTGAAAATTTGCTCCCCAGCATTTCGTTGTTCCACTGGACAGCAGCGCGCAGGTAAATCCGTTGCCGGCCGCGATGGACACGGCATCGGCGAGTCCGTTCACAACCACAGGATTTGCACTGTTGATGGTGCGGCCATCTCCGAGTGCGCCGTTTGCGTCGGACCCCCAGCACTTCGCAGTGCCATTCGACAGCAGTGCACAGGTGTGATGAGTCCCCGCGCTGATCGCGACAGCGCTGGACACGCCGCCGACCACGGGCGTTTTCTGGTCGATGGTGTTCGATCCGCCGGACTCGCCCAAAGTATTGATGCCCCAGCACCGTACCGTTCCATCGGCGTGCAACGTGCAGGTATGCGATTCACCGGCGGTAACCGCCACCGCATTGCTCAGTCCCTGCACGGCAACCGGTCTCGTTTGGTTTGTGGTCGTGCCGTCGCCGAGCTCGCCATGCGAGTTACTTCCCCAGCAGGCGACCGAGCCATTCGTACGGACGGCGCAGGTATGGAGCGATCCGGCTTCGACCACGGCCGCGCTGACGCTGCCGCCGCCACCGGATACCGTCACTGGGGTCGTGCTGAAGATACTGGTCGTGTCGCCGTTGCCGAGTTGGCCGGAGACCGAAATGACGCGGGTCGGATCACCGTATCCGGCCGCATTCTTTCCGTAACATTGGGCGGAGCCGTCCGCCAGGACGACGCATGTATGAGCGAATCCTGCAGAGATGGCGACGAGATTCGTGAGGTTGGTCTCCTGATCTGCGCTGTTCCTGTCGAATATCGTGCCGTCACCCAGTTGGCCGAATCCGTTGTACCCCCAGCACCGTGGCGTGCCGCCGGCCAAAAGAGCGCATGTATGCTCTGCGCCGGCGCTGATGGCGGTGATTTCTGCCGTCGCAATATCGGTGCCCGGCAGTTCCACAACCGTCCCGGGAAACGGGTTGTCCTCAACGGCGGAGCCGGTCCCGAGCTGGCCGTAGCGGTTGTATCCCCAGCATTGCGCCTTGCTGTTGGACAGAAGCGCGCAAGTGTGACTTACCCCGGCGCTAATGGCCACAACCGGGCCGGCAAGCCCCTGAACAGGCACCGGAGTGAGGCGCAGGTTTAACGAGGTGCCGTCACCGATTTCGCCGCTCTGATTTGTTCCCCAGCAGCGGGCAGTTCCGTCCGAAATCACAGCGCAGCTGTGCGAACCGCCTGACGCGATAGCCACAACATTGGCGAGACCACTGACAAGAACCGCGGTGTATTGCCCGACCTGATTGCCGATTCCCAGCTCGCCGTAACTGTTCGCACCCCAGCAGCGGACCGTTCCGTCCGTGATTAGCGCGCAGGTGAACGTATCTCCGGCGGCGATCGCTTTCACGTTGATCAGAGGAACGAGGGTTGAAGGTTGAGTCGAATCTCCGGCGAGTACTTCGACAGGTGTGCTTTGAGGCCCGTTACTGATGATTCCAAGCGCGCCGGCGCCCCAACAGCGCACCGAGCCGGTACTGAGTAACGCGCAGGTCTGTTGAGTGCCTGCGGCGACGGAAACAACACCGGTGAGACCGGGGACGGTTACCGGTGTCGCGCGGAAATTTCCGCTGGTATTCGTGTTGTCGACACCAAGCTGCAGCGTACTGTTCAGGCCCCAGCAACGCACCGTTCCGTCCCCCATCACCTGGCACGTGTAATCGGATCCCGATGATATAGAGTTCCGCAGCCGGGTCTGCCCGTTGATTCGGGCGCGATAGTCCGCATCCAGTTCGCGAGTTCCCGCGAACACCAGCAATAATAAAACTGCAATTTTCCTGTAACCGGCCATGTTTTCTCCTCCTGCTCCATTTTCGGATCTAGCTCTTCTGGATGCTGAGTGACTCCCGCCGTCGAAATGTATCGGCAAAATTTCCGGGAATCGCCTCGGCTCCGCGGGCTTTTTCCACAAAGTTGATTACCCCAGGCAGACCTATTGGAGCCGTAAGTGCTTGCCTATCAATTGCCCAGCCCGTGGAAGGCGGATTGCCTGAATAAATCCGGTTCGAATGTTCGGGACGACTACAACCGGCTCGACAAAGGAGCGAACTATCGATGACGATGAAATCCCGCGTGTTGGGTTTAGTGGTGTTTATGGGTTTGGCCGCGACGCCCGGTCTCGCTCAGGTGAGCGTAAACGTTCATATCGGTGAGCCGCCGCCGGTGGTTGTGTACTCACCTCCGACGATGGTCCTGATGCCGGAGCCTCAGATGTACGTCGCTGTGGGTGTCCCTTACGACATCTATTTCGTTAGCGGTCGATACTACTATTTACAAAGCGGCCATTGGTTCTTTGGCCCGGGATACAACGGACCGTGGACCTACGTGGCTGTTGAAAGGCTGCCCCCGGGCCTCCGCAGGTACAAGATCAAAGAGCTTCATGAATTTCGCGAGCGTGAATACCGCGCCTACAACGCCAAGGGACCAGGTTACAACGCCAGATACTTTGTCGCCGAAGAGCGAGAAAACCACGGCCGCGACAACGATGATGATCAAGGCAATGGTAAGGGCAAAGGTAAGGGTAACGGCAAGGGCAGAGGCAGAGGCCGAGGAGGAGAGTAAACAAAAACTGAAGAGTTCCTGCCAGTTAATTTGGGACGGAGGAAAATTTCGGTGCCGTTGTCCCTGCGAAATTCTCCTCCGTCCCAAATCCTTTTTTACTACTTCTTTCCATTATTGAAATGGTCTTGATCGCAACGCCACGTTTGAGTTTCGAATCCCGCGCTCGATAGACCTCGCCCATGCCGCCCTTGCCAGGCAAAGCGAGGATCTCATATTGGTCCAGAATGGTGCCGACAGCTACGCTCAAGCCAACTCCATGAAAACGAGCGTAGTTATATACGTCGCGACGTGTAGGTCACGACGCGGCCAGCGGGACGGGTTGTCATCAATCTATTTGCCCGCTAAACTGCCAAATTGTGGCGCGCCGACACCTGCTCACAAAACGAACCAAGCACATGGGTACTTTTTACGTTCGATGCAAAGTAGAAAATCACGTGGACCGTTCGCGGTCGGTCGTTGTTCCGAAGCTGCTCGTCGATACTGGAAGTGATTACACCTGGATACCGGGACACTTGCTCGAGAAGATTGGCGCTGAATGTGAGAAAAAAGACCTCGCCTTTGTGATGGCGAACGGGCAGGGTATTACGCGCAGTGTCGGTTTCGCCATCATTCGCCTGGACAAATACTTTACGATCGACGAAGTCGTTTTCGCGGAAAAGGGTGACCTGCCGCTTCTGGGAGCTCGGACTCTTGGAGGCCTGAATCTGACCGTCGATCCCAAGCGCAAGAAACTCGTCGCCTCCGGACCATTGCTCGCCGCCGACACACGCCGCTGACGTTATTTCGCGCTCGGGTTGCGGTTTTGGGGACGGTATGATTGTGATCCATGATGAAAAGCTCGGAGCTTGCCGATCTATTCAGAACGGCTCTTCCATACGAAGCCTACGTTCAGACGGGCACTGAAGAACAGCAGAGGCGCTGGCGTCAGGTTTACGAGGCGGGGCATTTGATGGAAACCCAACGCTTGCTTGTCCATGGATTTGTCCGGCAGATGAAGATCCTGGCGTTCAGCGGCGTCTGGTGTGGCGATTGCGTCGAACAATGCCCTCTGATTCAGCGGATCGCCGAAGCCAATCCCGCAAAAATCGATCTGCGTTTCATCGAGCGGCCTCGCGATGGAGAGTTGAAACCCGAGCTGCGCATCAACGAAGGCAATCGCGTGCCGGTCGTTTTATTTTTCTCCGAAGACGACAAATGGTGCGCCACGGCCGGCGATCGCACGATCCATCGTTATCGGGCGATCGCGCTGCGCAAATTGGGGCCGATGTGCCCGACGGGCATTGTCGCGCCCGAGAAAGCCGAAGTCGACGCGACGCTCAGCGACTGGCTGAACGAAGTCGAACGCGTTCAGTTGATGCTTCGCCTCACACCTCGGCTTCGAGAGAAATACCAGGATTAAGGTCTGCCTGACGTGGAACGGCCGTTAAGGCACGACGGTGATGGTGCCTTCCATTCCGAACTGGCCGTGATTCCTGCAAAAGTATTTGTATTTTCCGGGGGACGTAAACTTTCGGGTAAAGGAGTCACCATTCGCCAAAAACGGCGAAGTCCACGCTTGAGCGCCTTGCGGGAGCACCGCTTCACCGGGAGTCTTTTCGAAGTTCGGATCATCCGTCGAGGTGTGGCGGTTGTCTGAATCGTTCACCCACTTCACGGTGGTTCCGACTTTCACGGTAATCTCGGCGGGCTCGAACCGGAATGAACTGCCTTCGCTGATCATCTTTACCGTCACTTGAGCACCAGCGGAATCCGCTTTCTTGTCCGCGGCTGCCGCCGCCCCTCCCGGAGCAGCCGCGGGCGCGGCGCTGGTGGTCGGAGTTGCCGCGCCGGACGCGGGCTTCTTCGCGTCGAGCAAATCCTTGAAATCGAGGTTCAACTCCATATCGCCCCTTGCGGTGACGGTGAGGTCCTGTGTTTTCTCACCGAGGTATTCGTGCCACACCTTCACCTTGTAAGTGCCTGCCGGGAGATCGCCGATCGCGAATTTGCCTCCCTCGTCCGTGATCGCGAAGTAAGGATTGTCGACTACCGCAACGTGACCCTGCATCCAGGAATGAACGTCGCACTCGGCGTAGACCATGCCGGCCTTTTCGAGCTTGTGATTGTTGGTTTGACCTTGGGTGGGCTGCGCGATGTTAAAGAGGCTCTCGTCGTTTTGATAGAAGTGAATGTTGTGAAGCAGCGGATCGCTGTTTCTGACGGTGATGTCGCCGCTGACGGGCATCACCGCCACGTGCGGCGAGTATTCACAGTTTTTCTGGTCGATCTGCACGGCCTGGAGCGACGCGGGCACGGCCTTGCCCCGCTTCACACCCTCAACGATGACGATTGCGTTTTTCAACCCGCCCGCAGGCGACACGAGCAATTGTTCCGATTCACGAGCGCCCTTGCCGCACACTTGCGGGTCCTTCTTGATTTCGCGTTTCGGCAGCTTCGGCACGGTGCCCGAAACGGAAATGACTCCGGAGATCGATCCGCCGTCGGCGACCTGGATGACTTCGTAACCGGGAACGGGCGATGGAGCCGACGTCGAGGCCGCGGGTGGCGTTGCCGGTTGATCGGACGCGTTGCTGCAACCGGCGAGCAGGATGACAATGACCGCACCGAGTATTGATCGTGGTTTCCACACCATTCGAATCGCCTCCGGAAGATGATTCGTGACGCGTGCTCAATTTTCACCGGCTTTGGTAGAATTGGCGAAATGAAATCCACGATTGTCGTGATTTTGGTCTGTGCCTTCGTCGTCACGGGGCTTGCCCAGCAGAAACGGCCGTATGACGTCATCATGAAGGACGTCAGTGCGACCTTCGCCAGTCTCAAAAAGAATCTCGATTCCAACACGATGGCTTCGGCCGTCGAAGACGCGTCGAAACTCCAGGGCTTCTTTAAAGAGACCGAGGAATTTTGGACGGCCTTCAAGACGAAGGACGCCATCGATTATTCAAAGGCCGGCCAATCCGATGCTCAGAATGTAGCCGCGGCCGCCAAGGACGGGAACGGCCAGAAGGCTCTGACTGCGTACAGCTCGTTGGGCAAATCGTGCAAGGGATGTCACGATTCCCATCGCGAACTCATGCCCGACAAGTCATTCAAGATCAAACCGTGAAACAACGATTCAGCGCCGGCTCCGCTATCGTGTTGGCGATTGCCTCCACCCTGCTGGCGTTTTCCGCGCAGAAACCGCCCTCGACAAAGACGGATGACGACTTCTTCAAGAAGTGGCTCGATGAAGACGCCGTTTACATCATCACCAAAGACGAGCTGGCTGCGGCGAAACGGTTGAAGACGGCAGAAGAAAAGGATTCCTTCATTCGGACGTTCTGGGAGCGCCGTGACCCGACGCCCGGAACACCCGAGAATGAATATCGCGACGAACACTACCGGCGCATCGCCGTTGCTGACGAGAAGTACACAACCTCGACCGATGGCTGGCGAACCGATCGCGGAAAGATGTACATCCGCTTCGGTGAGCCCGACAGTGTTGATCGCAACGACTCGCCCGGCAGCACGACCATGCGTTCGGGCGAGAGTCACATGATCGTACGCTTCGAAACATGGGAGTACCGAAATATTCCCGGCATCGGCTACGTGAAGATGACATTCGTCGACCGGAAGATGAACGGCAATTATGAACTGACGCTCAACCCGGCCGACAAGCTTGCAAAATTCGGCAATGAAGATCTGGCGCTGGTTGCAAGCAATCCAAACAACCTCACAACTCTGACCGAGACGCCCGATTCCTCCGATTGGTCGAATCGCATCAATCAGTACATCGCGGTGAATCATCCTCCGGAAATCCGGTTCAAGGATCTGAAGGCCATGGTCCATGTGAAGTTGAGCTACAACGTGCTGCCGTTTAGTGTTCGATTCGATACGCTTCGCGGTCCCGGTGAGAAAAGCGTCATCCCTCTGACTTTCGAATTCGATCCTTCCGGAGTGCGTTTTCAGGATGGTCCCGACGGCCGTCGTGCGCAGGTCAACGTTTACGGCGCCGTGACGGATATCAGCGGCCGCGTCGCTTACGAATTTGAAGATGCGGTATCGCTGAACGACGCGACTTATTTCCAGCGCTTCATCGCGCTGGATCCCGGTCGTTATAAATTGAGCGCGGTGGTGAAGGACGTTGGGAGCGGCAATGCGGGGACGCGAGAGCAGGTGATTGTCGTGTCGCGTCGCCAGCAAAAACTCTCCACGAGTTCACTGATGCTGGCCGACCTTTTGATAGCTGCGGATCCCGGTGAAAAGCTGCTGGACAATTTCGTGATCAGCCGGTTCCGGGTCCGCCCGCTGGTGAAGCCGGAGATCTCGCGAAGCGCGCCGCTTTCCATCTACCAGGAAGTTTACGGTTTCGCGACCGACCCGAAAACAAACCAGCCCGAGATCTCGGCCGTCGTGCAGGTCTTCAAGAAGGGCGACGCGGCAGCGGTGCTCACTGTTCCCGCGACGAGCGAAGAGCTCAGCACGAGATTCATCGATCGACTGCTCATTGCAAAGACGCTCCGTCTCCCCGAACTGTCCACCGGCGAATACATCGTTCGGCTTGCCGTTAGCGATAAGTTGAAGAATGAAACGTCGGTTTCAGAGGCGCCGTTAACGCTGAAGGATTAGCGCAAACACGCTGCGCCTCAGCGCAGCGTGTTTGACGGATCCTAGTAATTCAGCGTGAAACCAAACTGCATTTGGCGGCTGTCGCTGACGTTGGTCGGCTGTCCCCGCGTTTGGAACGTGCTGCTGACGCTTTGAATGTTCAGATGGTTCGTCAGGTTCAGGATCTGAAACGTCGGTGACAGTTTGAAATGCTCACCGCCGATGGCTCTCGACGCCGTGAAATCCACCGTGTACCGGTTCTTCAATCGATAGATGTTCCGGCCCGCGGGCTGTCCATTGTTGTCGACGAAGGCGACTCCGGCGGGCAAACCCGTCAGGTTTTGCGAGCTGATCGAGTACGGCCTTCCTGAATTGAACTTGAACACCGGCGTAAATCGGAATCCTCGGATCTGGTACAAAGTCTCCAAACTGCCGGCGTGAGGCTCATCCCAATCCATAAACGCGTAGCGATAGACCAACTGCGACGTCGGAAGGGTCGACGTGGTGTCGCCAAGAGTTTTGGAACGAGTGTAGTTGCCGGAGATCTCAAATCCATGCGCGAACGTCCGGCGCGCATTGATCTCGAGACCTTTATAGTTAGTGCGTCCGTCATTGCTGGTCAGGGTGGTATTGGCCAGCGTCGTCGCGACGGTTCGGCGATGTTGCCGGTTACCGGCGTAGGTGATTCCAATCTTCACGTCCGCTGGAATTCGGAAGTCGTAACCGACCTGCCAGCTGTTGACGAGCGGTGAACGGTCGAATGCCGTTCGTCTTTGAATCGCAGAGTTGGAAACGATGTCCGTTGCTGTGTAGCGTGCCGCCGAAAGGAACGGCGCGTTGGGGTCGGTGTCTCTCGGATCCGCATTGGCCGACGGCTTTGGCTTCTGATAAGCCGGCAGGAGAATCGCTCCGGCAGCCAGGCATGCCGCCGGCGGTGTCGGCGGCGCGGCGGAGCACAGCGTATGGGTATCGGTCTGGATGACCTGCTGTCCGATCGTGTACGTCGTACCGGGAATGAATTCGTAATAAAAACCCCAGTTGGCGTAAGCCCGACTGCTGCCACGGCCAGTGGGGTCGACAGTTAAACCGATACGGGGAGCCGGATTGAACGTGCTCAGTTTAGTCTGGCCATCCATCCGGAATCCGTACTCGAGCAGGATGCCTCGGCGAATTCTCCACGAATCCTGAGCGTAAGCCACATATTCGCCTCCGTTCAGGTCGCCTCGTCCGTAAATGTTCAGACTGTACGTCACAGCGCCGTTGATGGGTCTGCGGTCCGTGATATTCCGCACAATGACGCCATCGTGAGCCAGGTCGTTATTCCCCCAGTTCGCGCCGCGCGTGATCCCGTCCTCGGTTCCAAACTTGAGAGTGTGTTTATTCTGGCTCGACACCAGCTTCGCGATAAACCGGGCGCGTTTCTCTTCCCAGCCGGTCCATGGAGTGCTCGGACCCGTGGTGAATGTGGAATAAACGCCCTGATGAGAAATGCGATCGAACGAACGCAGTTCGCCCGTGTAGCTTCCTTTCTCGTGATAGATGTGGGCATCCGGCGGACCGCTTTGTCCGAGACCGTGGTACAGGCCCGTCATCTCGAGAACGTTCTTGGTATTGAAAGCGTACGTGTTCTTGATATTGCCCATGCGGATCGTGACGCGCTGCTGCGCTTCGCTTTCCCGTGAAGTTGTCGAAGTCTGAAAACTTGTCCGATATTGAACTCCAGGATTGAACTGGCTGGTAATGTCCCATCGGCTCTTGTCGGTTTGCTGATAGCTGATCTTCAAAAACTCGCTCTGGAAGTAGCTATGCCGCGTTTTGTCGGCGACGAGATTCCCGAGGTTCTCATCCGTATGCTGGAATGCATTAAAGAAGAATAGCTTGTCCTTAATGATCTTTCCGCCGATGGAGACTTCCTGCCAGAAGCCGTATCCCAGCGACTTCTTGTTCACTTGATTGCTTAAACCGGAGGTGATGTTGCTCGTCAGGGCTTCCGGCCGGTACAGCGTGGTGTAAGCGAGGCTGAATTGATTACCGCCGCTCTTGGTGACCATGTTGACGACGGATCCCGGTTGCTCGCCGTATTCGGCGTTGAACCCGCCGGTGACGAACTCCATGTTTTGCACGGCTGTCATCGTCATCTTGCTGCCGACGCGCCCGAGATAGGGCGTGACGATCTGCATACCGTCGACGCGGTAGCCATTCGACGTGGTCGGAGCGCCGCGTGAATGGAATTGGACGAAGAATCCGGAATCGTCAGAGGCACTGTGTTGAATGCCTTGAAAGAGAACGGCGACTTCCGTGAAATCGCGTCGCACGAGCGGCAGGTCGGTAGTCAGCGTCTGACTCAATCCTTCCGAGACCTGTGACGATTCGAGGTTGATCAGCGGACTGGCGGCCGTGACCGCAACTTCCTCGGATACCGCGCCGACCTGCATGGACAACTTCACCGCGGTAGCGATGCCGGGCCTGACTTCAACCTGGAAGACGACCGCGGTCCGGAAACCAGAGAGTTCGCCGCGAACGGTGTATCCGACACCCGCCGGGACGGCCAGAAATCGAAACTCACCGCGTTCGTCCGTGATTTCCGAGATCTCGCGATCGGAGACATTCGTCGGGTACTTCAGGACGACAGTGACTCCAGGAATGACCGCACCCGACGGATCGGATGCCGTTCCAGTGACCGTCCCATTCGTGCCGGCCTGACCAAAAACGAGCGAGCCAGCTCCAGGCGCGATGCCGATCGCAAGTATCAGCATCATGACAATCCAACGTAACTTCATCGAACCTCCTCTCAAATGATCATGATCTTGCGCGGTTCGCTGACCGCTAAGCCTAGGGGTGAGTTGCGCGGATTATAATCTACGCCGAGATCAGGACCAAACTGTCCCCATGGCGGTGTCAAATACCCTGCGCTGACGCGCACGCGCCGACTGAAGCCGGCTCCTACACCGAGATTCGCTGTGCCGTAACCGGTGGCGGAGCCCGATGTTGTAGGCGCCGGCTTTCAGCCGGCGCGTGCGCGATAGCGCATGTTCCGCGCGTTTTGACGACTTTTGGCTTTGACCGAACTATCATGGGTGCCATGACAGCCCGTCTGTTCCGATTTCCGATACTCCTTTTATTAATGGTTGGCCCATCGTTCTACGGCGTTTCCCAAACCAAACCGGCCCTCGACGCGGACAGGCTCGTGCGCGAATGGTTCCGCCGCCTGAACGCGCTGGACGACTGGTTCATCACCGTCGACGGTAAGGAAGAGCCCGAGGGAGTTGTCGAAAAGATGGTCGAGCTCTACGCTCCGGACGCCATTCAGTTCCAGGGCCCCGGTGATGAGCAAATCGGGACCGCGGCCTACTCCGGCCATGCCGGTGTCCGCAAGTGGGCCGACGACTTTGCCCGAAAGTATGTCCAACTGGCGTATCGCCTGCAGGATCAGACAGCTAAGGAACAGACCGCGGACGTCATCATGACCGCGACGCCCCCGTGGGGCGGACTTGCCGCCTCGGTGGAGTTCACCGCCTTCTACGGCGACCGGCAGACCCGCCGAAGGTTTTTCGGACCCGGTATTGCGGTCTTCCAGTTCAATGAGGACGGCAAAATCCGACGGCTTCGAATTTACCTTCCGAAAGACGAGTTACAGGAAGTAGTTCCGTGATTTCTCTATTATAATGTGGGCATTTCGTAGGATCCGGAGGGCGAAAACAATGCGGTTTCGCAAATGGAGTCGAGTTGGCGTGCTGGGTTCGTTGCTGGTTGCGGTCGGATTCACTCAGGTGACCGCGCAACAGTCTCAGACAAAGGAAGCTCAGAAAAAACCGGCGACGCAAGCGCCGCCGGCCATGAATCAGGATCAATTCGACAAGGCGCACGAAGGCATTTTCTCGACGCAGCCGAGTAAAGCGAAAGAAGCGAGCCGTCTGACGTCCGAAGTGGCGAAGAGCCTGCCCGGAAAAGCCGCAACTGCAGCGATCCCTCACAAGAACTTCGTCGACGATCAGATCTTCGGTCTCATCGAGAAAGATCGCATTCCGCACTCGCCTCTTTCGACCGATGACGAATTCTTACGACGCGCTTATCTCGACGCCACCGGCCTCTTGCCCACTCCCGACAAGGTTCGCGAGTTCGTTGCAGACAAGGATCCGCAGAAGCGCGACAAGTTAATCGATTCGCTGATCGGCACGGACGAGTTCGCCGATCAATGGGCATGGTTCTGGGGCGATCTCTTCCGGACTCGTGAGGCGCAATTTCACTACTTCACGCGTCAGTGGCTGAAGGTGGATCGTCCGTACAACGAAGTCTTCAGCGATATCGTGACGAGCAATGCGAAGAGTCACATCATGATTCCCGCTCTCGGCTTCTACCGCGGCGCTTCATACAACGCGACCCGCGCGCCGAGCCCGACCGACGCCGACAACTATTACTTGTTCAACCGGCTCGATTTCATCGATGAAGTGAGCGTTGACGTCGGACGCATCTTCCTCGGCATCAACATGGACTGTTTCTCGTGTCACGACGGCGCCGGCCATGCGGATTCCATCAACCTGTTCCTTGCAAGCAAGACGCGCAAAGACTTCCATCAGCAGGCGGCTTTCTTCGGCAATCTGCGCCGCATCGCAGGCTACAGCGACCGCGTGTTGAACGTGTCTGACGGCAACTCGATCATGGACGATGACGGACCCGGCTACACCACCGGCAACGACGCGCCTTTCCACACGCAGGCCGATAACCGGTTCCCACGGAATGGCCAGACCTATCAGCCTGCTTTCATTCTTACGGGCGAAAAACCAAAGCCGGACGAGAATCCACGCAAGGCCCTGGCGCGTATCGTTCCGAGTCACATTCAATTTTCAAGGGCCACCGCGAATCTCATCTGGGGCAAGTTGATGGTGGTGGGATTCGTCGAACCGTACGACGCGTTCGATCTGTTGCGAATCGATCCGAAGAGTCCGCCGCCGAAGCCCTGGTCGATTCAACCGACGAATCCGGCGCTGCTCAATGCGCTCGCCGAAGACTTCAAGGCTCACAACTACAGCATTCATCACCTGATCCAAACGATCATGAAGTCGAATGCGTATCAACTCTCGACGCAGTTCGATGGCGAATGGAAAGACGATTACACACCGTACTACGCGCGCCGTTTCGTGCGCGTTCTGACCGGGCCCGAAGCCGCCGACGTGATCGCACAGGCAACCGACCGTCCATATCGACTTGCACTACTCGGCCAGAACGTTTCCACCATCAAGCAACTCGCCGGTCCGAACCAGGTCGGCGGCCGCCGTCCCACGGCGGACGGTCCGTCGGAAGGCGTGGCGATCACGGCGCTGATGCAGGCGTTCTTCCAGAGCACGCGGGAAACGCCGGCCTATGCGGGAAACAAAGCGTCGCCGGTCCAGGCGATGCTCATGATGGCGTCGCCGGTTGTGAACAACCGGGTGAAAGGCGAGGGCAGCACGCGCGTCGCGAAATTGCTCAATTCGGGCAAGAGCGACGACGACCTGGTTCAGGAACTGTTCCTGGCCAGCCTTTCGCGCCTGCCGACCGCCGATGAAGTGCGCGTGGCCAGGGAGCTGATGACCCCCGACCGCAAGAAAGGCGCGGAAAACGTCGAGTGGTCGCTGCTCAACAGTGCAGAATTTTTATTGAATCATTGATCGTCTGAAGGAGTTGTCGCAATGAATCGACGAGATCTTTTGAAATTCGGCGGCATAGCGTTCGCGACGGGCTGGACCGAAAGCTTTCTCGCGCCCCTCAAAGTCAAAGCTGCCGGAAAAGCAAACCCGCGCAACAACGCGCGCTTTGTCATCTTCATCGAGTTGCCCGGTGCGATCAGCCCTATGGAATGCTGGGACCTCAAAGAGACCAAGGACACTCCGAAGGATCTCGACGTTCAGCAGGTCACGTCGGACCTCAATCTCTCGAAGACGCTCTTTCCCAACTACGCCGATTGGGCGCCGCGCGCCTCGTTCGTTCGATCGATGCGAGCGCCCGAGCTGGTGCATTTTACCGGACAGTACCACACGCAGACCGGCCGTGCCTTGAATGTCGCCATCGCGAAGGAGATTCCGGCGTTCGGTTCCGTGATCGCTGCGGAACTGGATAAGTCACGCCGCGATACGGACACCTTCCCGAGCTACATGAGCGTCGCGTTGAACAAAGCGCGCGTCGGTGGTGTCGGAGCGGGTCTGTTCCCGGCGAAATTCACCGGCATCGATCTCGATCCGGCATCGGTTTTTGAATCGTTCGGTGGAGGAGACGGCGGCAAGGAACTGCTCGAAGAACGTTGGGCATCGCTGCGGAAAATGTCTGCCGTGTCGCCCACGGAATTAAAGCCGCTCGGCGAGAAGGCGTCGGAGTTCGGAGCGTTTTACGGCACGGCTTACAGCATTCTGGACGATCCGCGATGGAAACAGGTCTTCAGCGGTGTGAGCGAGGAAGATCGGAAAAAATATGTCAGCGAGCTTGGTCTGGGGTGCGCACTGGCCCGAAACATTCTGGCGGCGGATGCGGGAACGCGATTCGTTTATGTGTGCGACGCTCCTCAGCCGTGGGATCACCACAGCTTTATCTTCGATCGTACGCGTCCGAACAATCATTACAACACTTGCTTGAATCTCGATCGCGCGATCAGCAACCTCGTGAAGGATCTTGCAGTGACGCCGAGCAAGACACCAGGCAAGATGCTGCTGGATGAGACCATGGTCGTCGTCACCAGCGAATTCGGCCGCATGCCGTATATGAACAATGTTTACGGCCGCGATCACTACAAAGAGACATACACGTCTATGTTCCTCGGCGCGGGCGTGAAACCGGGACGAATTATCGGAAAGACGAACGCGGATTGTTCGAAGTGCCTCGAGACGGGTTGGAAGCACAAAGAACAGCCCGAGATGGACAATATCGTCGCGACGATCTATTCGGCCCTCGGAATCGATTGGTTGAAGCAGATCGACAACACGCCTTCCGGCCGCGCTTATCATTACGTCCAGACCGCGCCCGTCGGTGGTTCCGAGTTCATCAGCAACGACTCGATCGACGAACTGTTCGTTTAGCCGAGATGAATATGGTTGCGCGCATTTTCGTGATCGGTTTAGCGCTGGCTGCGCTTGTCGTCGTTCCCGCGCGCGACTTCCTCGCTCAGGACACGACACCCAATATGGCTCAGGTTCCATCCGGTGATTTTTGGATGGGACGAACCCATTACTTCCTCGTCGATGCGATCGGCTGGTTCGAGCGTGACCGCCAGGACGACACACCCGCTCACAAGATCTTCACCGACGCATTCTTCATCGACAAATACGAAGTCACCAATGAGGACTACGAGAAATTCGCCACCGCCACGAACCGCGCGAAACCGTGGCACTGGGTTGCAGGAAAAATTCCGAAGGGCGAGGAACGCGTGCCGGTCTACAACGTCACGTGGTTCGATGCCGACGCGTACTGCAAATGGGCAGGGAAGCGGCTTCCGACCGAAGCGGAATGGGAAAAGGCCGCGCGAGGCGGTCTCGATCGCGCCAAGTATCCGTGGGGCGACGCCGGAATCGGTGCGGGCGGATATGGCGCTCCCGATGCCGCCGTCGAGAGCAATCGCGCAACTCAAGCCAACGCGAATTATCCTTTTGGAGCTGTCGCCGTCGGTTCGTTTCCGCCGAATGGATATGGTTTATACGACATGGCCGGTAACGTCTGGGAATGGACGAACGATTGGTACGAACGCAACTACTACACACTGACTCCTCGTAGGAACCCCGCTGGTCCAGCGTCCGGGAAATACAAGGTCATTCGCGGCGGCGGCTGGGTCGATGACGACGAACGTAATCTGATGAACAGTTTCCGAAATTACACCGATCCCGACCTGAAAGCCGCCTCGATCGGTTTCCGCTGCGCGAAATAACGCTACTGCCAAATGATCCCTCTGTTCGCATTTCTGTCGGGCTTCTCCGCGCTTTTGTATCAGATTCTCTGGGCTCGGGAGTTCGCGGTCGTGCTGGGAAGCACGACACATGCGATCAGCACCGTGCTTGCGGCGTTCATGGCCGGACTCGGATTGGGAGGGTTTCTCATCGGCCGATTTATCGATCGGTCGGAACGGCGCCCGCTTCGAATCTACGCGATCATTGAATTCGGAATTGCCGCGGCGGCGGTAATCGTTGAGATGGTCATCCGTTCGTCGCCATCGTTGTACAGCGCCATCTACAATGTGGGCCTTCCCACCGGATTGTTCTACGCAGTCCGCTTCCTCGTCACGTTCATCATTCTGTGTGTCCCCACTTTCTTCATGGGTGGGACGCTTCCGGCGCTGATTCCGGACAGGCGCACGGCCGGCTGGATTTACGGTGCGAACACTCTTGGCGCCGCCGTCGGAGCTTTGGCTGCGGGATTCTTTTTCATTCAACGATTCGGTTTACCACGAACATTGGCCGTTGCCGCCGGCGTTAATGTGTCGATCGCGGCGGCCAGTTGGCTGATCGCGGCGAAACGTGGCGCCGTGATGTCGCGATCCAGGACGCCGGGATTAGACGAAACGCACAGCAACGCGAATATCGGTCTGGTTGTGTATTCGATTTCCGGTTTTGTCGCGCTCGGTTTGGAAGTCGCGTGGAGCCGGACGCTCGTCTTTTCCATCGGCTCGACTACATACGCGCTCAGCGCAATGCTGGTCGTGGTCCTGTGCGGCCTTGCGATCGGAAGCTCGCTCGTAAATCGCATCGTCGCGCGCCGGCCCATGGCATCGATCGCGCTGGGGCAATGGTTGATCGCGGTTTTGACTGTCTCGACGATCTGGATCTTGACGCACGTTTTTCAGCCGTGGCGTGACTGGTTGTCATACTCCGATTCGCTTCCGTGGTCCCATCGTGTTTGGATCGAATTCGCACAGACCGCAGTCTTGCTGCTCCCATCGTCCATCCTGTTTGGCGCCATTTTCCCGCTCTCGGCGCAGGTGTATCTGCACGGCCAAAAAGTCCACGCCCGTGTCGGGCGCCTGCTCGGCGCGAATACCTTCGCGGCGATCGGCGGAGCGCTGCTTACGGGATTCGTGTTCATACCGGTTTTCGGAATCTATTCGACGTACGTAATTCTCGGTTCGGTGAGTCTGATAGGGTCCTCTACTGCTGCTTTGTGCCACGAAGCCCGTCGCTACGCTCCGGGTTCTGCCAATCGTCGCCATAGTGTACAGAACCCGGAGCGCAGCGGCGGGCTTCGTGACGCAACGTCGGCCATGGCACACTCACGCGCACCACTCGTGTACGGTGTGGCGGCACTCTTGACATTTGTTCTCCTGGCGCGAGTGCTTTCAGGTCAAGCGTCCCTCGAGCCGGTCTCGCCAACCGAGAAGCTGCTTTTCTACAGCGAGGGGACGAACGGAACCGTCAGCGTGCTCGAAGACGCGGCCGGCGACCGGAATCTGCTGATCGACCACATCGCCGTCGCGGGCACCGATCCGGTCTTCATGACCGACCAGAAATCGCTCGCGCATCTGCCGATGTTGATTCACCCGAATCCCAAACGCGTGTTGACTGTGGGATTCGGCTCGGGGGGCGCCTCGTATTCGTTTACGACGTATCCGCAGCTCGACTCGATTCGTGCGGTGGAAATCGACCCGGCTGTTTTCGATGCTGCGCCCTATTTCAAGGCATCGAACGGCGATCCATTCACCGATCCGCGCTTCAGCATCATCCGCGACGACGCTCGAAGCTATCTTCTGTATACGCACGATCGCTTCGACATCATCACGACCGACTGTACCGATCTTCGTTACAAATCCAACGCGCTGCTTTACACCAAAGAATTCTTTGAAACCGCGAGGCGCCGGCTAAATCCGAATGGGATGGTTGTAGCGTGGGTTCCGCTGGGCGGTCTGTCGACGGGCGATCTCAAGATCACGTTGCGCACATTTTCGGCGTCGTTTCCGAATGCGTCTGCCTGGTACATGGACAACTATCCAACACACTATCTGCTTCTCGTCGGAACCGAGTCGCCGTTGCACTTCGATGTGGATGAAATCCGCCGGCGACTGGAAGTCCCGGCGGTGAAAAGAGACCTGGCGTCGATTGGTCTGGATGACGCAGTGAAGCTGTTGTCCTGTTTGTTCAAGGATCGCGATCGGCTGAACGCTTTCACCGAAGGAGCCGAGATCAATTCCGACGAAAAACCGGTGCTCGAGTTTTCCGTACCGAAAGCGGCTCACGCGTTTTCGCTCTCGACTAATCTCGAACAGTTCGCGCAGGACGTTGTGATTCCGCCCGATGTGCCCGACGACGTGCTGCGCGCACGTCCGCTGATCGTTGCCGGACACATCGAATACAACAAGCCGGGCAGTCACTATCAGGCGGCCGCGCGTTTTTACGGAAAGGCGCAGGAAATAAACCCCGCGGACTCCTCGCTTGCCATGTTGATGCAGGCCACAGCCCGCACGGCGACAGCGCGACGCCGTGAATTGGAGTCCAGGGCGAAGGTCGAGTCATCCAACTTCGAGTCTTTCAACGAACTTGGGCTTGTGCGCGAGGACGCAGGCGATCTGGATGGCGCACTGAGCGCTTTTCAACGTGCCGTTGCGCTGGCTCCGTCGGTTGCGGCGTTGCACCTCAATATCGGAAGGATTTATGACCTGAAGGGAATGCCGAAAGACAGCATTGCCGCTTACGAAACAGCGCTGCGCATCGATCCTGACTACAGCGATGCCTGGAACAATATCGGCGTCGTCTATCTTGAAGCGAACGACTACGACAAAGCGTTGGCCGCTTTCGAAAAGCTGATCATGCGGACTCCGCAAAGCTCGACCGCATGGATGAACCTGGGTCTGGCGGCATTTCGATCGGACCGCCCGCAAAGGGCGCGCGAGGCCTTTGACCGTTCGTTGCAATTGAATCCTCGAGGTGCGGAAGCCTATCTGAACCGCGCCATCCTGAGGTTGAGCGGCAACGATGTCGAGGGCGCGAAATCGGATTTGCAGTCCGCGTTGCGCGAGCAACCCGAGAACGCTGAAGCCCATTACAACCTCGGTATCGTTCAAGAGCAGCTGCGAAACGGCGCCGAAGCCGCGGCAGAGTACATGCGGGCGATTGAGCTCAATCCGCGGCATGCGCTCGCGTACAACAATCTGGGCATCCTGTATTCGGATCGTGGAGAGTCCAGACGCGCAATCGAGAGCTACCTGCGTGGAATTGCCGTGGACCCGAAAAATTCGGGACTGCGGAATAACCTGGCGATGGAATACGTGAAGCTCGGGAACCTGACGGAAGCGATCACGCAGTACCAGGAAGCCATCGCGCTTCAACCCAACATGTTTGAGCCCTACGCGAACCTCGGGATGATCTACCGCCGAAGGAATCAGACTGCCGAAGCGGAGAGGTACCTCGCCGAAGCCCGCAAGCGTAACCCCAACCTGCGTATCCCCTGAGGGCGTAGAACCCAATCGATTGGTGGAATCTACCAGCGAATGACGCTGAGAATGTCGGAGTAATCGTCCGTCCAGGTTCGGAGTTGCGGCTGCGCTGGAACCGCCAACCAGCGTGAGTCTTCGGCGAGCGCTCCGAACGACGACTTATCCCGTGCCATCAGAATCCACACCGAAACGTACTTGCCGAGCCGTGCTTCGTCCCTGGTGACGCTTCCATCGCGCCGGATAATGGCGTTCAACTTCAGATCGCATGCGATGTTGCCGAGCACCGGGACCAGATCGAGATACCAGTTGGTGACGTGGAAGGCCACCACTCCGTCGTCGGCCAGTTTGTTGAAGTAAAGTTGAACAGCCTGACGTGTGATCAAGTGAACCGGTATAGCGTCGGAGCTGAACGCATCGACGGCGATGAGATCGTACGCGGCATCCGGCGCGCGGCCCAGGGTGATACGGGCGTCACCGGCAACAAAGCCAACCTTCGACTTGCTGTCGCTGACATAAGTAAACAGGTTCCGGTCGGATGCAATGCGAATCACCGCGGGGTCGATCTCATAGTATGTCAACGTCAAACCGTCTCGGCCGTAAGCGGCCAGAGTACCCGCGCCCATGCCCACGAGTGCTGCGGATGCGGGCTTATTCCGAGCGGCGAGCATGGTCAGCACATCGCCGATGGGTCCGGAGCGCGCGTAGTAGGTCGTCGGATCGAGCGACCATGGACGCTGATTGTATTGCTCGCCGTGCATCGTTCGACCATGCCAGAGCTGATGCCAGTCCGAACTTCCATCGTGAACGCTGTCTACCCGGTGAATGCCAAAGAATGTCCGCTCGACGTGAAGGCGATGCGTTGAGCTTTGCAGTCCAGAGGGTATGAAAAGCAGGGCGCCGAGAGCCGCGGTAAACATCAGACGCCTGCGGACGGCCATCAGGCACAGCGAGGCTGGTACGATCCATCTAAGCATGGACAGCGTGCTTGCATCGACACCTTTCAAGGGACCCCACGCGCTTCGTATCGCCACGAAGCTCGCAAGAACAGCCGCCGGCATCACCACGGTCATCAGACCGTAGCGCCAGGCGCCGCGTGCCGTGATTCCGGGACGCGTCGCGCTCCAGGCGCCTAACAGACATGCAGCCGCAATCGCGATAGGATATTCGGCAACACTGTTGAACAGCCGCGGCGCGGCCAACGCGTTAAACAAGCCTCCTAAAACGCCGCCCGCCGAGATCAGCAAATAGAACTCCGTCAGCCGTGACGGCCCGGGCCGTTCCATGGAAAGACGGCCATGACAGGCCATCGCTGCGATGAAAAGCATCGAGAGGTGCGCCGCAATCAGCAATCCCACGGGCTTGTGCAGATCCACAAGAAAGAGAACGCCCATCACGACAGCCGCCGGCGGCAGCAGGGTTGTGCAGATGCGCGTCGCGTGTTTTCCCAGGCTCGAGAAAGCCACGATGAAGGTCAGCAGATAGATCGCGAGAGGAATGATCCATAGAAGCGGAAACGAGGCGATATCCATCGACAGATACAGCGTCGTTCCCAGCATCATGCTTGACGGAACCACCGCCAACAGCATCCACCGCAACCGCGTGGACGTTGACGGGGCAGCCGCATCCGTCGAAGTCGATTCTTGTTCGGGCGGTACTGCCTCAGCAGGACGCCGGAATGCCATGACGCCGCACGCGATACAGACAATCCCAAACAGCACGTATCCGAACGACCAGAAATTCAGCTGCGCGCTCAGTGCGGACCGCGGTTCGATCAGCAGCGGATAGGCGAGCAGCGACAACATGCTGCCCGCGTTGCTCGCCGCGTAGAGGAAATAAGGATCGCGGGAGTTCGTATGGTTCGTGGTGGAAAACCACTTCTGGAGCAGAGGCCCGGTGGTCGACAAGGCGAAGAATGGACCGCCCACGGAAACGGTCAGTAATGCCAGCGTCCACAGTGTGGGTGAACCATCGGGGTTCGGTTTCCAGGATTCGCCCTGGGGCAGTCCGATCGGCAGCGTCGCCGCCGTAACGATCAACACCACCGCGTGTACAGCGACCTGGATACGCGTCGACTTCAGCTTGCCCAACATGTGCGCGTAAAAGTAGCCGGCCAGCAGGGCGATTTGAAAGAACACCATGCACGTGTTCCAAACCGACGGGCTGCCGCCGAGGAGCGGCAGGATCATCTTCGCCACCATGGGTTCGATGAAAAACAGCAGAACAGCACCGGCCAGGATCGCCGTCACGAATAACAATGCAAACCGGTCGAAGGTTAGGGGTAGCTGCCGAGCCGCCGATCTTGGTCTCTTCATTTCAACAGCCATCGTAGAGTCGGGTCATCTGCAATCAAAGTAACAACGTCACAGCAAACGGATTGGCGGCTTCGATCTGTTGATGCGATCCAAACATCTATGTACGATTGCTCCATGACTCCAAAATTGATGCTTCTCGCGTTACTCCTGTTTGCGCTTTGCGTTGCCGCACCGATGGCACAAACCGTCCAGCGGCCGCCTGCACCGGCTGCACCGGCGCGTCCGGCGTTCGAGCGCACGACGTTCGAGATCGTTCATAAGAAGTTCGTGCTGCCCAATGGGCTGACGCTTCTCGTGCACGAGGATCATTCAGTGCCTGTGATTGGCGTAAACCTCTGGTATCACGTCGGGTCGCGCAACGAGGTTCGTGGTAAAACGGGATTCGCCCATCTCTTCGAACATTTCTTCTTCAACGGCTCGGAACACTACCCGCATGGCTTCCGTGAAGCGATGGATGATCTGGGCGCGAACAACCGGAACGGGACGACGAACACCGACCGCACCAACTTCTTCGAAGATGTTCCGACGTCGGCGCTGGAGCGGACGCTTTACCTGGAAGCCGATCGCATGGGATTCCTCGCGAAGCAAATCAACAAGGAGATGCTCGAACGCGAGCGCGGCGTGGTTCAGAACGAAAAGCGTCAAGGCGAGAACCAGCCGTATGGACGCGTCTTCGAGCGTATCGTCGAGAAGATGTATCCGGCGGCGCATCCGTACAGCTGGTCGACCATCGGCAGCATGGACGATCTGAATGCCGCGGCGCTCGAGGATGTTCAGGAGTGGTATCGAAACTACTACGGGCCCAACAACTGCGTCCTGTCGCTGGCGGGCGATGTCACAGCCGATCGTGCGCTGGAACTGGTGACGAAATATTTCGGCGGCATCGCTCCTGTGCCGCCGCTGACTCGTTCCGACCAATGGGTGCCCCGCCTTGATGCGAACGTGCGCGAACAGATGGAGGAGCGGGTTCCTCAGGCGCGTGTGTATCGCATCTACCACGCGCCTTCGTGGCGTGACTCCGACGTCCAGATGCTGGAACTGTTCGCCAGCGTCCTTTCCGGTTCGCGCAGCGCGCGGCTGGACCGCCGTCTTGTTTACGAACAGGAGCTGGCGACGTCGGTCAGCGCGGATATGGATCGAAGCGAGATCGCCGGCCTGTTCGAAGTAGTGGCAACCGTCAAAAACGGAATCGATCCCGCCCGTGTCGAGGAACAGATCGATCGCGTCATGGCGGATCTCATTCGGCAGGGCCCGACAGAGCCGGAGCTTCAGCGCGCGCGAAGCCGCATCCTGGCGAACTTTTCGCGCGGTGCAGAACGCCTTGGAGGTTTCGGGGGACGTTCGGACATTCTCGCGGAAAGCATGACGTACGACGGCTCGCCGGATGGCTACCTGAAGCGTCTCGAAGGCACGTGGAAGGCAACTGCCACCGAAGTGCGAACGGCGAGCAAGCGGTGGCTCGATGCTCCGCATTACACGCTGGTCGTGAAGCCGTTTGCGCCGGCAACGCCCACGCCGACCGCAACCTTGGACCGCAATGTTCTTCCGTCGCTC
The DNA here is from genome assembly GCA_964584785.1 of uncultured Solibacteraceae bacterium. GTDB lineage: Bacteria > Acidobacteriota > Terriglobia > 20CM-2-55-15 > 20CM-2-55-15 > JAHFTY01. Next base: position 44,843 of record CAZPBY010000011.1, read on the forward strand.
GGCACGCCGCCGGATGTGTCTTTCCCTGCAGTGCAGCGGGCGACGCTTTCGAACGGTCTTGCCGTCATTCTGCTCGAACGGCACACGTCGCCACTCGTGAACATGACGCTTGCGGTTGACGCCGGCTACGCTGCGGACACGGCCGATCGCGCCGGAGCAGCTTCGCTCGTGCTCGATCTGCTCGATGACGGCACGACCACGCGCGACACATTCAAGATCGCCGACGATCTCGACGCGCTGGGTGCGCAGATCGTCACGGGAAGCTCGCTCGATCTTTCGTATGTGCGGTTACGGGCTCTCTCGCGCAACCTTCGTTCGTCGCTCGACATCTTCGCCGACGTCGTGTTGCACCCATCCTTTCCTCGAGACATGGTCGATCTCGCGAAGCGTCAGCGCCTGGCGCAGATCGGACAGGAGAAAGTGCAACCTGTTGCCGTCGCCCAGCGAGTTGTTCCGGCCCTGCTGTTCGGAAGCAGCCATGCGTACGGCAATCCACTGACGGGTTCGGGCTATGAGCGGACGGTCAGCGCGCTCACACCGGAGGACCTTATTAAGTGGCATCGCGACTGGTTCCATCCGAACAATTCCACCGTCATTGTCGCCGGCGACACGACGCTCGCAGCAGTCGTCCCCGAACTGGAGCGCGTCTTCAGCAGCTGGCAAAAGGGGCAGGCGCCCGCGAAACAGATTCGTCCGGTGACGCCGCCATCCGCCAGGCGGGTTTATCTGATCGATAAGCCCGGCGCACCCCAATCGGTGATCGTTGCTGCGCAAGTATCGGACGTCGGTGGAACACCGGACGATCTCGCAATCGAAACCGTGATGTTGAACTTCGGCGGTCTTGCGACGTCGCGGTTGAACCGCAACCTGCGTCTCGACAAGCACTGGAGCTACGGCACCCAGGGCGTGTTAACGAACGCGCGCGGTCAACGGCCGCTGATCGTGATTGCGCCGGTGCAGACCGACAAAACGAAGGAGTCGATCGTCGAAGTGCAGAAGGAACTGCGCGAAATCGCCGGCGCCCGGCCAATCCGCGGCGAAGAGTTCGAAAGCATCATGCGAAGTCAGACGCTAAGTCTGCCGGGCCGCTTTGCCACTCTGGCATCGCTTGAAAACGCCGCAACACAGATCCTGAACTACAAGTATCCCGATGATTACTTTTCGAGCTATGCCAAACGCGTCCGGTCGCTCACGGAGGCCAACCTGGCCACAGCCGCGAGCCGATTCATCCATGGCGATCCGTCGATCTGGCTCATCGTCGGCGACCTCACTCAGGTTGAGAAGGGAATCCGCGAACTGAACCTTGGCGAGGTCGTGCACGTCGACGGCGATGGCCGTCCGGTGTCGGCGGGGACCCGGCAGTAAGTCGGAGTCTTTTTCAGACCCGATGTTGCAAAACTCGGAAGCGGGGTAATCGGGTCGTCTGCATATCACGTTGGAGATGGGACATCCCAAGGTTTGACATATTCAGAAGCGCGTCCCAGGACACGCTCCCGGGTTGCAATCGATCCAGTCGCAGAATAAAATCGCGGCGAAGCAATCCGCTCATCCCCGACGAGAATAGTGTCTTTCCTATTGGAGGAGAATAATGATTCGGCATTCCAAATTTGCGGCGGTCCTCCTTCTGTTCATGATGGGAACCGCTCTTCATGTCTACGCGCAAGTGAGTGCGGGCGCGGTCCTCGGTACTGTCAGCGACTCATCTGGAGCCCTGATTCCTGGTGTGACGATCACGGTGACGAATGAGGGTACCAATCAAAGCCGGCAAGCGATAACGAGCGAAACCGGCATTTACCGTGTGGAACCCTTGCAGGCTGGGTCATACACGGTTACGGCGGAGCTGACGGGGTTCCGCAAAGAGGCTCGCTCGAAGATCAACGTCGACGTCAATGCCCGCGTTCGAATGGATTTCGCGCTCCAGGTTGGGGAAGTCACGGAAACAATTTCCGTTGCCTCTGCGGCGCCACTGGTGCAGACGGACGATTCTCAGGTGAACCAGGTGATGGACCAGCGCCGGATCGTCGAACTGCCGCTCAACGGCCGCAACTTTTCGCAGCTCGCTTATCTCACTCCCGGCACATTCGCACCGCGACCCGGTTCGCACCTCGGTGATCGCGGCGGTTTCGTTGCTGCGGGATTGGCGGAGAAAACGAATCAGTTTTTCATCGACGGCGTGAACAACAACGGCGCCGGAACGATGGAGGCGGCGTACCGCATCAATATTGATACGGTGGCCGAGTTCAAGATCCAGGTGCAGAACTACAACGCGGAATATGGACGCTACGCCGGAGCTCAGGTCGACACTGTTCTGAAATCCGGCACGAACGAGTTTCATGGCAGCGCGTTTGCTTTTACTCGCAACGACGAACTCGACGCGCGAAACTTTTTCGATCCGTATCCTTTTCCAAACTCCGAGGTGTTTCGCCGCCACCAGTACGGCGCCACGCTCGGCGGACCGATTATCAAGAACAAGTTTTTCTTCTTTACGGGCTTCCAGGGACAGCGGCAATACTTCAAGAGACGAGCCAACGCGACTGTTCCATTCCCCGAATTCTGGAGCGGCGATCTATCACGGTATACCGCGTCGATCCGCGACCCGCTCGGCGGCACTTTCCCCGGCAATAAAATCCCGTTCAACCGGATCGATCCAACAGCGCTGAAGTTCCGCGCCTACTACTTCGGGGTCGAGCCTCAAACGAACTTGTTTTCACGCAATGCCCTCACGCTGCTCGACGAGCCTGAAAACTTCTGGCAGCCCGACTTCAAGCTGAGCTACGCGCTGGCGAAGAATCACCAGCTGATCGGGCACTGGGGACTCTACGATTCGGATCTGCTCGAATGGGCGATCGCGAACCGTCCCGAACTGCCGAACTACCACGAGTTCGCGAAGGTGAAGAACCAGCACATCGGCGTGCAGGAAATCTGGACGATTTCCAGCACCATGGTCAATGAGCTTCGCGGCGGCATCAGCCGCGTGGGCCGAGTGCGTCTGCCGTACCTCCATGACAAGAATTACGCGCGAGACGTGTTCGGTATTCCAGGCACCGTCGGCGACGTCGATCCGGTCGGCTACAGCGTGCCTCAGATCCAAATCACGGGATTCTCGACGATCAATCCGGCCGGTCCGCAACCGCGCACAGACGGCAACTGGATGATCGTGGACACGTTGTCGCTGCAAAAGAAGAATCATGCGATCAAGTTCGGCGGCGACGTCTTTCGCCAGTACATGAATCTGACTGTGATCAGCGCTCAGGCCGGCACGTTCGCTTTTAATGGTTTCAACACCGGAAACGCTTTCGCGGACTTCCTGCTTGGAACGCCGTTCACGGCGTCGCGGGCATTTCCGCTTGGTCCCATCAGCATGCATCCGAACAAATGGACCTCGAACTGGTTCGTTCAGGACAGTTGGAAAGCGCGCCGTGACCTGACGCTCGACTATGGTCTCCGCTTCGAATACACAAAGCCGATGGATGAAAAGTGGGGACGCTGGTCCACGTTCGATCCCACGTTGAACGGTGGAAAAGGCGGTATCCGGCTCGGCGGTCCCGACAAGATGTACAACGACGCCGTCGACCGGTTCCAGGCGTATTACCCGACTTTGTTCATCGAACGTAATGGCGGTCCGCTGTACGACACGGCGAAACAATGGGCGCCGCGTATCGGATTCGCGTGGACGCCGGGCGGTCACACGGACACGGTTGTCAAAGGCGGCTACGGCATGTTCTACACGCTCGACAGCATGAACCTGACCGGCTTGTATAGTCTCATCCCATTCCTCCTGACCCAGCGGTTCACTTCGGCCGACCGGCCGTCTTTCTCGAATCCATGGCCGGGAGGCGTGGGCATCAGCGGAACGATCAATGAAATCGGCATCGTGAGGAACTATAAGAACGGCACTTTCCAGCACTTCAACCTGGACGTTCAGCGGCAGTTGCCGTTGGGCGTTGTTGTTGATCTTGCATACGTCGGAAAGAAGGGAAATCACATCGACGCCTCACGCGACATCAATCAACCCATCAACGGTGTTAAGCCGTATCCGTTGTTTGGGCCGATCACCTTTACGGAAGCGCGCGGAAACTCGTGGTATCACGGCCTGCAAACGCGCCTCGAACGGCGATCGGCAACGGGCCTGACGATGCTTCTCGATTATTCGTGGAGCAAACTGATCGACGACGTTGGTGCGAACGCTCCGGTTCGAGACGCTTACAACCTGAAACAGGAAAAGGGACTCGGACAGGAAGACATGCGTCATCGCTTCTCCATCAACTATGTTTATGCGCTTCCGTTCGGAAATGGGCGAGCTCATCTGAACCAGCTTCCGAAGGTCGCGAACGGATTCCTCGGTGGCTGGGAAATTTCCGGAATTTTCCGCGCGAATTCAGGGCCTGCGCTGACACCGACACTCTCGGCGAACGTCAGCGGCTTTGGCCGCTCGTCGGATCGCCCGAACGTCGTCGGTGATTGGCGGATCGACAATCCTTCACCGACCACCGGCTGGTACAACAAGTCGGCGTTTGTCGCGCCACCCGCGGGGAGCGTCGGCAATGCCGGTTCCGGAATCCTGACGGGTCCGGGTTATCAAGGTGCGGACGTTTCACTGATGAAGCGTTTCACTTTTGCGGAGAATAAGAACGCACAGTTCCGGTTCGAGGTTTTCAATGCGCTCAATCATGCGAATTTCTATCCCGTCGCGACGGTTTGGGATGCCGCAACATTTGGGACAACCGGATCCGCACTCGACAACCGTCAGATCCAGCTCGGCATCAAGCTGAATTACTGAGACCCCGTTTAGATCCGGGGACGCACACCTGAACTGCGGTGTGCGTCCCCGGATCTAAACGGGCTTCGTGACGCAGTCTTCCGATGAAGCGCACAATCGTTCTTGCATCCCTTCTCGCCGCAACGATCACAGTTGCGCAACGCAACGTTCCATCACCCAACACCTACGTTGGGGATCAAGCTTGCCGGCAGTGTCACTCAGGTGTCTTTGAGAGGTATTCCCGCAACACGATGTCTCGTTCCTTCGACCGTATCGAGGCATCGCCGAAGATCGAAGATTGGTCACGCAACAACCGCTTCTATCACCAGCCTTCGAATCAGTACTTCGTCATGACCGAGCGGGACGGGCATTTCTTTCAGCGCCGCTATCAACTCGACGCGGCCGGGAAAGAAGCCTACAGCCTTGAAGTCGAACTGGACTACGCGATCGGTTCCGGCGCGCACGAGCGCGACTACATTCATCGATCGGCATCCGGTGAGTTTCTCCAGCTGCCAATCGTCTGGTATTCGCGCGAAAAGGCGTGGGGCATGGCGCCGGGATACGATCGGCCGGATCACGAAGGTTTCACACGTCGCGTCAACTACCGCTGCGTGTTTTGTCATGCGTCCTATCCCTCGGTGCAAAACGGATACGATCGCTCCGAGACGCAAGTGGCGTTGTATCCGCAGCAGATGGCGCCGGGTATCGGCTGCGAGCGGTGTCACGGTCCCGGGGCAAGGCACGTGTCGGAGCGAACGGCGTCGACCATCGTGAACCCCGCGAAGCTCAGTCGGAAACTCCGGATGGATGTCTGCATGCAATGCCATTTGGAAACAACGAGCCGTCCGCTTCCCAATTCCGTTCTCAAACTCGACCGCGCCGTCTTTTCGTACGAGCCGGGCGAAGCTCTGGAAGACTACGCCGCATACTTCAACTACCCAAATGGATCGGATGAATTCAACATCGTGCATCAGGCGTACCGGTTGAGGAAGTCCCGATGTTTTGCGAAATCGGACATGACGTGTCTCACGTGTCATCACCCGCACGGCCAGACCGTGGACTACAACCGAACGTGCTCCGCCTGCCACGCACCGAAGGCCATTAACCATGCCGGCGACTGCATTTCCTGCCACATGCCGAAGCGGCGAACGGACGATGTTGTCCACGTTGTGATGACCGATCATTTCATTCAGCGCCGGCCGCGGAAGGATCTGCTGCAGATGAAGTCCGAGCCGAATCGCGAACCCTATCGAGGTCCGTTGGCGTTTTATCTGCCGGAGTCGAAGACCGATCTGTACATGGGATTGGCCCTTGCCCGCGGCGCCGATGTTCGGCGTGGCATTTCACTTTTGGAAAAGACGGTTCAGCCGGGTGCGGACTTCCTGTTCCAATTGGGCTTCGCCTATTCGTCCGCGGGTGAAGACGATCGCGCGGCGTCGGCGTATCTCAAAGGCCTCGCTATGGACTCTCGCGATGCGGAAGCCCGAGTGAACGCGGCTTTGGCGTTGATGAAGGCGGGCAAGCTTGACGTCGCTGCCGAGGCTTTGCGAGAGGCCATCCGTCAAAAGCCACGACTGGCGGACGCCTATGTCGCCCTCGGCACAATCGAGATGCGGCTCGGCCACACGCAGTCCGCGTACGAGAATTTTCAGAATGCGCTGAAATATGATCCCTTCAACACGCTGGCACTAAACAACCTCGGACTGTGGAGTTCGGACAACGGGAATCTTTCCGAAGCCCGGTCGTGGTTCGAGCAGGTTCTCCGAATCCGTCCAAACGATCCTACGGCACGCCAGGCGCTTCAAAGGTAAAAACTGAAGAGACCAGGCTTGCAAATACCGTGCGCTGTGCGCAGCGCGGCGGTGTTTAAAACTAGCAGGAAACGCACTTGTGGGAGTTCTTTGCACCCAGAAGCGACAACAGCGCGAGGGTATCTTTGAACGGTTGAATCCGCTGGCGCGGACCGTTCGCCTCGTCCGAAACGGTTTGGCCGTTTTTCGCAACCGCGTCCACGCGGGCGCCGTGCTCGACGAGAAAAAGGATCATGTCGTTGTCGCCACGAGCAGCAGCGAAGTGCATTGCGGTGAAACCTTTGTCGTCCGGTTCGTTGACGTCGATGTGCAGTTCGTTCACGAGGTAGACGACGCCCGGCAGCCAGCTTCCCGTCACGGTGACCTCGTCGTTGCCATGCACACCGGCTCCGGCGGCCACGAGCAGCGGTGACACGCCCGCGGCGGCAGGCAATCTCGGATTGGCTCCGCGCGAAACGAGCAGCCGCATGGCCACGACGTCGCTGGCTTGCGCGGCGCGCCACAACGGCGTTGCGCCGGCGGGGTCGACCTGAGACAGTTCGAAGTTAAATCCGCTGAACCAAAGATCCATCTTCAGGCGAGCATTCGGATCGGCTCCGTGATCGAGCAGCTTCTTCATCAAGTCGAGATACGAAGTCTTTTCCTGCCGCGTGTCCGGTTGCGGGTAATCCGTTTTCGGCGCCCACTTCACGTTGATGGTCGTGTACAGCGGCGTTGCGCCGGCTGTGCTGGCCAGCTTCGGGTCGGCGCCTTTGTCGAGGAGGTACTCCGCAAGATCGTAGTGTCCGTTGATCGTCGCGATCAATAGCGGGCTGCTCTTGTCTCCGGGACTCAGCTCGTTGATGTCTGCGCCGGATTCGATCAGGGCCTGAGCCGCTTCGAGGTGACCCTGGCGTGCGGCGAGAAGCAAGGCCGTCAGGCCGCCCATGGTGTCGATCTTCGGTGGCCTCTCTTCACTGCCCATGTTTCCGCCGTTGCCCCGGTTTCCTCGGCCGCTCTCTTCGGATTTCAGTTTTGCGGCGACGTCGAAAACGTTTGAAGCAATGGATGGATTCGCGCGGGCCTGCATGAGGACTCGGATCGCTGCGGCTCGATTGTTGGCGGCCGCGTACATCAGCGCGGTTTCCCCGCGTGCGGTTTCTTTCGCGTTAACGTCGGCTCCGTGATCCACCAGCGACTTCACCGCATCGGCGTTTCCGCCGCGCGCAGCGTACATTAACGGCGTCGCGCCGGTATTGAGTTTGGCGTTGACGTTGGCGCCGGCTTTGATGAGGGCTTCGATGATTTGGGCGTTGCCGTTTTGCGCCGCCCAAAACAAAGCGGTCATGCCGTTGATTCGCGTGACCGCGCTGACATTCGCGCCGGCATAAATCAGAAGCTGCGCCGTGTCGAGGTCGTCTTTGTAAGCGGCCCAGTGCAGAGCGGTCATGCCGTCGCCTTGCGCGACGTTCACATCGACGCCCTGTTTCACAAGAGCGCGCACTGCCGCTTTGTCGCCTTGCATGGCGGCGTCGGCGACGCGTGTGTCCGATGTGCTCGCCGGCATGAACGCCGTCAAACAGAGCACGCTCACCAGTCCAAGCACGAGTGCGGCGGTAGTTTTCGTTGTCATTAGATTGCGACCTCGCCCGTGCTGTCACCGAAGTGTTCAACGTCCGGAAGACCAAGCCGATGCAATAGGGTCAGGTAGACGTTTGCCATCGGTGTTCCGTCCGGCGCCTTGAAATGCAAATGACCTTTCAGCGCTCCATTCCCATGGCCGGCCAGGAACAGCGGACATCGTTTGTGGTTGTGGAGATTTCCGTCGCCCATTCCCGAGCCATAGAGCACAACGGTGTGATCGAGCAGGCTGCCGTCGCCGTCGGGTGTGTTTTTCAGCTTATCGAGGAAGTAGGGGACGAGGCTCACGTGATACCGGTTGATCTTCGCGAAATCCTCGACCTGCTGAACTCGCCCTCCGTGATGTGACGCCGCGTGAAATGCCGTACGGACGCCGGATTCGGGCCAGACGCGTTGAGAAACATCCCTGCTCATTTTGAAGGCGGACACACGGGTCATGCCGGAGTTGAACGCGAGCGCCTGCAGATCGAACATGATCCGGATGTGCTCTTCCCAGGAGTCGGGCACTCCGATCGGAGCGTCAGGCAATTCGCGCGCTTCGCCGCTCGAGTTGTGTTGCTCGATCTTTTGGATTCGGCGTTCGACTTCACGGATGTCGTCGAGATAATCGTCCAGCTTGCGGCGGTCATTGGCTCCGAGATCCGTCTTCACGCGGCTGACTTCGTGCGTGACCCAATCGAGAATGCTCCGGCTGACCTGCCGGCGTTCTGCGCGCTGCTGCTCGGTTCCGCCGTCGCCGAAGAGTTGTTCGAACGCGACGCGCGGATCACGCGTCATCGGAAGTGGATCCGTGGGAGACGCCCAGCTGATCATGTCCGTGTAGGCGCAGGAATAGCCGTAAGAGCATGCGCCGGACAGGGACAAGCTTTCGATCGATAGCTGAATCGACGGAATCGGCGTGTCCTGTCCAAGGTGCTGCGCGTAGAACTGGTCGAGCGACGTCCCCGCGTAAATATCCGAACCCTCGGTCATCTTCGGTTTCGACTGCGTCAGGAAAACCGCGGCTGTTCTGAAGTGATCGGCGCCGACTTCGCCAAGCTCGAAAGCCTCGGCATTGCGGCAGTCGGTGTTGCTGACAATGGTCAGGTAGTCGCGAAAAGGTTCGAGCGAAGACATGCTCGTCGGAGTGAGGTCGAAATCGCGCCCCGTCGCAGCGGGCGACCATAGATTCTTCGTCGCGCCGTAAGCATTCGCTCCGGCGGAGCCATGCACCATCTCAATGCACGCCAGCCGGGAAGGCGATTTGCTTGAAGCAGTTTGAGCCGGAAGCATCGCTTCGAGCATCGGCAACGAAATCGTCACGCCCATCCCGCGAAGCATCGTCCGCCGGGAGATATGTTTCTTCGTGATGAACATCGATTTTTCTCCTCCGAATCCTCCCACGCAGCCCGTCGCTGCGCTCCGGGTTCTGACCTATTGGTTCTCTGTGCTCTGTTGCACGGTTCGCATCTGAAATTGCGGGCTCGCGACAATGCCGAGAACAAACGACGAAAAGCGGTTATTGTTTTTTGCCGCGTCTTTCACGATCGAGCGGATCTGCGGCATGTCGTAATACTCGACGCGACGGCCGAGTCCGTACATCATCAACATCTCCGCAAAATTCCGAATGAACATGTCGGAGTGAGTCAGCAGCGCCTTGCGAAGGCTCGAGGGCCCGTCCACTTTCGTCCCGTCGAACAACTCGCCGGCGGCGTCAATGGCCCATCCGCTATCGAGGTCGCGCCAACGGCCTATCGCGTCGAAGTTTTCGAGCGCGAGTCCGATCGGATCCATCAAGCGGTGACAGCCGGCGCAAGTTGCGTTCGCGCGGTGCTCTTCCATTCTTTCGCGCAAGGTCAGCAGTTTTTCACCTTTGGTCGCCTTCGTTTCCTCGAGAGCCGGAACGCTGGGCGGCGGCGGAGGCGGAGGTGTGCCGAGCAATACCTCCATGACGAACTTGCCGCGCGCTACGGGCGAGGTTCGATCGGCAATCGAAGTCAGAGTCAAAATGGCGCCCTCACCGAGCAGGCCTCTGCGCGCATCATCGTCGATCGTGACCCGGCGGAAACGATTGCCGGAAACGTTGGAGACTCCGTAATGCTTCGCGAGCCGTTCGTCGACAAACGTATAGTCCGCTGTGAGCAGATCCACGACGTTTCGATCCTCGCGAACGATGCTGTCGAAGAATAGCTCTGTCTCACGATGCATGGATTGCCCGAGCGTCGTATCGAACTGCGGGAACAGCAGCGGGTCCGGATGCATGGCGTCCAGGTCGTTCAGCCGCAGCCACTGAGCCGCGAAACGCTTCGCCAGCGCTTCGGAACGCGGACTGTTGAGCATCCGTTTGACCTGAGCCTGCAGCACCAGGGGTTCGTGGAGTCTTTTCTGCTGAGCAAGAGTCAGCAGTTCGTCGTCGGGCATCGTGCTCCAGATGAAGTACGAAAGCCGCGACGCCAGCTCCGTGTCGCTGATGCGAAAGCTTTGGCCCTGCCGGGCACCAGCCGGTTCCCGTTCGAATCGAAACACGAAACTGGGATTGGCCAGGACGGCTTCGAGTGCCGTGCGAATTCCCGCTTCGAAATCCCCTTTGTCACGTCCCATGCGATAGAACGTCATCAAACCTTCAAGGTCCTCGGCGCTGGCGGGTCTGCGGTACGCCTGGCTTGAAAGCCTTTTGATGATCTCCGTCGCGCATGCGGTCTCTTCATTCGGCGACAACGGACGGCAGGAAAAGATCCTGGCGCGGCTCGGTGTGTCTGACGTGCCGGTTGCATTGAACGGCCCTCGAATGTTGAGAGCCTTGAGATGAGGAAGAATCGTGATGCCGTAAGCCGTCGATTGTTCGGTGTCGGCCAGCGTGTGCTCGATCGGTGCGATCAGGTCATCGACCGGTCCGGTGGACTTTTCGATGAAGGCCGCCGAAACCCGCTGCGGACCGGCCTTGACGCGGATGCGGGGCGTTTGAACGAAGACGCCGCCCTTGGTCACACTCATCCTGGTGTCGATGTCGAGCAACGCCACACGCTCGCCGTTGATGGAGACTTCCATCTGTTCGTCTTCGGCTTTCATGCCGACGAGCAGGCCGTTGGAATCATCCCAAAGATCGACGCGGAAGATGTATTCGCCATCAGCGGGGAAGTTGTGGATGACGGATACTCCGCCTCGAGTGCCCATCGGTGCGCCGTCGACATGCCGCATCTGCGAAGCGGTCCGAGGCATATTGAACGTGGCCACCGCCGGCGCGGCTCTCATATCGCCCACCGCTTCTCGACTGATTTTGCTGGCGGCTCGGACATACCCTTCCATCAACGCCGGCGACAGCGTGAGGACGTCGGCGATGTTGTCGAAGCCGCGATTCATGCTGTCGGGCGGAAGAAGCGCGGACGCATCCACATCGAGATTCAACAATTCGTGAATGGAATTCGAGTACTCCGTACGATTGAGCCGCTGAAGAACTCGGGTGCCTGGGTTTGGATGCAACGCGGCAGCGCGATCGATTGTGGTTTCCATCGCCGTCACGAAAGCGTTCACGGTTGCAACGTCCGGACGCTTTGCAGCCGGAGGCGGCATCATCCCCGCCCGTAACTTGCGGATCACTTTCTCTGCAACTTCAGTGTGCTGTTCGACGTGCGCGAAGTCGAATCCTGCGAGCACCAGACCGCCGGACTTCACGCTGCTGTTATGGCATCCGGCGCAGTATTGCTGCACCATCGCACCCTGGGCTTCCGGCGTCATTAGTGCCGGAGGCGTCGCCGATGTGCTGGATGATGGTCGAACGGGAGTTCGCTGTGCGGTCTGAACGGTAGCGGCAAAAACAATCGGAACGGAAACACAGACGGCCACTGCCAAGCGCTTGATCATGATTCATCCTTTAACACGCCAAACGCCGTAATTTCTATCATTTCAGCGGCTTTCGGGCAAGTTTGTCGAGCGATGCTGTAGCGCGTCAGGTTCTGAAACCGGTGGTAGTGGCGGCTCATTTCCAATGCGCATTGTGCTGCTCGAGCAGTCGGCGGATACGTCCAAGTTCCTGCTGCGATACTCTTTCGGTTGCGACGACGTTGATCAGGGCGTTGTAGTATTCGTCGATTCTGGGGGACAACCTTTCGAGCGTCTCTCGAAGATCGGCGGGTGCCGGAAGAACATAACGAACATGAAAACGAAGCAGCGGCCACAACGCAAGCCGGCGACGAAGGAATGCCACCACTGCCATCAGATCGTCGAAGAAAACGACAAGCACGATTGTTGGACCACGACCGAGAGGGCGCTGACAGCCGATCTCTCCGAAGACCTGATGGACGCCTGGGAGCGCCTGAGGGAAGCCGCGGTGGACTTCGGGGAACAGCGCATTTACGCGTCGCATCACTGCATCATGTTCTCCCGAAGCGTCTGTTATTTTTTCGTTCGGCCAAAGAAGAAGGTTCTCGAGATCTGCTTCTTCCTGGGACGGACAATCAAGTCGCCGATGGTTCGAAAGACGATGCCATCGTCGTCGTGCAAGATCGCTCATCTGGTTCACATCACGCATCGTGACGAGGTGGAGCCGCCGCTGACCGAATGGCTGAAGGAAGCATTCGACGTCTCACCGGCGTTGAGCGCCACGAAGAGGAAATGACCGATAACATTTGGAAGGTGTTTGCGCCTTAAAATGTCAATTGTCAAACGCCGGGATGTCCAACGATAAATGCAGATGGCCGGATCTGTTGACGTGTCAGGCGCCCCGTTTCATCTAAAAACACTGGTATAGTTCTAAAACCATGTCGAAGGATCCTCGGGAACAAGGAGATGAGCCGGCAGACAAGTCGTTTGCCGACATTCTCAACGAATTTGAAAAAAGCAACGTAACGGCAAAGAAAACTTCTTCCCCCAAGGCGAAAGGCAAGGGCAAAGGCAAACCCGGTGGTCCGCCGCCGCTTCGAGGAACGGTTGTCGGTATGTCCGGTGACGTCGTGTTGATCGACTACGGCGGCAAGGCCGAAGGTGTGATTTCCGCGTCGGATTTTGCGGATGCGGACGGCAATCTCAACGTCCAGCGTGGCGACACATTCGACGTGGCCATCACCGGCTTCAACAATGAAGGACTCGCGACGTTGTCGCGCGTTGTGGGGCCGCGTCCACGCGATTGGGACGGATTGACTCGGGCTTTCGAGGCAAAGGAAGTGGTCGCCGGTCGCGTGACGGGCGTTGTGAAGGGCGGCTTGACGGTCGACGTCGGCGCGCGCGCATTCCTGCCCGCCTCGCGCAGTGGGGCTCGCGACGCCGCCGAGATGGAAAAGCTCGTCGGTCAGGAGATCCGCTGCCGCATTATCAAAATCGATGTCGACGATGAAGATGTCGTCGTCGATCGGCGCGCGGTCCTTGAAGAAGAGGCCTATCAGGTTCGTCAGAACACACTCGACTCACTCGTGGAAGGCGTCGTCGTCCGTGGCACTGTTCGATCGTTGGCGGGTTACGGCGCATTTATAGACGTAGGCGGTGTGGACGGGTTGCTGCACGTCGGCGACATTTCCTGGGCTCGCGTGACGGATCCATCCAGCGAACTGGCCGTCGGAGATGTGCTCGACCTGAAGGTGCTGAAAGTCGATAAACGTGCCGGCAAGATCTCGCTCGGTCTGAAGCAGATGTCTCCCGATCCCTGGGAAGAGGCCGTTGCGAAGTTCAGCCCCGGAGACCGTGTTACCGGCGAGGTTACACGGCTGACGGACTTCGGCGCGTTTGTCGAAGTCCTGCCCGGCGTCGAGGGATTGATTCACGTTTCGGAAATGTCCTGGACCAAACGCGTGCATCGTCCCGGCGATGTTCTTAAAAAGGGCGAACGCGTCGAGGCGGCAGTTCTCAAAGTGGAAGTGCCGGCGAAGCGGCTGAGCCTGGGGCTCAAGCAGGTTCTGGGCAATCCGTGGGACACGGTCAAAGATCGATATCCGGCCGGCAAGATCGTCGAGGGAAAGGTTGTCCGACTCGCCAAATTCGGCGCGTTTGTGGAGCTGGAGGAAGGCATCGACGGTTTGATTCACGTTTCGGAATTCACCAGTGAGCGCCGCATTCAGAGTCCCGCTGAAATCGTCAAAGTCGGACAAGTCGTCCGCGCAGTCGTCCTCTCTGTCGACGTGGAAAACAGACGTCTGAAACTTGGCATGAAACAGCTCGAAGCAACCCCGGCGGATCATTTCCTGAAGGAATTAGCCGTCGGAGATCGCCTCACGGGTCGTGTGTTGCAGGTTTCGGGCAACCGGATCACCGTCCAGGTGAGCGAGGGTGTCGACGGCGTTTGCGTCCTCGAACAGGGTGCGCCGGGTTCGCCCGCCGCCGTGTCCAGTGGTTCGATGGCGGAAATGCTGGCGGCCGCCTGGAAGGGCGGCGTGAAATCCACCACAGTCGGCTCGGCTTCCGAACCTTATCGCGAAGGCCAACTCCGCCCGTTCACGATAAAATCCATCGACCCGGAGACCCGGAAGATCGAACTGTCTCCGGCATGATCGCACCGTCCGCTTTTACATTTCTTTACTAAACGTTCGTCGCGAATTGAACTCTATATGAGTTCATGACACACGAACCGAAGGGACAAACGCCGCTTTTGATTGCTTTCGAAGGGCCCGACGGTTCCGGCAAGACCACGCAACGAAAGCTATTGACGGACTGGTTAGCCGGGTGCGGAGAACAGGTCGTGGTCACACGCTGGAGCTCTTCGCCGCCGTTCAAGACGCTCATCAAAGCCCGCAAGGCCAACCGATCGTTTAGTCCAGCTGAATTCGCTCTGTTTCATGCCGCCGATTTCCGTTATCGCCTCAACAACGACGTTCTGCCCGCGCTGCGCAGCGGCAAGACGGTCATCGCAGACCGCTACGTGTTCACGGGTGTGGCGCGCGACGTGGCTCGGGGGCTAAATCGCGACTGGTCGCTGGATTTATACCGGCCGTTGGTCAACCCCGACATCACCTTTTACTTCTCGGTATCGCCGGCAACTTGTGTGAAACGGATCGGCGCCACAAGGGTTCCGAAATACTACGAGGCGGGGCAGGACGTCACGCACCTGCCCGATCCCTTTCAGAGTTTCGAAGTCTTTATTCGTAAGGTCATCGACGAGTACAACCAGCTCCGCCAGGACTTCCCATTTGTCGTCGTCGACGCGGAGCAGGGAATCTACGAACAGCACCGACTGATCCGTGGTTTCTATGAGGATCTTTCGGAAATCAATTACCGCCGCCGGTTGGTTTCCTCCGCTTGAGGGATTCAAATGAAGCCGATCTATCGCTCGGCCGCGTCGGTTAAAACTTTTCGTCCTCGTCCTTGAACATTCTTCTTTCAGCCTGAACATTCTTCTTTTGGGCCGAACATTCGACTTTCGGCGTGAACATTCTTCTTTTGGGCCGAACATTCTTCTTTTGGGCTGAACATTCTTCTTTCGGGCTGAACATTCTTCTTTCGGGCTAAACATTCTTCTTTCAGGCTGAACATTCTTCTTTCGACCTGCACACCGTGACATCCCCTAATACGCAAGGTTGGGGCCCAGCCAGCGCTCCATTTCACTGATTGAGAGACCTTTGCGTCGGCTGTAGTCTTCGACTTGATCGCGATTCACTTTGCCGACGGAAAAGTACTGCGAGCGCGGATTGGAGAAGTAAAGACCGGAAACCGAGCTCGCGGGGATCATGGCAAAGCTCTCGGTCAATCGGATGCCTGCGTTTTTCTCCGCCTCGAGAAGATTGAAGATGGCACGCTTTTCGGTGTGATCGGGCTGAGCGGGATATCCCGGCGCCGGCCGTATTCCCTGATAACGTTCCGCGATGAGATCGCCGGTTCCGAGACTCTCATTCGGCGCATACCATGTCTGCCGGACTTTGCGATGAAGATACTCGGCGAAAGCCTCTGCCAGACGGTCTGCGAGGAGTTTCGCCATGATGGAATTGTAGTCGTCGTGCTCGCGATCAAACGACCCGCATAACTGTTCCAGGCCAATTCCGCTCGTGACCGCGAATGCGCCGATGTAATCCGTGATGCCCGAGGATTTCGGCGCGACGAAGTCCGCCAGAGCAAGGTTGGCTTCAGACGCGCCTTTGCGTGTCTGTTGCCGTAGCGTATGAAGTACGACCTCTGGACGTGTATGCAGTTCAATGTCGTCGCCGACGCTGTTCGCCGGCCAAAAACCGTAGACGCCGCGAGCCGTGAGCAGATGCCGATCGACGATCTTCGTCAGCAGCTTTTGAGCGTCGTTAAAAAGCTCTCTCGCCCTCGGATCGCGGACGACATCGGGGTAGGTTCCTTTGATCTCCCACGCATGAAAGAACGGACTCCAGTCGACGTATGGAAGCAGTTCGGACAGCGGTTGATCCTCGATCCGTCGGATGCCGGTAAATGGCGCTACCGGCGGACGCCCGTTGGACGCCCAGTCGAGCGTCAGCTTTCGCGATCGCGCCTCAGCGAGACTCCACAAACGAACATCCGTCTGGCGTCCCAGATAACGGGCCCGAGCGTCGTCCTGCGATCGCCGCGCATTCTCGACAAACGCGCCGCGCAGATCATTGCTGATCAGACTGCCGACAGCACCGACCGCCCGCGAAGCGTCGAGAACGTGGATTACGGGTTGAGAATAAGCGGGAGCGATCTTCACTGCCGTGTGGATACTGCTCGTGGTCGCGCCGCCGATCAGGAGCGGCATGGTGAATCCCTGCCGCTGCATTTCGGCGGCGACATGAACCATTTCGTCGAGGGAAGGCGTGATCAGTCCACTCAATCCGATCATATCCACGCCGCGTTCGCGCGCCGTTGCGAGGATCTTCTCGGAGGGCACCATCACGCCCAGATCGATCACTTCGTAGTTATTGCATCCCAGGACGACGCCGACGATATTCTTCCCAATGTCGTGCACGTCGCCTTTCACGGTGGCCAGCAGGATCTTGCCTTGTGACTTTCCGCCGCCCGCCTGTTTTTCCACCTCCATGTAAGGAATGAGGTGCGCAACGGCCTTCTTCATCACCCGAGCGCTTTTCACGACCTGAGGAAGAAACATCTTGCCTGCGCCGAACAGATCGCCGACGACGTTCATGCCGGCCATCAGTGGGCCTTCGATCACTGAGAGCGGCCGTGGATATTTTTGCCGCGCTTCTTCCACGTCTTCATCGATGTATTCGACGATGCCTTTGATGAGCGCGTGCTTCAACCGGTCCTCGACCGAACCCGCTCTCCACTCTTCGTCCGCAGTTGCACGGGCCGTGTCGCCGGACGTTTTGCGCTTCACCGAATCCGCGAAAGCCAGGAGCCTCTCGGTAGAGTCCGGCCGGCGGTTGAGCAGTACGTCTTCGACGAGTTCGAGCAGGTCCTTCGAGATTTCCTCATACACGTCAAGTTGGCCGGCGTTGACGATGGCCATATCGAGACCCGCGCGTATGGCGTGATACAGGAAAGCGGAATGCATCGCTTCACGCACGACGTTGTTGCCGCGAAATGAAAACGAGATGTTACTGATGCCACCGCTTACTTTGGCAAGCGGCAATGTTG
This sequence comes from uncultured Solibacteraceae bacterium, assembly GCA_964584785.1. Classification (GTDB taxonomy): domain Bacteria; phylum Acidobacteriota; class Terriglobia; order 20CM-2-55-15; family 20CM-2-55-15; genus JAHFTY01. Next base: position 62,507 of record CAZPBY010000011.1, read on the forward strand.
CCTTGATCCGGCGTGTCGCTTCGATGAAGTTCACAGCGTACGCGTTATGTTCTTCGATGCCGGTCGCCACGGTCAGCACGTTGGGATCGAAGATGATGTCTTGCGGCGGGAAGCCGGCCTCCTTCGTCAGAATACGGTAAGCGCGAGTGCAGATCGCGACTTTGCGCTCGACCGTGTCGGCCTGGCCTTGCTCGTCGAATGCCATCACGACGACGGCAGCGCCATACCGTCGAATCAACCGGGCGCGATCGCGGAACGCCTCTTCGCCTTCCTTGAGGCTGATCGAGTTGACGATGGCTTTTCCCTGGACGCACTTCAGGCCTTTCTCAATCACAGAGAACTTCGAGCTGTCGATCATGATCGGAACGCGCGCGATATCGGGTTCGGACGCGATGAGATTGAGGAAGCGGGTCATGGCGGCTTCCGAATCGAGCAGTCCCTCATCCATGTTGACGTCAATGATCTGCGCGCCGTTATCGACCTGCTGGCGCGCCACCGCGAGCGCTTCTTCGAACTCACCGTTCAGGATCAACTTTGAAAATCTCGGTGAGCCCGTGACGTTCGTGCGTTCGCCGATGTTGACGAAATTCAGATCCGGACGAAAGTTCAGAGGCTCCAGTCCGCTCAGCCGCAGATACGGTTCGACTCGCGGCGGAGTGCGCCGCGGCAGAGATCTCACGGCATTGGCGATCGCTCGAATATGGTCCGGAGTTGTTCCGCAGCAGCCGCCGACAATGTTGAGCCAGCCGTTCGCGGCGAAGTCACGAAGAATGGACGACGTGGTCTCCGGCAGTTCGTCGTAACCACCGAAGGCGTTCGGCAAACCGGCATTCGGATAACAGCTCATGTATACGGGCGCCACATGAGCCAGTTCCTCGACATAAGCGCGCATCTGCTCCGCTCCGAGCGCGCAATTGATGCCCACCGAAAGCATGTCCACATGCGAAACGGAATTCCAAAAAGCCTCGACGGTTTGACCCGAGAGTGTTCGTCCGCTGTTGTCCGTGATCGTGACCGAAACCATCACAGGAACGCGCCGTCCGATTTCGTCGAAGTATTTCTGAATCGCAAAGAGCGCGGCCTTCGCGTTAAGCGTGTCGAAAATCGTCTCCACCAACAGCGTGTCGACGCCGCCATCCATCAAGCCCCGGGTTTGTTCGTAGTAGGCGTCGACGAGCGCATCGAAGGTGGTCGCGCGGAACGCCGGGTTGTTCACGTCCGGTGAAAGCGAAGCCGTTCGGTTCGTTGGTCCAAGCGCTCCCGCAACGAATCGGTTGCTGAACTCGTTCGCGGCCTCTCGAGCCAGACGTGCGCCCGCAAGATTGATGTCGTAAACGAGAGCTTCGGTCTTGTAGTCCGACTGCGACAGCGCGTTCGCATTGAATGTGTTGGTCTCGCAGATGTCGGCGCCGGCCTCGAAGTATTGGCGGTGAATACTGCGGATGATGTCCGGCTGCGTCAGGTTGAGAAGATCGTTGTTGCCTTTGAGATCGTGAGAGTGGTCTTTGAAGTGGCCTCGATATCCGGACTCGTCGAGCTTGAAGCTTTGAATCATGGTGCCCATCGGCCCGTCGAGAATGACGATGCGCTGTTCGAGCAACCTTTGGAGTTCCGCGGTCCGGTTTGTATACGTCATGTCATGTCGTGAATTGAAAGTGTGGAACCTCCTGAAATCGGTTTCTTCCAAATTCTAGCATTGGGCCGAGTAAGATTACTGAAAAGCGGCGTCACGAAGCCCGTCGCTGCGCTCCGGGTTCTGCACGTTACTGCGAAAAACCGCGGAACCCGGCGCAGCGACGGGCTTCGTGACGCCACTTCCGGAGGTTGGAAGAATGGCGCGCGAAATCAGCGGTAACCAGTGTTTGATCGTGACCCCGTTAAAAGAGGATGAGAGCGTCGACGAGCCAAGCACGAGAAGAATGATCGAGTTCCTGATCGAGAATGGGGTTCACGGAATCCTGGTTCACGGCAGCACCGGAGAGGGATTTCTATTCGATACCGGCGAAAGAAAAGCGTACGCCGATCTCGTTGTGAACGCTGTGAAGGGCCGTGTTCCCGTCGGGTTCTGCGTGGAGTCTTCTTCAACCGCAGTCTCTGTGGATCTCTCGAAATACGCGAAGAAGGCAGGCTGCGATTACCTGTTCACGACCGCTCCCTACCGGCATCCGCACAAGGGGAACGGCATCTTCGAGCACTTCAAAGCGATCAACGATGCGACGGATCTGCCCGTCTCGATTTACGACGGAGGCGCCGGAATCGAATTGGGCCTCGACCTGTTCGAGAAGATCAGCGAGGAACTGGAACACGTCAAGTACTGCAAGATCTTCCTCGAGAAACCCGAGAAGATCGCCCAAATCAAGGATCGAACCAAGGGCAGGATCACGCCGTGGGCCGGACACGACCGGCTGACTTACTTGATGCTGTGCTACGGCGCGTACGGTATGACGTCCGCAGCCAGTTGCGTCATTCCGCGAGAGAATTCCGACATGTTCGATTTCGCCAAGGCCGGCAAATTCGATCAGGCTCGACATATTTTTCTTTCCAAAGTATGCCCCTTGAACGCGATGGGTTTCTTCAGCGTCCTGGACTTTATTGCAGCCTACAAACTGGCGTTGTACTGGATGGGAATCATCAAAACACCGACGGTCCGAAAGCCTCTCATTCAACTCGATTCGGTCATGCAGCGTGAACTCCGCGGGGCGTTGACGTTCATCGGGAAACTTTAGAGCGGGTAGACGCTGTGGATGCAATCCGGACATCTGCGTTTGACGTTGGACATCCCAACGTTTGTCATTTTTCGGAAGCGCAGCAGTGTTGGCGCCTCCGAAATATGTCAGATGTCGGGATGTTCAACGTCCAACGTAAAATGCAAACGGCCGGATAACGCCGCTTTACTCCGTTAACATGGGCATTGGGGGCACTGCACTATATTCGGGCGATTTTGCGATGGACCTGAGATCCACCATTGCGGCAGTGGTCCGTCTGCCTTTCGATGCCGATCGCCTCGTGGACATCCTGTGCGAAACCGAAACGGCAGCGGCCGCAAGCCCGTCCGATGAGGACCACAGCAAGTTTTGGCTGATCACAGCGGATCAGTTTGCCAAGCGAGGCATCGTTTGCGATCGCGTCCGCCGGAAGGCGCTGGAAATCATCGACGGCGGCAGCGACCTGGCGATGCTCGAGAAGCTGGGGATGCCGGCGGGTGATCTTCGCAAACGGCGCAAGATCCTCGAAGAACTACGCGAGCGAATTACCGCGGAACCCGTCGACAGGCCGCGCACGACCCTCAAGACGCCGCAGCCGCTTCTGCTCGAGCGCGGCGACGTCATCGTCTACCCGACTTGCGCCGGCAAATGCATCAACCCCTACTACGCCTCGAAGGAGTTGGACAAGCACTACAGACGGCTTGGCCCGGTCCCGTGGAGACAGGACGGTTGGGGTGCCGCCGTCATCATCGATTGTGGGCGTGTCTTTGATTTTCTATCGTGGTATCGGCCCCTCACGCTTGCGCGAGCGATGGCAGAGAAGCCGCTGGTCGAGTCTCTGCGCGGCGACATCTGGTGGCGCCTCGAACTGCCGGGCACATGCTCGCCGGCGCACTTCAAGAAAATGGAATTGGAAAAAATCGGCAAACTACCGGTCGATCCGGAAAAAGTCCAAACCGTTTTTCCCGGCCTGCGTCCCGGTCTGTCCGCCGCAGTGAGCGATATCTCGATCGCGAACCGTTTGAGCGCAGCGACTGTCATCGATTTTCGAATGTTGGCCAAACCCGGTGAACCTTCGAAGGGGCGATCGCGAACGATCCAGGGCATCGAGCAGCTGCTGATCGAAAAGTGATAGTCGCGATGGATTCGTGCGGTCGCGTTTCAAATTCAGGGCAGAGAAACCGGAATGCCGAGCAGCACCTTCACGGCGACGGGTTCTCCACCGAGTTCAGCCGGCCTGAAAATCCATTTGCCTAAAGCCGCGAGTACGGCCGCGTTCAACTGAGTGTCGGGACTTTGCTTCACCGACAGGTCCTGAAGTTTTCCTTCCGTATTCATGATGGCGTAGACCACGATCATCCTTCGGTCGTATTTCCGCCCCAGTTCCGGTGGGAAATCCGGCTGGACCTTTGTTGCGGGGAACGGCGGAATGATGCCTTCATTCGATTTGCCCGCCGGCACGGAAGGACTGGCGCCCATCACGGCATATTGCAGCGTCCACGACGGCCGCGGCGCGCCGTTGGGTGACTTCATGTCGAGGTAGACGGTGTACGCCTTCTCGTGAAGGAACACGCCGAAATCCGGCAGTCCGCCACCGCTGTTGCCGGTCGATACGATGGTGATGCCATACGAACCGGTCGGAGCCGATGCATTCGACGAGCCCGACGAGCCGAGCGTAATCGTTCCCGTGCGCGGCGACGCGGGGTTCCCTGGGCTTCCGGTTTCCAATCGTCCGCCTGTGATCGTCATTCCGCCAAACGGGCTGCGCGGCGGAGCCGGGGAGGCGCTGGTTTCAGCGTCCTTTGGTTTCACCGCCGTGCTTTCGGGAACGGCTTCCTTTGTGGATGCGGTGCTGGAAGCGGCGGGCTCCTTCACCGGTTCCTTCGGCGGCTCCTTAGTTGCGTTGTTCGGTGACGTTTCCTTCGGCGGCGCCGCCGGAGGCGCTGCCGCTTTTGTACCGGGCGCGATTGCGGCCGCCGTCAAGTTCGGTTCCGGCGAGATCGCAACTCGGCCTCGAGCCTCGCCGTTTGGAACCCGGACGACGGGTTCGGGCGGTGACGGCAACGGGGTGATCGAAAGCACATTTTCTTTGTCGGGACCTTCCACCGGTACCGGAGCGGTCTTCGCAACTTTGAGTGGTTCGGGTGCCGGCGGAGGCTCCACAGGTTTTGGCGCAGGTGGCGGCGCCATGACATCGGCAGCAGCGGACGGAAGCGTCACTCGCGGTTGTTTCGCCGAAATCGGCGCAGGGACATTATTCGCGGCCACCAGAAGCTTTGTATCCGCTTTCGCCAGCTTCGGCTCCGGTTTGACTTCCGGTTTTGGCCGGACGTCCGGAATGGCCGGAGGCTTCGGAGCTTCCATTTTTGGCAAAGGCGCCGCGTTCGCCATCTGGATCAGGTTCGGCAGCTGGATCGGCGGAGGAATCACAACGGGATTCTCGAGCGCAGGCTGAAGTAATGTTTGAAACCGGTTTGTCGGGTTCGGCGAATCGGAAACGATCGCTTGGGGTCCGGGATAGCTCATTCCCGGTGCTGGTTTCTTCCTGGCAACTGCGGCGTCACTCTTTGGTTTGGAGGATTCCTCTGCGGCGGCCTTACCTTCGTCGTCACCCCCGACGCTGGGGAAATAGATCAGCTTCGCTTCATGCCGGATATCCATCATCAACAATAATTCCGGCGGCGGAGCGGGTTCCGCAAAATATCCGGCGTATACCTGCATGAAGAGCAGGCTGAAGAGAATCACCTCGTGGAATAGTGCCGAATAAAGCAGCCCGCGGCTTGGAACCCTGCCGATGCTGGGAGTAGAACCTGTCGCGTATGGAAACGGAATGCCGTAGCGCGTTGGCCACAGTCGCACGGTCGAGTGCGTGGGCCGGTCGTGAAGGTTCAGAGTAGTGAGCAGAGGCGTCCTTGCCAACATAGTTACTTAACGGAACAAAGCGGCCTTCAGGACCGTGTAGGCAACATTGTTGTTGAGCACCATATTGATGGTGGTGCCGCTGCTCATTTGCAGTTTGTCGCTGATGATGGCGCCGATCACATAGCTCGTCGAACCGGAGCCGCCCTTGAATTGCACCTGGTCGCCGTAAGCGCTGGATGAGCACGTCGTGTTTGCGCCGGGATCCGCGGAGCCGTCTGCTCCCGCGGTGCATTGATGAATGTACATGGCGCCCGCCATGGAGAACTTCGAGCCGCCCGCCAGGACTGGTGTCGCTGCCTGGGCACGGTTCTGGAAAAAGAGAATTCCACGTTGTCTGCCATTCGGGTTTTTGGTGAGATCGTCTGCGTCCGGATTAGGGTCTCCATAATCGCCCGAACATGGAGCGAGCAGAACACTGCCGGAAATCGTCGTAGGGATGAAGGTTGGCAATGTCGCACCGGGGCACTTGGAATTGGATGTATCGAAGTTTGTAATGGTACGGTTACCAGGATTGCAATCTCCGCCACTTCCCTGAGCTGAAAAGGTGTCGTGTTTGCCGTCAGTGTCTGCCATATAGAATATCGTTCCACCGGTACCATCACCTGTATCGGTTGAGGGACGAGCACATCCGGCCGACTTGAGGGTGAATCCGCCCTTCGAAAGGTAGTAGACGCCCGGCTTGAAGATGATGGTCTTGTCTACCGTGATTCCATTTGTGTAGATGCCGGCGGAGTACTCGTCGCAGCCGTTAGGGTCCGGACATCCATGGTCGTTCACGTTGTGGGAGACTGTCGGATTGGTGGTCAGTCCCGTGGTGGGCGGAGCCGCGAAGGAGGAAAAGGGGTCCGAGGCAGGCGTCCCCGGAGAAACCCACTTTGGAGTGCGAGGACTCGTACAAGAAGTCGGCGCATTGGTTGTTGAACACCCCGTTGTGGTGCTGTTCGGACAGAAGGTGCCACCCCACGCCGACGATGTTGTGGGGCCTCCAAACACCAGAAGCTGTCCACCGCAATAGTCGGGTCCTCCATAGACAAGATTGATCGTTCCGGTTCCCGTCACTGCGGTTGTACTGCTGGAGTTGATTGCCAGCGTCAGTTCTGCGCCACCCATGATGGTAATAGTGCCATTGTTGTCCAGACTCGAGCCGGTTGGTGCGAGAAGTCCGATGGGAGCTGCTGATGCTACGTTGACGATGCCGCAAAGTGAAGCCGCCTTGACGTCCGTCGTGTTCGAACTGGAAAGCAGGCCCAAGAAAAAATTATGAACGCGATCCACCACATCGACACGCATGAGGGAGTTCGACACGGTACTCGATGGAGTAATTCCGGGAACGGGACATGCCGCACCGGCCGGACATGCGCTCTTGTCCGGGAAACTCACGTACACGTTGATCCCTGCGGTAGTTCCTGTGGAGGTCGCTTGTGCGCGCGTCAAGGTGCTCGAGTAGCTGTTCTCAGTCGCATACCAGCAGGGTTGAGCCGTGGTGGTGGTATAGCAATCGAAAGCCGTGCCTGACGTAAAATTAGGGTTGAGACCACCTGTACCGGTGGGTGCGTGGTTGGCCACGGCCAGCATGTCCATTGCACCGGCGACACAAACGGCGTCGGCGACGTTTTGAGCTGTCTGTCGATGAAACCACAGGTAGGAATAGTCGACGGCCAAAGCCGCGGCTATGAGAACAAAAAGAGCGAGGCACACCATAACAAGGATGATGGCCTGACCGCTCTCTCGTGGCCGCTCCGTGCATAGTGTTCCTCTTGTAGTGATGGTTTCCGCCATCGTTAACATACTCGCTTCCTTGCTAGTTTGTTTGGCTCTACAGCCTCAATACACAATGCGGCCCTGAGCCGCAGCTTTAACGGTTCCCGGACTACCTCCAAGCGTGAAGATCGATACAAATGGATACGTCAGCTCGACGCGCACCCGGTTTGGTGCTTTATTGTTGCCGTCGAGGTAGCAGATGGAAACCGTCATGCCGGAGTAATTGGCGTAACCGCGGATAACGGAGTCGACTGCAGTGATATTCGTCGCACAGTCGGAACTTGAACCGGACGCCGGACCGCTTGAAGCGTCGAGCGAAGATGATTTCGTGTTGTAACCGTGCGCGACAGCGTATCGCACGCCTTCCTTGGCCGCGACAGACATGACGACGTAGGTGTACATCAAGAGCACATACTGCAGTGCGGCAAAGATAAAAGTCATGAGCAGGATGGCGGACACCATGAAGTCCACAGTTGCCTGTCCCCGCTCCGGTGATGTCTTGTTGTGCCTGACGTTTCGCATCCTTGCTACATCCGCTTTCAGTTCATCGATCGCATGGAAAGCTGCCGATGAAAGGTACAACTGCCCCCGCTGGTGCAAATCGAAACCGGCATCGTCGCCAGGTTAAAGGGGGAGCCGGTGATGATCGGCGAAAAAGTGTAGGTCACATCAACGCGACTTAGGACGAAATAGGGCGATTCGGGATCGCTGGACGGCAGTGGACTTCCACCGGACGTGTTGGATCCGCAGGTCGACTGATTCGTACAGGTGACGCAGTTTGAGCGCGTCACGCCACTGGACGTGTAGATGCCGCTGCCGCTAACCAGAACGGCGCTGCTGCAAACCTGAACCTGTGCGCTGGCGTAAGAACCCAGGGCTCCATACATGTCCTGGTAAGCCAACGACGTGACGGTACTGCTCGTGGAAGTGGCAGGCGTTGCGGAAGGCAGGCCGCTGGCCTCCCCGGCCGGCGTCGAAAATCCCAGAATTCCATACTCGAGTGCCGTGCGCGGTGCCGTCGCGATGTTAAGCGCAACAAGAACAAAAAAGCTGAAATTGATGATGTTGAAGATGACGGTCAGGAGGACGGGCAGAACCAACGCGGTTTCAACGAGGGCCTGGCCTGAATTGCTTTTGAAAATCCGTTTCACTGCCATCGGTTCATCCTAAACCTAAGGGCTAATTTTTAACGCGGGGTCCTCGGAGATGCAAGGGCATTCTCGAACTTCCGCGGGTATGCGTTCAACCGCATGACGTCATCAGGGTATTTGACGATGGGCCGCCCTTGCCAAAACCATGCCTGTAGTGTAACCAGACAAAGCATTCTTGCAGCGAGGGAAGTCTTTGACTGAAACGGCAACACTCTTATCGAACTCAACCTTTGTATCTCGTCCGGCCCGCTGGCTCCGGCTTGTATTCTCTTTTCCGGCGATGCTGGCGGTAATGCTCGGTTGCAACATCTTTATCCTTGCCCGAGGCACAATTACCGATCCGGACATCTGGTGGCACAACCGCAACGTCGAATATCTCTTTCAGACGCATCACTTCCCAAACCAGGATGCCTATTCCTTCACCGTTGCCGGGAAGGATTGGATGAACTATGAGTGGCTTGCCGAAATACCGTTTTACGGCGCGTGGAAAGCCGCAGGACCTGTAGGGATCGAAGTTTTGATGATCATACTGGTCGAGGTGATTTTCCTCGAACTGCTTTACCTCTGCTACCGCGTGAGCGGTAACATCAAAGCGTCGTTGCTCTCCTGCGCTTTTTGCAGCTACCTGGCGGTAGTCAATTTCGGTCCGCGCACGATACTGTTTGGCTACGCATTCCTGGTTCTGCTGCTGATCATCCTCGAACGGTTTCGCTCCGGAAAGACCGGTTGCATCTGGCTGCTGCCGCCTCTTTTCGCTGTCTGGTCCAACACGCACGGTTCCTGGCTGCTCGGGCTGATCGTGTTCGGTATCGTCGTCGCGGCGGGTTTTGTTGAGGGGCAATGGGGACGCGTCGAGTCCACGCGTTGGAGCGTCCGCGACATGATCCGCCTGGCCGGCGCCTGGCTGGCAAGCGCTGCCGCTCTTCTGCTGAATCCGTTCGGCTGGCGAATGGTGGTTTATCCCTTTGAATTTGCCTCGAAGCAGACGCTGAACGTGTCGCATGTCATTGAATGGGCTTCGGTCGACTTCCACGATGTCCGCGGCAAGGTGGTCCTGGGTCTGCTGATCGGAATTATTCTCCTGGCGCTGTTTCGCAATCGAAAGTGGGCGCTGGCGGAACTCGGGTTACTCCTGTTCGGACTCTACTCCGGATTAACCTATGTGCGCTTTCTGTTCTTTCTTGCAGTCCTTATAGCTCCGCTTCTGGCCAAGTTGCTGGACTTCATTCCTCCGTATCAGCCGGAAATCGACAAGCCGGCGCTGAACGCCGTCTTCATGATTGGCGCGATTGTCGCTATTGCGACTCAGTTCCCCGTGCATTCGGCAACGGCTCATCAGGCCGACGCAGCCACACAGTTCCCCGCCGGGGCCCTTCCGTATTTTGGGGACCATCCGCTGGAGGGCAATCTTCTGAACTATTACAACTGGGGCGGCTATCTCGGTTGGCACAATCGTGACCTGAAGGTGTTTATCGACAGCCGTGTCGACATATTCGAGTATGCGGGCGTCCTTCGCGACTACCTGGACATTGCGGAGCTTCGTGAACCCGATAAGCTGCTGGACAAGTATCAGGTCCGTTATGTGCTGTTCCCGCCATCACACCACTTGACTTACGTTCTGGAGCACGATCCTCGCTGGAAAGTGAACTATCGCGACTCGGTTAGTGTTCTTTTCGAGCGCAAGTCATCGTGAAGATTCCAAAGTAATGGTGACAATACACCTGTGAATGGGTCGTTTTTAGCGATGGAGGTGTGTCTGGCTGCTTTGGCGGTCGGCGCCGCTTACATTGCTCCCGGATGGCTCGCGAGTGGGTATCGAAGACTGGACAGTGTGTTGACTCGCGCATCGCGCCGTCCAGGTGTGGCAGTCCTGGCAATCGGCGCGCTGGCACTCGTCGCCCGGGCGGCGGTGCTGCCGGTGCTGCCGGTTCCTCAACCGAGAATTCAGGACGAATTCAGCTATCTTCTCGCTGCCGACACTTTTGCCCACGGCCGGATGACGAACCCTGCGCATCCGATGTGGGTTCACTTCGAAAGCTTCCACATCATCCACAACCCGACCTATGCCTCCATGTACTACCCCGGGTTGGGGCTCATGCTCGCTGCAGGCGAGGTCGTATTCGGCCATCCATTCGTCGGCGTGTGGCTGAGTCTGGGATTCATGTGCGCCGCAATTTGTTGGATGCTTCAGGGCTGGCTGCCCGGAAAGTGGGCCGTCCTGGGCGGCTGTATCGCCATTGTCCGCGTCGCGATGTTCAGCTACTGGGCGGACAGCTACTTCGGCGGGACACTACCCGCGATCGGTGGTGCGCTGGTTCTTGGAGCTTTGCCGCGCATTCAACGGCGGCGGCAGGTCCGGCATTCACTTGTGATGGCCGCAGGTCTGGCGATACTTGCGAACACCCGGCCCTGGGAAGGGCTGTTCTTTGGCATACCTGTGGCGGCCGTGATAATAGGTTGGATGCTGCAAAAGAACGCTCCGTCCGTGCGAGTATGCATTCGCAGGATCATTCTGCCGATCTCGCTGGCGCTGGTATTGATCGTTTCCGCCATGGGTTATTACTTCTGGCGCGTCACCGGTAGTCCCTTTCGCATTCCTTACCAGGTCAACATACAGACCTACGGTTTGATGTATTTTCCGTGGCAGGAACTGAAGCCGTTGCCTGAGTATCACCATGCGGTGATGCGCGACTTTTACGAAAAATACAGCCTGGACCCGTACCTGAAGGCGAATTCAAACCCGTCCGACAGGGTGATTGGCACTCTGGCCGGGTTCTGGTTGTTCTATTTCGGGCCGGTTCTCACACTTCCTTTCCTGGTATGGACGGTGACCAGGCCTGCCGGCGTGGGGAGGTTTGCCAGCCGGAAAACGCGCTTTTTCGCGGCCGTGTGCCTTGTCACGCTTGTCGGAATCATGCTGCCCATCTACGGAGCGCAGCCGCACTATGGCGGAGCGTTACTGAGCGCCTTCTATGCACTGCTCTTACAGGCGATGCGGCACACGCGCTTCTGGCGATGGGAAGGGAAACGCGCTGGAGAAGTCATCATTGCGTCAGTGCTGTGTATCTGCGCCGCGCTTGTTGTCGTGCGTGTTGCGACTCCCTTGCCGTGCGGCAAACTCCGGACCTGGTGTTCCGAACCCTTCGGCAACACCGATCGGGCAAGGGTATTGGCCGAATTGTCCGCTTATGAGGGAGGGCAGCTGGCTATAGTCCGATATGGACCGAATCATGACTCCGTATTCAATGAATGGGTCTACAACGATGCGGGGATCGACCAATCAAAAGTCGTTTGGGCCCGGGAAATGTCACCCGCTGAAGATCGCGAGTTGATCCATTACTTCAAAGACCGCCAGGTGTGGCTGGTCGAAGCGGACGAAAAGCCCGCCAGAGTGTCACCTTACCTGCAATGAATCTTCGTGCCGGCGCTTGTAGATGACCGCCTGATGGTCTGAGTAAGCGCGCTCCCACCGGGAAGACTTCGACAGATAGTAGGCCAGAGGTGTGCCTGCCGGATAGATCACATACCCGATACTGTACTTATCGAGCAGGTCATCCGTGTTCTGAAACGTCGAGATTGAAAAGTAATCGGCCAATACTCCGTTGTACTCGAAAATGTCCGTCCGCGTGTCGATGAACGTGGGGATTTCGGGAGCGAACCATTCGACGTATCCTCCCCATTCGTACTGGTTGAATATGTTTCCTGCGCCGTGATTGGCTTTCAGGTAATTCGTCGCGGATGCCGGAAAGAACGCGTTCACCTGGGCGGTGAGAGTTTGCTCCGCCGGAAAAGCCAGTACCATCGCCAGCGCGATGATGCCGAGGATCGAGGCGTTGACGATCCTTCGCTCGTTCGAAGGATCGTAGGAACTCAAGCGAGGAAGATGGCGCACCAGAAGCGGCGGCAGGACAATCCCGGTCATCACCAGGAAACGAATGTGGGTCAGGCCGCAAAACACCACGAACGCCGTGAGCACTGCGTCGTCGATCCGCCATCGCCCCTTCGGGAACAACGCCGCCGCGAAAACCGCCGCCAGCGTCACGAGGGCATAAGCACCGAGCCGATCATTGAAATTGATGGAAGCCCACTCGCTGCCGATCGCGACGTTGAATTTCTGGCTGAGCATCAGATCGAAGGGATACCGTACGAGCCGCCATCCATACGGATTGACAAAGAGTGCGGCAATCGAGGCCGCAAACACGCTCAGCATCCGTCGGATTTCGGCGGAGGTCCAGGGCGACGAAGTGAGGCGTCCTTCATACCTCGGGATCAACCCGGAGCCGAAGATCAGTCCGAATATCACCATTCCCATCGGCCAACCACCATGCAAATTGATCCACAACGTGAACAGCGGTGGTATCAGCCACAGCGGGGCGTTTCTCGTATCCCTGAACCGCAGCAGGATTGCGAAGAGTGCCACAAAGCAGAGCCAGCCGAAGTTTTGGGCGCGAGGCGTAAAGCCGACCCCGGCCAGCAAGCCTCCGAACACAGCGGCGAGTCCGGCTACCAACGGGTCCGCGGCTCGTTTGACGCACAACTGGAAGATCGCTATGCCAATCACTGCCACGCTAATAGCAAAGATCACAAATACGCCGCGCATCCCAAGGGTCTGATAGCCGGCATGGTAGATGAGTTCCGAAAGCCACGAATGGTCGACCCAGGCGGCGCCGGCGGCGGTGAAGGAATATGAATCGACGTTCGGCAGCCGGAAGTTGGAAACGATGTATCGAGCGTTGCGAAGATGCCACCACAGGTCGGTGTCGACCAGATTACCGCGGCATGTCCAGAATGCTTTGGCTGCGATGATGGCCATGAGGACCGTCGGGAAAGTGAAGAATCCGCCGTGTACTGGCCTCGTCAGCCGATCGGCTTTTGGAGTCTCCATAATAGGTCCGTGCAGCATAGTCTTTCAGTACAAACTAAATCAGTTTCTTGTATCGGAATACTGCGGGAATCAAAGAATCCAGCCGTGACTGGCTGGGATACAGCTGGAATAATTCGAAACAAGTCCGAGAACCATTCGCCTCGGCGTGGACGTAGCATTCCAGCACCATCTTCTTGTGCTCCGTCACGTAATCGGCCGCACTCCAAATGCTCCGGTCTTGCGCAACCGTACTGAAGAGAAGATAGCCCAGCATCGCCGTTTTGAAGTAACTTCCATACCGAAGATCCGAAAAGACAAAGAACAGCCCGACCGGCACAAGCATCGTGTAGCTGACATATCGCGAAGAAAGAGCCTGATTGGCGCCAAATGAGGATCGGCCCAGGGTTATCAGCAAGGCGAACATCACTCCGTAGCCGACAAGAAACGTTCCTGTAAGCGCATTTCGCCGATCGCTGGAGCGAAGGCCGGCAACTCCAATCGTTCCGGCGAGCAGCGTTGCCAACACCAGCACAAAAGCAAGTGGAGTCGTTGCCGGACCCGGCGAGAATATTCCAGCGCCTAGCGCGAAAAACCCCTTACTGATCGCCGCCATGAAATAAACAACCATGTTTGCGGAAAGCCGGGAAGCCGGGCTGACCTGGAAGTCCCGGGCAAATCCCACGAAATAAGACGCAATGATCAGTGTGTTGGCGGCGGTGAAAGCGATCCATTGAGGAGTAGCCTGTTTTTCCTCGCGGTGTTCGAATACCAGGAACAGCGCCGTTATGAACGGTAGCAGCAGACCATGAAGACTCGAATATGCACTCAGAAGAGAAAGGACAGTAAGAGCGACGTTTCGCCGCGTGCGCAGATTCCCTGGGCAAAGGTTCACGACGAGAAGCCACAAGACCGCGAACCACAGCGGCAAGATGAACATGAGTTGGAAGCCCCAGATGAGGTTTTCCATCTGAAGTATGTTGAGGACCGTCAGAGGTATGACAAGGTCCAGAACAGAAATCCTTCCGGCGGTCTTGTACCTCAGCAGAACGAGACCTGCCGCGGCAGCGAAAATAAGAGTGGCTGTCACGTAGATCTCGACGGTCTGGCTCCAGTTCGTTAACCTGGCCAGCCCTTTCATCAAAAGCAAACCGACACCGATTCGATGCTCGTCATGCTGCGATAGAAGGAGTTCCTTTAGTGAGGCGTTGCCGATTAAAAGACTGCCGACATCCCACTCATCCCAGAAAGGGACATTGACCGCGTTGCTCACGACGAAGCGGAAGAAGTGGCGGCAAATGACGCAGGCGCCCAGCGCGAAGAGCACCAACTGTGCTTTAGTCGACAACAACAGGTGTGCCGGCGACCTTCTGGTGTTATGCCATTCCATTCGGCAACTCGGAGTGCAGCCGGACCTGAAAGACAAGGAACGTCAGTATGGGTAGTGACACCAGGAAGAAATGAGAAGGCATCACAAACAACAAGAACGGAGCGGCAAGCATCCCGACACACGTCAACACCATGAAAAAGGGGAAGCGGTTCAGGATGTAGTCGCCCGCTATCAAGCGATTCAAGAGAATCGCGACCGGAATCACCAGGTAACAGACGTCATGAACGAACGCATAGTAGCTGACCGTCACACTCACCGTGATCGCAACAAGGAACGCGGTGCCCGAAGACGCCTTGCGCAATGCCGGCCGTGTCGCGACAACCATCAAAGTGAGCATCGATGCGGTAGCGATGGCAATTTGTATCCATGTTTCCGGCCAACGGCCATTCGCTAGCCCAAAGATGAGTCCGCGCAGATTGGCCATGAGTGTGACATCGAGAGGAAATCCTCCGCCTGCGCCGACGGAAAACAACGACCGCGCAAAGATAACGGCTTTGGCAGGACCGATCACCATCAGGGAAACTACAAGAGCAGCCCCAGTCGACATAGCGAAGCCTGAAAGGAATCGCCAGCGTCGCCAGACCAGAAACAGTAAGGCAATCGGGCCGACAATTTGAGGCTTGAATGCGCCAAGTCCGACGAGCAGGCCCGCCGGGAGATCCTTGCCGTCATCCAGGTAGACGAAAGCGGACGCCAGAAGCGCCAGTAGAATGACGGAATCCTGTCCTTGAATCAGGGCCACGCAGACCGGCAGGAATGCCGGAAACAGCAGTGCAGGCAACCATCTCCAGCAACGAGCAATCTCAGCGAGCTTCGACCTGAGGACGTGTACCGTCAGGCCGAGCACAACAAAATTGATGCCCAGAAACATCAGGTAAGCGGCGCGATAATTCAGCAGTGAGAGCGGAACGAACAGAAGCGCCTGGTACGCCGGCCTGATGAATGGGAGCGCACCCTGTTCCACACTAACGACAGCATTTTGGAAGTGCCACTGCGATTCATAGTTATACAACTCGCTGGAGTGGCCCGTGCGCACCATGTACCCGGCTGTGTAGAGTTGACGGAAATCCGCGTGGCCGCTCAAGGCCGTAGGCAAAAAGGCGAGCAACACCAGCATTTGAAAACTGGCGAGAAGAGGAACCAGCGCCAAAGTGGCGTCCTTCGTCAGCTTGGGCAAGTCCAGTTGATCGAGCCACGAACGCAAATGGCCCTGGAAGTCGTTTCGCATTGTCATTCCTCGATCCGTCTCGGAATAGCGCCATCCGGCAGCCGCACGGTTGCCGGGTAATTCGCGCGGGGGCAGATGTTAATCTAAGGGCTTTTCTCAGGCAATCGTTTGTTTATCGGCACTACTATTCCCGGAAAGGTGGACGGCGGCGATCGCGAATGTAATCAGTATGGGACACATGACGTACATGTGCAGCCCCTTCAGACCTATCGCGACAATGGGAACGCCGAATAACAGCAAACTACTCGCACTAAGCGCTGTTCTCCACCACCCCTGTCCAAACCTGAAATCCGGGCAACCGAGGACTAGAAGAACGGCGAGCAGCATCAGGCTCAGGTCGTGGTAAAGCGAATGAAAACCAGTGACGATCGATACTGCGAGTGCTGCGGCAAAGAGCAATTCCGGTCGCCCCCCGCTTCCGAGATCCTGGCGGCGCCAAACCCAGGCTACAAACGCGATTAGTGAAATTGCAGTTAGCGCAGAAAGCAGAGTAATCCACGATGGAGCGATTCGACCGCTGAGGACGACCTGGAAGAAGCTGTTTACGGACATCATGTGGAAAGCAGGAACAATGCCGTTATACGGATGGGCCGGGTTCGTCGCGATTCCAAAGAGCAGCTGGACGTAGGAACGCACGCCATCGACGCCTACAGCGACAATGGATATCACTCCGAGAATCATTGCCATGGTGGCTAGTCCGGCAAGGGTTGCCCACTTCCGGCGCACCAGGTAAATCAAGGCAAACGGCACAACAAGTTGAAACCGAAAGAGCCCAAGCCCCAGAAACAGACCCGCGCGATAATCACGTCCTGCTTTGACGCTCAGGTAGACCAGCGAGTACAGCACAAGCAACACGATCGAGGTCTGACCCTGGAGAAATGCGACCCACACCGGCAGGTAGGCAAAACAAAGTATCAGGTACTGGAAGGTTGGGGTTGGAACTGGGGCAAATGGGCGAATGGCCCAACAAAACCAAAGCCAAAGCAGGATGTCGATAAGACCCCATAGAAAGTAGGCTTGGAAATACGACATCCAGGCGAAAGGCATGACGAAGAGAGCTTCAAACGGCGGGTGAATCACAGGCAGCAGCCCGGAAATGTGAAAGACTTCCTTCTCGGCGTTCATCTGCTCCTGGAAATCGTACAGATGGGCAGCATCGCCATGACGCATGATCCAGGCTGCGATGTACATGCTGTTGAAATCATTTCGGGCCGCTTCGCGGGATACGACTTCAAATCCAAGTACTGCCAGAAGCAACAGGACAGTGACGGCAACGCCGATTCGAACGTCCCGTACCGATGTCTGGCCGCCATCTGACATTTTGCTGGTGACTCCGCCTCGCCAGGCCGGATCGTAACACGCCAAAGGACCCACGGGTGCCAGGTAGACGGAAGAATTCCACTTGTGCCGGCATGCCTAGTGTTTATTATCGGGCCGGGGGATTTGTGTGAGTAGATCGCAAAATAACGGCAATGGGTTTCGAGATTATTACGAAGTCCTTCAACTAAGTCCGAACGCGGACGCCGACACCATCAGCCGGGTCTATCGCATTCTGGTCAAGCGATATCACCCGGACAATCAGACGTCTGCCAACGAAAAGAAATTTGCGGAAGTTCTCGAAGCGTACCGTGTCCTGTCCGATGAAGAAAAACGCACCGCTTATGACCTCGTTTACGAGGAGAATCGGGCTGCATTGCTGAAGATCTTCGACGAGGCGTCGGGGACAAGCAGCTTTGAATCTGATAAACGCATTCTGGACGGCATTTTGTCGCTGCTTTACGTTGCGCGCCGCAGGGACCCGGTAAAGGGTACGATGGGTACGATCCAAATCGAACGGCTGCTCGGATGTCCGGCCGAGCATCTCGAATTTCATATCTGGTACCTGGTGGAAAAGAAGTGGATTGAGCGTCAAAGCAACGGAATGTTCGCCATCACGGCTGCCGGCCTGGACCATATGGTCGAGGAAGACTCGCTGATCGTCCGTCGCAACCGGCTCCTCGCGGAGAAGTCCTCGTCTGCGAGCGAGGGCAGGGTCAAAGAGATCGAAAAAACCTGACGCCTATCGCCTGAAGACCGCGTATTTCCTATTGCCAAAAGCGTGTCTCTCTGGTTGAATCACGATCGGCCAGCCCGGAATCGGATTCCGGGTTAGGTTAGCGAAACATCCCAAGGAATGAGGAGAAGTTATGGCTAAGATGCAGCATTTATTTAACGCCCTCCACCAGGACGAAAGCGGCCAAGGATTGGTCGAATACGTTCTCGTCATCGCGCTCATCGCACTCGGATCGGTTGCCACAATGTCCAGCGCCGCAAGCGCAATCGCCCAGGCGTTCGACAAGCTCGACAACAAGCTGGTCAGCGCACTGCCGTAAATCAGCACCGGTTTTTGGCAAGCCCGCATAAGCGCCTATCGCCGCACCACTATCTTTCACTCCAACAGGAGCGGGTGCGGGTTTGCTTTTCTTCATCGTGCCTCTTGTCTAGTAACCCGGCGAGGTCCGCGCGCTGCAGGTTCGTAGTGTCTTACTAGATACTGTCATACTTATCACTTAGCCACCTGGTGGACACCATAGTGAGTAACGCCCATTTCACCTGCAGCGTCTACTAACTTAAGTGTATCCACCAACTTTTTAGTTGACTGCTTTTCGTCATCGCACCTATATTGTGCCCTGCCAATAGTTCCATTGTGTAGAACCATTCGGCAATTGCCAAATGTATATGGTTCTGCTCCAATGGCGGCGGGTTCATGGCATTGACAGCCTAATGCTGCGAATACCGACATCCCAATGATTGAGGAGAGAGTATGGCCAAGATGGATCGTTTACTGAATGACCTTCACACCGATGAAAGCGGTCAGGGGTTGGTCGAGTACGTGCTCGTAATCGCGTTAATCGCATTAGGGTCCGTTGCGACAATGTCCAGCGCCGCAAGTTCAATCGCGCAAGCGTTCAATAAGCTCAACAACAAGCTCATTAGCGCCGTTCCGTAGACTGCTCCCAGCTTCATGTGCGTTTAAGAGATCGTGCCGGTGTCGAAAGGTGCCGGCCAGATCCTTATTCTACCCACATTTCTGGAAACGGGCCTGGTGTTAACCGGGCTTCATCTATCGGAGAACGACGTGATCTTTGCTTTGGCGATCGCTGTGGTAGCCGCCGTCGCAGATTTGCGTACTAAGCGGATACCCAACTGGTTGACGTACGGAGGGATTATTAGCGCTTTAGCTGGGCGTCTAGTGATGCTGGGTTGGCCTGGCCTGAAAGACGGGCTGGAAGGCATGCTTCTCGGCTCTTCCGTTTTCCTGATTCTATTTGTGCTCGGCGGAATGGGCGGCGGTGACGTCAAACTGATGGCCGCTGTCGGCGCGTTTGCGGGAACAGCCTCGATCGCGCCGCTTTTGATCGCGACTGCAGTAGCAGGTGGTGTCATGGCGGTGGTCATGATGACACTTCGCGGTCGGATACTGATAACGCTGTGGAACAGTCTTGAACTAGCGCGTCATCACATGACGGCCGGGCTGCAGCCACACCCCGTATTGAATGTGCGTGAGTCTCATTCGATGCGATTACCATTCGCGCCGGCTATCGCCGCTGGAGTTTTGTATTGTTTGAGCCAGACATTTCCGTGGAGGTGATTCATGGACCTGCGCCGCATATTAATTGCATTCGCGCTATCCGCTGTCATATCGACAGCATTAACCGTACTGCTTGCGAAGAAGTTGCGTCCGAGTAGCTCGGGCCCCGCTGTCATCCAGGTGGTTGCAGCTTCGAAGCAGCTGGCGGCCGGTGTTCCGCTTACCGCACAGGATCTGACAACTATCTCGTGGCCGTCGAACATCCCATTGAACGGATCGGTTAACAAGACTGAAGACGTGATCGGACATCCACTCCGCGTTTCCGTCGATGCGATGCAGCCTATTTTGGACCGGGATCTCGCTGCGGCTGGATCCGGGTTCGGCCTCGCGGCAAGGATTCCTGCCGGGATGCGCGCCACCGCGGTTCGATCGAACGAGATCGTCGGCGTTGCAGGCTTTCTTTTTCCTGGTTCACGAGTGGATGTGCTGGCGACGTACGCCTTGTCGAACGGCCCTCTGGCCGGTCTTCTGGGCGGAGGTTCGCAGACGTCCACGCAAACAGTACTGCAAAATGTAGAGGTCCTTACCGCCGGTACAGCCACGGAACCGGATCCGCAAGGACGACCGCAGACAGTCAATGTCGTCACACTATTGCTTACGCCTGAGGACTCACAAAAGCTGTTGCTCGCAAGTTCTCAGGGTTCCATTCAATTTGTACTGCGCAGCGGCGTGGATCGCGACAAGTTGACGATTCCACCAACTCGGATTAGCCAGTTGACCGACGCCAGCAACGCTCCGCTTGCGGAGCAGCTGATGAATGCCGTGACACGAGCGCCGCGAGCGCAGGCACCAGCGCCTGCTCCTGCTCCGGCCCCCGTTGTTCAGGCGCCGCCGGCACCGAAAGCGCCGGAACCGTACGTCGTTGAAGTGATACAGGGCACACAGAGATCGACTCAGAAATTTGCAGGACCTGGTCAATAGCCATGAGAGCAGCTACATTAATTCTCATTCTAGTGTTCCTTGCCGCGCCACTGTACAGCGCGCCACCACAGCAGACCGCCGAAGGGCAGACACTTCACGTCGTGGTGAACAAGTCGGTAGTGGTCAATGTACAGGCACCCATTCAGCGATTACTGACCAGTAATCCCGCAGTCATCGAGACCGTAGTTACGACGCCTTCACAGATCGTCGTCTCAGGCAAGGCTGCCGGCGTCAGCAGCATGATCATCTGGGACGGCCCGGATCACTCACAGCTGCTGGATGTCGTCGTGGAACCCGACGTCTCGGCGTTCCGAGCCGCGATCGAGCGCGCCTATCCGAACCAGTCCGTCGGCGTCGAGACCAGCGACTCGCGCCTCATTCTGTCCGGCGCCGTCACTTCTCAGAGGATTATCGATGACCTTGTGAAGATGGCCGGTCTGTACTCGCCCCAGGTCGTGAACCTGTTGAACCTTGGCGACGTTCATGCCCGCCAGATGATGCTGGAGGTAAAGTTCGCGGAAGTAGACCGCACCAAGATCTCCCAGTTCGGTATCAATGTGCTGAGTACCTCGGCTGCGAACACGCCCGGAGCTTTGTCGACGCAACAGTTCGGGGCCCCTTCTCTTCAGTCGGCAGGCATCGGAGGCGCGAGCACCCAGCGCGGCAGCGCATCGTTTAACGTTCCCGATCTCCTGAATGTCTTCCTGTTCCGGCCCGATCTCAACCTTGCGGCGACGATCAAGGACCTCGAACAGAAGGCGCTTCTGCAGATTCTCGCGGAGCCGAACCTGATGGCGTTGAACGGACAGCAGGCAAGTTTTCTTGCCGGCGGCGAATTCCCGTTCCCCGTTGTTCAATCCGGACAGAGTGCGGGAGCGGTTACCGTTCAATTCCGGCCATTCGGTGTGAGGCTCGACTTCAAAGGAACCATCGGTGACGACAACATCATCCGTCTTCATGTCGTGCCTGAAGTCAGCGCGTTGGATTTTTCGAACTCGGTTTCCATATCGGGATTCGTCATTCCCGCTCTGTCGACGCGCAAGGCGGAGACGGAGATCGAACTGAAAGACGGACAGTCTTTCGGCATCGCCGGACTGATGGATCACCGTGCTGTGGCACAGATGAACAAGCTGCCCGGTTTGGGCGATATCCCGATTCTCGGACAGTTGTTTCGATCGAAGCTCGTCAACCGAAGCAATACGGAGCTGGTCGTCATCGTGACGCCACGGATCGTCGATCCGGTGAAGACCACCGCAGCGCCGCAGCCACCCACAAATGCGATGCCGTTCCTGGATTCGCCTTCGTTCGACAAAGGGATTCCCGGAAACAAAAACCTGAAGACACCACGGCAACAGGATTAGTCATGGCTCAAGATGCGCGCAATGATCTACGAGTCGATTCGAACGGCGACCTCCTGTCGATGGCAACGATTGCCCTCGACCGTGAGACCGAACTGCTCGTGCGGCTCTGGCTTCCTTCGCTGAAGTCGACCATCCGAGCCGCCTTCGCGGACTACGGCCCGCAGGATCATGAATCGATTCAGGAGTGGTTGGGTAACCCTTCTCTGGACATCTGCATCGTCGATTTCGATACCGATCCCGGGAAGGCTCTAGGCATTTCCGCGCTCATCCAGCACTACAGCCCAAACACCGCCATCTTCGCGGTATCCGGCGACAACACGCCCGAAGTCATTATTCAGGCGATGCGCAGCGGTTGCCGCGAATATCTGTTCAAACCGGTAGACCGGGAACAATTGACTAAAGCGGTTGCCCGCGTCGGAAGCCGGCAACGGCCCAGGCCAAAGCGCTCGAACACTCAGGTCCTGTCATTCATCGGCGCCAAGGGAGGCTGCGGAGTGACGACAGTTGCGACGCAGTTAGGTGGCTTGCTGGCCAGCTTCTGTTCAAGGAAGACAATTCTTTTGGATCTGCATCCGACTCTCGGCGATGCTGCGCTGTATCTGGGGTTCACGAGTCACAAGTACAACTCTCTCGATCTCATCCAGAACACAGGCCGCATGGATTCGGAGCTGCTGCAGAGCCTGGTACTCCACCACCAGAGCGGCCTCGACGTAGTGCCCGCGCCGCAGGACTTCGATAGTACGCAACGAATTTCTCCGGAAGCAATGGCGAACACGTTGGCCTTCCTGCGCGATCGCTACGACTGCATCCTTGTCGACCTGCCGTCGAGGCTGAATGACGAAACGGTTGGAGTCGTCAGTCACTCCGAATACATCTACGTGGTCACCGTCGCTGAAGTGGCGGCTCTGCGGAACGTGGCCCGGATACTGAATTATCTGGATCACGCTCAAGTGGCTGCCGACCGAGTCCGCGTCATTCTCAACCGTTTTGAAAAACGCAGCGCCATTTCGGAGGCGCAAATCGAGAAAGTGATCGGCCGGAAAATCTTCTGGTCGGTTCCGAACGAATATCAACAAGCCGTGAAGACGATTACGGGAGGCGATCCCGCATCTCAAATCTCGCGGTCCGAACTATTGCGGAATATCAAAGGATGGGCCGAAGCGATCGGAGGGAAGCCGGCGGCCGATGATAAGGGTCCGAAAAAGAGGGGTGGACTCCTGGGAATTCTGGGAGGGGTTGAGGCCTAACGACAATGGCAAAGGTATATACAACCGATTTCGAAAAAAATAGCGGAACGCCGCCGCCCACGATCAGTCGATTTCCGGAAAAGAAAGCAAACGGTGGCGTCGACTTTCAGGAGTATCAGGACCTGAAGTCCTCCGTTCACCGGGAACTGATCAGCAAAGTCGATCTCGAGAAGGTCGCAACTATTCGCGATCAGCGCATCAAGGCGCAGGTGTTGAGCGTCGTTCAGGGCCTGGTCGAGAACCTTGGCGTTCCGATGAGCGCGCTCGAAAAAGACCGCCTTTCGAGAGAAGTACTCGACGAGGTATTCGGCCTCGGTCCGCTTGAACCGCTGTTGCAGGATCCCAAGGTGAACGACATTCTCGTCAACGGATTCAAGAGTGTTTACGTCGAGCGCGGCGGCGTCCTTGAGAAAACGAAAACGATGTTCAAGGACAATGCTCACCTGATGCACGTTATCGAAAGAATCGTGGGAGCGATCGGCCGCCACATCGACGAAGCGTCGCCCATGGTGGACGCGCGTCTTGCGGATGGTTCGCGTGTGAATGTCATCATTCCGCCTCTTGCCATCGACGGTCCTCAATTGTCTATCCGCCGTTTCGGTACCGTGGCCATCACCGACGAAGATCTCGTGGCCAAGCAGGCGCTGACCCGTTCGATGATGGATCTGCTTCGCGGCGCCGTGAAAGCCCGGCTGAACGTCGTCATTTCGGGAGGAACGGGAGCAGGCAAGACAACGCTGCTGAACGTGCTCTCCGGCGCGATCTCCGACCGTGAACGCATCGTCACGATCGAGGATTCGGCCGAGTTGCAATTGAAGCAAAGCCACGTCATTCGCCTGGAGACGCGCCCGCCGAACGTCGAAGGCAAAGGAGCGATCCTTCAGCGGCAACTGCTGATCAACAGCCTGCGCATGCGTCCGGACCGCATTGTCATGGGCGAAGTGCGCGGTGAGGAAGCGCTGGACATGCTGCAGGCCATGAACACCGGTCACGACGGGTCGATGACCACGATCCACGCCAACACGCCGCAGGACGCGATTTCGCGCATCGAAACCATGGCCCTCATGGGGAATGTCAGCGTTTCCGAGAAAGCAATCCGCAAACAAATCGCTTCCGCCGTCGCGATTGTCGTTCAGGTCGCGCGCTTCGGCGATGGTTCGCGACGGATCACGCACATCAGCGAGATTACCGGTACCGGACCGGAGACTGTGATCATGCAGGACATCTTTGTATTCGAGCAGCAGGGTGTTTCTCCCGAAGGCCGTGTCCTTGGATCGTTCACCGCGACCGGCATCCGGCCAAAGTTTGCAGACAAGCTGAAAACGTCGGGCATCATTTTGTCGCCGGGGCTGTTCGAGCCCACAATCGGGGGCCGGTAAAAGGAGCATGCGATGATTCTTGTGATCTTTATCGTGGTGTTGGGCCTCTCGCTCGGCATCCAGCTCTTTGTTCTGAAGTCGACGAAATCCGAGAAGGCAATCGAACGTCAGCTTGCCGACATCCGGGAGACTCGGAAAGAGGGAGAGAAAACCGCCTCCATTCTCAAGGAAGAGCGGCTCAGTCCTGTTCCGTGGATGCATGACGTCCTCGCCAAGATTCCTCTCTCGTCAAGATGGGTTTACCTGATCAAGCAGGCGGGCGTGAAGTGGTTTGTATCCTCGCTCGTTATTTCCACGATCGGTCTGGCTCTCGCGGGTGCCGTGGCTGCTGCGATATTCGTGACGAATTCTTTCATTATTCTTGCCGCCGGCTTGATGGCCGGCGCAATTCCTTACGGATATCTGGCGGTGTTGCGGTATCAAAAGGTTCAAGCCTGCGGCGCTCAGTTGCCTCAAGCCGTCGAGTTGATGGCGAGGGCGCTCAAAGCAGGGCACGCTCTCAATTCCGCGCTCGAAATGGTAAGCCAGGACGTGCCGGAACCTTTGGCCACGGAGTTTCGAACCGTTCACGAGCAGCAGAACCTCGGATTGCCTTTGCGTGATGCTTTGATAAACCTATCGCGACGGATACCGCACAACGACATGAAGTTTCTGATCACAGCGCTGCTGCTGCAGAAGGAAACCGGTGGAAACCTTGTCCAGATTCTGGAGACGGCGTCGTTTCTGGTGCGGCAGCGCGCACGAACACGTAAGCAGATCAAGATCTATACCTCGCAGGCTCGTGCGAGTGCGTGGGTGGTAGGGTTGATGCCTTTCCTCTTATTCGTTATCTTGAGCGTGTACGACCCAAGCTACGAGATGCAGCTGCTTAATGATCCGACCGGCTCGCGTATTTTCAGCGGAAGCCTGGTCTTACTGACGATCGGTGTTGTTTTGATCCGGAAGATCGTCGCTGCGAAAGTGTGAAGCCATGACAACCATTTTATTTGTTGCGCTCGGCAGCTTTGTAGTTTCCATGTTGCTGTTCGTCCTTGTCCTGGGACGTCAATCGCGCCAGAGCGTCATGCTCGAGCAGATTGCGCGCCAGGCTCGAGCGGATTTCGGCGAGGTCCCCGGAGTAACGGATTGGTCCGCCTACAGGGATTGGATCGCCAGGCCGTCCGCCTTTATTCGCGGCATCGTGTCGAAAAAGCCCGATCCGGAAGTTGCCCGCCGGTTGTCGCTTGCGGGTTATCGGCAGCCGGAACATGCAGACATTTTCATCGGATCGCGGCTGGCTGTGCCCGCCTTGCTGGGATTGCTTGTCGTGATCTTTGTGTCGACGAACGTCCTGTTCTTTGTTTTTATGGCGATGCTCATCGGCTTCTTTATCCCCGATTTCTGGCTGGCGGAAGCGACCAAGCGTCGGAGAGAACGGATCGGCGATTCATTACCGGACACGCTGGATTTGATATCCATCTGCATGGATGCCGGACTTGGCCTGGACCAGGCGATCGTTCGCGTGGGGCACGAGGTCCGCTGGTCTCAGCCCGACATCACCACCGAGCTCCTGCAGATCAATTTCGAGCAGAGCGCCGGAGTGCCGCGCATCGATTCATGGCGTGCTTTCTCGGAACGCGTCCCGCTCGATAGTCTCCGGAACCTCGTTTCCATGCTGATTCAAACTGAACGCTTCGGAACGCCGATCGCACAGGCTTTGAGCACTTTTTCCGAAACCTTACGCAGGGAGCGGACGCAGGCCGCCGAAGAAGTAGGCGCCCGCGCTGCTGTGAAGCTCGTATTTCCGATGGTAATCTTTATCTTCCCGATGATGTTTGTTGTGACCGTCGGGCCGGCTGTGCTTGGATTGATCAACAACTTTAGCAAGCTGCTCGAATAGTGGAATTCGATCGGCAGCTTAACTAAAACTTAAAACAAACGAAGGGAGAAAAATGAGCTCAGAAACAATGGTTCGCGTCGTCGCAGGTGTACTTTTCGTCATCGTGCTTTTCGTGCTGGTTTACCGGATGAAGAAGAAAACGTAGGAGGGGACCTGACCTGATCCAGGCCAGATGTTCGGCCCAAAACGATCTGTGACCGTCTACAACGAGACGAGGGACACGCTCCTCGCCCGTCGCGTTACCGTGGCCGATTCCGTCCTCAGCCGTTTGGTCGGTCTACTCGGCCGCGCCTCCCTTCCGCCCGATACGGGTATCTGGATTCGTCCCTGCAATTCGATCCACACGATCGGCATGCTGTTTCGGTTCGATCTTCTATTGATCGACAAAAACCACAGAGTGGTCGGGCTGCGCCAACGCGTGCGGCCCTTCACCCTGACCTGGCCGAACCTTCGAGCCAACAGCGTTCTCGAGCTTCCCGCCGACACCATCGTGAACAGCCGCACCGAGCTCGGCGATTCACTGCGAATCGAATGATCGATACTTTCCGGTTCATGGATTCTTTCAATCTACTTTGTGGAGAACCGTAGTCAGCCCGCGGATTCGCAACCATTAATTCAAACACTTCAACGACATGTATTTCGCAATGAATGGTCCGCCGACTGCTAAGTCGTACTCCATGAACCATCGCAGTCGCGGGAAGATTGTGGTCCTCTGGGTACCACTGTGTATTTCTCTGTGGTTTTCCTACAGCTATGCTCTGAAATATTTGACGAGAGAACCCGAGCAGTACGGGATTTACATTGCCCGTCACGACTGGTTGTATGCCCACATCATTGCCGGCCTGTTTGCATTACTTCTCGGACCCGCGCAACTCTACCTTGGACTGAATGAACGCACTGCGATCGTTCACCGCGTGATGGGGGTGACGTACGTTCTGGCCGTCATGGCCGGCGGCACCGCCGCGTTCTACCTTGCGGCGTATAACGATTTCGGTTGGGTCTTCACGTTTGGCTTTGGCTCAATGGCTGCGGCCTGGATGATCACGACGATTCTGGCGACGATTGCAATCTGTCTTCGACAAAAGGAACAGCATCGCGAATGGATGATTCGCAGTTACGTCGTGACGTTTGGGTTTGTCTTCTTTCGAGTATTGTTCGAGGCATTCGACATGGCGAAACTGGGAACCATCGTCGAGCGGAAGACGGCCGCGGTTTGGCTGGCATGGGCCGTGCCGTTGTTCATCACGGAAACGGTGCTGCAGGCCCGAAAGATCTTTGCGCCGCGGCCTAAACTGGTTCCCGTGCAAAGCGCGCAGTCGTACACCATCGCTCACGAGCCCGTGCGGCTCCAGGTTGAACCCGAAGCGCCGACGCAGGGACTGTCCTGAAGCTTCTTCTTTTTCCTCTCGCTCCATTTGTATAATGAACTCCCCGGCTTGCCGTCGTCCAAAACTTGCAAAGGTGAACCATGGGAATCACGAATGTTCAAGTCACCGTCGGAAATCCTGCCGATCCGTCCCGTCAATGTGAAGTCGAGTTCCTGGTGGATTCGGGAGCGACGTATAGTCTGGTGCCTCAAGAGATTCTTGCCGCTTTGGGAATCGAGCCGCATTCCACCCGCGAATTTGTTTTGGGTAACGGCGAGATCGTTCAACGCCGAATGGGGACGGCCATCTTCGAGTATCGCGGAGAGCGGGGCGATTCACTCGTCATGTTCGGAGAGGCCGGCGACGCGCCTCTAATCGGTGCGACAACGCTCGAAGGATTCGGATTCATTCTCGATCCATTTCGACGCGAGTTAAAGCCGCTTCCCATGTTGCTGTAGACCCAAGCGCGCAAGAATCCCCTTTTCTGTCCCTCGGCTGTCAAAAACTGACGGCATGACGGTGACCGTGTCCGTATTGGGCAGTGGCAGTCGCGGCAACAGCACATTTGTTCGGACGGATCGGGTACGGTTACTGATTGACGCCGGAATCAGCCGCCGCGAAGTCGCGGCGCGTCTCGAATCCATCGGCGAGGATCCCGACGGTGTGGACGCGGTTCTGGTCACGCACGAACACAACGATCACGCCTCCGCGCTTCGCGTCATGATGAAGGAGCTTCCGGTCCGCGCCTACCTGACGTGGGGAGCGATCGCCGCGCTAAAGACGGATGAGTACGAACGGAACGGATCCGAGATCGTTCCCATCACTCCGGGCGTCGCCTTCACGATCGGTGATGCCGGGATCATGCCTTTTCGCGTTCCTCACGATGCGGTCGAACCCGTTGCGTTCAGCATCACGGTCGAGGGTCTGAAAATCACGCAATTAACAGATGTGGGCTGGCTGCCGGAGCCGGTCGCGAACCAACTTCGAAACTCGGATGTTCTCATTCTGGAATCGAATCACGATCTGGAAATGTTGCGATCGGGTCCATATCCGTGGAGTCTCAAGGAGCGGTTGATGAGCCGTCACGGCCATTTGTCCAACACCGCCGTTGCGCAATTCATACGGGAGCAGCACGATGGAAAGGCGCGTCATCTGGTGCTGGCGCATCTGAGTTCTCGAAACAATCATCCGGAGATCGCCCGTCAGGAAGCGGTGCGCGCCATGCGATCGCGCGGACTGGACGTGGATCGTCTTTTTGTGACAGACCAGGACAGTCCAAGCCCGCCCATATGGATGTGTGGCTGAAGAGCATGAGAAACTGTGATGTATCGTCACGAAGCCCGTCGCTGCGCTCCGGGTTCTGCACGTGTTACTCGACACGCACAATGTTCAGAACCGGAGCGCAGCGACGGGCTTCGTGGAACAACGTTCAAGGAGCGAAGTAGCTTGATCCCACGTTACACCCGACCAAAGATGGGGCGAATCTGGGAAGACCAGAACAAGTACCAGCGATGGCTCGACGTTGAATTGGCTGTTACCGAGACGCTCGCTGAAGAAGGCATTGTGCCGAAAGACGCGGCCGCGGAAATCAAAACGAAGGCCGGATTTTCGGTAGACCGCATCAATGCGATCGAGGCGGAGGTGAAGCATGACGTCATTGCATTCACCACATCGGTGGCGGAGCACGTCGGGCCGGCCGCCGGGTATTTCCATTTCGGCCTGACATCGTCGGACGTTCTCGACACCGCGATGGCCCTGCAGGTCGTCGAAGCGTCCGGCATCATCCTGACGGGAATTCAGCGTCTTCAATCCGTTTTGAAAAAGCGCGCTCAGGAGTTCAAATACACTGTCGCCGTCGGCCGTACGCACGGCATTCACGCCGAGCCGACGACGTTTGGCCTGAAGCTCGCGATCTGGCACGACGAGATGCGGCGTCATGAAGGCCGTATGCGCGAAGCTGCCGAAACAATGCGCGTCGGAAAGCTCTCCGGCGCTGTCGGCACGTTCGCTCATCTCTCGCCGGACGTCGAAGAGAAAGTGATGCGGAAGCTCAGCCTGAAACCGGCTCCGGCGGCCTCGCAGGTCGTGCAGCGCGATCGCCATGCTCATTACATTTCCACGCTGGCCCTGATCGGAGCGACGCTCGAGAAAATCGCCGTCGAAGTGCGTCACCTTCAACGGACCGAGGTTCGCGAAGCCGAAGAGTATTTTTCGCCCGGACAGAAGGGTTCCTCCTCGATGCCGCACAAGCGGAATCCGATAACCTCCGAACAGATTGCGGGTCTCGCGCGAATTCTGCGAAGCAACGCGGTCGCGGCGATGGAAAACGTTGCGTTGTGGCACGAGCGCGACATTTCGCATTCGTCGGTCGAAAGAATCATCTTTCCCGACTCCACGATTCTCATGGACTACCTCCTCGAGAAGACATCGAACCTCATCGAGCGTCTTGTCGTGTATCCCGAGCGAATGAAGGAAAACCTTGAACTGACGCAGGGGCTTGTCTACTCGGGCGAACTGCTGCTGGCGCTCGTCGCGAAAGGTGTCACGCGCGAGGACGCTTACCGCTGGGTGCAGCGCAATGCCATGCGGGTTTGGGATGAAGGCGGTACATTCCGCGACAAGGTTCTCGGCGACGCGGATATCTCTCTCTCGCTGTCGCGTTCGGAAGTCGCGCACGTTTTCGATTCCACTCGGCTGCTCGCCAACGTCGACCGCATTTTTGAAAGGGTTTTTGGATAAACTATGAAAGCCACAGTCATCGTGACGCTCAAGCCGACAGTTTTGGATCCTCAGGGCATGACCATTCAGCGGAGTGTCGAATCGCTAGGACTCGCCGCCGTCGCCGACATCCGCCAGGGCAAGTACTTCGATGTCACCCTGAAGGAAGGTTCCACACCCGATCAGGGGCGTCAGACGATCGAGCGGCTCGCGAAGGATGTGTTGACCAATCCTGTCATCGAGCAGTACCGAATCCTTTGGGAGTCATCATGAAGTTCGGAGTCGTCATCTTTCCCGGTTCCAACTGCGATCACGATTGCTATTACGTCGTCGAGTCCGTTATCGGCAAGCCCGTGGAGTTTGTCTGGCATCAGGACACCGAGCTCCGGAAATTCGATGCCGTCATTCTTCCCGGCGGCTTTGCGTACGGTGACTATCTGCGTACGGGCGCCCTCGCGCGATTTTCACCCGTGATGAAGGCGGTGCAGGATTACGCCGCGAAAGGCGGCCTCGTGTTCGGCATTTGCAACGGCTTTCAAATTCTTTGCGAAGCGGGATTGCTTCCGGGAGCGCTCCTGAGAAATGTCGGAATGAAGTACGTGTGCAAGTTCCTGCATCTTCGCACCGAGACGATCCACACTCCGTTCACGAACCTGCTCTCCAAAGGACAACTGCTGCAGATCCCGATCGGCCACGGTGACGGCAACTATTTTGCGGACCCCGGAACGCTCGATCGTCTCGAGGCGAACGATCAGGTTGTCTTCCGGTACGTCGATGCGAACGGGAAGGCCACGGCCGAAGCGAATCCGAACGGATCGCTGCGCAATATCGCGGGAATAGTCAACGAAGGACGGAACGTGTTGGGAATGATGCCGCACCCCGACCGATCGAGCGAATCGATTCTCGGAAGCGCAGACGGCAAGCTGATTTTCGAATCGATGGTCAACGCATTGGTTCTCAAAGCATGATGGTTTCAGACGAACAACTCACCCAGCACGGAATTACCGAGAGCGAATACAAACGCATCGTCGGCATTCTTCAGCGCGAGCCCACCATCACCGAGCTCGGAATTTTCAGCGTGATGTGGAGCGAACACTGCTCGTACAAAAGCTCCCGCGTCCATTTGCGGCGCCTGCCGACGAAGGGGCCGGCGGTTCTTCAGGGCCCGGGCGAGAACGCCGGCATCATCGACATCGGCGACGGCATGGCCGTTGCTTTCAAGATCGAGTCGCACAATCACCCTTCCTACATCGAACCGTTTCAGGGCGCCGCGACCGGAGTCGGCGGCATCCTTCGCGACATCTTCACCATGGGCGCCCGGCCCATCGCGGCGATGAACAGTCTCCGCTTCGGGCCTCCGAAGGACGCAAAATCGAAACACATCGTCGAAGGCGTTGTGGGCGGCATCGCATCGTACGGAAACTGTTTCGGAGTTCCGACCGTCGGCGGCGAAGTCGTTTTTTCGAACTGCTACACGCAGAACCCGCTGGTGAATGCGTTCGCGCTCGGCATCTTCAAAAAGGACCAGATCTTCTACGGGCGCGCTCACGGAATCGGGAATCCCGTGATCTACGTTGGCGCCAAGACCGGCCGCGACGGCATTCACGGCGCGACAATGGCATCCGCCGGTTTCGGCGAGGATGCCGGCGCCAAGCGTCCGAACGTGCAGATCGGCGATCCGTTCATGGAGAAGCTGCTGCTCGAAGCCTGCCTCGAAGCGATGCAGAAAGGCCTCGTCGTCGGCATTCAGGATATGGGCGCCGCCGGCCTGACCTGCTCGAGTTGCGAAATGGGCGCACGCGCCGGCACCGGCGTCGAGATCGAGCTGGATCACGTGCCTCAACGCGAATCCGCCATGACCGCGTACGAGATCATGCTCAGCGAATCGCAGGAGCGGATGCTGCTCGTTGCGGACAAGAGCAAGGAGCGGGAAGTTTTCGAAGTCTTTCACAAGTGGGGACTCGATGCCGTGACGATAGGCCACGTCACCAACGACGGTCTGCTGCGCGTTCGCCATCACGGCAAAGTCGTCGCTGAAATCCGAAACAAGGCGCTCGCGGATGAAGGCCCCGTTTACGAGCGTCCGCTTCTCCCGCCTCGCACGCCGGTGCCGCCGAAGTTCGATCTGTATCCATTCCTGGACGGGTGCGACTCGTCGATCGTCGATGCGTTCCTTGAAGCCGACCAGCAGCCCGCGAATCAGGACTACACCAGGCTTCTCAAAATCGCCGTGGGCTCACCGAATCTTGCGTGCAAACAATGGGTCTGGGAACAGTACGACCACATGGTCCAGTCGAACACGATGCAGGGGCCGGGCTCGGATGCCGCCGTCATTCGGGTGAAAGGCACGAGGAAAGCTCTTGCGATGACGCTCGATGGTCCCGGATATCGAGTCGCGCGCAATCCGCGCGAGGGCGCCAGGCTCGCCGTGGCGGAAGCGTGCCGTAATATCGTGTGTTCCGGCGGGCGTCCGCTTGCGGCGACGAATTGTCTGAACTTCGGAAATCCCGAACATCCCGAAGTCATGTGGCAGTTCAGCGAAGTCGTCGACGGGATGGCCGAAGCCTGCGACGTTTTCGGAACGCCCATCACCGGCGGCAACGTCAGCTTTTATAACGAGACTTTCGGTGAAGACATTTATCCGACACCCGTCATCGGAATGGTTGGCCTGATCGAGGATCTCCGGTTCGTCACACCTTCCTCGTTTCAGGAAAACGGCCATCACATTCTTCTCGTTGAAACCTCCACGCACCTGGCCGGCCGCGTGGATCTCGATGATGAGCGTGCGCTCCAGAGTTTTGTCGCCGGCGCCATTCGTGACGGGTTGGTGCGGTCCGCGCACGATCTGAGCGAAGGCGGGCTTGCGGTCGCGCTTGCGGAGTGCTGTTTTTCGAACATGCATCGCAAAGCAGTGGGAGCGGAGATCGAGGTTCCGTCCAAAATGGAAGTGTGCCGCGACCTGTTCGGGGACTACACGTCTCGCATAATTCTGTCGACGACGAAAGTCGATGAATTGCAACGGCGCGCCGCAAGCGCGGGGCTGAACGCGTTCCGCCTCGGCGCGGTTGGAGGTTCGCGGTTGATTCTGAATTACGAAGGAGTTCGCGCTGTCGATATCGCGGTCGACGAATTGGAAACAGCATGGCAGCAGGGTTGGCCTCTGTGAAACAAGTCAAAGCCTGTTCACCACAGAGACACAGAGGGCACGGAGAGGAAACCAGATCTCCGTGCCCTCTGTGTCTCTGTGGTGAACAGAACTCTGAGCACAGCAACGGGCTCCGTGGGTTAAACTAGGGGATTACTATGTGTGGAATTTTCGGCATTGCGAACCATCCGGATGCGGCGGGAATGACCTACCTTGGACTCTACGCGCTGCAGCACCGCGGTCAGGAGAGCTGCGGGATTTCTTCGTCCGACGGCTACGAACTTCACAAGCACACCGCGATGGGGCATGTGAACGACGTTTTTTCCGGTGATGTCCTGAAACACCTGCCGGGCGACCGCGCCATCGGCCACACGCGCTATTCGACAGCCGGCGATTCCTGCACCTACAACGCGCAGCCCATCGTCGTAAAGTGCTCGCATGGAGCGGTCGCGCTTGCTCACAACGGAAACCTGATCAATGCCCACACGCTTCGCGCGGACCTCGAGCAGGACGGCGCGATTTTTCAATCGACGAGCGACACGGAAGTCATCCTGCATTTGATCGCGCGATCCCAAACCGGCGATTTCATGGCTGCTCTCGGCGAAGCGCTGGCTCGCATTCAGGGCGCATATTCGCTGCTGATGCTGACGGACGACAAGCTGATCGGCATCCGAGATCCCAACGGCTTTCGTCCGCTGAATCTCGGCAGGCTGAACGGCTCGTATGTGCTCGCATCGGAAACTTGCGCTTTCGACCTGATCGGCGCGACGTACATTCGCGAAGTCGAAGCGGGCGAGATCGTCGTCATTCGTGGAACCGAGCTCCAATCCGTGAAACTGCCCCACGCGCGGCGGCTCGCGAAGTGCATCTTCGAGCACGTTTATTTTTCGCGGCCCGACAGCATCGTTTTCGGCCGGACCGTCCAACAGAGCCGTGATCGGATGGGGCGCATTCTGGCGCAGGAGAGTCCGGTCGAAGCGGATCTGATTGTGCCTATTCCCGACTCCGGAGTTGCCGCCGCCGTCGGTTATGCACAGGAGAGCGGCATTCCGTTCGCGTTTGGATTGATCCGCAATCATTACGTCGGCCGCACATTCATCGAGCCGAAGACGTCCATTCGCAACCTTGGCGTGAAGGTGAAGCTGAACCCTGTGAAAGATCTGCTTGCGGGCAAACGCGTGGTGTTGATCGACGATTCGATCGTGCGCGGCACGACGAGCCGTAAAATCGTGAAGATGGTGCGGGCCGCAGGAGCAAAAGAAGTCCACATGCGGATCAGCTGTCCGCCGACGATCTCTCCGTGTTTCTATGGAGTCGACACGCCGACGAAAAAAGAACTCATTGCCTCGAGCCACACGGTCGAGGAAATTGGAAAATATATCGAAGCGGATTCGCTGGCCTATCTCAGCATGGCCGGCATGCTCCGCGCGGTCGGCGACCAGAACGAATTCTGCACCGCGTGCTACACCGGCCAGTACCCGCTCGAATTCGCGGAGATGATGCCCGACGCCAAGGCAGACGATCGTCAGCTGGATCTGTGGGAAGCATCCCTTAAAGACTAGAGATGTCGAAAACGCCGCTCACTTACAAAGACGCCGGTGTCAACATCGATACGTTCAATAGCGCCAGGGATCGCATTCGCGCGCTGGCTCGCTCGACCTACACGCCCGGCGTCATTTCGGACATCGGCGCATTCGGGGGCATGTTCGAATGCGCGTTCGGCGACATCCGGCAGCCCGTTCTCGTTTCGAGCACAGACGGCGTCGGCACGAAACTCAAGATCGCGGTGATGCTGAATCGTCACAACACGATCGGCGTGGATCTCGTGAATCACTGCGTCAACGACATTCTTGTTCAGGGAGCCCGTCCTCTGTTTTTCCTCGACTACATCGCCACGGGAAAACTCGATCGCGACATTCTGCTGTCCGTCATTGAAGGCCTGGCGAACGCCTGCCGTGACGCCGGTTGCGCGCTGATCGGAGGAGAGACGGCCGAAATGCCGGGGTTCTACGCCGATGGCGAATACGACGTCGCGGGGTTTATCGTCGGAGTCGTGGACAAGGCGAAAGTCATCGACGGTAAATTGATCCGTCATGGAGACATCCTGATCGGACTTCCATCGTCGGGCCTCCACACCAACGGCTATTCGCTGGCTCGCAAAGTGTTTTTCGAGATCGGCGGATTGCAGGCGGATTCGCGCGTCGACGGCCTGGACGGCACGATCGGCGAACTGCTCCTTCGCACGCACATCAACTATGAACCGGTCGTTCGCGAAGCCATCAAGAGTGGTCTTGTCGAAGGACTCGCGCATATTACCGGCGGCGGAATCACCGAGAACCTGGATCGCATCCTTCCTTCCAATTGCCAGGCCGAAGTTCAACTCGGATCGTGGCCCGTTCTTCCGCTCTGTCGCGTCATTGCGCAGATGGGAAACGTCGAGCCGATGGAAATGCTTCGCGCCACAAACATGGGAATCGGAATGATCGCCGTCGTTCATCCATCGAATATGGATGCGTTCACCGCAACGCTGAAAACGCCCTGGTATCGAATCGGCCGGATTATCCCCGGCGAGCCCCGCGTAACCTATCGCGCATGATCATCCAGCCTCCGAACAGACGGCTTGGCATTTTGCTCTCCGGCCGTGGTTCGAACTTTCAGGCGATCGCGGACAACATCGCTGCCGGAAAACTGAATGCGGAAATCGCCGTCGTCATCAGCAATGTCGAGGATGCGCCGGGCCTCGCGAACGCCCGTCAACGCGGCCTGCCGGCGCTTTGCATTCCATCGAAGAAACGTCCACGCGAGGAGTTCGAAACGGACCTGGTGAGGGTCTTAAATGAACACAATGTCGGACTGGTGATCCTCGCAGGTTTCATGAGGATCCTCACCCGCGTCTTTATCGACTCTTTCCCCTACGGTATCCTGAATATTCATCCATCGCTGCTGCCTGCGTTTCAAGGACTCGAGGTTCAGAAACAGGCACTCGAACACGGAGTGAAATTCAGCGGCTGCTCGGTTCATTTGGTGACAGGCCCGCTGGACGACGGTCCGATCGTGAATCAAGCTGTGGTACCGGTTTTCGATCACGATACGGTGGAAACGCTTTCGGAAAGAATCCTGAAGGAAGAGCACCGCATTTATTCGGAAGCGATTGAATTGGTCTTGTCGGGCCGATGTGAAGTGACCGGTCGTCGCATCAGAATGCGTATGCTGTAAACGGTCGTCACGAAGCCCGTCGCTACGCTTCGGGTTCTGCACGCGGTACCGTTCGACGACGGTGTTCAGAACCCGGAGCGAGCGACGGGCTTCGTGACGACATTTTTCGAATACTTATTATGGACTTTTGTGACGAGATCAAATGGCGGAGTCTGTGGCACACGGCTTCGGAAGGTATCGAAGAACACTTCGCGGCGAACAAGGTCACCGCTTATATCGGCTTTGACCCCACGGCATCGAGCCTGCATGTCGGCAGTTTTCTGCCGATCATGATGCTGGTTCGCCTCCAGCGTTCGGGTCACACGCCGATCGCGATTGTGGGCGGCGGAACAGGTTTGATCGGCGATCCGTCGGGCCGGACGACCGAACGGCACCTGTTGTCGAAGGAAGCCACCGACGAAAACCTGCAGGGCATTCGCAGCCAGTTGGAGCGGTTCCTCGATTTCTCCGCCGTCTCGAATCCGGCGCAGATCATCAACAACGCCGACTGGCTGGTGGTCACGCCGATGGTCGATTTCATGCGCGATATCGGAAAGCATTTCACCGTGAATTACATGCTGGCGAAAGACTCCGTCGACCGGCGGATCGAAAGCGAAGACGGAATTTCGTACACCGAGTTCAGCTACATGCTTCTTCAGGCCTACGACTATCTGGTCCTGGCACAGAATTACGGCTGCTCGCTGCAGATGGGCGGCAGCGATCAGTGGGGCAACATCACAGCAGGCATGGACCTCATTCGCAAAGTCGCCGGAAAACGAGCGCACGGTCTTGTGGTTCCTCTCATCACCAATGCGGCCGGTGTGAAATTCGGCAAGACGGAGGGCGGTCCGCTGTGGCTGGATAAGAATCGAACGTCGCCGTACCGGTTGTATCAGTTCTGGCTGAACACGTCGGATGCGGACGTCATTAAGTACCTGAAGTATTTCACGCTGCTCAGCCGCGAAGAGATTGCGCATCTCGACCGCCGTCTCGATGAGGCGCCCGAGTCTCGCGAGGCACAACGCCGGCTGGCCGAGGAGTGCACGCGTATGGTGCACGACGAGTCCGCGCTTGCGGCCGCCGTGCGCGCATCGAACGCGCTTTTTGGCGAGGATGTCTCGAGCTTGCCGGCGTCGGACATCGCGGACATTTTTGCGGAGGTTCCGTCGAAGACCGTCACCCATGATCGGCTGGGCGCCGGGATTGGCGTCGTGGATTTGATCGTCGAGTCCGGAGTGTGCCCCTCGAAAAGCGAAGCCCGCCGCCTGCTGGACAGCGGCGGCTTCTATCTGAATAACGTTCGTGTCAAGGATCCCCGCTTGATTGTTGACGCGAGCCATGCCATCGAAGGCACATTCATCGTGCTCCGAAAAGGAGCCAAGACCTACGTTTTGATCAAAGTGGAATAGGGCGCAGCACAGTACCCGCCCTGCACAGTTCTTCTACCGCGCGGCGCACGTGGTCGGCGATCTCCTCGTGGCTCTCCGTCGTGAACACCAGCGCGCTGCCAATTGCCACGCGGACGGGGCCGCGTTTGGGCCAGCTATCCCGGATCGAATACAACTGATACAAACCTTCGATGCAGACTGGTACGATGGGGACGCGGAACTGCATCGCCATCACGCCGATTCCAGGTCGAAACGGATGCAGCGCGCCATCGCGGGTTCGTGCTCCTTCCGGAAACACCAGCGGACAGTATCCGCGCTTGACCAGT
This sequence comes from uncultured Solibacteraceae bacterium, assembly GCA_964584785.1. Classification (GTDB taxonomy): domain Bacteria; phylum Acidobacteriota; class Terriglobia; order 20CM-2-55-15; family 20CM-2-55-15; genus JAHFTY01. Next base: position 101,082 of record CAZPBY010000011.1, read on the forward strand.
TCGCCGGTGTAGTTGAGTGCCCGTCGCGCGCCGGACATTTCCTGCGGCAACGGATATGCATTGAACAGGACCGATGCCAGGAAGTACTCGAACCGCGAAACGCTTTGCCTCATCGCAGGCGCAAGACGCATCCGCCACGAAAAAGGAAGCGCTGCGAACACAGCCGGTGTATCGAGATGACTCGTGTGGTTTGCTGCAAAGATGACCTGCGGCGGAAGATCCTGAAGATTCTCGAGCCCGGTGACGGTCAACGGCAGGTAATGTTTGAACAGCGGAATGGAAGCGAGATGTTGAAACGCCGTCCGAAACCATCGAACTGGAAAAAAACGAGGCCATCGAGGCGGCATAGCCACACTCTGCGCTCGCGGGGCGGCCGGTCCCCCCTGACGTTGCGTCGCACGGTGGATCCATTCGTCCAGCTCTCGCGAGTTTTTCAAATTCGAAAACTCTTCCTCATTGAATTCGATCTGATACCTGCATTCCAATTCCGCCAGCAACTCCACGCGCTCGAGTGACGACATGGCCGCAAGATCAACTTTGTTCTGCGGTGCGTCCGCCGCCGCAGCGGTCCCTGCCACGATTCGCGCTGCGATTTCGCCGCGCTTTACTTTCATGGTCGACGGGGTGCGTGGAAAGTCCGGGTCGGGCCAGACGGACCATCCCTTGATCCGCTGGTGCGCCTCGAGCTTTTCATTGGCCCGCGCGACAATCGACTGCACATCCGCAGCGGTGTCATTCAAGATGATCGCGGCGTGAACCTGTTCGCTGCCGTTGGACGGTATCCCGATAACAGCGCTTCCCTGAATTTGCGGAAACGCGCCAAGCACTGCTTCGATGTCTTGAGGGAAAACGTTGAGTCCTTCAGCCGTGACGATGACGTCCTTCTTTCTTCCGCGATAATACAGACGGCCGTCGGCGTCGATGTTACCGAGGTCGCCGGTGTGAAGCCATCCGCCATCGTCCGTGGTCACGCTTTCGCCCCGAACCAGAATCTCGCCATCCGGAGCGATCATCACGTCCTGTCCCGGAACAACCTTGCCGAGCGATCCGCGCTTCGCGTTGAACGGATGATTCACGGCCACAACAGGGCTCGCCTCCGTCAAACCGTATCCCTGCACGACGAGGAATCCTCGCCGTCCCCAGAATTCTTCAAGCTCCGGGTCCACTCGGGCGCCGCCCACGACGAACGCCCAGAACTTCCAGCCGAAAGCGTGGTGAACTTTGCGGCTCCGCCAAATGCGCATCACGACGGAACGCGGCGCGTTCGTCAACTTGAATCGGCGTGCGACTTCGTTCTTCAGGTTGTCGAGAATTTTCGGTACCGTCACCACGGCCGTGATTCGATGTTCTCGAACGATCTCCATCAGTTTTCCCGAATGCAGCTCCGGCGTGAAAGCCGCGGCGCCGCCAAGCAGCACAGGAATGAAGATGCCGAGCGATTGTCCGAACATATGGCTGAGCGGCAGCAGGTCGAGCAGGCGCACGGGCCGAAACGGCAACGACCACTGTTTGTACTTGTCGATCTCGGACTTGAAAGGGCGAAGGTTCGCGCAAATGTTGCGGTGGCGATGAACGACGCCCTTCGGTTCGCCCGTTGTTCCCGACGTGTAGACGATTTCGACGACATCGTCCGGTCGGGCGTCCGTCATCTGAAAGGATGGTTTGCGGGGGAGAGCCGCGATGAGATCCAACACGGCCGTATCCACAACCAGCCTGGGCCGTGATTCCGAGCGGATCCGCTGCACCAGCTCTGTCGAAAACCGGAAGTCCACAGGAACGGCTTCAACGCCGCGCGCCACGCATGCCCAGAAGACCGCGACCCATTCCGCTCTGTTCTCCGCCCAGATCAGGATGCGGTCGCCCTTGCGAACCTCGTTGGCATCGAAGTAGGAGAGGGCCGCACCGATGAGGCCGTAGAGGTCCGCGTAGCTTGAAACGATGGTGCGGAAGCCGTTGGTCCAGCGAACGGCTTCCCGGCTGCGAAGCCGCGAGATTTCAGGCAAAAGATCCTGCAAGGTCCGCATATCCAACTCGCCATCAGCCGGACAATCGGGTGAACTCGCGAGAGAGTTGCGCACTCACCTCCACTCGATACGGCTCGGCGGCGTTCAGCGACAACAACGATTCCGGCAACCGTGCGAGTTCGGTTTTGCATCGGGCGCGACACGCGTCGAGCGATTCCACTGGGCCCACGCGGCGTCCGCCTTCCATCACTTTCACCAGGAGGGGACGGCCGTCGATCTTTTCGTCCGATCGGGCGAGCACATCGCGCGATAATCGCGCGTGTTGGGTTTCACGAAAAACCTGCTTTCTGCCGGGGAGCGTGGTTTTCTGCGGAGCCAGTTTTACACGCGGCTTGCCGGCATACTCCACCAGCTTGTAAGCGGTATCGAGAAATGGCGCATCCGCGGACGTTCCCATCAACGTGCCGACGCCAAAACCGTCGATCGGCGCGCCGCCGCGCACCAGTTCGTCGACGGCGTTTTCGTCGAGACTGCTGCTCACGAATATCTTCACATGGGGCAAATTGGCGCGATTCAAAAGCTCGCGGCTCCGGTGCGACAGCACGCCAAGGTCGCCGGAATCCAGCCGGATGCCCGAGATGCGAAACCGTGAGCCCATTTCGCGGGCAAGCTGAATCAACTTTTCGACGCCCTTCAGCGTGTCGTACGTATCGACCAGGATGATCGCGTCCGAATGGGTTGTGATGAAGTGTCGAAACGCATCGGATTCGTCATCGAAAGCCTGGATGTAACTGTGGGCCATCGTGCCGGCCACCGGAATGCCGAACAACTTCGCCGCGAGCACATTGGACGTCCCGTCGATGCCGGCAATATAAAACGCGCGGGACGCCTTGATGCCGGCGTCCGCGCCATGCATCCGCCGAAGACCGAAGTCGACTACAGACCGGCCCTGCGCCGCATGAATCACGCGAGCGGCCTTTGAAGCCGCCATCGTGCCGAGTTGAATCTGATTCATCACAAGTGTTTCGACGATCTGAGCTTGCGGAAGAGGAGCGATGATTTCGACGAGGGGCTCATTCCCAAAAGCAATAGTTCCTTCAGGCATTGCATAAACGTCGCCCGTGAAGCAAAGCCCGGAGAGACTATCGAGAAAACCCTCCGAGAATTTTCCCAACGAACGGAGGTAGTCGATGGCGTCCTGCGAAAAGGAAAAGGTTTCCAGCATTCCCAGGACGTGTTCGAGACCGCACGCCACCAGGTAATTCCGGTTGCGCGGCACTCTTCTCACAAAGAGATCGAAGACCGCTGTGCCGTTCATGCCCGCCTGAAAATAGGACTCGAGCATGGTCAGTTCGTAAAAGTCCGTCAGCAGCGCGGCGTTTGTGTCGTCAACCCAGGGCGAGGTCATAAACATTGAGAATTATCACGCAGCCGGTGTTTGAGGACCAGCGGTGAACAGTCACGGCTTGCCAAGCGGTGCGTCTCGCATCAGAATCTCGGTGTGACGTCACTCAAAGCGATCATCGGCCTTCTCGCGCTTGCAGCGGCTCTGGCCGCTCCTTCCATCGAACAAACATCTCAGGGTACACGACCAGCGGCCAGGATCGTGGCCAGCTTTAATGGTCTTGGCCTCGGCTTTGAGGGTCCGCAGGGCAGCGCGACATTCCGCAATCCGTCGGACAACAGCCTCGCGGTCGGTCCTGATCACGTTTTTCAAATCGTCAATTCACGAATGGCGATTTACAGCAAGGACGGCAAGCCGCTTTACGGTCCGGTCTTGACGAACACCGTGTTCAAGGGTTTTGGCGGCGCATGCGAAGCCAACAACAACGGAGACGCGGTTGTGCGATACGACCAACTCGCCGAGCGATGGCTTGTGGTGATGCCGATATTCCGCCGCGCTGCTGTGCGTCCGGATCAACCGCGGCCCGGTAAATCCGGTGAGCCCGCCCAGGTCAGTGTACCCGGAAGACCCGGTCAGCCTGGCGCTTCCGCAAAGCTCTTCGTTCCGCCGCCCAGTACGCCGCCGCCACCCGGTCCGCCGCCACAGCGCGGACAGGCGGCTCCGCGCGGAGAGCCGGGTCCGCAAGGCTCGTATTCGATGTGTTACGCCATCAGCGCGACGCGCGATCCGTTGGGCGCGTACTATCGCTACGAATTCCTTCGACCGCTCTTTCCGGACTATCCACGCCCTGCAGTCTGGTCCGACGGATACTACGTTCCGACGAGCACCGGCGACGATGTCATCCAGAAGCATGCGTGTGTCGTCGAGCGCGACAAGATGCTGAAAGGCGAACCCGCAAGCGAACAATGCGTGATCGTCGATGACGTCAATTTTCTCAACAACGCCGACATCGACGGGAGGGCCCTGCCGCCGGCCGGTGCGCCGAACATCATGATCGCGGCCGGCGGCACTCAACTGAAAAAGGTGCTGGAGGACGACGGCATCTTCGTCTGGAAATTTCATGTCGACTGGAAGAACCCCGCGAACACGAAGGTCACAGGCCCGGAGAAGATCGCGGTCGCGCCATATCATTACCTCTGTGACGGGCAGTTGACGAACTGCGTGCCGCAGCCCGGAACGCAGTCGCGCCTGGACGCTCAAGGCGACAAGATCATGGCGCGGCTGGTGTACCGCAAGGTTGGCAATCGCGAATCGGTTGTGGCCGTGCATTCGGTGAACACGTCGGTGGGCGGGGGAGGCGTCCGGTGGTATGAGTTTCGCGTCGATAATAAAACTCGCAGCGTGTCTTTGCACCAGCAGGGCACGTATGCGCCGGATGGCTTGTACCGCTGGATGGCGAGCCCCGCGATCGACAAATTCGGCAACATCGGCATCGGCTACTCGTTCGGCGGCATACCGCATTTCGCCGGACAACGGTTCGCCGGCCGGTTGGTTAACGATCCGCCGGGTCAATTGACATTAAGTGAAGCTGTACTCGTCGAAGGGGAAGGCGTGCAGAACGCGATGCGATGGGAGGACTACGCGCAGACGGCGATCGATCCCGTGGACGATTGCACCGTCTGGTACGTTGGGGACTACATCAAGAAAGGTGAGACGAGTTACTCGTCGAGGATAGGCGCTTTCCGAATGCCCGGTTGTTCACAATAGACTTTTATAAAGACAACGAGGATAAACAATGAGCACACCTGAACCGACAAAAGAGGAATTGCTAGCGCGGATCGCGGAACTCGAGAAGCAGAGCGGCACCAAACGGAGCGGAAGGCTGGACTTCAAGGTCAGCGAAAAAGGAGGAGTCAGCGTTTACGGCCTGGGCCGTTTTCCAGTCACGCTGTATTACGAGCAGTGGATGCGCCTTCTCGGAGCTAGCGAGGAGCTTAAAGGATTCATCGAAGAGAATAAGAGCAAACTGAAGCTCAAGGGCGAGTAGGGGTGAACGTCACGAAGCCCGTCGCTGCGCTCCGGGTTCTGCACTTTGCGGCAACCCTGCACGTTACGGTAACCCTGTCAGAACCCGGAGCGCAGCGACGGGCTATGTGACGAACCGTGACCGGTCAGAATGACCGTGCCGTCAATGCCGACTTCACTCTTTCCGGCGTAAACGGCACCTGACGTAGGCGCAATCCCGTCGCGTCGAACACCGCGTTCGCAATCGCCGCCGCGACAATCGTGACGGCAGTTTCTCCGGCGCCCATCGCCCTTTCCTCAGGGCGATTGATTAACACGGTTTCAATCCTGGGGATACTCGCGCCGACCGCCAGTGGACGATACGTCCGCCAATCCACGGACGTGACCTTCTCCGCGTCCCACGTGACTTCCTCCAGCAGCGTCCGGCTGACGCCGTGAAGCGCGCCACCCTCGAGTTGATTCTTCAATCCATCAGGATTCGAAATCGGACCCGAGTCGTTGGCGATCACCAGACGCTTGACCGTGATGACGCCGGTATCCTGATTCACGTCCACTTCCGCAACCATCGCGCAATATCCGTTGTCGCCTTCATACAGCACCGAGGACATACCGCGGCCTGACGCAACGCCGTTGCGCCGTATACCCGAGCGGGGCGACGGCCGTGTCTCCCAATTCGCGGTCTTAGTCACGGTCTTCACGACCTCGATTAAACGCGGATCGCGAAGATGCCGGAGTCGATACTCCACCGGATCCACGCGAAGCGATGCCGCGATCTCATCGATGAACGATTCGTGTGCAAACGAATTCTGCAGGCGTTCCGGCGATCGCAACGGTCCCGTGAAAAACGGCGACTTCACGTTATGGATCAAAACTCGAACGCTGCCGACATTGCCCGTACCGCCGGAGTAATACGATGGAACGGCATTGTTGCCGTTGGAGTAGTTGCCGGGTTCGGGCGCCGGCGATCTCGCCGCAAACGGTTGCGGGCTGAACCCTGCAAGAAATCCGCCGGCGACATTACCCGGCGCGTTGGCTCCAGGCCGTCCGCCCATCACGGCGGACCATGATTCGTGGTCCCACGCCGCGATCGATCCGTCCGCGTTCAAGGCGGCGCGTTCGTCGATGACGAATGCGTAGCCGTAGTTCTCCCAGGCCATCTCGTCTTTCCGTGTGAGCTGCACTCGAACGGGCTTGCCCACGGCCTGCGACAACATCGCGGCGTCGTACGAAACCGAGTCCGCCTGATTGACGCCGTAGCATCCGGAACCCTGACGATAGATGACGTGGACATCCTCGGGCTTCATGCCAAGGACTATCGCCATCGATGCCTTCAGCGGATACACCGCTTGAGTCGGAGACCAGATCGTCGCCTTGTTGGCCTGAACGTCGGCGACGGCGCACGAACTGCCGATCGATCCGTGCATCTGGTACGGATACTGATACGTTGCTTTCACGACCTTCGGCGCGGCGCCGAGTTTCGCGTCGACGTCCTTTGCATTCACTGCAAGTGTGTCGCGAGTGGGTTTCGTATTGCGCAGATAGTCTGCGAAGTTCGCGTAGGAGGGCAGTCCTTCGCCGGCGCTCCAGTTGATCTTCAGTTTGTTCGCCGCCTGAATCGCCTGCCACGGTTTTTCCGCGACGACGCCCACGAAGTTCTTCTTCACGACGACCTTCACGAGGCCCGGCATTCCCGCGACCGACGATTCATCCACGCTCACCACATTCGCACCGACGGCCGGCGGCCTGACGACGCGTCCGTGGAGCATTCCCGGAACCTTCACGTTGTGCGCATACTCATGGCGTCCTGTGACGATTGCCGGAATGTCGAGCCGCTGAACCGGCTTTCCGAGAACCGCCCATTCGCTTGCGGGTTTCCGTTTGGCGCTGCGATTGAGGGTTACGGCGAATTTCCTGCCGCCGATCAACTCGCCGTACGTGATCTTCTTCGACGGCTCCGACTTCGCGGTGATGACGCCGTCTTTCAACGTCACTTGATCGGCCGCCACGCCAAGCTGCTTCGAGCCGGCGGCCAGCAGAGCCTCGCGAGCCGTCGCTCCGGCGAGAGCCAGCGCGCCCTGATTGAAATTGGTGGGATGAGATTGCGCGCCGGACGTGGTTCCCTGGTCGGGCGTGAAAGCCGTGTCGCATTGAATCAGTTTTACGCGCGAGATCGGAACGCTGAGCTCTTCGGCAATCAGTTGTGTTTGCGCCGTAAAGAGCCCCTGGCCGATTTCGCACTTGCCCGTGTAGGCCGTGACGTTGCCGGCGCTGTCGATCGCGATCCAGCCGTCGAGGTCGTTGCTGCTCGCGCCGTCGAGACGCGGCGCGGGCGCTTGTCCGCGCTGGATGCGGAGCAGTGGGGCGGCGAGTCCGGCCAAGCTGAATTGAACGATGAATGCGCGTCGTGAGATGAGCGGAGCGAATGTGAGCCCGATAGGGCGAAACCATAAACCTATGGGATTCATACCTTCACCCCTTTCGCATATTTCTGAATCGCGGTCATCATGCGCGTATGGACGTGGCAGCGGCACAACACGTTCGACATCGCCTGCTGGATTTGCGGTTCCGTCGCTCGTGGATTGCGGTCGAGGAACGCTTTGGCGGTCATGATGACGCCGTTGATACAGAAGCCGCATTGGACGGCCTGTTCGTCGATGAACGACTGCTGGATCGGGTGCGGCTTTTCGATCGTACCCAGTCCCTCCAGCGTCGTGATGTCGCCGCCGGCGACGTTGCTGACCGGCGTAATGCACGACCGGATAGCTTCGCCTTTCACGATCACCGTGCACGCGCCGCACTGTCCCAGGCCGCATCCGAATTTCGGCGCTCGATAGTCCAGGTCGTCGCTGAGTACGTACAACAGCGGAGTCGCCGGGTCAACGTCGACCGTGTGGCTCCGCCCGTTCACATTCAGTCTTATGGTTGGCATAGCCCGCGATTCTACACCCGGCAGGATTAGCGAACGAAGCCCGTCGCTGTGCTCCGGGTTCTGACATTCCTCGCAAGAGCCACAGTGTTCAGAACCCGGAGCGCAGCGACGGAATCAGTGACGTTATCTATTCGTAATCACATCAATTCCTTACACTCGGTCTATCTAAGCAGTTGTTTTCCAGTGACTTAAGGTGGTACAACTGGCTGGATCGGATGGAGGATATGAATGTCAAATCGATCGTCGGTGCTGCTCGGCAGCGCGATCATTTCGGTCATTGCACTCGGCACTTTTAATTTTGCGCAACAGCCCACGAGCCCGAAGCCTTCGATAACAGCTACACCATCAACGTCTCTTAGGCGAACGGCAGCATCGACAGCATCATCTGCAACTCCCGCGATGACGTTGGATGCGCAGAACGCGATGGTCAAGCAATACTGCAGCGGTTGCCACAACGACAAACTCAAAACCGGCGACATGTCGTTGACTCAAATCGACCTCGCGCATCCGGAGAAGAATCCCGAGCTGGCCGAAAAAATGATTCGCAAATTGCGTGTGGGAGTGATGCCTCCGGCGGGCAATCCAAGACCTCCGGCGGAGACGGCAAAAGCGTTCGTTTCGGCTCTTGAAAGCTCCATCGATAAAGTGGCGGCATTGAACCCGAATCCCGGCCGGCGCCCATTTCAACGATTGACGCGCACGGAATACGCTCGCTCGGTTCACGATCTTCTCGACATCGATGTCGACGTCGCGGCGCTGCTTCCTCCTGACACGTTGAGCGACGGCTTCGACAACATCGCGGACTCTCAGGCATTTTCGCCGACGCTGCTCGAAGGCTACATGCGCGCCGCTGCGAAGATCAGCCGCGATGCGCTCGGCGATCCGAAAGCCACGCCGGCTTCGGTGGTTTTCAAAACCGACAGGACGGCGTCGCAAATGCGTCACGTCGACGGCGCCCCGATGGGAACTCGCGGCGGCATCTCGGTTGTCTACAACTTTCCCGCGGACGGCGAGTACAACTTCCGCGCGCTGATGCACGGAACGTCGGAGGGTGCGTTGTTCGGCTGGATTTCGGGCGAGCAGTTGGAATTCTCGATCGATGGCGACCGCATTTACCTTCAGGAACTCGATCCGCGAATGTCCGAGACGCAACCGACCGGCCTGAACGTCACAAGCGGCCGCGTCTTCGTCAAAGCGGGATCGCATCGGGTATCGGTGGCGTTCATTCAAAAACATTCCGGTGTGGTCGACGACAACATCACGCCGATCGAACACACACTGGCTGACGTCGACATCGGCGATTATCGCGAGTTGACGATCTTCCCGCACGTTCGTGAACTCGAAGTCGCCGGGCCGTTCAACGCGACCGGTGTATCCGATACCGACAGCCGACGCAAGGTTTTCAAGTGCCGTCCGACAACTCCCAACGAAGAAGTGCCGTGCGCCACGAAGATCGTCACCGATCTTGCCGCCCGCGCCTATCGCCGGCCCACGACAACCGAAGATCTCGAAGGTCTGATGACCTTCTACGATCGCGGCCGTAAAGCTGCGGATTTTGAAACCGGCGTCCGCACGGCCCTGCAGGCGATTCTGGCAAGTCCGAAATTCGTTTTTAGATTCGAACAGCAGCCCGCGACCGTGAAGCCGGGACAGGTCTATCGCGTTTCCGATCTCGAACTGGCGTCGCGTCTATCGTATTTCCTCTGGAACACGCTGCCCGACGACGATCTGATCGCTGTCGCTAAACAGGGAAGGCTGCGAGATCCACTCGTGCTCGAGAAACAAATCCGCCGCATGCTGATGGACCCGAAAGCGGAATCGATCTCGACGAAATTCGCCGGTCAATGGCTGCACCTTCCCGATCTCGACAACATCCATCCCGACGCGTTTTATTATCCGCAATACGACCACACGCTCGCCGAATCGATGAGGCGCGAGACCGAGCTCTTTTTCCACAGCATCGTCCGCGAAGATCGCAACGTGGTCGATCTGCTGACGGCGAATCACACATTCGTGAATGAACGCCTGGCGAAACACTATGGAATTCCGAACATCCTCGGTGAAAAATTCCGCCGCGTCGAATTGACCGACGATTATCGCCGTGGGCTTCTCGGAAAGGGTTCGGTGCTGACGCTCACCAGTGTTGCAGAGCGGACGTCGCCCGTTCAGCGCGGCAAGTGGGTGATGGTGGTGTTGTTTGGCACGCCGCCGCCACCGCCTCCACCGGTCGTTCCGAAACTGGAGGAAACGGCAGCTGCGGCGGATGGAAAGTCGCTGACGGTTCGCGAGCGCATGGAGATCCATCGCGCCAATCCATCGTGCAATTCGTGCCACCGGTTGATCGATCCGATCGGGCTCGCGCTCGAGAATTTCGATGTGACGGGCGCCTGGAGAACGCTGGATCGTACGGCATCGATCGGCGATGCAGGCGTTCGCATTCGATCTGTCGGCGTGGCGATCGACACGAACACCACGCTTTATGATGGAACCAGGTTGGACGGTCCCGCCACTCTGAGGCAGGCGATCGTCAATCACTCGGATGCGTTCATCAACAACCTGACCGAGAAGCTCACGGAGTACGCCCTCGGGCGCCGAGTCGAGTATTACGACATGCCATTGATCCGAACGATCACAAGAGACGCGGCAAAGAACAACAATCGCTTTTCCTCATTGGTACTGGGAATCGTGAAGAGCCCGGCCTTCCAAATGAGCAAAGCGGAAGCGGCGCCCACTGACGCGCCCAACAAGTAGGAGGAACGGAATGTTTATCACGAAGGAACACATTTCACGCCGCACCATGCTGCGCGGCATGGGCGCCACCGCAGTGGCTCTGCCTTTCCTGGAATCCATGGTGCCCGCAATGTCCGCGGCCGCAGCGAAACCGAAGACCCGGCTCGCTGTGATCGAGATGGTCCACGGCGCGGCCGGCAGTACGGTGATCGGCCGCGAAAAGAATCTCTGGGCGCCGGCCGCCGAAGGCCGGGAGTTCGATCTGAGCCAGGGAAACCTCCTTCCGCTGGAACCGTGGAAAGATCACATCACGATTCCGAGCAACACCGATATGCATCCCGCCGAAGCATACGAACTGCACGAACTGGGCGGCGATCACTTCCGTGCCAGCGCGGTGTTCCTGACGCAGGCGCATCCGAAACAGACACAAGGCTCCGACATTTATTGCGGCACATCGTTCGATCAGGTCTATGCGCAGGCGGCGGGTCAGGACACGCCGCTGCCGTCGATCCAGCTTTCCATCGAGAGCGTCGATCAGGCCGGCGGCTGCGCGTACAACTATTCGTGCGTTTACACCGACTCAATCAGCTGGGCGTCGCCAACCAAACCGCTGCCGATGGTCCGCGATCCCCGCATGGTCTTCGATATGTTGTTCGGCGCCGGCACCACCGTCGAAGAACGCGCCGAGCGCATGGGTACCGACAAGAGCATTCTCGATTGGATCACTCACGAAGTCGCCGGCCTGAAGAATACGCTGCCGAAGTCCGACCGAACGCGCCTTGACGAGTACCTCGAAAACGTTCGCGAGATCGAACGCCGTATTGAACGGATCGAACAGCGGAATCGGAGCGGCGAAGCCCGACTGTTGCCGAGCGCTCCGGTCGGTGTTCCCGATTCTTATGAAGAGCATGTGAAGTTGATGTACGACCTGCAGACGACCGCGTTTGCCGGCGACATCACGCGAGTTTCCGCGTTTAAGATGAGCCGCGACGTTTCAGGCCGCGCATTCCCGGAGAGCGGCAACAATGCTGGGTTCCATGGCGCCTCGCATCACGGCGAAAACGAGCAGCGCATCATTCAATTCGGTTTGATTAACAAGTATCACGTGAGCCTGGTTGCATACTTCATCGAGAAGCTGAAGAAGACCACGGACCTTGACGGCAATTCGCTTCTCGACAACACACTGGTTGTGTACGGATCGCCCATGGGCGACGGCAACCTTCACAACCATAAACGCGTTCCGGTGTTCCTTGCGGGCCATGCGGGCGGACAGCTCAAAGGCCGTCTGCACCTGAAAGCGCCGGACGGGACGCCGACCGCGAACATTTACCTGACTCTGTTACACAAACTGGGGCTGGACGACGTCGCCGTCTTCGGTGACAGCACCGGAGAGCTCGCACTGTAAAGAGGAGAACACCATGTTGCGTAGAAACCTGATAATCGGACTCGCGATGGCCCTGATCGGCGTCATTTGTGCGGCGTCCTTGATCATCGGCGCGGCGGAAGATTCCCGCGTGGCGAACGCTGCGATGAAAGGCGATAAAGACGCCGTCCGTTCGCTGATCAAGCAGGCCGCGGACGTCAACGCCGCTCAGGGCGACGGCATGACCGCTCTGCACTGGGCCGCGATGAACAACGACGCCGACCTTGCGCAGATGCTGCTCTATGCCGGCGCCAACATCCGAGCCGCGACGCGAATCGGCGGTTACACGCCGCTCTTCATGGCCGCGAAAAACGGATCGGCCGCGGTGCTCGACATTCTTCTCAAGAACGGCGCGGATCCGAAAGCCAAAGGCATCGATGGCCTGACTCCTCTGATGATGGCCGCCATGGGAGGCGATCGTGAGACGGTCCGGCTGCTCATCGAGAAGGGTGCCGATGTCAACGCGAAGGAAAGCGAGCTCGGTCAGACCGCGGTGATGTTCGCCGCAGCTTTCGATCGTCCGGCAGTGATCGAGGAACTTGCGAAGCAGGGTGCAGACTTGAATCTCGCGACGCCCGTAAAACCGCCGGCACAACAGGTCCGCGGAAACTTTGCCCAGCAGCAGCCTCAACCGCAAACCGCCCAGCAAGCCGAGCCACCGCAAGCCGCGCAGCGCGGTCAACGCGGACAGCGTGGCGCACAAACTCCGCAGGCGGGCGCTCAACCCGCGCAACAACCGCAGCAGGCTCAGCAACAGCAGCCGCAACAACAACAGCCGCCGATCGATATCGGAACGCGCGGCGGCGGCAATCCGCGCGGCGGTTTGACGCCATTGATGTATGCGTCTCGCGAGGGCAGCTTGTCCGCCGCCAAGGCATTGGTTCAGTCGGGCGTCAAGCTGAATGAGTTGAGCGCGGACAAGAGCAGCGCCTTGCTGCTCGCATCCATCAACGGCAAGTTCGACGTTGCGAAGTTTCTGGTCGAACAGGGCGCCGATGTGAATCTCGAAAGCATGGACGGCGCAACGGCACTCAACGCCGTTGTGCACACCCAGTGGTCGCGCGAATCGTTCCACCCGCAGCCGTCGATCAAGCAGGAACAGACGTCGTATATCGATCTGATGAAGATGATGCTCGATCGCGGCGCCAATCCCAATGCCCGGATTACGAAAGCCCTCTGGTACAGCTCGTACGGATACGTTTACGAAGGCACGAGCGAGATCGGAACAACGCCATTCTGGAGATGCGCTCAGGTCGCGGATGTCGATGGCATGCGCTTACTGATCTCCCGCGGCGCCGATCCGACGCTGCCCAACAAGGATGGCGTCAACGCATTCCTCGCGGCCTCCGGAGCCGGCACTCACGGCAACGATGAAGTCAATCACCCGGCAGGCCGGTTGTCTGCGGTGAAGTATCTCGTCGAAGAACTTCGGTTTGACGTGAACGCCGCCGACAACGGCACCACATTCCGCGGCGAAGCCGCGCAACAGGCCCGGCAACAGCAGCAGCCACAACAGGGCCAGCCTCAGCAACCGCCTCAACAGAATCCGTTCGGCGGAATGGGCGCAGGCGGTTTTACCGCGATCCACAACGCCGCGTCGCGCGGTGATAACGAGATGATTCTCTATCTGGTGTCCAAGGGCGCCAAGGTGGACGTTGCGACAGGCGCCGGAATCACGCCGGTCGATATGGCGAACGGTCCTCGTCAGCGCGTCCAGCCCTTCGCAGACACCATCGCGCTCCTGGAGATGCTTGGAGCGAAAAACAACCACAAGTGCGTTTCCTGCTAAGCTGACAAACGACGCACGAAGCCCGTCGCTGTGCTCCGGGTTCTGACAGTCGCGGCACAATGTTCAGAACCCGGAGCGCAGCGACGGGCTTCGTGCCGTGAAGTAGCATTCGCGGGACCAAACGATCAGTGCGACATGCGGATCACCTGGTTGTAGCTTTCCAGGCGGCCGGCGTGGAATTCCTTGAGCAGGTCTTGTATCGACGAAAGCAGACTGGCGCGGATGCTCGGTGGCTGGAAGCGCCGGCCGCTGGCAACCGAGCGGATAAACACACTCCTGGAGTCGAGCGGCAAACCGGCAACGTTGTCATAGAAATGCCGCCAGTCGTCGTTCTGCTGGAACAAATACTGCTCGACATTCGATGTGTAGAACGCCGACACGTTGGCGCCATGATCCTTTAGATATCGGGCAACGTTGCGCAGCGCGCGGTCTCCCGCGAAATCGCCGACGAGCGGAACGATCACATTGCGTTTTTCGAGATCCTGAAGAACGTGAAAGCTTTCGGCGCTGGCCAGATAACTGCGATTGTGACCCTCTTCGTCGGTTTCCATCATGAGCTGCGCGTAAGTCGGCATTCCGCGCATTCCTCCGAAGCGGTAGCCTCCGCCAAATCCTCCTGCGCCCGCACCGAATGCGCCTCCGCCGACGCCGAATGTGTAAGCCAGATCGGGCCCGGCTTCGAAAAATGCGCTGTAGACATAACGAATATTGCGCTCGTCTTCGGCGGACAATTTGAAGTGATGATGCTCGGTCAGGTGCGCGAGCAAGGCTTTCAGATTTTCCTCGAAGAGTTTTTCATCGTGCTCGATCTGCAGGTATGCCTGCAGCAGCGACTCGGCGGTGTCGTCGGCCATCAGGCCCTCGGGCTGAGGCCGTGAAAACAATCGCGATAGAAACTCGACGCGATCGGCGGACATTTCGATCAGCGCCTTGTACATCAGGTGCTCGAGCATGTTCTGGCGGCGGATATCGACGATGAACGAGATCTTCGGTTCGAGGGCCACGATATACGTGAAGTTCTGGTCGGGGCCGACGCCGAGATACACGCCGTCCGGCGCCCGGTCCTTCTTCAGTTCCGACACCACCCACTGGAACTGACGTTCGTTGGAGACGAAATTATCGGAGCGAAAAAAGCCGTTCGCTTCCGAGAAGTCCGAGACCATCTGCCAGAAATCCGCGTCGCTGATTTCTCTCGGCAGGTTTGCGGCGACGGTGCGGGGTGCCGGCGCGAGCCACAGCAATACCGTGATCGCCACGGCCGCGATCGCACCCGCAACAAGACTGCGCCGTCTATTCATCGTTATCTTATTTTCGTTGGGCCTTCCGCAGCTCTTCCAGCGTGCGTTTCAACTCGTCGAGCTTACTGCCGGCTTCGCCCAGCTTACCATCTGCGGTCAGCCGCTGGTAGTCCGCGAGTGCGGCGTTTGCGCGATCCACCAGGCTGTGAACATCGGCGCCTGCCGTGGATCCCGGCGCCGGTTCGCCCGTGGCGGCGGTTGTCGCGCCCGGGGTTGTTGAAGTGGACTGCGTAGTCGTTTCCGGGCCGCGGCCTGTGGTCAATTGCGTGAGCGCTTCTTCGAACGTCGACGCGTAGGCGAGGCGGTCCTGTGTCGCCAGCACGACAAGCCGCAACTCCGGCATTGGGCTTCGTTCCGCCTGGAGATAAATCGGCTCGGCGAACAACAAGGTGTCGTTGAGCGGCATCACCAGCAGATTTCCTCGTATGACTTTCGAACCCTGCTGATTCCATAGCGTGAGCTGCGACGACAGCTGAGAGTTCTGATCGATGCGCGCCTGAATCTGCAGCGGCCCGTCGACGAACGTGGTTTTCGGAAAGTGATAAGACCGAAGCTTGCCGTACGCATCGCCGTCGCTGCGCGCGGCCAGCCACCCGATCAGGTTGTTTCGGTTCGCGGGAGTGAACGGCAGGATTGAGACGAACTCGAGGTTCTTGTCGCCCGGAAACGCCATCAGGATAAAGAACGGCTCGAGCGCATCCGGGGAAGACACGCCGCTTCCTTGCGAGCGGCTCTGCTGTGCGACCGTCCACAAATCTTCATGGTTGTAAAACACCTGTTCGTTCTCGACGTGATACGTCGTGTACAGCATCGCTTGAACGCGGAGAAGCTCCTCCGGATACCGAACGTGCTTGCGCAGCGAATCGGGCATGGACGCCGCGGGTTTGAACAGCTGCGGAAACATCTTCTGGTAAGCGTCGATCAGCGGATCCGTGGTGTCGAACACGTAGAACGAAACATCGCCGTTGTAGGCGTCCACAGCAATTTTTACGCTGTTGCGAAGGTAGTTGATGTAACCGTTGGACGTCCGAATGTGCCGTGCGTAGGGGTATTGATCGGTTGAGGTGTATGCGTCGATCAACCAGTACAGCGCTCCATCGTCCCCAACTACAATGTACGGATCCGGATCGAGCGTCAGAAAGGGCGCAAGCCGCTGGGCGCGATCGCTGATGTTGCGATGCAGCAGAAGCTTGCTGTCGGCCGTGATGTCATCCGAGAAGGGAACCTTCAGAATATCGCCGTTCTCGAACGCAAGCACCAGGCGGCGCGCAAGCGAACTCATCGCAATTCCACCGGTACCCGAGTAGGTCGTGTAGTTGTTGGAGTCGCCCTCCGGATAGTTGAATTCTTTTTGATGGGTCTTCACATAAACAGGCCAGTCCGTGAGTTCGCCGAAATAAATTTCCGGCCGGGTGACTTTGATGTCGGGCCGTGCTGTTTTGACGGGCATGTCGGACAAGACGAACTGCGGCAGACCTTCGCGTGAAAACCGGCTGACGGGATTCATCGTCACACCATAGCCGTGCGTGTAGATCAGCCTCTGGTTCACCCAGTTCTGAGATCCGGCGGGTAGCTTGTTCAAACTCAACTCGCGAGTCGCCAGCATCACCTCCACGGGTTTGCCGTCCACGGTGTATCGATCGACGTCGATGTCGTGAAAGTCGTAGTAGGTCCGGATTTCCTGAATCTGCCGCAACGTATCCTGCAGCGCGCGCCAGTCCCAAAGCCGAATGTTGTCGAGCGTGGGCCGGTGTTCGCTCGGATCGAACGTCGCGTTGATGAGATTCGGCTGGAACGGAACTTCCTCCACGTGGTCGAGATCGAACGCGCGGCGAGTGAACTGGATGTTGTTGCGGATGTACGGCGTTTCCCGCACCAGTTCGTTGGGACGCACAACGAATGTCGTGGTGTATGCGGGAATGAGAACGCCGGCAACCGCGTACGTCGCGGCGGGCAGCACTACCGCCGCAACCAGATTTCGAATGCGGCCCGACGCCAGATTCAACAAAGCGATCGCGGCTCCGGCAACGAGTGCAACGGACGTCAGGGCTAGTGCGGGCGCGGCGATCTTGTCGCCGACGTAACTGATTCCGGAGAAGAGTTCGTGATCCTCGAGGAGCAGTTTGTAACGCGCGATGAACACTTGAAGCGCGGCCGCCGCGAGCAGGAAACTCAGCGCAATCGAGACGCCGCGAAACCGGGCCGTCGAATCGGCTATCGATAACAGCATCGCCGCGACCATGACGACGACTGCCAGAGCCGTGAGCCAGCCGCCGATGAGGTCCAGCGCCGGGATCGTGAAAAAGAAGAACGAGAGCGGTTTGCCGAAGATCGGATCCACCGTCGCGTCGCCACCGGCGCGATTAATGTACAACGCCAGCGTCATCCACTCGCCGCTGAAGATCAGACCGAAGAACACGCCGGCGAGAATCGCAACCGGACGTGCCAGGCTTCGCGCCGTCTCCAGACCGGGGAGGTAAACCGGGTTTCCGTTGAGCATCATCAGCGCTCGCCGTGGTCCTCGTGACGACGGAATGACGAGCCGGAACAAGACCCAAAGAATGATCGTCGTCGCCAGGAAGAACGCCGCGAAGACGAGGGATTCCGCCTTCAACTGATACCAGTAGACGGACTCGAATCCGAGGCTCCCGAACCAGAGACTATCCACGTAAATCGACGTCGACTGGAAAGCAGCAATGACGACAATGATTATCAGAACAATTTTGAGAATGAATCGCCGGGAAGGCCCTGCGGGTAGTGCCGGTGGATCATAAGGAGTGGATCGCATGTTTGCTCATACTATTCTAATTAGGAACGGAAATAGAAATTGGACGAATCCTGCATTGGCAATGCAGGATTCGTTCAATTTCTGAATTCCCCCGTACAATTGAAAGGCTATGGATAAAACCACAATTCCAATTCGGCTCAGGGTCAACGGGCGTGACCACCATCTCGACATCGATGCGCGGGTGACGTTGCTCGACGCGCTTCGCGAGAATCTGCAGCTTACCGGCACCAAGAAGGGCTGTGACCACGGGCAGTGTGGCGCGTGCACCGTTCACGTGAACGGCCGGAGGATCAATTCATGCCTGACATTAGCCGTCATGCATCAGGGGGATGAAATCACGACTATCGAAGGTCTGGCGCGCGGCGACGAGCTGCATCCGGTGCAGGCCGCGTTCATCGAACACGACGCGTTTCAATGCGGCTACTGCACGCCGGGCCAGATCATGTCGGCCGTGGCGCTGCTCGGGGAGCCGATCGAACCGAAGGACGACGCCGTTCGCGAAGCCATGAGCGGCAACATCTGCCGCTGCGGCGCGTATCCCAACATTGTTGCGGCCGTGCGGTTCGCGCAGTCGCGGAGGAGTTGAATTATGCAGCCATTTCAATACGCCGCCGCAGACACTGTTCAAGACACGGTTCGCAGTGCCGCTGCGAACGGACGAGGCCGATTCATCGCCGGCGGCACCTGCATGGTCGACCTCATGAAGCTGGACGTGGAAACGCCGGAGCAATTGATCGACGTCAATCGGCTTCCACTCGAGACCATCAGCGCAACACCTTCGGGAGGCGTTCGGATCGGCGCGCTGGCTCGCAACAGCACCGTTGCGCATCATCCTTTGATTCGTGAGCGCTATCCCCTGTTGTCGGAAGCCGTATTGTCCGGCGCTTCCGCGCAACTTCGCAACATGGCGACGGTCGGCGGGAATCTGATGCAGCGCACACGATGCACGTATTTCCGCGATATCCATCAACCGTGCAACAAGCGATCGCGCGGCTCCGGTTGCGGCGCTCTGGATGGCTTCAACCGGGCTCATGCGATTCTCGGAACGAGCGATCACTGCATCGCCACGCATCCGTCCGACATGAGCGTTGCCCTGATCTGCCTCGACGCCGTGATCGAGACTCAGGGGCCGGAGGGTCCTCGTCAAATCGGCATCCGTGATTTCCACACGCTGCCCGGCGACACGCCGCATATCGAGACGGTTTTGCGGGACGGTGAACTGATCGTGGCGGTCGAAGTTCCAGCGCCGCCGCGAAACGCCGTCAGCCGGTATGTGAAGGTGCGCGATCGCGCATCTTACGAGTTCGCGCTTGTTTCGGTCGCCGCGATCCTTTCGCTATCCGGTGGAAACATCGCCGAAGCGCGCATTGGCTTCGGCGGCGTCGCAACGAAGCCGTGGCGTGCGGATGCCGTTGAGAATGTGCTCCGCGGCGCCAAACCCACGGCGGAGCTGTTCCGCTCGGTGGCTCAGACGGCCGTTGCGGAAGCTGTTCCGCGGCGTCACAACCGGTTCAAGGTCGAATTGTTGAAGCGCACTCTGATACGAACATTGTCCGATCTCACGGGAGTTCAGCTATGAGTGGAAAGGCGGCCCGACCTATGGATCGCGTCGATGGAAAACTGAAAGTGACCGGCGTCGCGCAGTATGCCGCCGATCGCGGTGCCGAAGGAATGTTGTATGGAGTGCCCGCCGGCAGCACGATCGCTCGCGGACGCATTCTGGCCATGAATACCGAACGCGCTGAGAAATCTCCCGGCGTCGCGGCCGTCATTTCGCGACGGACGATGCCCCGGTTGAAAATGCCCGCGAACGATTTTGGTTCCTGGACGAAACTCGGCGAAGCCCGGCTGTTATTCGCGGACGACAACATCCATTACGCCGGACAATACGTTGCGCTTGTCGTCGCCGACACGCTCGAACACGCCACCGCAGCTGCAGCTCTGGTCGACATCTCATATGAAGAGCAAAAGCCTGTCGTCGAGACCGGAAATGCGATGGACACGCTGTTCGTGCCGAAGGCGGTTTTCGGACCGCCGCATAAGGCTCGCGGCAACGTGGATCAGGCTTTGAAGACTGCCAGGTTCAGGCTGGATCAGAACTACAGCACTCCCATCGAGCATCACAATCCGATGGAACCTTCGGCCACAGTCGCCGTTTGGCACAACGATAATCTGACGCTGTACGATGCCACCCAGTGGGTGATGGGCGCTCGAAACTGCGTGGCCGATATGCTCGACATCAATCGCGAGCGCGTCACGATCGTTTCCGAGTTTGTCGGCGGCGGCTTCGGCTGCAAGGGTTTCATCTGGCCCCATCAGGTTCTGGCAGCGATTGCCGCAAAGCAGGTGGGCCGTCCGGTGAAGGTGGCGCTGAGCCGCAGGCAGATGTATTCGGCGTGCGGCCACCGGCCGGAGACGCGTCAGCAGGTGACGCTCGGCGCGGATGACAAAGGCAGGCTGGTGGCGATCCGTCATTCGAGCATCTCGCAAACGTCGACGGTCGATGAACACACGGAGCTTTGCGGTGTGGCCACCGGCTTCCTCTACGATTGTCCGAATGTTGAAACGAATCATCAACTGCTGCGCGTCAACATCGCCACGCCGACGCCGATGCGGGCCCCCGGTGAAAGTCCGGGAATGTTCGCGACCGAATCCGCGCTCGATGAGTTGTCGTACCTCGCGGGTCTCGATCCCGTCGAACTGCGGCTTCGCAACTATGCGGAGACCGATCCGGATGTCCGGCTACCGTTTTCCGGAAAACATCTGCGCGCATGCTATGAGATAGGTCGCGAGCGCATCGGTTGGAATCAACGATCGCGTGAACCGCGTTCGATGCGCGACGGACGGTATCTCGTGGGCTACGGCATGGCGACGGCGACGTATCCCGCATATCGCTCTCCAGGCGCGGCTCTGGTTCGATTGCACGATGACGGCATCGTCGAGGTGGCAAGCGCAACTCAGGACATCGGAACCGGTACTTACACCACCATGACGCAGATTGCCTCCGAAACGCTCGGCATTCCGGCCAGTCAGATTCACGCCTCGCTCGGCGATTCACGGCTGCCTCCGGCTCCGGTGTCCGGCGGTTCGATGACGACGGCTAGTGTGACGCCCGCGGTCAAAGCGGCGTGTGAGGATGCGCTCCGCAAGCTCGCTCAAATGGGGATGAAGGACGGCGAACGCAATTACGCCGCTATCCTTCGGAGTAAGGGCGTTAAACAGATCGAAGGCCATGCCCAGGTTCAACCCGGCGAAGAATGGGCGAAGTTCTCGTTTCATTCTTTCGGCGCCCAATTCGCTCAGGTCCGCGTGGATCCGGAACTGGGAATCGTCGAGGTGCAGCGCATGGTCAGCGTCTTCGACATCGGCCGCGTGCTCAACATGAAGACGGCGCGCAGCCAGGCTTACGGCGGAATCACTCAGGGAATCGGGATGGCGCTGATGGAGCACACCATTTACGATCAGCGGAACGGCGCGATCGTCAGCGATAACCTTGCGGACTACCTGCTTCCCGTCAACGCGGACATTCACCACATCGACGTATCGTTCGTCGATATTCCCGACATGAACATCAGCTCGGTCGGCGCCCGGGGAATGGGCGAGATTGCGATTACCGGCGTCGCTCCGGCGATCGCCAATGCCGTGTACCACGCCACCGGCATCCGCGTCCGCGACCTTCCGATCACGATCGAGAAGCTGTTGGCCTCGTGAACGACATGACGCCCAAAGCTGCAAGAATTCTCGTCCTGGCTCTGATGTTCGTGACCGTGGGCTGCGATCGCGTCACCAAACAACTGGCCGCCGCGAATCTGGTTGGAGTCGTGCCGGTGTCCTATCTCGGCGATACGATCCGGTTGGAGTACACCGAGAACGCCGGCGCTTTCCTGAGTCTGGGGGAGAATCTTCCCGATTGGGCGAGGACGGGAGTGTTTGTTATAGGTGTCGGTGCGCTACTTCTCGCGGTCGCGTATCTGGCGATCCGGCATCGCTGGTCGGGCGGCCTGCTGATCGGCGCGGCGCTGATGTGGGCCGGCGGCCTGTCGAACCTGGTCGATCGCATCGTGCGCGGACACGTCGTCGACTTCATCAACCTCGGCGTCGGCTCGCTGCGCACCGGCATCTTCAACATCGCCGACGTCGCGATCATCACCGGCGTCGCCTTGATCCTGATCGAGAGCGCTCGAAAGGAAGACGTCCTCGCCTGAATTTGGCATCGAGCCTCAACGCTGATTTCAAGATTTTGTAAATTTCTCGCTCAATAAAAGGTAAACGCGGCGCCATTACGGGTATGTCCGGGGTTGGCACTGACTTTCATGTATGCATACTGTCATAATGAACTCCGGTTCATTCCAACCTGCCCAACACTGAATCCAGGTTGGCTCGCGCGATCGCCACCTCCGCTTCGGCGGCGAGTTCCGCTGTTTGCGCGTCGAGAAGGGACCGTTGTTGAAAGATAACGTCGGTGAGTTTGGCATCGCCGAGTCTATAGGCGAGTTGCGTTATGGAGAATCCCGCTTCGCTCTCACCCACCACGCCGCCTCGAATCAAGTCTAAAGAACGCATGGCGGCTTCGTACCGGCGCGAGGCGGCTGTCACTTCCATGCGAATCGTGTTCTCCAACGCCTCGCGCTCTGCTGTTGCCTGGCTGATTTTCGATGCGGCTTCCTGAATATTCCCCTGTTCCCGATTCCAAAGCGGCAAGGGAATAGACACACCGAACTCCAGCACGCTGTCTTTCACAAACGCTTGTGGTTGCGTTGCCGTTGCAAAGCGGCTGACGTTAGGCTCTCGAGCATAACGAACGGACCCGACGATCGTCGGCGCCACCTGCGCACGCGCAAGCATGACGCCGACATTCGCGAGCGTTTCACGAATGCGCGCGGCGCGAAGATCGGGTCTGGTGCGGAATGCGGCCTCGATGAGATCGTCTTCAGTTTCGCGCGATGCGGGCATGGTCACGGGGAGCGACGGTAATGGCAACGGCTCTGCAGGGGAGATCCCGGCTATTTTGCGGAGTTCCAGCATTTCTTGAGTCAGTTGGCTTTCCGCCGAGAGCCTTTGTGCTTCTACTCGATTGTTTTCAGCTTGCAAAAGGTGCGATTCGAGCCGTGATGCATCCCCCGATGACAGTCGCACCGTCATCACCTGTACCATTTGCTGATTGAGCCCTCGGTTCCGCTCGAGGAAATTCAGCCGTGCAGAAGTTTCGGCCGCACGCAAATACGCGATTCTCAACTGTCCGATCAACTGGCGCTCCTGGTCCGCAATTTCCGCCTTAGCGAGTTCAAGTTCAGCTTCCGCGACTTGTGTGCGCTTCAGTCGTTTACCGCCGATTTCAAACGCCTGGGAAAGCGTTACCGCGAATCCGCTTTCGCCTTCGTTCGCGAAAAGCGCATCTGTGGTTCTCGACAAGTCCAGTGAGGGATTCGGTCTCAGCGCTGCCTGTTTCAATCGTCCCTCCGCTTGCCGAAGCTGTTCGCGCGCCGCATGCAGGCTCTTGTTCTGCGCCAGCGTGGTTTGTGCGAGTTGATCGAATGAGATTCCCGCTGTGGCTTGCAGCATCAAAAGAAAAACAAGTGTCATAAAGCTTCCTCGCCTGAAATCGAAAGGTGCTCGCGCGCCATTTTCCGACGAAGGATTGCGCGCTGCTCGGGCTGCACCTCTCGACCGAATTTCAAGAATAGAGTTGGCAGAACGATCATGTTCAGAAATGTCGATGTCAGCAGGCCGCCGATGATGACCACGGCCATCGGTTGCTCCAGTTCGCGGCCAGGCCGGCCTGCGCTCAAAGCCAACGGCAATAGACCAAGGCCGGCGGTAAGCGCCGTCATCAGGATAGGTGCGAGCCGCTCCATTGCCCCTCGAATCACAAGTTCTCGTCCAAATGGCAGGTTTTCCTCGATCATCAAATGGTTGTAGTGGGTCATGAGCATTATTCCGTTGCGCGTGGCGATGCCGAAGAGAGTGACGAAACCGACAAGTGAGGCGACCGATGTCTCACCTTCGCTCGCGATGAGGACCGCGCCCACCCCACCGATCAGGGCGAGTGGCAAGTTCGACATCACCAGAACGGCCTGCCGCAGGGAACGGAAAGCGAGGAACAACAGAAGGAAAATGCCGACAACGGCAGCGGTGCCAAGTAGCATAATCTGCCGGAATGCTTCGGTCTGCGCCTCATACTGCCCGCCATACGCGATGTAGTATCCGGATGGCAGCTTCACTTTCTCTGCGACTCGCTGCTTGACCTCAGGCACAACGGATGAAAGGGAACCGCTGATGTTCGACGAAACCACAACACGACGCTGGGCATTCTCGCGGTTGATCATGCCGGGTGCATTGACGATTTCAATATCAGCGAACTGAGCCAATGGGATTTTGCCGCCGAGGGGCGTGTCGATAAGCGTGCCGCGTATGGCATCCAGATCGGAAGCAGTTGCCGGATCAAACCGCACAACCAAATCGAACGACCTTTGCTGCTCGAAGACATCCGACACTTTCGTTCCAAAGAAACCTGTCTCGATTGCTTCGGCCACATCGCGGCTATTCAGCCCATGCAGCGCCATTGGGTCGCGGCGGAATTGGATGAGAAGTTTCGGAACGCCGGTCTGCTGTTCGACGGCGAGATCCGTGACGCCCTCGATTTGAGCCATCACATTGCGAACCTCCTCGCCCTTCGCCTGAAGGACATCGAGATCGGGGCCGAATACCTTCACGACGACGGTGGCGGTTGTCCCGGTCAACGTCTCTTCAATGCGCTCCGAGATGAACTGCATCACATTGAACGTGAACCCGACAATGTCTTCGAGGTGGCGCCGCACATCGTCGAGCACTTCGTCGCGCACGCGTGATGTGTCCTTGAGATTGACGTCCAGTTCGGTGATATTCGGCCCAAACGTGTCCTCACCAAGCTCGGTCCGTCCGGATCGCTGCGCAGTCTTGAGCGTCTCGGGAACCTGCCTCAAGCGATCCTGCACGATGGCACCGACGCGCATGGATTCTTCGAGTGATGTGCCGGGCAGTCCGTTCATGTGAATGATGAGACTTCCTTCATTGAACTCCGGTAGAAATTCACCGCCGAGAAAAGGAACTGCGATTAGCGCACCGGCGAGAAGGAGTATAGAGACCACGAGGACAGCACCCGGGTGATTGAGAACCGGATCGAGATATCGGCGGTAGCGCCGCTTAAGGAAGGCTGTCGTCTGTGTATCCTCCGGGCGCATTGCTACGCCGGGAAGGAAAAAATAACAAAGAGCCGGGGTTACCGTGAGGGCGACGAACAGCGAAGCGAGAATCGCAATGATATACGCGTAACCAAGCGGTGCAAAAATCCGGCCTGCCAATCCGGACAGGGAAAAGATCGGCAGAAACACCAGTGCCACGATGACTGTCGCATACACCACTGATCCGCGTACTTCGGTCGATGCCCGATAGATGACGGACAGTACTGGTTCCGGTTTTTCCCGAGCGCCGTTTTCGCGCAAACGGCGAAACACGTTTTCGACGTCGATAATGGCATCATCCACGACTTCGCCGATGGCAATGGCGAGGCCTCCCAGTGTCATCGTATTGATCGTGCCGCCAAGACGATCCAGCGCGATGATCGCAGCGAGCAGCGACAGCGGAATTGCCGTAAAGCTGATCAGCCCTGCCCGCCAACTGAAAAGAAATACAATCAGAACGATGATGACCAGGATGCCGCCCTGAATCATCGCCGAGTTGATGTTCGAAATCGCACGCTCAATGAAGTCCGCCTGACGGAAGATCGCGGGGTCGAGAATGACATCCGACGGAAGAGCGCGCTTCACTTCCTCCAACGCAGCTTCGGCCGCATGAGTCGTTGTGAGCGTGTTCGCCCATGGCTGTTTGTTGACCATGAGAAAAACGCTGGGCTTTCCGAAGGTGGAGGAATCACCAACCTTGTACTCGGCGCCGAGTCGTACCTGGGCCACGTCGCGGATTCGGACCGGCACCTTGTTTTTGACTTCGACGGTTGCGTTCTCCAGATCTGAAATCGAGTGCACGCGGCCTTCGCCCTGAATGACCATCGACTGCTGCCGCGTGTCAAAGAATCCGGCTCCGGCGATGGCGTTAGCGCTCCGCGCAGCAGTCACGACTTGGGTTAGGGTGACGCCATAGTCCTTCAGTTTCACCGGATCGGGAATCACCTGGTATTGCTTGACCTCACCTCCAAAAGTCGTCACTTGAGCAATTCCGGGAACGGCGAGCAACCGCGGACGGAGAGTCCAATCCGCCATGGTGCGGAGATCCATTAACGATGTTTTGTCTGATGTGAGACTGATCTTCAGCAGAACGCCGGCCGGAGGGCTGATGGGCATCATCTGCGGTTGTCCCGCCGTGGCCGGCAAATGTGTGGACGCCAGCTGAAGCTTCTCCGTGATGAGCTGCCGGGCGCGAAAGATATCGGTGTTGACCTGAAAAACACATGTGATGACCGAAAGCCCCACAATCGAGGAGGAGCGAATCGTGTCCAGCTCGGCTGTGCCGTTGAGTTGCGTCTCGAGCGGCAGCGTTACAAGCTGCTCCACTTCTTCCACAGATAACCCGACGGCCTCCGTCTGAATGACGACTTGCGGAGGAGCGAACTCTGGGAACACATCCAGAGGAACCTGCAGAGCCGCCCGAACCCCGAATGCAACGAGCAGTAGAACGAGAATAAGCATGACCAGGCGGTTTTGTAGCGACCACAGAATGATCCGATTCAGCATATTCTCTTAAGGCTGCGCGCTATCGCGCTTGCGCTTCGCGGCGTTGCCTCGCTCCTCATCGGCCGGGATGAGGCTCTTCAGCGCTTCGCTATTCAAGGACTGCGCGCCGACTGAAACGACTTTCTCGCCGGCGGAAAGCCCTTCAAGAATTGCGATGTTGCCAACCCTCCGAGCGCCGGGTGTCACGGCACGACGCTGAAAGACTCCGGGTTGGGTTTCAACGAAAACACTCGAGATGCCTTGCTCCGAGAGAATCGCCGCGGCCGGCACGACAATGGTTTTTTGAGGTTTCCCCGTTGGTATGCGCGCTTCAATGGCCATTTCGATTTTGAGGTTCTGGTTGGAGTTTGGAACCGCGAAGGTGACCGGAATCGTGCGGTTCTGCGCATCAACGGCGATACCGATATTCACCAGCCGGCCGTGGTGGGACCGCGATGGGTCGGATGGAATGACGATCTCCGCGGTTAAGGCACGCCGTATCTTTGTCAGATCGCTCTCGTGAACGGCAGCTTCCGCCCACACGGTGGCCGTGTCCACGATCGTCATCAGGCTCTTCGAAGGTTCAACTTGCTCGCCGGGAATCAGATTCAGTGAAGTAATCGCTCCGGAGATGGGGGCACGAATGGGCGTCCGCCGCTGCTCGCTTTGTTGCGCCGCGGCCTGGTCGTATTCAGCCCCGGCGCGTTGCGCTCCTTCCAGCTTTGCTTGTGCCTGCTTTAGATTCGATTCGGTCGCTTGAAATTCTTTGAGAGCAATTGCACCGCCGTCATACAGCTGTCGAGACCTGTCGAACTCCATCTGTCGGAGGTCGACTTCCTGCCGGGCCTGGTCGATCTCGCTCTGAAGCTGCAGGGAAGCGGTTTTGAATTGCACACGCTCGGACGCGGCAAATATCTGCTCAATGTCGGCGAGAAATTGGCCTGCCCGAACTTGATCGCCGAGGCGCGGTAAGCGGTCCGCCTCAGCCAGGACCCTCCCTGGGAAGGGGGCGAATACCTGGCTTTCGGCTCCGGAGCGCGGCTTGATGCGGCCTATTGCGTCGATCGTTGGAGAGATTTCTTCTTCGACCACCTTGGTTGTTTGAATATTGTTCGTCTTAATTTGTTCCGCTGTGAGGTGAACCGCTCCGTCCGGCGAGATGTGCGTCTTTGAATGTTCGTCCTGGCGCTCTTCCCGCCCGCGGCCCGCGTCTGAAGTGCACGCTCCGAGCGGAATACACAATAGAAATGCAAAAATGTACTCTCGCATAAATAATCCTCGATGAATTGAAATGAGCGGGCTACAAACGTTCTAGATTCGGAAGTCGTGCAGCGTGAGGAATAAGGCGCGGTCTGTCGTGCTTCGGGGAAGCATCGCGCTGATCTGCCCTTCAACGCCGCGCAGGCGCGTTGGACCGAGGATCCGTTTGCGAAACGATATCAGACGCAAACCGGTTACGGTCCGGCGCAGAGCGAAAGCCAGAAAGCAAAACAGGCACAGCGCGTACCGGGCCAGGTCCGAAGTATCCTGAGCGATGCCGTCGGTCTTGTCGAACACCTCGAAGACTGGGGATATAGCGACGACCGCTATGAAAAGCAGGGCAACCCATTTCGCGATGTCGCGCATAGGAGAAGCATACGCATGAAAGGAGACCAAGAGCAAGCGGGGCCAACCGCGATTGTGAGCCGGTTTGTCTTGGAACTGCTATCCCGCGCGATGACTTGGGCGGTTAAGGGCGGATCGCGTCGAGGGTGGCGAAATGATCGGTGAGATCCGATGTGGATGACGGGTCTCCCGAGTATGTATCGAACGTGACATACGCGGCCCGGAGCTCTGCGAGTTGTGCAAGCTCGTCACGGGCCTGTTCGATAGTTGAAAGTTGGATCTGAATGCGAGGGCACAGCTTGGGCACGGGCTTACCTTGCGCAGCAGCCAATTCCTTGAGACGCGGATATCCGGCGTCCCGCAGCCAGTCCATCTTCGGACGAATCGGGTGCCACGCTGTGCCGTAACTCACCGCGCGTCGCAGTGCCGCGTCGCTCGAGCCTCCGATCCAGATCGGCGGGTGTGGCCTTCGCAGAGTCGCCACGTCCGCGGCCCAGGACGACTTCATCGCCTGAAGGTATGTGTTCGCGATTGTCCCGCGGCGCTCGAAATCGATTCCGAGAGCCTCGAACTCCTGCTTCGCCCAGCCGACACCCGCGCCAAAGATGAACCGGCCTCCACTCAGAGCATCGATGTTCGCTACGAGCCTCGCCGTTTGGAGCGGAGAACGGTACGGAACGATCGTCACACTCGTTCCTAACTCGACACGATCGGTTCTGGAGGCGGCCCACGCGAGCAGCACAAACGGGTCGTAGAAAGGCTCCGGATAACGGGAGGCGACATCCGGCGTAATGGTGATGTGATCGGAAATCATCACCGCATCGAAGGCGTTCGTTTCGGCAAACCGAATCCACGCCGCGAAGTTTTGCGGCGTCGCGCCGGGCCCGAAATTGAGAAGGTTAACAGCGTACTTCATATGGAGACACTACCAAAGCCACTGCGGCGTTTGTCTAATCAATAGTGGAGATCCAAAAGCATCCTGATTTGGTTCAACAGGTCGCGTGAACAGGATCGTCACTTTCAGTATCGAGTGAAAGACCACAAACGTCCTGGTTTTCGAAACATTACACATCGAGCGTATACTCTCGGCGAAGCGAGTGCGAAAGACCCGGACTCTTCGCCTTAACCTGCAGGTAAGGGGAATACACCATGACGGATGTCGGTTCGATCGTTTCTCTCTGGCGGTACCCGGTCAAGTCCATGATGGGCGAGGAACTGAATGCTGCTGAAGTGACCAAACGCGGGCTGTCGGGAGATCCACTTACGCGATCATGGACAATTCCGACGGAAAGGCGGCCAGCGCCAAAAACCCGCGAAAATGGCCGCGACTTTTTGACTTCCGCGCCGCACTGGCTGACGCTCCAGCTGTCGATGCGAAAGTACCGCCAGTCCGTATCGCCCTGCCCGATGGCACTATCGTCAGGAGTGAGCAAGGCGATGTTCACCAGATCCTTTCCAAGGCGCTCAGGCGCCAGGTGACACTATGCACATTGTCCGATCGGACTAAGGCCAGAGCTGAGGAGTATTGGCCGGACATCGACGGGCTTGAACATCGAGACACTGTTACTGACTTTGATCTCCCGGCGGATACCTTTTTCGACTGCGCCTTTGTGCATTTGCTGACAACGGCCACGCTGGATCGGCTCCGCACACTGTACCCGCAAGGCCGCTTCGAAGTCCGACGTTTTCGCCCGAATATCGTCGTCGAGGTCGCGAACGAAGATAACGATTTTGTGGAAAATGCCTGGGTTGGACGAGTCGTCGCGATTGGAGATACGGCACGACTGAGCATCAGTGGTTGTTGCCCGCG
>CAZPBY010000012.1:0-50451 GCA_964584785.1 uncultured Solibacteraceae bacterium
GCCGATGCGCGGACGATTGTCAGTTCGGTCCAGCCGAACAGAAAAGCGGGAAGCCGGCCGAATCCCTCACGAAGATAGACATAAACCCCGCCGGCCTGAGGATACATCGCAGCGAGCTCCGCGTACGTCAACGCCCCGGCGAGGACGAATACTCCTCCGAGGATCCATGCCGTCAGGAACAGGCTTTGATCGGGGATGCGCGTGGCAATTCCCGCCGGCGAACGGAAGATCCCGCTTCCGATCGTGGAACCGACCAGCACGGCAACGGCACTCCACAAACCAAGTCTGCGCGGGAGCGCGTCTTCGAGCGGCATTTTGTCAGCCTGTTGGAACACGCGTTATTTACCGGTTGCTCGTGTTCCGCGAAGGCACGACATTCTTATAAACCTTTCCGCTTTTCATCACGAAAACAACGCGGCGAACGGCTGTGATGTCCTCGATCGGATTTCCCTGAACCGCGATGATGTCGGCGTCCATACCTGGAGCGATACTTCCGATCTGGCTTTGCATGCGAATGGACTCCGCCGCTCGAGACTCTGCTGCGACGAGCGCATCCATCGGCTTTTGTCCTCCGTCGCGGACACGATAAATGAACTCTTCATAATCGCGGCCCAGGGCGCCCGCCACCGAGTCGGTGCCGAAGACGATTTTCAGGTTCCTGGCGAGCGCCCGTTTGAAGGTATCGATGCCGATGGGAATTCCTTTCTCCATATACGCGAAGCCCTCTTCGTTGTAATTTCCAATGCCCAGAAATTTTGCTTTGTTCTCGATGTAGTTATGGAGAAGCAGGCCGAAATTGGGATCGAAGTACGTCCCGCGCTGGGCCATCAGATTGATGACCTCGTCGGTCAACCGATTGCCGTGCTCTATGGATGTGCAGCCCGCGAGTACCGCGGCCTTCGCGCCTTCAGGGCCCTGCGCATGAACCAGCGACCGCTTTCCGAGCTTCGCCGCTTCTGAACACGCCGCCTGAATCTGTTCATCGGTCATGGTCTGTGCGCCGCCGTCGCGAATGCTGTTCGTTGCAAAAATCTTGATGAGGTCCGCGCCCTCCGCGACGGTCTTCCTGACAAACTCACGAATCTCGTCCGGCGATCCGGTGCGCTCATTGATCTGCCGCAGTGAAGTCAGCACACGGGGACCCGGAATACTTCCGCGGGAAATCGCATCCCGCAGATCCTTGTCGCGCGGTTCCCCGACACTCTGAACCGTTGTGAAGCCGGCATTCAGCAGGTTGTAAGCATTCTCCACCATGTACAGCATGGACTGTTCGGGGGATTCATTCCTGTTGGTGTGACTTCTGCCGTCAGGATCGAAGTGAGCACCGATGTGCAGGTGCGTATTGATCCAGCCCGGCATAACCGTCAGGCCCCGAAGGTCGTAAACGACGCCCTGCGCGTTCGGGTCGAGTTTAGCGATCTTACCGGCCTGCACGACAATCGCGGTGTCCTTCATCATGCCGCCCTTCCCGTCGAACACGGTCGAGGCTTTGAGCACGATCGGCAGGTCCTGCGCCGAAGCGGATATGGAAAAGAAGAACAGAAAAATCACGATCGCCCATGCATGAATTCTCATCGTCGTTCCTTTCGCGGAGTTTGCTGGGGAGAAGATAGTCGTTTCAGGCGGGCAGCGCAACCAATCGGCGGCTTGGATCGCATCTTCGATTTTTGTCGACAAGCGTGATGTCATTGTGATATCATTTTAATATCAACCAAGGAGAAGATCATGCTTCGGGAACAGGAGATCAAAGGGCTGCCGGGCTGGGTAGTGGTGTTCGTTCTGGTCGGGACCATCATGACGTCGATCTACATGCTTGCGACGGGCGGAGAGCCTCTGGCTCTCTGGATCGTGTTGATCATCTTGGCCGGATTTTGTTTTGCAGGCTTGACGGTTGTGAATCCGAACGAGGCGAAGGTGATTCAGTTGTTCGGCGTCTACAAGGGTTCGCTCAAGCAGCCGGGCTTCTGGTGGGTCAATCCACTAACGCAGCGACGCCGCGTATCGTTGCGGATTCGAAATTTCGAAAGCAACAAGTTGAAGGTGAACGATCAGGACGGCAACCCCATCGAGATTGCGGCCGTCATTGTCTGGCGCGTAGTCGAGACGGCAGAGGCGGTGTTCCAGGTGGACGATTACGAGCACTTTGTTCACGTGCAGAGCGAAGCCGCAGTTCGCAACCTGGCGACGAGTTACCCTTACGACGCGCACCTTCCGGATCAGATGTCGCTTCGAATGTCGGTGCTCGAAATTGCGCACAAGCTTCGCGACGAGATTCAGGAACGGCTCGCCAAAGCCGGCGTGGAAGTCGTGGAAGCTCGGATCAGCCATCTCGCCTACGCGCCCGAGATTGCGAATGCGATGCTGCGGCGGCAGCAGGCGAACGCCATCATCGCCGCCCGTCAAAAAATTGTGGAGGGCGCCGTCGGCATGGTCGAGATGGCTCTGGACCAGCTGAACGAAAAACAAGTCGTCGCACTCGACGAAGAACGCAAGGCGGCCATGGTGAGCAACCTTCTTGTCGTGCTCTGCAGCGACCGGGACGCTCAGCCGGTCGTGAATACGGGCACCCTGTATCAATAAAGTTACCGGAGGATAGTGTCAGGTGGGGGAAAGGAAGGCATTCCCGTTGCGATTGGAGCCGGAAACATACGAAGCGTTGCAACGCTGGGCCGATGCCGAATTGCGCAGTCTGAATGCGCAAATCGAATTCCTGCTGCGACGCGCTCTTCAGGACGCCGGCCGGCTCACGGAGTCCAAATCGAAAGCACGCCCTTACCAGACACGAAAGAAATGACGAAACCGCAAACAATCTGGGAACCGCCACTCGGCCTCGACCGCTTGCGGCCTCGCGACGTTCGTTTGACCGGCGAGGCGATTGCGCTGCTGGTCCTTGTTGGCGCGCTCTTGATCGGCGCAGTTGCTTCCCTTGTTCTTCTGACCGACGTCACGCGTGAACAGAATGAAGAACAGCGACTGCTTCGCGAAGAAGGGTCGGACGCCCAGGGCATCGTGACTCGACTCTGGCGGACGTCCGAGAAATCGAACCCGGGCTGGGCCTCGTACACCTTCACATCATCCAAAGATGGCGCGGTCCATGAAGGACGCTCTCGAATCCCCGTGCGGCTCTGGAACAGTTTGCGTACGGGATCCATGATTTCCATCCGCTTCGTCCCCACACGTCCGGAAATGAATCGTCCAGAAATGATCGAACGGAATCCCACACCCATCTGGGTCGCGCCGATGACGGCTGCCGCGCTCGCGGCTACTGCCGGCTTGCTGACGTTACCGCTGCGAAAACAGCGTTTTCTCCTGGTCGAAGGACGCCCGGCGCCAGGCCGGGTCACGGGTCTGAAGAAGACGGACAAGGGATCCATCGTTCAATTCGAGTATCAGGTTCTAAGCGGGGCGACGAGAAGCGGACGAAGCGGCCCGATGCGTAAGCCACCGGGCGTAGGATCGAATGTTGTTGTGATCTACGATCCCAATGATCCCGAACGTCACGCCCTTTATCCGTTACGGTTGGTGAAGCTGACGAGCGAGCGCCCACTGAGATAGCCGGGACTTTCGGAATTGTTTTACCTTTGAAGGCGAAGGCGGTTTGCTGGCCATTCGCGGGTTGAAAAGTGAAAGCAGCAGAATGCAACTCGAGATGCGCGATACCACAAATGTTCATCGGGCAGCGGATCATCATTATCCGAGGGAAGAATCAACCACTGGAATCCGCTCGAGCTATTCCGGATCGAATGGTTTTTCGGTAACCATCGCCAGCCAGGCTCGAGCGACCCGTTCGGTTGGAAGCCACCCGGTAGCCTCTGTTCCGGTGGGCGCTCCTTCTGCAGGTCGAAAAGTCTTCGTTTTCAGATCGGCGATAAAGCCTGATTTCGCGTTTAACGGTTTGAGATTTCCGCCGTCGAGACGCAGGCTGAGGACGTCTTCGTAAAGGATTCTGGCGACGTCGATCGACCGTCCAACCACATGCGCGACGGCTGATTCTTCCGCCAGTGCCCAAAGGGCGCCGGCGCGGCGATTCAGGTCGAAGAGGCCGGTGATGATGTGGACGCGTGAATCGAGATCTTTACCACCGATGAAAAGTATTCCCGGCACGTTGCGCGCAGCCTGCGAGGCCAGAGCGGTGTAGTAAATACCACCTTTATTCACGACAAACGCCAATACGCGCTCGGGCTTCCAGGCAACGAATTCATAATTGAACTCGCCGCCGGCCGACATCCCCCACAGCAGCAACGGCGCTGTCGCAAGCTCGGGATGGTTGGAGCGTTCGGCAAACCTGTCCAGGGCCGTCAGCAGCGCCTGACCACTACCGCGGCTTACGTTGACGTAGTGTTCAATGAAGCTTTGGTCGTGCGCTTTATCTGTCAGGCGCACGCCGACCAAAGCGAGTCCGTGCCGGGTCGCGAAGGTCCGCCAGGTCTCGTCCTCAGCCATCGGACGGCCGTCGCCATTCGATCCGGGAACCAATATGAGCGCCGCCCGGACTGTTAGAACTTCCGGGGGCAGCCATAACCGGAACTCCGCCTTGTCGTAGTTTTCGCCGGGCGGGAGAGTTTGGTCGATCGACAATGCGCTCCCGGGAAGTCCCGCCGCGAACGAAACCGGCACCGCCCCAACCACCAGCATCACCAGTATTCCGAAACCCAACGCGTAGCTCGTCTTCATTGATGCATCTCCCACTCCGGAGTCAGACGATGTTATCAAATCCCCGGAAGCGTGGCAGCACTTAGCCTGTCGTCGGGCTATTTCAATTCTGTGTGAAGTATTCTCAGTCTTAGGAGCGTGTGAGAGAGGCCACGACCTGCTCGGCTACAAAATCGAGTTCGTCGTAGCCGATCGTCAGCGGGGGAAGAAAGCGCAGGACGGTACTGCCGGCGGGCATGGCGAGGACGCCAAGGTCCATCAACTTCATCAGGTAAGGCTGGCCCTTTTCCTTGAGTTCGATCCCGACCATCAAGCCGAGGTGACGAATCTCGCGCACACTGTCGAAGGGATGCTCACGTAGCTTGCCCGTAAAGTAATCACCTTTCTGTTGCGCCTGCTTGTCGAGTTTGTTTTCCAGCATGAAGTCGATGGCCGCGCTCCCAGCGGCGCAAACAAGCGGATTGCCGCCAAACGTGCTGCCATGTTTGCCCATGGGGGGCTGAATCTTCTCCGAACAAACGGCAGCGCCCATTGGAAGGCCGCCGGCAATGGCCTTGGCAACGCACAGGATATCCGGCTCGAGGCCGAAGTGTTCGCACGCAAACATTCTGCCGGTGCGGCAGAAGCCGGTCTGAACTTCATCGATGATCAATAAGAGATCCTTCTCGTCGCATAGTGTTCGGACCTGCCTGAAGTACTCGCCGCTTCCGACGTGCACGCCGCCCTCACCCTGAACGATTTCCAGAATGATACCTGCAGTAGAGTCGTTTACCTTTTCCTGCAGCTTTTCGAAATTGTTGAATGGAACGTAAGTGAAACCGGGCACGACAGGTTCGAATTCCCTGCGATATTCCGGATTGAATGTTGCGCTCATCGCGCCCATGGTACGGCCGTGGAAGCCGCGCATCGCACAGATGAACTCCGTTTTCCGGGTGGTGAAACGGGCGAACTTGATCGCGGCCTCAATGGTTTCCGTGCCGGAGTTGCACAGGAAAGCGCGCTTCAGGTTCCTCGGCGCAATGGACAAGAGTTTTTCCAGGAACGATGCCCGCGCATCGTTGTAGAGACTTGACGAGCAACTGATCAGGCGCCTTGCCTGCCGCTCCACTGCCGCTACGACGGTTTCATTGCCATGCCCAAGACTGGCCACACCGTGACCCGCAATGCAATCGATGTACTCGCGGCCGTTCTCGTCCCATACCTTCGCGTTCTTACCCCGCACGATCACGAGATCGCGCTTCGGGTAAACGCTGAATTCGTACGCAGCTTCGAGTGCCTTGAAGTCCGTCACTGAATAGTCGTCCCGTTTCCGGCAAGAGCATCGCGGATCGGGTGTTCCACCCTGCCGTCGCTGATGAAAATTCGGCTCGCGCCGTTGGCAGCGAGCCTTCGTAGGGCGAGCATCTTTCGTTTCATACGGCCTTCGACCTGAGCTTCCCGCAATTCCAGTTCTGCTTTAGAGATGTGCCGCACGAGAGAATCCGCGTTGTGAATATCGTCCATGAACCCCGGCGCCTCGATCAATTGGATGATCGTGCCCGCATGAAGGGTTTCCTGCAAGAGACTGACGATGTCGTCGTTTTCGGAATTAATCGCAGTGTTGTTTTCGTCGAGAATCGGGATGCAAAGCACCGGTATGTAGCCGTGGTCCAGCAACAGTGTGATCAGTTGGTGATTCACGCTTCTGGGCTTGCCGGAGTAGTCATGCATCATGATGGTCTTCTCGTTCTGGCGGACGCGGATGCCTTTGTTGCGGGCGCCTTGCACGATCTTGCCGTCGATTCCCGAGAGTCCGACCGCGTTGATGCCATATTGCTGGCACAGTTCGACGAGGCGCTTATTCTGAAGGCCGGCATAACCCATCATGATCGCATCGATGGCCTTCTCGTCCGTCAGTACGCTGCTGTAGCCGGACACCGACGTGACGGTTTTCGTCGGGTGTCCCATCTTCGTCGCGATATCGTCGCGCACAGCATTCGCGCCGTGGACGATGATGTATTTTTCGTTCAGGCCCGCCAGATCCTGAACCACACCTTTCAAATTGACCTCTCTTCCGCCGCCGACTTTAACGATAATCATCGCGCCCCCGACGTGATTCCGAACGACCGGAACGTTCCGCTCTCGATCTTCTCCCAGCGCTCCGGGCCTGGTAAGACTTCGGATGCGATCACCAGCCTCCCGCTGTCCGTGGTGAACTGCATGGTGAAATAGTCGGGGTCCTCGTTGAACAACGATGCGACGTAAACGGTCGACATGTCCGCCATAATGATGTTCATCGCTCGAATGTACGTGGTTCGTTTACGGATGACTTCCACGCCGCGCTCGAGAGCATCGATCATATCTCCGCGGTCGAAGCGCTTGATGAAGTTGAATATCTTCTCGGCACCGATCCTGCCTTTCTCCGAGATGCGCACTCCTCGAAGTTCGCCGTTGAAGATGAACACATGACGATCGTCGTAGAAGGGCATGTTGTTCTCCACGGCAATGCCTTCGTCCTTGAACGCGCTCCGCGCGTGCGCCAGCAGGAGCCGGCTTTTTCCGAACTCAAAGCGGGATTCCCAGATCGGTTGAATGTTCTTGTAATGTTTCCACGCGCCGTCCTCGATGTACGCACAGCCCCAGCCGTGACCCTGAAATTCCCTGCTATGTTTCGCGATGAAAGCGAGCCGCTCCAGTTGCTCCGCGACTGCAAATTCATGGTCGGACTTTACGAGCAGAAGCCGGCACATTTTAAAGAGGATGAAGACCGGGGAATTCCAGGCCCGCGGTTTCGTCGAATCCGTGCATCAGGTTGAACGCCTGGACCGCTTGACCGGCCGCGCCCTTCATCAAATTGTCGATGGCGCTGATGACGACAAGGCGATTCGATTTCTCGTCCCTCTGAAATCCGATATCGCAGTAGTTCGTGCCCGCAAGCCATTTGGGCTCCGGGTAACGGTACGTTCCTTCGGCTTCTTTAACGATCCGGATAAACGGCTCCTGACCGTAAACCTGCCGCAGGACTTTCCAGATGTCCTTGTCCGCCAGCTTGTCTTTCAAAAACACGTGAGACGTCGCGAGCGCACCGCGCACTAATTCAACTGAAGTGACCGACAGGTGAATCTGGATGGGGTTGCCGAAGCTTAATTCCTGCAGGACCTCGCCTGTGTGGCGATGCCCGGTAGGCATGAACGAACGCACGGCCCCACTGCGTTCCGGATGATGCGAGGAAGCGCTCGGTATATTGCCGCCTTCGCTCGACCCGACCTTGACTTCAACAACGGTGCGGTCCGGTTCAACGAGTCCGAGCTTATAAAAAGGATACAGCCCCAGGATGGTCGCGGTCGCGTTACAACCTGCACTGGATACGAGATCGGCTCCTCTCATCTCATCTCGATGCAGTTCGGGTATGCCGTAAACAAACGTACCCAGAAGGTCGGGCCGTGCGTGGGGCTTGCCATACCAGTCCTTATAGGCAGTCTCGGTCCGCAAACGGAAGTCGGCGCTCAGATCGACGATTTTGCGGCCGACCGATTTGAAGAAATCGATCTTTCCCATGGCTTCGCCATGCGGCAAGCAGCTGAACAGCACGTCGCACGAACGCAACTCGTCCAATTTCGAAAACTGCAGCTCGGTTTTCTTCCGCAGATTCGGGTGAGCCTTGAAAACCAACTTGCCGGCCAGGCGCTCGGAAGTGACCTGCATTATTTCGACGCGCGGATGGCCCAGCAGCACTCGCAATAATTCGCCGCCGGTATAACCCGACCCGCCGGCTATGGCGCACTTTACTTTGTCCACCATGCTACTTTCCGGCAACCCGAAGCACGTAATCGACGATCATTTTCGGAATATCGACGCCGGTCGTGGTGATGCTGTTACGAAACTCCATGGTGTAGTTCACTTCGTTGACCTGGAGTCCGCGCTCGGTTTCGAAGATATCGATGGCGACAACTCCACCGCCCACAGCGTTTGCAGCTCGCACCGAAAGATCCTTCAGCTCGTTTGTCAACGGACAGTTGAATGCCTTGCCTCCCTGAGCGGTGTTCGTGATCCAGTGGTCCGAAACCCGATAGATGGCCGCGATGCATTCATCGCCGACGACGAAGCTTCGAATATCGCGCCCTTTTTTCTCGATGTATTTCTGAATGTAGAAAATCGAGTGATGGTAGCTTCCGAGCGTGACCTTGTGCTCGAGGATCGTTTCAGCAGCATCCCGATCATTGACCTTGGCGAGCAGCCTTCCCCACGAACCCACGGCCGGTTTCAGCACGACCGGGTATCCCATCGCTTCGATGGCCTGCAGCGCCGATTCCTCCGTGAATGCGATCCGCACTTCCGGCTGCGGCACTTTGTGCTCTTCGAGCGCGATCGACGTCAGCATCTTGTCGCCGCAGATCGTCGCGACGTGCGAAGTATTTACGCATTTCACTCCCGCCGATTCGAACAGTCGCAACGCGTGAAGCGCTCGAGAATGGTTGATGCATCTTTCCAGGACGACATCGAAAGGAAAGTGATCTCTGCCGAGGTTGAACGCCAGTTTCCGGTCGTCGAGCATCACGGTCTCAACGCCGCCACGACTCGCAAACTCCTTGAGGATGAATTTTTCCTCGGGACGAATGAGCGAGTGGAGAAAACCGACTTTGATGCTCATTGCCCCCAATCCTCCTCTTCGGTCGGGGCCTCGGCGAGTATCGCAGGATGGACCCCTTTGACTTCCAGTTCCGAACCGCATTCCTTGCAGGAAATGAGTTCTCCCACCACCGCATCGTCACCCAGGTTCACCGTGGCACCGCAAATGGGACACTCAGCCATTGTCGAATTCCTCCAGGTTCAATCAATCTCGCAAGACGTCAGCGCAGACTGTGAAGTTTAGCGTGAATAAGTCGAAGCCGTGTAGACTTTGAGCCGATGAGGCGGGCAGTCCCGTTGACCGCGCGGTTCTCTTACCAGCGTCCTTTTGTGGATCACGGTCTGCGCATCCGGTCCCATTCAGCTACGTCGATGAACGATACCCCTTCAGCTCGATCGTATTGTGTTCAGGATCGTTCAAATAAACCGACGGTCCATTTCCTTCGGCGCCGTAATTGTCGTGAACGTTCCCGAGATCGATTCCGAATTGGTTGAAGTGGCGCCGGAGGCTGTCGATGTCGAAGGGTTCTATGCGAAGGCAAACGTGATCCATGTTATGGCCATCCGCAGCGGGAGCGGCGCCGCCCATCTTTCCGATCTCGCTATCGACGCTGACGAGGTCGATTAACTGCGAACCGGCACGAAGGTGTATCAGTCCGAGCCGCTCCACGCGTTTGTCCAGGGCGCAGCCGACGACGTCGCAATAAAACCGGGTCATCCGCTCCACGTCGCGGCATCGAATGACAATGTGGTCCAGGCCAATGATGTTCATGAACAATATTGTAGTAGCCCGAAATTCAAATGCTGTAACGTAACTGCCACCCAATTCGCTGGGTTATTCATCAATAACGGCTGAACCCATGGAGCAGCTGCGCCAACGTAAAGAGTGGAAATTCTTCGGTGTCTTGTGGAAGGCCCACGCCGGGCTTGCGTCCGTGTGGTGGCTGATTCTGTTCATGCGCGGCGTGCTGCCGGCGGTGCTGTCGATCGCCACCGGCCTGGTTATCCGAAATGTTCAGCAGAATGCCACTCTGACCGTGCCGCTGGTTTTTGCCGGAGCGGTGTTTCTGTTGCTGCAGATTCTCACGCCGCTTCATTTGGGTGTGGGGTCCAATCTCGGCGATCGAACGGCGTCGTGGCTTTACGACCGCCTCACCGAATCGTGCGTGCGGCCGCCCGGCATGGGACATCTCGAGGATCCCAAGCTGACAGGCGACCTGATGCTGGCGCGCGATTTCGATCTGGCGATGATGGGACCACCCCTGTTTATATCGATGGATTTCATCGCAGGCGGACTGGTGGAAATGATCGGCGGTCTTGCCTCAGCTGTCGTGCTCGGCTGGTATCACTGGTGGGCTCCGATCCTTCTGGTCGGCGCCTGGTTCGCGACACATTGGCTTTTGCGTGAAAGCGCCGTGTGGCGCGACCGAAATACCGATGAGGTGCGGGCGGCGCAACGCGAATCGGAATACGCGTATCGGATCGCAGTCGATCCGCCGGCTGCGAAGGAACTGAGACTGTTCGGCCTCGCCGGCTGGATCATCGAGCGGTTCATCACACGGCGGACGCAGTTGCATAAACTGCAGTACGAAGCGACGCGGCTACGAGAGAAGCCGCTCGCGCTCAGCCTGCTGATCGTTGCTTCGGCGAATATCCTCTTGTTCTGGTCTATCGCAAACTCGGCGTCGACTGGAACCATCGCTCTCTCTCGGGCGATTGTTTTTGCGCAATGTGCGCTCGGGACGTCCATGATCGCGTTCGGTGGTCTGAATTGGGCTCTCGATTGGGCGGCTTCACCCGTCGGTGCGGTGCTGCGTCTCAAGGCATCGATGGATATCGCCGGCGCTTTGCATGCCGGGATCCGCGCGGCGGAGAAGATGCCCCGAAGCGAGATCCGTTTTCGCAACGTTACGTTTGCGTATCCGGGCGGCCAGGAAATTCTGAAAGACTTCAACCTCACGATTCGCGCCGGCTCATCGCTCGCGATCGTCGGCAGAAACGGTGCAGGAAAGACGACGCTGGCGAAACTGCTTTGCCGGCTCTACGATCCGCAATCCGGCGCGATCGAAGTGGACGGCGTCGACATTCGAGAGTTGAATATCGAAAGCTGGCGGTCGCGGTTGGCCGCGGTGTTCCAGGATTTC
Source organism: uncultured Solibacteraceae bacterium (assembly GCA_964584785.1). Lineage (GTDB taxonomy): Bacteria > Acidobacteriota > Terriglobia > 20CM-2-55-15 > 20CM-2-55-15 > JAHFTY01. The sequence goes on from CAZPBY010000012.1 coordinate 11,406, forward strand.
ATTCGATTCGAACTCTCTCTTCGCGACAACGTGGCTCCGCAGGGCGCACCCGACGACGTGATTCAACGCGCGCTCGAATCCGCTCGAGCGGCAGGACTGGCTCATCTGGACACCGTGCTGGCGCGCGGATACGACGGCGGGACCGATCTATCCGGCGGCCAGTGGCAGCGCGTCGCGTTGGCTCGGGCGCTGTGCGCGGTGGGCATGGGCGCTCGCGTGGTCCTTCTCGACGAGCCTACGGCTCAGCTCGACGTTCGAGGCGAATCGGAAATCTTCGACCGGCTTCTCGAAGCGACGCGGAACTGCACCACGATTCTGATCTCGCATCGATTCTCGACCGTCCGGCATGCCGACCGGATCTGCGTTTTGGAAAACGGCTCAGTGACCGAACTCGGCACGCACGACGAATTGATGGCGCTCGGCGGACGGTATCGCACGATGTTCGATCTGCAGGCGCAGCGATTTGCGGCAACCGAAGACGAGGAAGGCAAAGCCTATGACGTCCTCGCCTAAGCCGGCTTCACGTAAAGTCATAGACGACCTGCCGCCGGCCCTGTCTTCGATGTGGCGACTGTGCAAACTCGGTTACCGCCACGAGCCGGGAATGCTGCTGGCGTCATTTCTCATGTCTCTCTTTGCAGCCGTTCCCGACACCCTCACCGCCGTCTGGCTCGTCGTCCTTGGAAACGGCGTGCTGCAGCACAATCGAACGCGCGTGCTTGCCGCGGCGATAGCAATCGGTCTCTCGGCGACGGGCACATGGTTCCTGCGAATCGCCACTATGCGCGTGCAGCGCCGTTTTCGCGATAAGGTGACGATTGCTCTCGAGTCGCACGTTGCAAGACTCCAGGCGTCGACGGCGACCATCGAACATCACGAACGTCCCGAGTATCTCGACCGGCTCGCGATGCTGCGCAATCAGGTGTTCGTGCTGGATCACATGTATTTGTCGTTGTTCTCGACATGCGCATGGATACTCCGTCTCGCGATCGTGATCGTGTTGCTGGTATCGATTCATCCCGGTCTGATCCTTCTGGCCGTATTCGGCGTCCCCGTTTTCTGGACTTCCGCGTGGCGTCCGGCCGTGGAGCGAAAAGCCTGGGAGAGCCGCGCTTGGGCACACCGTCTGGCGCGGCATCTGTTCGTCACCGCGACGACGGCGGCTTCCGGCAAGGAAGTGCGGGTCACCGGAATTGGTGAGCGTTTGATCGTCGATCGACGGTCGGCGTGGGAATGGTGGTATGCGGGCGTCTCCAGGGCCCGATGGGATACGGCCCGCTGGCACGCACTCGCATGGGCCGTTTTCGGCAGCGCCTACATTGGAGCTGTTGTTTTTGTCGCCGCCGTATTGCACGCTTCCGCCGGCAACGTTCTGCTTGTCCTCGCAGCGGGCGCGCGGCTATCGGCTTACATCGGAGGCACTGTCGGCGAGATCGGATTCCTGCGTGGTATCTGGATGGATGGTTCGAAGCGGCTCGCCTGGCTCGAGAATTACGTCGCCTCTCTGAGCGCTGCGGCGGATCTGCCGGTGCCGACGCGTCTCGCGAAAGGGATTCGTCTGGCCAATGTGTCCTTCGCTTATCCCGGCATCGATCGACTGGTTCTCAACGACGTGTCGCTGGATCTTCCCGCCGGTTCCGTTGTGGCGATCGTTGGCGAAAACGGAGCCGGCAAAACGACGCTGGTGAAGTTGCTCGGCAAGTTCTACGAACCGACGACGGGGACGATCTACGTCGACGACCAGCCGCTCGCACGCATACCCGCCGAAGGCTGGCGACAGCGTATTGCCGGCGCCTTTCAGGATTTTTTCCGTTTTGAATTGCGCGCGCGGCAAAGCATCGGCGTTGGTGACCTCCCGCATCTGGACGACACCGTTGCCGTCACGACCGCTGTGGATCGCGCCGGGGCCGCCGACGTTGTGGCCAGATTGCCCGTCGGCCTGGATACGCAATTAGGTCCGACGTGGCCTCAAGGTGTCGAGGTTTCGTTTGGACAATGGCAAAAAGTCGCGCTCGCCCGCGGCTTCATGCGCGAACAACCGCTGCTCATCGTTCTCGACGAACCGACCGCGGCTCTCGATGCGGAAACCGAACACGCCCTGTTCGAACGATACGCCGAAGCGGCGCACGGCAACAAAAGCGCGGGCCGCATCACGATTCTCGTGTCCCACCGGTTCAGCACGGTCCGCATGGCCGACCTCATCATCGTTCTCGACGGCTCACGCGTCGCCGAAGTGGGAACCCACCAAGAGTTAATGGCTCGTCGCGGCCCTTACTCCGAGCTGTACGGCATTCAGGCCGCGGCGTATCAGTGAGCGGGCGCCGGAGACCCCGTGACGGACACACCGAGGTCGCGCAACAGGCCGTTCCCAATCGAGTAAATCCAGCCGTGAATGCTGATGCTCTGCCCTCGAGCCCAGGCATCGCGAAGAGTGCTCGTCCGTCCGACATTGAACACCTGGGCTTGGACATTCAGCTCGCACAGGCGATTGAAACGGCCGTCGCGATCGAGTTCGCCGAGTTCGCGCTGATGCTGATCATGCAAGTCGCGGACGGGCTTCAACCAGTTGTCGCTGAGTCCGAGCTTGCGGCCGTCCAGCGCGGCTTCGACGCCACCGCATCCATAATGGCCGCAGACGATGATGTGCCGTACCCGGAGCACATCCACGGCGAATTGAATGACGGAGAGGCAGTTGAGGTCGTCTAGCCCGACGACATTCGACACGTTGCGGTGAACGAAAAGCTCGCCGGGCAGCAACCCCACGATTTCGTTTGCGGGCACTCGACTGTCGGCACAGCCAATCCACAAATACTTCGGCGTCTGCTGGCGGGAAAGCCTGAGGAAAAACTCGGGGTCCTTCGCCGTCATTCGTTCGACCCAGCGTCGATTGTTGTCGAAGAGTCCGTTCAATTCATCCATACCGTTGGCGCATGGATCAATTCTGCCGTTTAGCCACGACCGGATCTTCGCGACGGCCGTCAATGGTCGACTGTTCCATCAGGTCGCGATCGGGAGTCAGAGAGTAAATCATGGTGAGGGTCGTGCCACCGGCCGCTTTTGCGTCAACCTGTATTGTGGCGCCCACCACTCGCGCTGAGGTCTCGTATTGATCCTTGTCGCCGAACCATGGGCCATCGTCCTGAACTTTTCCATTCAGTTTGAGGGCGTGTTGCTCGGAGGTGACCGCGCCCAGGTACCCGCTTTTCCGGATCATGGTGATGCGATCGCATCCACTCTGTTCGACAGAGATATGAACCTGTCCGTCTTCACCCTGAATCATGTAGTTTCCCGAGAGATTCGCGCAGTCCGATCGGCCGCCCGCGGCATCCTTTCCGATTTTCGAGCAGCACGCAAGCGCAGCGGCCGTCGCCAGGAGTGCGATCCATCGAAGTCGAATCCGCTTCATGTCCTTCGATAATATCTAAGTCATGTCATTATTCGGAGAGTATTAAGGAGGAAAACGCATGTCCGACGGCGGCTTCAAGGATCATCCCGTGGTTTCCCATGAGCAGTGGATTGCGGCGCGCACGGCATTTCTCGTAAAGGAGAAAGAGTTCACTCGATTGCGTGACGAACTCAGCCGGCAACGAAGGGAACTTCCGTGGGAGAACGTCACGAAGACGTATATCTTCACCGGCGAAAACGGTACCGAGACACTCGCGGCTCTGTTCGAGAACCGCAGCCAGCTTGTGGTCTATCACTTCATGTTCGATCCCGCGTGGGACGCCGGGTGCCCGCACTGCTCGTTCTGGGCCGACAATTTCGATCCGATCATCATTCACCTGAATCATCGCGACATCACCATGGTGGCGATTTCCCAGGCACCGTACGAGAAAATCGCCGCATACCGGAAGCGCATGGGATGGAGTTTCAAGTGGTTGTCGTCGGGCGGGAGCGATTTCAACTTCGATTATCAGGTGGCGTTCACGCCGAAAGAGGTCGCAAACAAGGACGCATTCTACAACTATACCCGCCAAAATCCGCAGGCCCCTCAGAGAGAAGGCGTGAGCGTTTTTTACAAGGACGGCAGCGGCAGCATTTTTCATACGTACTCCGCGTATGCCCGCGGCATCGATCTGGTCAACACGGCATACAACTACGTCGACCTGACGCCGAAAGGCCGCGACGAAAACGGCCGCAATCAATTTTGGGTCCGCCGTCACGACGAATATGGCGGGTTGCCGTAACACGGCGGAGGCGTGCTACACCCTTGGCGACGCACCGGGAGTGATCTTGCCTAGAACCACAGGGCGGCTCGCTCCGGTTACCGACGGAATGTTCCCCACACGACCGCGAATCGCCTCAATCGCCAGGAGGGCAAAAGCGGCCGGCTCCTTCGCGAGAGGATGAATGCCGTAAGCTGCGATCGAAGTCACAGCCGCAGGTGCGAGCATCGACTCGAGGTGGTTCATGAGCGTGCGATTGAAAACGCCGCCGCCCGACACGATGATCTCTGTGATCTTGTGCTTCACGAATCGCGACCGCGCGTCGGCAATGGTTCTCGCCGTGAAGAACGTAAGCGTCGCGACGACGTCCGCCGGCCGACGCCGCAGTTCCCCGCCCAACCGGTCCACCAGAAACTGGTGGCTGAACAATTCACGGCCCGTCGATTTCGGGGGTGATATTCGAAAGTATTCGTGGTCAAGACGCGCGAGCCATTCGTGAACGACTTCTCCCGACTTCGCCACGCGGCCGGCGGCGTCGTACTCTTTCCTGAACGCGATTCGCATCGCTTCGTCGATGAGACAGTTGCCGGGGCCTGTATCGAACCCGATCGGTTTTTTCGAAACAGCCGTGAGGTTGGCGATACCGCCGATATTGAGAGTCGCCGCGGGACGAACGCCGAAAACGAACCGATCGAAGTACGGAACCAGCGGAGCGCCCTGGCCGCCCGCGGCGATGTCCGCCGGCCGGAAATCGCTGACCGTCGTGACTCCCGTTGCCGCGGCAATGTGCGCCGCCTCGCCCAGCTGCAGCGTGTGGCGGCCCGGCTCGTGCCACACGGTTTGTCCATGACAGCCGATGACGTCGATGCGACTGCGGCCAATGAAAATGGTGGCGACCTTCGCGAAGAACTTTCCCAAATCGGAATGCAGTTGCGAAAGGTCGGGCGTTCGAAGTTCCTGCGCCCTCAACACGCGCTCGCGCAGCGACGGCGGATACGCGAACGTCCGGTACGCGAGCAGCTTCATCCCGTTCCCGACACGGATTCTTGCGGCGGACACGCCGTCGGCGGACGTGCCGGACATGAGACCCACTGCAATCCAATTGAAAGTTCGCGGCATCAATTCCCCTTTTCATAACTCAAAATCTCTGTTACAGGATGATCTATCAGTAGAGGGGGGAATGAATATTGGGAGGAACGCTACAATGAAAAATAAAAAACAAATTCAAATAATCATGTTTGTGTGCCTTGCCGCGTTGATTGGGAGTGCGGCGCTGTCGGCACAGACTGCGACGGGACGAATCGTGGGGAACATCACGGATCCAACGGGCGCCGTGATTCCCGGTGTTCGTGTGATCGCGACGAATGCCGGAACCGGAGTGAGCGTCGAGACTCTCACGAACGAAACAGGCGCGTATCAGATCCTGCTGCTGCCTGTGGGCAATTACGAGATCACAGCCGAGCTGGCCGGATTCCAGAAAGTTGTCACGAAACCGGAAAGGCTCGACGTCAATCAGTCGCTGCGCATTGATGTCAAGCTGCAGGTCGGCGCTGTAACACAGGAGGTGGTCGTCGAAGAGGCGGCCACGCACATCGAGACGGAGTCGGCCACCTTGGGAATCGTCATCGGCGCCACGCAGATTTCGAACCTGCCGCTCAACGGACGCAACGTTCTCGATCTTGCGCTGCTCCAGCCCGGAGTCATTCCAAACACGTCCGGTAACGGAAGCTTCAGCGTTTCCGGAGGCCGGGGCGATTCCGTGACCTATTTGCTCGACGGCGGAGTGAACAACAACCTGCTCAGCAATGCGGCAGTGCTCAATCCGAATCCCGACGTCGTCGAAGAATTTCGGATCCTCACGAACAACTACGGCGCGGAGTACGGCCGCAATGCCGGCGGAATCGTGAGCGTGGTCACGAAGTCCGGAACGAACCAGTTCCACGGCACCGCGTACGATTACGTTCGCAATGACGCGCTGAATGCGAATTCGTTCTTCAACAACGCGAACACGCTGAAGAAGGACATTCTGAAACGCAATCAATTCGGCGGCACCCTGGGAGGTCCGGTCTTCAAGGACAAGCTCTTCTTCTTCAGCGGCTGGCAGAGCCAGCGCCAGTCGCAACTGCAGACGACCAGCAAAACAACAGTCTTCACGCCGGCGGAATTGAGAGGAGACTTTTCAAAATCCAATACGGCTGGGACCGGCCCCGACGCCAACGTGGTGGCATTCCTGCAGAAGTTTCCCTACTTCCAGCCCGATGCCAGTCTGGCAGCTCAGGGAATCATCGATCCGTCGCGCATCAATTCGGTTGCGAAGAACTACATCAGCAAGAGCCTGATTCCCACGTCCGACGTGGGTTATCTGTTCTCGCAGGGATCGGCCCGTGATAACCGCGATGAGATCACGAATAAGGTCGATTACTTCCTGACGGACCGGGATCGAATATCCACGACACTGGGTTGGAACCGCCAAACAACGATCAGTCCGTTCTCGACGGCGAACGTACCCGGCTATCCCAATCAGACCCAGCGCAAGCAGTATTACTTCGCAACGAATTATGTGAAAACGATTTCGCCGACCATGGTCAACGACTTCCGCTTCACCGCGCAGCGAAACAACAGCCTGCAGTCGGTGCCCGTTTCAAAGAGACCGACGCCGCAGGAACTTGGAATTGGAATCATTCCGGATGAAGCGACGGGTCCCACCATTCTGGCGTTTTCCAGCGGACTCACGGTCGGCTTCAGCCCGCAAGGCCCGTCCCGGCTGATCGACAACACATTCACCTGGACCGACAGCCTGACGTGGACCCACGGCAAGCACACGTTCAAGACAGGCGCCACGTTCACGCCGTATCAGGACAACCAGGTTTTCGACTTTTATATCGACGGGCAGTTCAACTTCAGGAACACCGGAGCTTCAAGTTCCAAGAACGATCGCGCGGACTTCCTGTTAGGAGTGCCCGATCAGTTCCGTCAGTATCCGGCGGCGCCCACGAACATCCGCACGAAGAACTTCGGCGGATACGTTCAGGATGAATGGAAGTTTTCGAGAACGGTCACGCTGTCGTTCGGTCTGCGGTACGAGTACAGCTCTCCGAAGTTCGACCGGTTCGGCCAGACGTTTTCGTACGTGTACGGAGCAAAATCCACGGTCTTTCCCAATGCCCCGCTCGGGCTGGTGTTCCCCGGAGACTCGCAAGCTCCGAAGGGCTCGAACTTTCCCGATAAGAATGATGTTGCGCCGCGATTCGGATTCGCGTGGTCGCCGAGCGACAAGATGGTCATTCGCGGCGGAGCAGGCGTGTTCTATGACATCCTGAAGGCCGAAGACAACTTCCAGTTCAACGGTCAAAAGCCGTTCTTCCCGACGGCCAGTTTCAATTTCAATGCGCTCGCAGCCAATCCGACGGCGGAAGTGAATTATCTGACACAGCCATTCGTGGCCGCGGGAATCAACAATCCATTCCCGACTCGGGCCACGCCTCGCGACATTGATTTCGTCAAAGCGGGATACTTGCCTTTCGGCGATAGCGGTGTGTACTCGGTCGATGTGAATCTAAGGACGCCCTACATCTATCAGTACAACCTCGATATCCAACGCGAAGTGGCGCGGAACACCGTTGTGGACATCGCATATGCCGGCAGCAGTTCTCACAAACTGACGGGCTTGTATGACGCGAATCCGTTCATCGTCGATAAGCCCGTGCCGACAACACGGTTGTTCAATGCCATTGCCGGCAACCCATCGAACGCGTTCAGTTACCTTACGACGTTTGCGAATGTCGGAACGGCAAACTACAACTCGCTGCAGTTGGGTCTGAACCGGCGATACTCCGACATGCATGTTCTTGGCAATCTGGACTATCAGTTCTCGTACACGTACAGCAAATCGCTGGACACCGAATCCGGTTTCCGTGCCCGCAACGGCACGGTTCCCACATACGATCGAAAGCGATTTCGCGCAGTGTCGGACTTCGATCTGACCAACTACGTATCGCTTTCGGGCAACTGGGAACTCCCGTTCATGAAGATGTGGCAGAGCGGGCCATCGCGATTGGTCAAAGGCTGGAACGTTCTGCCGATCGTGACGTATCGCACGGGTTCGCCGCTGGATGTGACCGCCGGCCTTTCGACGTCGATGACGCAGCCGGGACCGTCGGGCGCGGGCGATCGAAGTCTGGTGAGAGCGAATCTCGTTGCGCCAATCACGCTGTTCGACGCGCACAACGTTCAAACGCTGTCGAAAGGCAAGGGCAACTACTACTTCGATCCCGCGGATTTCTCAGCGCCGGCGAACGATCCGACGCTGCGCACATACGGCACGTTTGGACGTAACGGCTTCCGCGGTCCGTCGCGCAGCAATTTCGATTTCAGTGTTTCGAAGGTGACGGGGATCACGGAAAGGACTTCGCTCGAATACCGAGCGGATTTCTTCAACCTGCTCAACCATGCGGAATTCAATAATCCGAGCACCTCGATCACCGGCGGAACGTTCGGTCAGATCTCGGGTACCGCGTCGCCGAGAATCATCCAGATGGCCCTGCGTCTGAAGTTCTAGGACGCTTCAATCGGAAATCGCGAGCCGGAAATCGACTCGCGATTTCTCTTTCCTTACGATCGCGAAAGACGTGATCGCGCGGTGTGATAGGAATCGAACACCATAAAGGCCCAAAATCCCATTGTCAGGTAAGAAAAAAATGAATGTATCGCGCTGATGGCGGTGGCGTCACGAAGAGCCGTAATTGCGCCGAACGCGATGATGTGGATCGCAGCCTTCTTGTACTCCGCATTGTACAGAGCGCCGAACCCGGGAATCATTCCCAGCATGAACGCCAGCCCGGGCTTGCGGCCGCCGACGCTGGGAACCGGTTCGGCAGCGCGAACCGGCGGTGTGACGTCGCGCACCTGCACCACTGTGGTCCTGCCGGCAATCCAGTCGCGTCGCAGCCGTTCGAGATCCGATCGCAGCTCGGAAGAACGTTGATACCGGTAGCTGCGATCTTTTTCGATCGCTTTCGAAATGGTGTGATCCAACTGAGACGGAAGCGCGGGATTGAATCGGGCGGGCGCAACCGGTTCGCGATTCAAGATCGAATCGTAAACCACAGCAACACTCGGACCGCTGAATGCCTGCTGTCCCGTGGCCATCTCATACAACATCACTCCCATCGAAAAAAGGTCGGTACGCGAATCCACTTCCTCGGCTCGTGCCTGCTCGGGCGACATGTACGCCACGGTGCCGACAGCCGTGCCGGCGGCGGTTTTCAAAGCACCGAGCGTCGTCGCCACGTCCATGCCGGCATCCTTGGGTGCGAGTTTCGCCAGACCGAAATCGAGGATCTTCGCCTGCCCGTGGCTGGTGAGAAAGACATTCGCCGGCTTCAGATCGCGATGAATGATGCCCCGGTTGTGAGCCGCTTCGAGGCCGTTGGAAATCTGTATGGAGATATCGAGCAGTTCCTGTGTCGGTATGGGACCTCGCGAAATGCGATCCTTCAACGATTCGCCTTCGAGGTATTCCATGACGATGAAGGGCTGACCTTCATGCTCGCCGACATCATAGATCGTGCAAATCTGCGGATGGTTCAGAGCGGAGGCCGCTTTCGCCTCCTGCCGGAATCGTTCGAGCGCCTGCGGGTCCTTCGCGTAGTCCTGCGAAAGAAACTTCACCGCAACCGGACGATCCAATCGAGTGTCGACCGCCTTGTACACCACACCCATCCCGCCCTCGCCGAGCCGATCCACGATTTGGTAGTGAGAGACGCGTTGGTTGAGCATCGGTACAAGCGTTATATCAATAAGAGACGGTACGGGAGAGGAATTTTAAAAATAGGACGAGTTCTGACTCGCGGGACTCGTCCGCCTTCGAAATCCCTTCTGTCCTATACTTTTTGAATGAGTGCATTCCTCCTGCTTCTTGTATTGGTGCAAGCCCCACAATCCAAGCCTCCGGCGGCCTCGATCGAGGGGATCGTCAAAACCTCCGGCACGGGTGAACCGATATACAGGGCGCGCGTCATGTTGTCCGGTGGAAACAATACGCCAAAGACGGCGACCACCGATCGAAACGGGCGCTTCAGTTTTTCTGACGTGGACGCGGGCAGATACTCACTGAGCGCGTTTGCAAACAGCTACGTTCGGCAGTTTTACGGACAGAAGGCGGCCAACGGACCTTCAACACCTGTCGTGCTGACAGCGGGGCAGCAAATGAAGGATGTTGTGTTCGAGATGACGCCAACGGGAGTGGTCACGGGCCGGATCTATGATTTCGACAACGCGCCGCTGCCAAACGCCGACGTTGTCCTTCAACGACTGGCATACGACGCAAGCGGGAAGCGGACATTGCAACCGGAGCAGCAGGTCCGGACCAACGACCTCGGTGAATATCGGCTGTTCTGGGTTTCGCCAGGCAAATACTTTCTTCGAGTGGAATACACCGGCGGGCCGACGCCGGTCTTTCGCAATCCCAACGATTTCATGGGACCGGCCGAGGAAGGCTACGCGCCGATCTATTATCCCGGCACAACCGATTCGTCGTCGGCCACGGAAATCGAGATCCTGCCGGGCGGTCAGCTGAGCGCGATCGACGTGACGATGATCCGCACCAAAACGTACTCCGTCCGCGGACGTGTGATCGTCACCGTTGCCAGTGCCGCAGCCGGCCGGCCGTTCGTTTCACTCCGTCCGCGACAGCCTTCCGGAACGCTGATGGGAATCAACGGCACTGTACCCACCATCAACCCCGCTGACGGCACCTTCGAAATCCGCAATGTGCCGGCGGGTTCCTACATCCTTCAGGCGAATTCCGGGACTCCGACGTCGGGAATGCTGCGCGCGGAAAGGCCGCTTGAAGTGAATCAGGATCTCGAAGGCATTGTGATTACGCTCAGCCCCGGTTTTGATCTTCCGGGCCACGTAGTATTCGAAAACGGACTGCCGCAGGCCGGCACCAACTCGGTGCCGATCACGTCGATGCGCGTCATGCTGAGGCCGGCAGGTGACGGCGGCCCGGGAATCCTCAGTGGTGTGGGCGGCCCACCGGTGCTTAAACCGGACGGCACCTTCACGATCACCCAGGTCATGCCGGGCACGTATCAGATTTCGATCTTACCGTTGCCGCCGGACTCCTACGTCAAAGCCGTGACCCTTGGCCAAACGGATGCGTTGCGCGATGGCTTCACGGTCGACCGCACTCCCGATTCGCCGATCGAGATTCTGGTCGGCGCCAATGCCGGCAAGCTGGAAGGATCGGTTGTCGATCGCGAAGGGAAACCCCTCGCCAGCACTCAAGTGACGCTGATTCCGTTGGAACCGAATCGTGCGGATCGCTACCGGCTCAACGTCACCGACACGACCGGACATTTCACGTTTCGCGGAGTCGTCCCCGGGGAATACAAAGTGTTCGCGTGGGAATCGATGGAGGCGAACGCGTATCGCGATCCCGAATTCATTCGGCGCTATGACAATCAAGGGAAAGTCGTGATCCTGACGGAAGGTTCCAACCCATCCATCGAGCTGCGCGTGATTAAGCCTTAAACCAAACGCGGGTTTTTGCGATACATTACCGGCCGTTCCATGAAGAAACCCGAAGCTCAACCCGAGTTTTTGCGCGCGGAGTCTGCGATCGAGCAGCGCAGCGATGTGTTCAAGAAGGAGCTTGGACTGATGGACCTCGCGCTGACGCAGATCCTGTTCATTGTCGGCCTCGGCTGGATCGGTACGGCCGCGAAGCTCGGCCCGTCTCACACCTTTTTCTGGCTGCTTGCCGCGGTTCTTTTCTATGTTCCTTCAGCGGTCGTCGTCATCTACCTGAATCAATTGATGCCGCTCGAAGGCGGCTTGTATCAATGGGCGAAGCTCGGCTTCAACGAGTTCGCCGGATTCATGGTGGCGTGGAACCTGTGGCTCTACGCCATGGTCCTCACATCCGAGGTCGGTTTACAAGCTGCGACCAATTTCGCCTATGCGTTCGGTCCGAACTATGCGTGGATGGCGGGAAACAAATGGTTCATCACGCTCATGGGCTGTCTGTTGATCGGAACGCTATCGCTGATTGCCATTGTCGGCCTCGGCATCGGCAAGTGGGTGCACAACGCCGGCGGTTTCGTGATGTTGGTCATTTTCGCGGCGCTCATCACGCTGCCGTTGATCAACCTGTCGCGTGGAACGATCGCAAAGTTTGAGCCCTTCCCTGTCGCTGTTCCGGCAATAACGCTTCTCAACCTGAATATTCTCGGCAAACTCGGATTCGGCGCGCTTGGCGGGTTCGAGTACGTCGCCATATTTGCCGGGGAGTGCCGGAACCCCGTGCGCACGATCGGACGGTCCGTTATCGTTGCCGCGCCGGTGATCGTTCTGATGTTCGTCGTGGGCACAAGCACCGTGCAGTCGTTCATTCAGCTCGACAAGATCGACTTGATTGCGCCGATCCCCCAAGTCCTGAGCGCGGGCACAACATCGCTCGGCATCGCCTTTCGCATAATTCCCTTTGTGATCCTGTTCGTGCTCGGCCTTCGCGTGTCGCAGGCGAGCATCAATCTGACCGCCACGGCGCGGCTCCCTCTCGTTGCGGGGTGGGATCGCTTGCTGCCGGAGTGGTTCACAAAGGTATCGCCTCGATTCAAGACGCCGGTGAATTCGATCGTATTCGTCGGCGCGATCACTCTGATGCTCGGCGGCGCAAGCATCACCGGCGTCGGTCAGCAGGAGGCGTATCAGCTGTTGAATAACGGCGCAGGGATTCTGTACGCCCTGACCTATCTGGTGATGTTTGCCATTCCGATGGCCGGACTGAAGCAAATTGAGAAGCGCCCGCCGCTCTGGTTGCGGATTTCCTCGCTGTCGGGGTTTCTGATGACGCTGCTTTACGTCGTGCTTTCGGTATTTCCGATCATCGAAGTGGGCAGCCGGCTCCTTTTTGCATCCAAGATTATCGGCGTGATCGTGGTAACGAATCTGATTGGGGCCGCCATCTTCCTGGTTGCGCACCGCAAGTCGTGAACCGCAAGCGCACTGAGGCGAGTAAAAGGAGGGAGTGGCTCCGCGGAATTTAAAACAGAGCTCGCGAAGCCACCTTGGCGGGAGCGAATCCCTTCTTCTTTCGACGACGGAATTCGCCTGCTCGACCGCGACGGATGGAACCATCCATCGGGATGTTTAGGCTGTTGAAATCAGTTCCTCCAAAAATGGTTGTACGTCGGACTTCGGTGCACAGACCGGCCTAACGCAGGCTGAACAGACTGGAAAGGATGGAGTCGGCTGGTTCAAGCAGGCCTCCTTGCCACGTGTAGAGCGCTTCCTGCGCAGGCTCGCTTAGTGAACAACTTTGTCGGCTTTGGCGCAATAGGACTAAAGTCCAAATATGACGGTATAATCCTGCCTCATGCGAACAATTCCAATTGCCCTTTTGATGCTCGTGACGCTGTCGGCCTGTACGACGAACAGCAGCGGTGTCACTGCCAATCCGACCGCGGCTGACGCCGGGAAATTCATTAATGAAGTCAACCAGACGATCGAACGTCTGGCGACAGCGAGTTCGCAAGCCTCGTGGGTCGCCGAAAACTTCATCACCGACGACACGCAGGCGATCAATGCGCGGGAAAACCAGCGGTTCATCGATCAGATCGCGAAATATGCGAAGGAGGCGGTGAAGTACGACAAAGTCGACGTGCCGCCGGATATTCGACGCCAGCTCAACCTGTTAAAAAATTCGCTGACGATGGCGACGCCTTCGGATCCGAAGGAAGGCGAAGAACTGACCAGGATCGCCGCAAGCCTCGACGCCACGTACGGCAAAGGCAAATGGTGCGAAGACAATCCCGGCAAGCCCGAAACATGTCACGACATCGACAAGATCACCAACATCATGGCCGACACGAAGACCGACGAGAAGCGTTTGCGGCAGGTGTGGGAAGGCTGGCAGACGATCGCCCAGCCGATGCGAAAGGACTACACCCGCTTCGTCGAACTTTCGAACAAGGGCGCCAGGGAATTGGGATTCGTCGACACCGGCGCCATGTGGCGGTCGAAATACGACATGACGCCGGAAGAGTTCACGAAGGAACTCGATCGCCTGTGGGAGCAGGTGAAGCCGTTCTATCTGTCGCTCCACGCGTACGTCCGCATGAAGCTTCACGACAAGTACGGCGACATCGTTCCGGCGAACGGCCCCATCCCTGCACACCTCCTGGGGAACATCTGGGCGCAACAGTGGGGCAACATTTACCCGCTCGTCAAACCCGCGAACGCCGATGCCGGCTATTCGCTCACGGACATTTTGAAGCGGCGCAACACCAAACCCCTCGATATGGTCCGAATCGGCGAGCGGTTCTACACATCCCTGGGTTTTGCCCCGCTGCCGCCGACATTCTTTGAACGATCGTTGCTTGTGCGTCCTCGCGACCGCGACGTGGTCTGCCATGCGAGCGCCTGGGACATCGATAACGTCGACGACCTGCGCATCAAGATGTGCATCGAGCCGAAGGAAGAAGACTTCGACACGATCCATCACGAACTCGGGCACAACTTCTATCAACGCGCTTATAACAAATTGCCGATGATGTTCCGGGACAGCGCGAACGACGGCTTCCACGAAGCGATCGGCGACACGATTGCGCTGTCGGTGACGCCGGAGTATCTCGTCAAAATCGGCCTGCTCGACAAGGCGCCCGATCAATCGCGCGACATCGGCCTGCTGCTGACACGCGCGCTCGACAAAATCGCGTTCCTTCCCTTCGGTCTGCTGATCGATCAGTGGCGTTGGAAGGTTTTTTCGGGAGAAGTGAAACCGGAGGACTACAACAAAGCCTGGTGGGATCTGCGGCTGAAGTATCAGGGCGTCGCTCCGCCGTCAAATCGGGCTGAGGAGTTCTTCGATCCGGGGGCCAAATACCATGTGCCGGGCAACGTGCCGTACACGCGTTATTTTCTCGCGGACATCCTGCAGTTCCAGTTTCATCGAGCGCTTGCCAAGACCGCTGGTTGCACCACCGCTCTTCACCGATGCTCGATCTACGAGAGCAAGGAAGCCGGTGCGAAACTGAACGCGATGCTGTCGATGGGCGTTTCCAAGCCGTGGCCCGAGGCACTCGAAGCCATTGCGGGGACTCGTCAGATGGATGCGACGGCAATCACCGACTATTTCGCGCCGCTGAAAGCCTGGATGGACGAGCAGACCAAAGGGAAACCCGTCGGTTGGTAAAGCGTTTAAGCGCTTTGCTTCAAAGTCCTAATGAGGAACCAAGACAGTACCCGAGCGAAGCGAGCGGCATCCTGGTAAGTGCCCCACTCGCTTCGCTCGGGTTCTATTGGCGTCCGAACTCATGACGCTGCTCCTCACGTCGACATTCTTTCTCAGCGCGTTCCTTCTTTTCTCATGCGAGCCGATGGTCGCCAAAATGGTGCTGCCCGTTCTGGGCGGCTCCGCATCCGTTTGGACGACGTGCGTGGTCTTCTTCCAGATCATGCTGCTGGTGGGATACGCCTACGCGCATTTCGTCGGAAAGATCCGGCTTGGCCGTCAATACGGACTTCACCTTTTGCTGATGTTGCTCGCATTTACATTTCTTCCGATACGGTTCAGCGCGGCACCCGGCAATCCTTCGGGAGCGCCGATTACGTGGACCCTGCTGCACCTCTTGGCCGCGGCCGGACTCCCGTTCGCGATTCTTTCGGCTACAGCGCCGCTTCTTCAAACATGGCTCGCGCAAACGACACTGCCATGGGCCGACGATCCTTATTTTCTCTACGCGGTCAGCAACGCCGGAAGTCTGCTCGCGTTGGCGGCATATCCAACCGTATTCGAGCCGCGATTCGGCGTCAGCGATCAAAGCCGGTTGTGGCTTTACGGTTATGCGCTGCTGCTTGCCGTTTTTGCGGCCTCGATGTGGATGATGTGGGGGAGCAGGATCCGTAGCGCGATGGACCGGAAACCGAGAGTCACCGAAGACTCGCCGCTCGAAGCAGCCACATGGACGACGCGGCTGCAGTGGCTGGCCGCGGCGTTCGTGCCGTCCGCGCTGACGCTGGCAGTGACGAATCACATATCGCTCAATCTCGGTTCGTTTCCTTTTCTTTGGGTCGCGCCATTGGGCTTGTACCTGTTGACATTCGTTTTGGCCTTCGCACGAAAGTTTCGGATGCCGTTGACTATCGTGTCATCGGCCGCAACCATCGTGATCGTGCTGCTTTTTCCAATCGCCACGGTTGGAGCGCCCGTCCGCTCCAGCGAACTGTGGCCGCTGATCGCCGCGCATCTGTTGATTCTTTTTGTCGCGGCGCTGCTGTGTCATTCGTTCGTGGCCGTCCGTCGTCCACAAACATCGCAGTTGACCGAGTTTTACTTCATCCTCGCGCTGGGCGGCGTGCTCGGCGGAGTGTTCACGGCGATCATCGCTCCGGCGGTGTTCAGTACGGTACTTGAATATCCATTGCTTGTCGCCGCTGCCGGTTTCTTCCGGCAGTTGCGCAAACCGGGCGCTGCTTTCGGTTTTTCGGATGCCTTCGATTTGTTGCTGTTCGGACTCTTTGTCGGGTTGGTGATGACGGCAGTTCTGAGTTGGGGAAAGGTGGATGTCACGCTGCAGACCGCAAGCGTCCCCGTGCTGGCGGCGCAATCCGTCCTGGTCCTGGCGCTCGCGCTGTTTCGCTGGAAGCGGCTTTTGTTCGGGATGGCGTTCTCCGCCCTCGTTCTGACCTACGCTATCGTGCTGCCGAGAGAATTCGAAGGCGCAACGCGCGTCCATATCGCTCGCGATTTCTTCGGCGTGAAGAAGGTGCTATTCGAGCCGGACATCAATATGCGAAAGCTGCTGCACGGCGACACGCTCCACGGACGGCAGAGCCTCGATCCGGCATTGACCAACGAGCCGCTCACCTACTATCACCGGACAGGACCCGTAGGCGACGCCATGACGCTGATCGTCAATCGCCCGAGCCAGAACGTCGGCGTTGTCGGGCTCGGCACGGGGTCCATCGCCGCATACGGGACGAAGCAGCGGCACATCTCGTTTTTTGATATCGATCCTCAGATGATCGACGTCGCGACGTCCTTCTTCACGTACGTCCGCCATTGCGGCGAAGCATGCGGGATCGTGATCGGCGACGGCCGGCTGTCGATTCAAGCACAGCCCGACGGCAAGTTTGACCTTCTGATTCTCGACGCCTTCAATTCCGATTCGATTCCCGCTCACCTTGTGTCGCGCGAGGCGGTGCGGTCTTATATGTCGAAGCTGAAGCCCGATGGGCTGCTGATGTTTCATGTGTCGAATCGGTATCTCGACGTGGAGAAACTTGTCTCGAGCGTCCTGGCGGCGGAAGGAATTCCGGCGTTCGTGCGTCATGACACCGACGAGGAGCCGCCGGGAAAATCAGGCTCGCACTATGTGCTCGCCCTGAAACACCCGGAAGCACTGGAACACATCCCGCATCGTGATGAATGGATTCCCATCCAAACCAACACGGGAATTCGCCCATGGACGGACGATTTTTCAAACCTGGTAAGCATCATCAAGTAAACACCGTTCAAAGGCGGCTAGGAAGAAACCTCCGTAAACCGCACCCGCTTGACCTCGTTTTCCACAACAACCGAGGCATAAAACGCGCGGACATTGACGCCGCGAATACCAATTCGGATCCGGTGGGCGGCCTGCAAAAGATGCTCTCGCTGCAGGTCCTGGACTGTCTTGCCGGTGAGGCGTTTCAGGGCGCTTGCGACGAGCGACATGCGCTCGACTTTGTACGCGCCGCAATCCTCATGGGCAACGAGGATGATTTCCCGAACGCTCTTCGCGTCGACGACGCGTTCGATGATCTTGTCGATCGCCTTGGAGAGAAAGTTAAAGGCAGCGGCAAGTGGAAGCGTCAACACGGCGCCCGAAGGAACCTGCAGCACATGGGGGTATTTGAAATTAAGAAGACGCGCCAGTTCCCTGGTCTGACGCTCGAAACGGTGATCCGAGCAGGATACGATCAGGCAGTCCGGCGCAGTGTCCTCCCACGGGATTTCGCTGACAAGCTCCATGCCTATTTCTCGTTCTTGCTGGGCGCAGTTTTAGTCGTTGCTGTCTTGCTCAGCGTGCCGAGCAGTCCCTCTAATGCGTTCTGGGGCATCCCCAGCCGCTCCAGCACGGACGATACATCCAGACCGAGCGCCTTTGCCTGCGCTAGGACACCGAAAACCGTCTTCGGAACGTTCATGGCGAACCTTGAAACCGGATCTTCACTGTTGCCGTTTTGATGAGTGCCCAGGTCGATGATGTGAATCGAATCGATGCGCGACAACCCGGCGCCGATGTGTTCGAACGCCGAACCAACGACTTTCTCACCGGCTTCGCCGACTCTGTCGATGATCTGCGGCAGGTGTTCCAAAATGATGATCATCCGGGCCGCATCGCTCATCTGGGCAAGCGCCTGGTTTTTCGCCGTGAGGCCGTTGGCCTCGGCGAGCAAGCGGGCTCGAATCGCTTCGCCGTCCGCTTTACCACGGGCTTCGGTCGCGGTGGCTTCCGCGAGCAGCTTCGCTTTGGTGGCTTCCGCTTCGGCTCGACCGCGGGCTTCCGAAGCAGCGGCTTCCGCTTCACCCATTTGCCGAGTGCGCGCGGCGTCGGCTGCAGCGCGGCCTTCGCCTTCAAGGGTCAGCTTCTGTTTTTCGGCTTCGGCCTGGATCTTGATCGCCTCCGCCTGTTTGATTGCCGCGTTGGCGTTACCTTCAGCGGTGATGGTTGAAGCCCGGCTGTTGGCTTCGGCCGGTTTGATGGTGGTCGTGACGAGTTCCTTCTCTTTGCGCAAAGCCTCCTGCTCGGCAAGCGCGATCTTCGCTTTCGTCTCGGCCTCTTCCGCGGCCACTCGGCGCTGACGCAATTCGCGGTCGATTTCCGCATCCTTCAGAGCCTTCGCCATGTCGGCTTCAGCCTGAGCCGTTTCCGTTTCTCTCTTGAAGGCCGCTTTCTTCAGGTCCAGATCGCGGTTGGACTGCGCGATTCTTTCGTCAGCGGCGAGACGCGCGGTTTCGGCTTCCTGCTTTGCGGCGGACGATTTGACGACCGACTCGCGATCCGCCTCGGCCTTGGCGATTTCGGCGTCGCGCTTGACCTCCGCGGTCCTCTTGGCGCCGAGCGCTTTGATGTAACCTTCCTTGTCGTCGACTTTGTTGACGACGAAGACATCGATCTGAAAACCCAGCTTGTTCAATTCAGTCTGAGCGCCGGCGAGAACCTCCTGCGCGAGCTTCTCGCGGTTGCGGACGATGTCTTCGACCGTCAGCGTTCCGATGATCTGGCGCAGCAAACCGTCCAGAGTGGTTTTCAACATCGTGTGGATTTCCTGCTGCGTCTTTCCGAGCATGCGCTCAACGGCCGCATCCAACCGTCCGGGATCGGAACTGACTTTGATATTCGCCGTCGCTTCAACCGATACCGGCACGCCATCTTTGTTGGGCGTATCGCTCACGCTCGATTCGACAGAAAACGTTTCCAGGCCGATGTAAGTGAAGTCCTCGAAGAGCGGCAGCACGAATGCCGAGCCGCCATTGATCAGCCGATAGCCTTTGTCGGCGTGCTTCCGTCCATAGACCACCAGGACTTTGTTCGGCGGACATTTCCGGTAATTCCTCGCGAAGGCGACAAACGTCGACAGACCTGCCAGCAGCAGCCCGACGACAACAATGGGAAGCCCGAAGGCTTGAAGCAATTGCTGCATGTGTTACTTCCTTTCAAAATGGCCTACAGAAAACTAACGCTGCGCTTCGGGTTGGGCGCCTGTCGAAACAATCAGCGTTCCTCCCGTCACCCGACTGACGGAGACCTGCGAACCGGACCGAATGGGTTTGCCATCGTGCGACATTGCAGGCCGGAACATCTCCATGCCGGATACGACCAGGCTGACCTCTCCCATTCCACCCTCGGGAATAGACACGGTGACGACGCCCTGAGAGCCGACGGCCGACTTCATGTTGATCAGAGAATTTGCTTGTTGAGCCTTGAAGACTTTCAACGTGTACAAAACAATGAAAGCGAAAACATAACCGCCGACGAACGCTCCGGCCGTCGAGAAATACACTCTTCGCGTCGCGGTAAATAAAAGGAAGCCGATTCCGCCGAATCCGGTGCACAACAGCGCGACACCGCGCACCGAAAACATGCCGACCGAAAATGTGCCGCCTCCGTGATCGCCGGATGAATCCGAGCCGTGGTCCGCGCCGGTATCGTGACCTGAGACGTCGTGGCCGATATCGTGACCGATGTCGTGGTCGACACCGTGATCGCTGCCGTGACCGCCCATGATGAGCGAAAACGCGCTGAACACCACGCCAACCAGAAACAGGGTGAAGAACGTGATCGCCGTCGTCGCCGAGGCAAGCACGCTACTCAGCCAACCGAACATATCTAGTCCTTTCGAAAACGGAGAAACTCGGGGTCAGTCTAAGAACGCGCATACGATTTAGCAAGGCGAAACAAGACCCGGAAGTCCTGCGGATTCCCACTTCTCTACGACGGAAGGTAGTGCAAAAGTTTCAAAATATCCGAAAACACTCCCATGGCGGTGACGTCCGCGCCGGCGCCGGGACCCTGCACAACGAGCGGTGTGTTGTGATAACGCTCGGTGGTGAACACGATGATGTTGTCGCTGCCTTTGGTGGACGCCAGAGAATGCGAATACGGAACTTCTTTCAAACCCGCAGAGCCGATACCATCCGAAAGACTGCCGATGTAGCGCAACACCATGTTCCGTGAACTCGCCGCCGCCGATCGTCGACGCATATCGGAATCGAACGAAGCCAGCTTGTCGAAGAAATCGCTCGAGAACGCGCCGCCGCGCAGTTTCCTGGGGACTAGGCTCTCGACTCGAATATCTTCGAGTTCCATTTTCGCGCCGAGCTGCCTCGCCAGTATCAGCAGCTTTCGACCGACGTCGATTCCCGACAGATCGTCGCGCGGATCCGGCTCGGTGTAGCCCTTCAAATGGGCGTCGCGCACCAGTTCGCTGAAACGGCGCGTTCCATCGTAATTATTGAAGAGGTAACTCATCGTGCCGGAAAAGATCCCGTCGATCCGGTGGATGGTGTCGCCGCTCGAAATCAAATCCTTCAGCGTCGAGATGATCGGAAGACCCGCGCCCACATTGGCCTCGTAGAGAAAATGCTTCTGCCGTCTCCGGAGCAGATCCACCAGTTCCCGGTAGCTCTCCCAAGGCAACACGTTCGCTTTCTTGTTTGGCGTGACGATGTGCATGTTGGCTTTCACGAAGCCGGGATAGGAGCTCACAATTTCCGGACTCGCCGTGCAATCGACCAGCGCAACGTTGGTCAGGTCCATCTTCGCCACTTCGTCCGCCAGAGTTTGCGAGCTGAAGGATTGCTTGCTCTTTGCAAACTCTTCCCTCCAGCCTTGCAGATTGACGCCGTCGCGCTTCAGCAGAAGTTGTTTGCGGTTCGCAATACCGCAAACTCGAACGTCGAAAGCCTGCGCGCGAAGGAACGCCTGCTGCTGATCGAGCTGTTTCAACAGCGCCGCTCCGATGTTTCCGATGCCGACCACAAAGAGAGCCAGATGTTTCCGCTTTTCGAAGAACGCTTCATGGATAACGTTCAGCGCGCGGGTTCTGTTCCGGGCGTCAACCACAAGCGAGATGTTGAGTTCGGACGCTCCCTGCGCGATCGCATCGACGTTGATATTATTCCTTCCGAGCGCCTGAAAGACGCTCCCCGCAACACCGGGCGTTCCCTTCATGCCTTCACCGACAATGGCCACGATGGTTTGCGACGGCTTCTCATCCAGCGACGTCAGCGCATGTTGAAGCTCGTAGCGGAATTCATGCTGGATCGCACGACGCGCGCGCCCGACGTCCGGCGAGTTCACCGCGAAGCAGATGGTGTGCTCGGACGACGCCTGGGAAATCAGAATGACGTTGACCTGATTCGATGCCAGTGAGCGAAACAGCCGTTCGGCGGTACCGGGCACGCCGACCATACTCATGCCGCGCAGCGTCAGGAGGGTGATGTCGTCGACTGCGGTAATTCCTTTCGCCACGATGTACCGTTCGTCGACCTGCTTCGAGATCATCGTCCCGGGCGTGGACGGGTTCATCGTGTTCTTGATGAGTATCGGGATGTTCTTCGCCACAGCGGGAGCGATCGTGGACGAGTGAAGAACCTTTGCGCCGAAATAAGACAATTCCATCGCCTCTTCGTACGAAAGCCTGGGCTGAACGAACGCGGCCGGAACCGCGCGCGGATCGGCGCTGTACACGCCATCGACGTCGGTCCAGATTTCGATCACGGATGCGTCGAGAGCCGCGCCGACAATCGCCGCGGAATAATCCGAACCGTTGCGGCCGATCGTCGTGGTTCGTCCGTCGGCCGTGCGCGCGATGAAGCCGGTCACGATCGGTATGGTGTTCCTGTTCGCTCGATCAAAATGTTTTTTGAAATAAGTCTGAATGGCTTTGTTGGTCTGATCGAACTGCACGGCCGCATGCGTGAACTGATCGTCGGTGATAATGATGTCGCGAGAGTCGACATACTCCGCGGGGTTCTTCGACCGCAGGTAAGAGGCGATGGTTATTGCGGAGAGGCGCTCGCCGAAACTTCCAACAATGTCCAGAGCGCTCGGAGGACAGTCGCGCAGAAGGTAAATTCCCTGCAGGACATTCCGCAACTCCTGCAGCTCCGATTCAATTCGGGCGCGAGTTTCACGGCCCGCAGGCCTCTTATCGTGAAGAGACTTCACTGCATCGATGTGGCGCTGGAGCAGTTTGTCGTAGCCTTTGGTGTAGTCCGCGTCTCCGGAAGCCGCTCGCTGCGCACATTCGAGCAGCTGATTCGTAATACCCTGAAAGGCAGACACCACGACCGCGACGCGTTCTTTTTTTGCGGCCTGAAGCACGATGGCGCAAACGTCACGGATACGGCCGGGAGTGGATACCGAAGAACCGCCGAACTTGAGGACTCGCATCGGAACAGCATACTTGAATCGCAAAGGGAGAGCGGAATTTGGAAACCGGCGATGTGTGTCACAATGAAACGGGGATGGAATCAGCCAAGCGCCGGCGCCTTTCGATGCTGCGTTCGTACACGGTCGCCGATCTTTTTACCATCGGCAATGCGACGTGCGGAACGATTTATCCGTTGACCTTTATATATGCTCTGAGTGGAATGGGCATGATCAGCGCAACCATTCGAATTCCAAAACCTTAAAAACAGATGAGTACAGCAGCACGATCTCGCCAGCCCGTCACAGCTGAAACGATGGCCGCCAAGCAGCGCGACATCTCCGTCAGCGAGTTTTTCGCGAAGAATCGTCACTTGCTGGGATTCGACAATCCGCGCAAGGCACTGCTGACGGCGGTGAAGGAAGCCGTCGACAACTCGCTCGACGCCTGCGAAGAGGCCGCTATCGTTCCCGAAATCTGGGTGCACATCGAAACCACGGGAACCAATCGCTACAAAGTCGGCGTGCAGGACAACGGACCGGGTATCGTGCGGAAACAGATCCCGCTGATCTTCGGAAAACTCCTCTACGGATCGAAGTTCCATCGATTGCGCATGAGCCGCGGCCAGCAAGGCATCGGCATCAGCGCCGCGGGCATGTATGGGATGCTCACGACAGGGAAGCCGGTGAAGATCATCTCGATGACTTCGCCGAAAAAGCCCGCGCATTACTTCGAAATCCAGATCGATACGCGGCGCAACCAGCCGGAAATCGTAAACGGAAAAGGCGACGGCGAGGATATTCCGTCCGGTGACGCGGGCCGAGCCTACATTGCGGAACACGGAATCGAATGGAAGGTACACTACCCCGACGGCGACGAGCAAGCCCATCATCGCAACGACGTTCGAAGCGGCACGCGTGTAACGATCGAGCTGGAAGGCCGATACGTTCGCGGACGCGGCAGCGTCGACGAATATCTGGCGCAGACCGCGATCGCGAATCCTCACGTCACGATTCATTACGTGGACCCGGAAGGAACCGAAACAACGTACGCGAGATCCTCCACGCAACTTCCGCCGGAACCGGTCGAGATCAAGCCGCATCCCTACGGCATCGAGCTCGGCCAGCTGGTAACGATGTTGAAGAACTCTACCGGGGGGACGATGTCGCAATTCCTGACGACTTCGTTTTCACGCGTCAGTCCCGCCGTGGCGCAGAAGATTTGTGAGACCGCGAAAATCACGACGCGATCGAATCCCAAACGCATCGGGCGGCAGGAAGCAGACGCGCTGTACCACGCGATTCAGGAAACCAGGATCAGCGCGCCGTCCACCGATTGCATCTCGCCGATCGGCGAAGCCCTGATCCTCAAAGGACTCCATCAGCAGGTGCCGGGCGAGTTTTTCACCGCCGCGACTCGTCCACCGGCGGTTTATCGCGGCAATCCGTTTCTGATCGAAGTCGGCCTGGCGTACGGAGCGGCCAGTCCCACACAGAAAGTGGCGCTCGATCAATTGACCGATCTGCTCGGCGAGAGCGATGCGCGGTCGGTCAAACAGTTTCTGCTGACGACATTCGACGGTATCGGCTCCTCGGGAGCGGACAAAATTCTCTCGGAAGCTCGAATGGGGCCGCGGCAGGCGCCGTCGAAGCTGAAGACGGAAGAAATCGCCAGTCTCCACGCATCGATGAAAAACGTGAATCTCTCCGAAGGTCAAACCATGCAGGTCCTGCGCTATGCGAATCGCGTGCCCCTTCAGTTTCAGCCCGCAGCCTGCGCTATCACGCAGGCGGTGATCGGCAACAACTGGCGTTCTTACGGTCTGTCGCAGTCGCGGGGGCAAATGCCGGTCGGCCCGGTTACCGTGATGGTCCACATGGCCAGCGTTTGGGTGCCGTTCACGAGCGAGTCGAAAGAAGCGATCGCGTCGTATCCGGAAATCATGAGAGAGCTGCGGCTCGGACTTCAGGCCGTCGGACGAAAGCTCGCGATTTACCTGAATCGGCGGAAGCGCGTCCGACAGGAGGGCGAACGGCGTGAAATCTTCCTTCGCTATCTCGGCGAAGTTGCAGGCGCTGTCGCATCGATCAAGGAATACAGTGAAAGATCGAAGAAGGAGCTCTACGGCCGTCTGGTGGACGTCGCGAAGCGTAAGACCGCCGTCGCGGACGTTCAGATGGATCAGCGAGGGAAGAAGATCGAACAGGTCGAGGAAGAACTCGGAGAGAATGTGTTGATAGTGGAGACTGAAGAAATTTAGAAATCGGACTCGTCCGACTTTCAATTCCCCTCGGGATCAGAACCATGGCGAAAAAAACGAAGAAAACTGAAACCCCGACTCTGACTGCCAAAGACAAGAAGACGTTGGGTTCCATCCGCGGGCTGGCGGATAGCGTGGCGCAATCGGCGGATAAAGGTCGCGCGCCTTACGTCGATATTCCGTCGCGGTCGTTATCGAACGTTCGGTTCAATCAATCGAAACGCATCATCGAAATGGGCGCCGGCTCCAACCGCCGCGAACTTTTCAATCTCGCTCAGGCCCGAAGTTATATGCAGACCTTGCTCGTGGGATCCGGATGCAAGCAACTGATCGATCAATCCAAGACCACCAGCATCCGAGGTCTTTTCTATTTGTTGAAACACACCATCGAGGGCACGAACGAGGAAACGTTCGACACTCAGGCAGAATGCGATCCCATCATCGAAGACATCGAGGTTTCGCTCGACGCGATGCGTGAAGAGCTTCATCTCTATGCGAAGAACGCCGGGGCTATGGTCGGCAACATCACGCTCGTCGACAGCGGCGACGAAATCGATTGCTCGCGGATGGGGTCCGGCGGCTACAGCATACCTTCCATCGTCGAACCCGACATCGTGCAGTTCAAGAAAAACACCGCCGAATTCGTGCTGCACGTCGAAAAGGACACTGTCTGGCGGCGCTTCAATGAAGACAAATTCTGGCGCAAATACAACTGCATCCTCACCCACGGAGGCGGCCAGCCGCCTCGCGGCGTTCGACGCATGCTGCATCGACTGAATCATGAACTGAAACTGCCGGTGTACTGCCTTCTCGATAACGATCCGTGGGGATACTACATTTACAGCGTCATCAAGCAGGGTTCGATCAATCTGGCGTATGAATCGCGACGCATGGCGATTCCCGAAGCCCGATTCCTTGGCCTTCGCAGCAACGACTACGAACGATGCCAGCTCACGCCCAGCGTGCAGATCAAGCTAAACGACCAGGACATCAAGCGCGCGCGGCAAATCGCGCAGTACCCGTGGTTCGCGAACAAGAAGCCATGGCAGAAGGAGCTCGATCTGATGCTCAAGAACGGCTTCAAGCTCGAAGTCGAAGCCCTGATCAGCAAAGACATCAGCTACGTCACCGAAACCTACGTACCCGCGCGGTTGGAGGACGGCAACTTTCTGGACTAGTGTCTCAATAAGGAGCGTTACGCGATCTTCTAAGGAGGCTCCGGGACTATCGTCCCTGCGCATCTGTTAAGAACCACCCCGTCTTCGCCTTCGGCTCAGACGCCTGAAGGGCGCAGCGGGGGTGGTTTGAAAAGATGCGAGCGGACGATAGTCGGCAAGCCACCTAAAAAGCCGCGCGAAGCGCATCCGATCCAGCCACGTCAGACTGTCGGGTATAATCCCGCGCAAAGGAGAAACTAATTTATGTTTCGCGCTCGTACACTCGCCCTGGCGTCGCTGCTGGCTGCGTCTCTCTTTGTCGAAGCCCGGCAGGTCCCCGTACAAGACAGGCAACCCGCGGGCTCCGCGCTTCGTCCTGCCGTCATGGGACCGACAGCCGGTGTATCGACCGGCCATCCGCTGACGACTGCCGCCGCTTTCCAGATCCTGCTCAAAGGCGGAAATGCGTTTGATGCGGGTGCGGCATCGCTGCTGGCCGGCGGTGTGCTCGAGCAGGATCTCTACAGTCTTGGAGGCGAGGCGCTCGTTCTCGTGTATCCGAAGAAGGACGGCAAGGTCACGTCCGTGGTCGGTCAGGGCTGGGCGCCGAGCGCGGTGAACGTCGAGTGGTACAAATCGCGCAACAAAACACTCGACGGCGCGGGCCTGGATCCTGCCGTCGTGCCGGGCGCGATGCATGCGACGCTCACGGTGCTGGAAAAGTGGGGCACCATGAGCTTCGAAGAAGTGGCCGGCCCCGCGATCGAATATGCGGAGAAGGGATTTCCGATTCGTCAAAGCACTGCGCAGGCGATTCGCAATCAGCTGAAGTTCTTCGAGAAGTGGCCGGACAATCAAAAATATTGGCTGAAGCCTGACGGCTCGCAATACAAGCCCGGCGAAACGATCAAGCTGCCGACGCTCGCCAGAACGCTTCATCGAATGGTCGACGCGGAGCGCGCTGCAAAATCGAAAGGACGCGCGGCCGGCGTCATTGCCGCGCGAGACGTCTTCTATAAAGGCGAGATCGGCCATGAAATGGTCGCGTTCCTGAAGAAGAGCGGAGCGCCGTTCAACGAAGCCGACTTCGCGGAATTTTTCGCCAAAGTCGAAGAGCCCGCAAAGACCACTTATCGTGGCTACACCGTTTACAAGCACGGCTTCGGCAGTCAGGGGCCGGTTCTTCTGCAGACCCTCAATATTCTCGAAAACTTCGATTTGCACGCGATGGGCTATGGCAGCGCCGACTACCTCCATACCATCACCGAAGCGATGAAGCTGGCGTATGCCGATCGCGACACGTATTACGCCGATCCTGCATTCGTCAACGTTCCCGGCGAAGGACTGCTGTCGAAAGACTACGCGAAGGAACGTGCGCGACTGATCGATCCGCGGCACGCGTCGAAGACGTTCATTGCGGGAAATCCGCTGCCCTACGACTCGAAGGTGAAGGAATGGAAGTATTGGAAGGCCGACGTGAAGGACGTCAGCAACGATCGCGCTCAACTTGAAGCTTCGGACTACGACAGGCTCGCTTCACTCGGTTTGGATTCCGCGGGCGTTTCCAAAGACACGACGCACATGTCCGTCATCGATAAAGACGGCAACATCTTCGACGTCACGCCGAGCGGCGGCTGGATCAACGGTGCCGTGATTCTCGGCGACACCGGCATCGGCATGAGCGTTCGCGGCGAGCAGTTCTGGCTCGACTCCACGCGAGCCGCGCAGATCCGGCCGCGATCGCGTCCACGGTACACGCTGACACCGAGCATGGTGTTCAAGGGTGATGTACCGATGATGGGACTCGGCACTCCCGGCGGCGACAATCAGGACCAAACGATCCTGCAGGCGTTCCTCAGCATCGTCGATTTCTGGAATGACTGGTATCCGAATCTGCATGCCGCCTTCGAACGGCCTCGAGTTCAGACGCTGCACTTCTACGGCTCGTTCTGGCCGCACACCGCAGGATTCAACAAGCTGAACGTCGAAGCAACGATCCCGGATGCGGTCTACAACGAACTGAAGGCCCGCGGCCACGACGTCAGCCGGTTGAGGGCATTCGGAATGTCGGGCTGCGCCACGGGCGTGATGATCGATCCCACGACGCACAATCGGTTCGCGGGCGCGGACCCCCGCCGGGACTGCTACGCCATCGCGTATTAATCAAGGTGACGGCACGAAGCCCGTCGCTGCGCTCCGGGTTCTGAACACCGTCCTTATAAGACACGTGTGCGGAACCCGGAGCTCAGCGACGGGGCTTCGTGCTATCAACCGCCGGGTGATACTCCTTTTCGGTGTGACCCTTCAGTTGTGACTTGTAGAAGTACACCTCCCGCAGATCGCCGGTGCTGTACCGCTTGGCTTGATCGTTGAAGTGCGGCGACTGCGGATTTCCGCTCTCGCCGCCGGCCGTGACGGCTTTGGCCTTCACGGTCGGTCCGAACTCCACGACCGCGACGAAGCTGTTTCCGGTGGTGCCGTAAATCTTCTTCGATCCGCGATAGCTTCGCGCGCCGAACGAAGCCAGTGAACCCCAGGTAGCGGAGGTGAATCCTACCGGAATGCTGGGGCCGGAGTCCGTAAACGGATGAACGATATCGTCCGTCAGCCGCTGGAATCGATTGATATCGCCCCACGGCGTTTGCCACTTGCCGAAATCCGCAACGAGTTTGTCCGACCCACCCGCCAGCGACTGCAACACTTGATCGGCCGGCACTTTCGTGGCGATGTATTCATCGACGGACATCCCGCTGCCTCTTGCGGCGCCGCCGATCCTCGTCTGAATGTCCTCTCCCCAATACACGGCGAGGGATGTCGGAACGGATGTCGCACTCCAGCGCAGATTCCAGTCGCGCAGCATCGCGATCTGATCGGCAACTTTCGCCTTCAGCGGATTGGACGCCGGAGTCTGATCCCAAGCCTTGATCAGCGCCGGCATCGGCTTTTCGAACCAGGTGAGATAACTATCGTAAGCCGCAGCGATCAGGCCGTCGAGCGTGAAGTCTTTCTTGTTCTGCAGGACTCGAATGGCGTGAAGCCCGCGAGCGGACTCGTTGCCCGAATCGACGTAGACGGGATAGTCGGACTTCTTCGGACTGTTCGCGCCGGCGGCCGACCAGGGCCAGTTATTCGAGTTGTAGAGCCAGCCGACGCCGGGATTCAGGAGGTTCGGCGATTGATCGACAGCCAGCAGGCCATTCCAATCGGTGGCGGGATCGCTGCCGTCGACGGGCTTCGTCCAGTCGAATTTCGTGTCGCGTTTCGGAATGAAGTTGGCGTGAAAATAAGCGATGTTGCCGTCGCCGTCCGCGAAGATCGTGTTGTTGGAAGAATTCGTGTGCAATTCCATGATCTGCTTGAACGACTTGTAATCCTTCGCCTTCGTCCGCGTGTACGATTGCGTGAGCGCCTTCACCGGCTCCTGCATGATCCGGAAGCTCACCCACTTTCCGTCGGCGGCGCGAATGACCGGTCCGTGCTGCGTAAAATACCCGGTGATCTTTCGTTCGGCCATTCCCTTGTCCGTCTTGTAAGGAATGATGATGACGCGTTCGGTTACGGGACGTTCCTCCGAGCCATATTTGTAGAAATAGCGATCGCCCTTCTTGACGATCGTTTCGAGATACTCGTCCGTCGCGTCGACGGCGCTCGACGTATGCATCCAGCCGGTGTGCTCGTTGAATCCCTGATAGATGAAAAACTGGCCCCACGTCGCGGCACCGTATGCGTTCAGGCCTTCATCGCTCGTCATCTGCAGTTCCGATCGGAAGTAAAAAGAAGTATGGGGATTGATCAACAGCAGCGCGTGGTGACCAACCGTATTCGATGGCGCCACCGCGGCGCCGTTCGAGCCGCGCGGTTCGGTATCGGGATCGCTCTCTTCCATGTTTTGTTCAACCACGGCTGCAGAAGTGGACTCTTTCCCGTAGAACGCCTGAAGGTTGTTCAGATTCACTTTCTCGATATCGCCGCCGATGCTGCCTTCGCTGAACGTCAGCGCCATCCAGGGTTCGAAGCGTTTGATGACTCGCGGTTTGACTTCGGGATGTTTCGCAAGATAGAAGTTCAGGCCGTCGGCCCACGCGTTCATCAGCGTCTTCAGCCATGCGGGACTCGATTCGTACTGCGATTTGATGACGGCGGGATCGATGAAGAGCTTCATTCGGAGGTCTCGCCAGATTTCGGCCTCGCCTTCCGCTTCCGCGAGCCGGCCCTGCGAATTGATGAAGTTCGTCTCGACACGATTGAAATCGTCTTCGGCCTGGGCGTAGATCATGCCGAAGACGGCATCGGCATCGGTCTTGCCGGTGACGTGCGCGATGCCCCAGTCGTCGCGCACAATCGTGACGTTGCGGGCCTGTTGCTCCCATCGCTTGAGATCCGGATTGTTGACCGTCTGCGGCGCGGCATGCGAAACGAACGCGACGGCGAGAAGCAGAACGACGAGCTTTTTCATGAGCGATCCTCCCCAAGAAGGCCAGATTATGTCACGAAGCCCGCCGCTGAGCTCCGGTTCTGACGGTCTTCGCCCGAAAGTACAGAACCCGGAGCGCAGCGACGGGCTTCGTGACGTATCCTTATGGCCATGAAAACCCATATATGCCGACTGTCGATCCTTGTGGCGCTGAGCTTCAGTCTTGCGCAGGCGCAAACCCGCTCGCCGAGGTTCACGATCGATCAGGTGCTCAGCCCGGCCTTTCCTTACGGGCTTGTTGCCGCGCGGACCACGGACCGCATCGCGTGGATTGAAAACGAGCGCGGCAAACGGAACGTGTACACGGCCGCGGCGCCGTCATTCGCGCCGGTCCGTTTGACGGCGACAACTCAAGACGACGGCGTGGATTTGCGTCCAATGCAGATCTCCGACGATGGATCGATCGTGGCGTATATCCGCGGCCATGCGCCCGGCGTGGGTGGCGAAAGCGACATGCCCGGATGGATCGCCAATCCCGCGGGTGATCCGGACGGCGGAAAGAACGAAGTGTGGGCAGCAAGCACAAAAAATGATCGGCGGCCGTGGCGTGTCGTCGAGGCGCGGAACTTCACGCTGTCGCCGGACGGACGCTGGGTCTTATACGTAAAGGATGGCCAGGTCTATCGTGCAGCCGTGGAGCCAGGCCCCACAGCATCGACGAAGGCTGCGCCGCTGTTTCGCGACTTCGGTGTCAACGGCAATCCGGTCTGGTCGCCCGACGGCCGGAAGGTCGCGTATGTGAGCACCCGCAAGGATCACGCGTTCATCGGCATCTACGACGTCGCAACACGACGGATCTCTTACATGGCGCCGGGCGTCGACCTCGATTCCGCGCCCGTATGGTCCGCGGACGGCAAGCGGATCGCTTTCCTGCGACGTCCGGGCCTGCCGTTCGGAGTCAGCTTCAACCGTCCGCGCGATCTCGGGCGCGATGCTTTGCCCGCCGGTTTTATCGATTCGAAATTCCGCGGCGGCTACACTCTCGCCATCTGGATAGCCGACGTCGCAACCGGCGAAGGTGCGGAACTCTGGCACAATTCTCCGGGCGACACGATCTGGTCGCGTATCACTCGCATCTACTGGCCGGGTAATCACATCGTTTTCGATGCCGAACCGAACGACTGGCGTCATTACTTCTCCGTCCCGGTAACGAACCCGCGTCCGGAGCCGCTGCTCTTGACGCCCGGCGAAGGCGAGGTCGAACATGTGGCGTTCTCCGACGATGGACGCTGGCTCTACTATGCCGCCAACATCGGCGATCTCGACAGGCGGCATCTCTGGCGCGTCTCCGTCGCTGGTGGAACAGCCGAGCAACTGACCCGCGGGCCCGGCCTCGATACATTCCCGGCAGTGCTGTCGTCGGGCGAACAAGTCGCGGTCATGCACGCGGAAACCCGGCGCCCGCTGCTGGTGGCACTTGTGCCGTCGCGCGGCGGCGAACCGCGGACGATCACAAAACCGCCTGCGCAATTCCCCGCGGATCTCCACGTCGATCCGCAGCCGGTGATGGTCACCGCCGCCGATGGACTCCAAACGCACGCCCAGGTCTTTCTGCCGCCCGATTTACAACCCGGCGAAAAGCGGCCGGCGCTTCTTTTCATTCACGGCGGCTCACGCCAGCAGACACTACTGGGCTATCACTATCAGCAGCCGCACGGCTTCTACCATCTGGCATATGCGATGTGCGAGTACTTCGCGAACAAAGGCTACATTGCGCTGTCGATCAACTATCGGACAGGAATCGGTTACGGACGCGCATTCCGCGAAGCACCCGGCGTCGAGGCCGCGGGCAACGCCGAGTATCGGGATATTCTCGCGGCCGGCCTCTATCTTAAGCAGCGCGCTGACGTGGACCCGGAGCGCGTCGGTGTTTGGGGCTTGTCTTATGGAGGGATTCTTACCGCGCAGGCTCTGGCACGGAATTCAGACCTGTTCGCTGCCGGTGCCGATATCGGCGGACAGCATCTGCTCGGCAATTCCGTCGATCCGGCCAGCCTTTCGTTTCAATCATCGTCCATTTCAGCGATCGAAAAATGGCGCTCGCCCGTGATCTTGTTTCACGGCGACGACGATCGCAACGTCCGCTTCAATCAAACCGTGGGTCTGGTTCAACTCCTCCGTGCCCATAATGTCCCGTTTGAACTTCACGTCTATCCGAATGAAACGCACTACCTTCAACTCTTCGGCCATTGGACGCAGACGTTCAAACAAATCGACGACTTTTTCGACCGCACGCTCATTCGTAAAGAAGCGGTGCGCTCGTCGCAGTAGGGAGTGAACATGAAAGCAGCATCGATATGCTTGTTGTGCATCGCGGTCGCCGCGTGCAACGGACCTAATGAGGAGCCAAAAGTGTCTTTAAAAGCAACCGGTGATTCGACTCTTTCGAAGCAGA
Organism: uncultured Solibacteraceae bacterium; assembly: GCA_964584785.1. Classification (GTDB taxonomy): domain Bacteria; phylum Acidobacteriota; class Terriglobia; order 20CM-2-55-15; family 20CM-2-55-15; genus JAHFTY01. Next base: position 44,785 of record CAZPBY010000012.1, read on the forward strand.
TTCGGCAGTTTGCACCGACGGACATAACGGCCGGCACGTCGCATCTGTCAGAAGGCGATCGCAAAGCACTCGGCATGCTGATCGAGGCCGCAAAACTGCTCGATCCGCTTTTCCTGCGTCAGGTTTGGAGCGGCAACGAGACGCTTCGAAAAAGGCTCGAAGCCGATACGAGCCCGGATGGCCGTGAACGATTGCATTACTTCACGATCAACAAAGGCCCCTGGTCGAGAAACGAGCAGAACAAGCCGTTCATCGACGGCGTACCTTCCGAGAAACCCGCCCCTGCGGCTTTCTATCCGGACGACATCACCAAGGATGAATTCAATGCCTGGCTCGCCACACTACCGGAGAACGAAAGGCTGCGGGCGACGGGCTTCTTCACCGTCATTCGACGCGACACCGATCGCAAGTTAAAGATCGTTCCGTATCACGAGGAGTACCGTGAATTCCTTGAACCGGCTTCGAAGCTATTGAAGGAAGCGGCCGAGCTCACGACGAACGCCACGCTGAAGACCTTTCTCACGAAACGTGCCGATGCTTTCCTGTCCGACGACTACTACGCAAGCGACGTCGCGTGGATGGATCTCGACGCGCCGATCGACGTCACGATCGGGCCGTACGAAACGTACGAAGATGAGTTGTTCGGATACAAGGCCGCATTCGAAGCGTTCATCACGCTGCGTGACGATGCGGAGTCCGCCAAACTCGTCAAGTTCAGCGGCTACCTCCAGGAGCTCGAAAACAACCTCCCGTTCGATCCCCGGTACCGCAATCCCAAACTCGGAGCCGCGTCACCGATTCGCGTCGTCGACAACGTGTTTTCGTCGGCCGATGGCAACCGCGGCGTTCAAACCGCCGCGTTCAACCTTCCGAACGACGAGAAGGTGATCAAGGAAAAGGGATCGAAGCGCGTCATGCTGAAGAACATTCAGGAGGCAAAGTTCGACAAGGTGCTCGTACCGATTTCGAAGATCGTGATGGACCCGTCACAGCAGTCGCAGATCGCGTTCGACGCTTTCTTCACACAGATTCTCACCCACGAACTGATGCACGGACTGGGGCCGCACAACATCAAAGTCGCGGGCCGCGATACGAACGTCCGGAAGGAACTGAAGGAACTTTACTCTGCGATCGAAGAGGCGAAAGCCGATATCACCGGCCTTTGGGCGCTGCAGTATCTCATCGACAAAGGCGCGGTCGATAAAGCGATGGAAAGGGATCTCTACACCACCTACCTGGCGAGTTCGTTTCGTTCCGTTCGTTTCGGAATAAACGAAGCGCATGGCAAAGGTCAGGCGCTTCAGTTCAATTACCTGCTCGACGAAAGCGCCGTCCGAGCCGACGAAGCCGCCGCAACATTTGCCGTCGATGCCGCGAAGATCAAGGACGGCGTTCGCAAGCTGACCGGTGAGATATTGACCATCGAAGCCGAGGGATCGTACGACAAAGCGAAGGCGCTCCTCGACAAGTACGGCGTGATCCGCCCGGTAATGCAGAAAGGCCTCGACAAACTGAGGGATGTACCGGTCGATATCGAACCGAACTTTTTACTGGCGAAGGGGCCTCGATGAATAGCCCGTCCAAGGAAATCCGGTTATTTGCATATCACGTTTGAGATGGGACATCCCGACGTTTAAACATATTTTCGGACGCAGCTTCCGAAGAATGTCAAACGTCGGGATGTCCCATCTCAAACGTGATATGCAAATAGCCGGATGGATAATTGCTCCCGACTGGAGGCCCTGTGCGCGGATTAATGATGAATACGCCCCTGCTTGTCACGCCCTTCATTGATCGAGCGGCGGACATATTTGGCGATGTGGAGATCGTGTCGAGGTCCGCCGATCGTTCGATCTTTCGTTATACGTATAAGGAATGCGCGAATCGTGCCCGGCGGCTCGCGATGGCATTGCGTGCTTTTGGTCTGCAGCCCGGCGATCGCGTGGGCACTCTGATGTGGAATCACTATGCGCACCTGGAAGCGTACTTCGGCATTCCGCTGGCGGGCGGGGTGTTCCACACGCTGAATCTACGCTTGCATCCCACCGACATCGCACGAATTGCCGGTCACGCGGGTGATCGTTTCGTCATCGTCGATGAAGTGCTGCTGCCGTTGTGGGAACAAGTCGCTGCCGGCTTCAAGCCGGAACGCGTGATGGTTGTATCCGGTTCGCGAGAAAAAAATCAGAACGCGTACGACGATTATGAAACCGTGATCGATTCCGCCGCTGCACCGTTTGTACCTCTGGCGGCGCACGAAGACGACGCGATTGGCCTTTGCTACACCTCGGGAACAACGGGCATGCCCAAGGGCGTCCTTTATTCGCATCGCGCTTTGGCTCTGCATGCTATGACGGTTGCGCTTCCGGACGTGCTCGGTTTGCGGCAAGCCGACGTGCTGCTCCCGATTGTTCCGATGTTTCACGTGAACGCCTGGGGCTTGCCTTTTGCCGCGGCAATGCTTGGATTGAAACTCGTGCTGCCGGGCCCGTGTCTGGATCCGCTGAGCATCTGCGAACTCTTCCGCTCCGAGCGTGTAACCGTTGCCGCCGGTGTGCCGACGGTCTGGCTGACGATGTTGCGCTACATCGAGGAGCACCCGGAAGCATGGCAGCCACAGCCGGGCATGCGCATTCTTGTCGGCGGTGCGGCGCCCCCCGAGATGTTGATTCGCGAACTCCGGAAGCGTGGGGTCCATCTGGTTCAAGGCTGGGGAATGACCGAAACCAGCCCTGTGGCCACGATCAGCAGCGGCGTGAAATCGACCGTGCCCAACGTCACCGACGACACTCGCGTGGCCATCAATGCCAAGCAAGGCTTGCCCGTGCCGTTCATCGATATACGGATCGTCAATACGAGCGGCATCTGTCCGCAGGATGGGAAGACAATGGGCGAATTGGAGGTTCGCGGTCCGTGGGTCGCTTCGGCTTACTTCAACTCCACGGGTGATCGTGAGAAGTGGACGGACGACGGCTGGTTCCGGACAGGCGACGTGGCCACGATCGATAGCGACAATTACATGCGCATCACGGATCGGACCAAAGACCTGATCAAGTCCGGCGGCGAGTGGATCAGCTCCGTCGATCTCGAAAACGCCTTGATGTCGCATCCGTCGGTGTACGAATCCGCTGTGATCGCGATCCCCGACCCGAAGTGGCAAGAGCGTCCCCTCGCCGTTGTGGTGCTCAAGACCGGTGCCGCCGCCACAGCGGAAGACCTGCGAGCTCATCTTGCGACGCGATTCCCCAAGTGGTGGCTTCCCGAACGATTCGTATTCGCCAATGAGATTCCGCGAACCGGGACCGGCAAGTTCCTCAAGAGCAAGCTGCGGGAATTGTATGGCAGCGGCAGTTCAGGAGACGACGATGGCCAAGACAGACTTTAAGTCCGTGACCGATTACATCGCTTCGAAACCGAGGGACGCGCAAGCCGCGCTTAAGCTGGTGCGCAGCGCGATCCGCAAGGCTTTACCGGAGGCCGAAGAAGCGATTGCTTACCAGATTGCCGTGTACAAACTGAATGGTGTTCCGGTGCTCTTTTTCGCCGGGTGGAAGGAACACTACTCGCTCTACCCCGCAAGCGACGCGCTCGTCGCGGCATTCAAGGACGAACTTGCCGGACTCAAGATCAGCAAAGGCACCATCCGGTTTTCACTATCGGAACCAGTCCCTGTGAAGTTGATCGAGCGCATCGCGAAGTTCCGCGTCGAGCAAATCGCAAAGCGCGACAAAGGCAAAGGAAGCAAGAAGACGGGGCGCGACGCGCAGCTCGAGCGTGTTCGCCGTATCTGCGGCACCATGCCGAGCGTCGCGGAAAAACCATCGCACGGTGCCCCGACGTTTTTTGTGAAGAAGGACAAAGGCGTTTTCACGATGTTCGTCGACAATCATCACGAGGACGGTCACCTCGCGGTGTGGCTGCCGGTGCCGGCCGGCATGCAGTCCGCGCTCATCGATGACGCTCCAGCCACGTATTTCAAACCGCCTTACGTCGGTGTGAACGGTTGGGTAGGAATCGAGCTGAATCAAATCAGTGATGAAACGCTTGAGATCCATGTGCGGGAAGCCTGGGAACTTGCCGCACGCCAAAAGAAAAAGACCCGGTGAGTTTCACCACAGGCCAAGAATTTTCCACCAGACGAGGCCGATGCCCAGCCAGAACGCGAGGTTCATCAGCGAAATCAGAAAGCCGAGCTTCCACCACGTCGTCTGCTCGACGTAGCCGGCGCCGAAAAACACGGGAGCCGAGCCAGTGCCGTAGTGAGTGATGCCGGCATCGAGGTTCGAGAAGTATGCGAAGGGAAGCGCGGAGAGCAACGGCGGGACGCCCGCGGCGACCGCCGCCGCTGCGAAACCCGGATACAACGCCGTGACGTGCGCAGTCATGCTGGCGAAGCCGTAGTGAAGATAAAGGTAAAGCATGACGAGAACGATCAGTGTGGGAAGCCAGTTCCAGCCTTGAACCAGCCCGAACACGCGACCCGACAGGATCGTAATCACTCCGGTTTCGTTCAACGCGTCCGCCATCATCAGAAGCGGCGCGAACCAGATCAGCGCATCCCATGATTTTTTTTCGGACAGCAAATCGTCCCACGTCAGCACTCCGCAAAGCAGAATCGCGCTGACGCCGGCGAGAGCGACGAACGCGTTCGGTATTCCGTGAAGATCGGACGTGACCCATCCCGCCATGACGGCCAACAGAATCACCACAAGACAACGCTCGTTGCGATTCATCGGCCCCCTCTTCGCCAACTCACCTCGCGCGAGTTCGCGCGCCGACTCCGTATCCTTGATCTCCGGCGGATGCAGACGATAGATGAGCTGCGGCATGAAGAATAGAGTCAACAATCCGGGAACGGATGCGCCGAGCGCCCATCGCATCCACGTCAGTTGGACGTGCGCGATCTTTTGCGCGAAGTCGGCGATCAGCGGATTCGCGGCCATGCCGGTCAGGAACATCGCGGACGCGGTGTACGTGGCGTGAAACCCGACGAGCATGAGGAACGATCCCAGACGATTTGCCGTCGGCCCGGGCTCCGAATTGAATGCCTGCGCCAGACTACGCGTGATCGGAAACATGATGGCGCCGCCCCGGGCCGTATCGGACGGAACAAACGGTGCGAGAACGACGTCGGATGCGGCAAGCGAGTAGGCCAGAGTGAGGGAGCTCCGTCCAAACCGGCTGACGAACATGTAGGCGACGCGCATGCCGAAGCCGGTCGTCGTCACCGCCCGTGAGAAAAGGAACGCCGTGAAAACCAGCCAGACCGTGGGATTCCCAAATCCGGACAGGACGCGCGTCGCGGGCAGCGTGTTGGTCAGGACCAGTATCGTCATCGCCAGGACGACGCTAACGCCCATCTCGATGGGCCTCGCCACCAGGGCCACAATCGTTGCCACGAAGATCGCGAGGAGATGCCGCTGTGCGGCGTTTAGCAAAGGGAGAGGTGCGAGATAGATGAAGAATCCAGGAAGGAGCACCGCGGCCCATCGAATTCTCAAAAACCGGCCACAGAATTTAGAAATCGGACCAGTCCTGCATTTCTAAGCCGAAAGCCGAAAACTTGAATTGGACGCGTCGCCCGTGTCCAATTTCGGCTTTCGGATTTCGGCTTAGAAATGCAGGACTGGTCCAATTTCAAAATTCCTCCTGCAAATCAGAATTCGT
>CAZPBY010000012.1:50551-124484 GCA_964584785.1 uncultured Solibacteraceae bacterium
TTAGAAATGCAGGACTGGTCCAATTTCAAAATTCCTCCTGCAAATCAGAATTCGTAGCGGAACATATACTGAATAATCCGCGCGAAACCTGTGGTGCTCGTAACACGCCCGAAGGAACCGACGGGATGGCCAAGGCTGTCGACGCCCTGGAACACCGAGTTCGGTGCGCTGAATCGAGGAGTATTCGTCGCGTTCAATACTTCCAAGCGGAACACGACTCGATGGTTCTCCGTCACTGGAATGGCCTTTCGAATCGCCAGATCCATGTTGTGATACTGCGGACCGCGGCAATTTCCGAGACGCCGCGGAGCATTGCCGAACGTGAACGCCGGCGCGATCGAAAACGCTGCCGGGTTGAGCCAACCTTGCACCGCGTTGCTCAGCTTATCTCCAGGTCTGCCCTCCGTGCATGGGTCGACGCCGGGTACGATGTTCGGCCGCTGCTGTCCACCGTAGGTGAAACTCCCGAAGGCGTTGTTCGGAGTTTGCCAGACACTGATCGGGAAGCCGCTCTGGAGCTGGATTGCCGGCGTGATGTTCCAGCCGCCGAGAATCTTATCGGCCGCTCCCGAGGTGGCCCATTGATGTCCCTTCCCCAGCGGCAGGTCCCACATCGGGGCGATATTGAACTTTTGCTTGATGTCCACAATCGCATAGCTGTATTCCCGATCCAGGTTGTACTGGTCGAGCGGTAAAGCCGTCCGGTTGATAAATGAGTTTGATTCACCGTAGGTGTTATCCAGGTTCTTCGCAAACGTGTAGTTCACCTGCATACCGAGATTCTTATCCAGCCGGCGTTCTACTTTGGCAATGAACGCGTTGTAACGGGCGCGTCCATCGCTGTCCCGGATGATGCCCACGTTTTGAAACTCGGGGAACGGACGCAGCAACTGCGCTGCAGCAACGGTTCTCGAAAGGCTCAACTCGTTGGCTTGAGCTATGCCGAAGAAAGGATTGTTCACCTGTGCCGTCAGAGCCGCGCCCTGGCTTTGCAGAGAGGCGGGCAAGGCATTGATGTTGTATCGCGCAGTCGAGGACGTGCCATTGAGCGACAGGTACTTGGACGAGCTCCCGATGTAACCGAGGGTTAAATTGATCGCTCCGGGAAGTTCTCGCTGGATATCCAACGAGTACTGTTGCACTCGCCCGTGCTTCATATTCTGATCGAAGAAATTAACGTTCCCGCCGACGCCGGTCAGCAAACCGAGCTTGTTCTGCGTTGGCTGGTTAAATCCGCTCGGAAATGGATTGGCAATACCTCGGGTATTGGCTGGTGTGGCGCCATCCGCGCTCGCGAAGTAAGTCGTGGTGGCGGCGAAACCTGTTGCACCGAAAGCCACCGCTCCGGGATAGAACATCGGAATCGGCGCGTAGAAGATGCCATAACCGCCACGGAGAACTGTCTTCGGAGTCATGGTGTAGGCGAACCCTACGCGCGGCATGAACTTCGTCTTTTGCGGATCGCCAATGTGTTTATTACTGTCGCTCGCGTAGATCAAACCGCCGACGATTTTCGAACGCAGCGAAGCGTCCGTGATCTGCTGCGCCAGTGGATTGGCTGAAGTGCGATCGAATCCGACGGTTGTTTTGTTGTCGCGTTCCATCAAATCCGTTTCATATTCGTAGCGCAGACCCATGTTCAGAGTCAGCTTGGCTGTTGGCCGGTAATCGTCCTGAAAGTATCCGGCCCAATACCGAGTGAAGTATCGTAGTGGCGTACTCACCAGCACATTGCCCGTATCGGGGAAGCCAAGAAGCATGCTGGCGATGGTGTGGCCTGTACCGGCCGCCGCACCAGCGGGGTCGCGCTGTGTGTAGATTCTCGAGAAAGCAAAGTGACCTTCGGCATCCGAGTAATCCGTGAAGTCGACGCCGTTGTCGCGCCATGCCCCGCCAAACTTCAGGCTATGCGCCCCGACAAATTTGGAATAGTTGCCCAGAAAGCTCTTGGATCTCCATTTGATGTCGACGTCACCTTGTCCACCAAGGTAGAAACCATTCTGGCCGTTTCCGAAGTAGCCGTCCGCGAACTCCAGTTCAGGGAAATTCTTCCTCGCGGCGTTCGCAAAGGCGGGATCAAAACCCAGTTTCGCCAGATCGGTGCCTGTAGCGGCCGGCACGCAGGTATCGTTCCACCAGAAATAACCAAACCGCAGATTCAGAACGCTTGTGGGATTTGGAGTCATCGTATAGTTGAACGTCGGCATGTGGACGTCGCGGAAAAGCTTGGAATTGCCGCCATCCGCGATCTCGCCCGGCGTTCCGCGCAGGTACACCGCAAACGGTTCGCGGCTTCGATAGTGCGCGTAGGAGCCATTCAGGCTGTTCTTGCTATTGATAGTGTGGTCGATCTTGACGGTTTCCTGCCACGTGTTGTCCGCCAACACATCATTGGCCGGATAATTGTCCGCCAGCCCGGAATTCTTCGGGTCCGGCATATACGCCAGCAACGCCCTGCCCACCGGATTGATGCGATTATCGGGAATTTTGTTGTTGGGAAATGCATCGCGAAGGAAATGGCCGGGATTGGCGGGATCCGGCCGCGTCGTGAGCGGGTCGAAGATCGTCACGCCCGCTTGCGAGAAATCGCCGGTCTTCATCGCTGCGGTCGGTACGGTGAGGGTTTGGGTCCAGACCGTTCCCGTGTGATAGCCCTCTTCGGAAGCCCAGAAGAACGTTTTGTCCTTTTTGATCGGTCCTCCGAACGAACCGCCCCACAACCAATAATAGAAGTTGGGCCGGGGTATGCCGCCCCGGTTCGAGAAGAAGTCGTTGGCAGACCATTTGTCGGGGCGCTGCTGGATCATGCCATGGCCGTGCCACTGATTTCCGCCAGACTTCAACGTCGTGTTGAACACGCCGCCGCCGGTTCGCCCCATCTCCGCGTCATAGGTGTTGACCTGAACCTTGACTTCGCCGATCGCATCGATATTTGGAAGGAAGATCGCGCGATTTCTCAGGTCCGTGATCGGCACACCGTCAAGCAAATAGTTATTGCCACGCAGCGGACCGCCGCCCAATGAGAGGAGCGATGAATTGGTCTGATCCTGCTGCCGCACATAAAACGGATTTCCGGTGTGGATGACGTTTGGAGTCAGGAGCGCCGACATGAACGCGTTGCGTCCTGTGTTCGGAAGTTCGTGCAGAACGGTCGCCGTCAGGTTGACACCCGTGCTGGCCGTTGCCGTTTCCACGAGCGGCGAGTCCGCCGTCACCTGAACTGCCTCACTCACGGCGCCGACATCGAGCGTCACATCGAGCGTTGTGGCCTGTTGCGTACCAATACTGAAGCCGGACCGCTCGAAGGATTTGAAACCCGCCAGGCTGGCTTTTAACCGATACGTGCCGGGCGCAACGAACGTGAACGAATACTGTCCGATTTCGTTGGAGATGGTTGTACGCTCGGCGTTTGTCGCTTCGTTAGTCAGCGTGATGTCGACGCCCGGCACGACCGCGCCTCCGGAATCGTGCACAGCACCGCGTATACTGCCCTGGAATTGAGCAAAAGCGGTGCCCGCGCTGAACAGGAGCAGCACGGCCACCAAGAAAACGAATGCTGACCTTCCCGCTAAAAACTTCATGTCAATTTCCTCCTCGTTGAAGCTGTGCCGTCTGGTTTCGGCAAAGCTCCGCCACTTCGGCGTAGGTTCACTTACACGGGGTGAGGTACAAAGTTTCCGCTCTTAGAGTTTCTGGCGGGAGTCTACTCCCCTCTCCGATCGCGTTCAAGGTTTTGATGTACTATCCTCTACGTGTTATCAACGGTTTTGTGGGTTCTCACCATCGTCCTGACTGCCCAGTTTCCGGCGCAGCAACCGGATCATTGCGCCGTCGCTTCCATCGCAACACCCACACTGCCGGCAACACTGATGGGCGGGATGGGAAAGTCGGATTTCCCCATCACCACCCAATCGCCTGAAGCGCAGGCATTCTTCAATCAGGGCGTCTCGCAGCTGTACGCGTTTTGGTTTCTTGAAGCCGAACGATCGTTCATGCAGGCCGCGTCGCTCGATCCAGATGCCGGCATGGCTTATTGGGGCATCGCGATGTCGGCGGCCGGCGATTTCCGGCCGGCTTATCAGACATTCCTGAACCCCAATGCCGCCGTACCGGTGCTTCCGTCCGCCGGTTCCGGTTACGCGCGAGCGCGCGATGCCATCACGAAAGCGCGATCGTTGAAGCCAAAGCTCACGGATCGAGAACGTCTCTATATTGATGCGATCGCGGCACGGCACAATCCTCGGGCACGCCGGCCTGACGATGATTACGTCGAAGCGATGCGCAAAGTGGTCAACACATTTCCGGCCGATCCTGACGCGAGAGCAATTCTCGGTCTTGCCCTCTCGGCGGGATACGATTCCGCGACACGCGCTCCCCGGAAGGGCACGGAAGAGGCGATCCGGTTATTGAATGAAGTGCTGTCGCAGCATCCCGACCACGTCGGCGCGCTTCATTTTCTGATTCACGCGCTGGAAGACAGCGGTCACGCACAAGACGCCTGGCCCGCGGCCGAGAAGTATCCATCGCTTGTCACCGGCATTCCTCACGCTCTCCATATGCCCGGTCATGTTCTTGTACAGTCCGGCCGGTTTGAAGACGCCGTTCGGTCATTCGAGACGGCCGGCGCGAAAGAACGCAGCTACATGGACGCGGATCCAAGCTTTCCGCCCGATCATTACTTTCACAACCAGCAGTTCCTGATCTACACACTCGACGCTCTGGGCCGGTTCCGCGCCGCGACGGACGAAAGCCGAAAGCTGATGTCGGTTGCCGAAACATCGGAGCAGCAGGATGCGCTCGACGCGGCGAGTTTCTACAGAATCGGTTGGTTCGGTTTGATGCGGACTCTCGTCCGCTTCGAAAAGTGGGACGACATCCTCGACGGCAAGACTCTGCCCCTTTACGAAAAACCGCGTGAACGGATCTGGTATCACTGGGCGCAGGGCCTTGCAAACGCCGCGAAACGCAATACGGATGCGGCGCGAGCTTCGCTCAGCCGGTTCGACGCCGCATTCGAGGCATTCAAACAGATCGCGAATCCGGTTCCGCGCCAGTTTTATGTCGCTCGCATGGAACTCGTGGCGCTGGTCGAAAACAATTTAACGGACCTGCAAGAAGCGGCCATCGAAGAAAGGGACATGCTGTATACCGAACCGCCTCCATATCCGCGTCCGGTGTTGGAGGACGTTGGAGCAGTCGCGCTCCGGCTGAAAGACTTCGCTCGAGCCGAAGCGGCGTTTCGCCAACTGCTGGAACGCGAACCCGGCAGCGGTCGCGCCCTGCTCGGGTTGTCGCAGGCTTTGGCCGGACTGGGAAAGAACGCCGAGGCTGAAGCGGCAGCGTCCGAGTTTCGGAGAGTATGGGCCACCGCCGATCCCGAGTACCGCTTGCCAAGATAACGGGTCGGCACGAAGCCCGTCGCTGCGCTCCGGGTTCTGCACATTACGCCAAACCGCAGAACCCGGAGCGCAGCGACGGGCTTTTGTGCCACCGCCTCACATTCAAGGGCTGAGATGCTGCCGTTAATTGGACTGACCATCTTCGTGAGCGCCTTCCTTCTCTTCTGCTGCGAGCCGATGATCGGCAAGATGGTTCTTCCAATCCTTGGGGGCGCCGCTTCGGTCTGGACCGCATGCGTGTTGTTTTTTCAAACCATGCTGCTCGCCGGATACGTCTACACGCACGCGCTCCGGCGGCTAGCCGTTCGGCGTCAGATTCTCGTTCACTCCGCTCTGATGATCGCGGCCCTCTTATTTCTTCCCGTTCGATTGTCCGCACTCTCCGGAAATTCTCCGGACGCTCCGGTGCGCTGGCTCTTCGGACATCTGCTGCTGTCTGCCGGAATTCCGTTCGCGGTCATTTCGGCCACGGCGCCGTTGCTGCAGAACTGGCTGTCGGGAACGGCGGCGGTAACCGGACGCGATCCGTACTTTCTGTATGCGGTCAGCAACGCCGGCAGTCTGGGGGCTTTGATCGCTTACCCTGTCGTGTTCGAGCCACGCTTCGGCGTCAGCGTGCAAAGCCGTTATTGGTTTTACGGCTACGGACTGTTGCTCGCGTTCATGATCGTCCTGGCGGTTTTCGTCTGGCGAAACGCTTCCGTCGCGACGAATGACGCAGTTCCGTCGCAGGCCGGACGCTCGCCGTCGTGGCGCACACGAATTTTCTGGCTTGCCGCTTCGTTTGTGCCGTCCGCGTTGATGCTCGCGGTCACCAATCACCTTACGTTGAACATCGCGCCGGCGCCGTTGCTGTGGGTCATTCCGCTGGCGGTTTATCTACTCACCTACATTATGGCGTTCGCGCGCCGGCTTCGGCAGCGTACGGTAACGGTGTCAACGATTGCCACCATCGTCCTGCTCGTGTTTTTTCCTCTGGCCGCGTCCGGTGTTCCAATACATACCGCATCGATTTGGACCTTGATGGCTTGTCATCTGCTGATCCTTTTCTTTGGTGCTCTGCTTTGTCACTCGTCACTGGCCGACAGCCGACCGCCGACGCAATACCTTACAGAGTTTTATTTTCTTCTCGCCTTGGGAGGCGTGCTCGGCGGGATCTTCACGTCCATCGTGGCACCGGCAATCTTCAGGACCGTTCTGGAGTATCCGCTGCTGGTTGCTGTGCTCATGTTTTTTAGAATGCCTCCCGGGCAGCAGCGATCGCGGCCAGCGGACGCCGTTTGGATCGCGGCGTACGCGCTGCTGGTGGACGGCGCCATTCGAATGCTGAACTGGTTGAAAGTGGACGCGGCGTCGTTCACGTTGTCGTGGCACTGGAAGGAGATCAGTCCCGACGACGTCATCGTCGCCACTACCGGTCTGGCCTTGCTGCTGACTCTGATTCGATTCAGGAAGAGACGCATGGTGTTTGCCGCAGGCTTCGCGGCTTTCGTCATGGCTCTTGCGATCGAATTACCGAGACAGTACGAAACTACGGCGATCGTTCATATCGACCGCAATTTTTTCGGCGTGAAGAAAGTCCTGTTCGACGCCGGCGACAACGCACGCAAGCTTCTTCACGGCGACACTCTTCACGGATTAGAGAGCCTTGATCCAGCTCTTCGCGGAGAACCGCTCTTTTATTACTACCGCGGCGGAGCCTTCAGCGATGTGATGCACACCTTCGACGGCCGGCGGAATTTGCGTGTCGCCGTCGTGGGTTTGGGAACCGGGACGATCGCCGCGTATGCGACGGCAGAGCGGCACATTACTTTTATCGACATCGATCCTCAAATGGTGGACATCGCTCGCAATTACTTCACGTTTCTCGAACGCTGCGGCACCAACTGTGACGTCGTTGTCGGCGATGGAAGGCTGTCGCTCGAAGCCAGGTCCGAAGCCGATTACGACCTGATCGTTCTGGACGCTTTCAATTCGGACTCGATTCCCGCACATCTCATTTCGCGTGAGGCCGTGCGCTCTTTCCGTAGCAAATTGCGCGACGGTGGCGCGCTGCTGTTTCACGTTTCAAACCGCTATCTGGACGTCGGCAAGCTGGCCGCAGCAGTTTCGATCGATGAAGGTCTGCGCGCATTCCGTCGCGCCGATGACGATTACATTGTGGCCGTCCGGAACCCCGCTGACCTGGATGCGATCGCACATAAAGACCAGTGGAACGAACTGACGCGCAGCGCGGACCTCCGGGCGTGGACGGATGACTATTCGAACGTTGTGAGTTTGATTCGATGGAATTAGGGAATTTCGAAATTGGACGAGTCCTGCATTGCTAATCCGAAAAAATCCGAAAACACAAATCTCAAACTGGACCTGACGGCCCGTCACAGGTCGAGGCGTCCAATTTGACATTTGTGTTTTCGGATTTGGCAATTCGCTTCGTCCAATTTCGAAATTCCCTGTCTGTTACGTATTCGTGTTGAAGATATCCACAACCATCTTGATGTTGCCGTCCGTCTGCCGCTTCCAGATGACGACATACTTTCCCTGTGCCCGCGCGGTTTTGCCGGGCGTCGTAGGCAGATTCGCTTCGAACGTTCCGATCTCGTACGCCAAATCGCCGAACGGTTTGACGTCGACTACCGTCAGCTTGCCGTCGGATGCGCCTGCATCGAAAAAGGCTTTCCAGAACTGCTGAATGTTTTGCCGGCCTTTGACGATCGGCGACCCGGGAGGCAGCAGCGACGCGTCTTCGGTGTAGAAATTGGCAATCGTGACCGCATCCTTGGCGTTGGCTGCTTTCTCAAAGACGGCGATCGCACTCTCAATGGCTGACCTGAAATCAAACGCACCTGTTGCTTGTGGCATTCTTACCTCCTTAAATTTCTGTGCGATAATTCTGTCACCCGGTCATCAAAGAAATACTATTTTCATTAATCCAAATTCGGGTGTTTCAGATGATACCCGGTCGCGTCCTGGTAGGCCTTGACGACGGCCAACAGCTCGGCTTCTCCAAACGGCCGCGCGAAAAACGTGATGCTGGTTGGCAGACCGCCCTGGCTGAACCCGTTCGGGACAGCGATTGCGGGATAGCATGCAAGTTGCGCCATCGTCGAATGACGTCCGGCGACGTTCACATTGGGAGCGCCGCCCGCGGCTCCACCGCCGCCCCGCGCGCCCGCCGCTCCACGACCTCCGGTTGCGCCGCCGCCACCGGGTGCACCGACATTGCCCGCATTGCCTGGAGCGATCCAGACGTCGACGTCTTTTGTGGCCTCCGCGAGCATCATCATCATGACCATTCGAGCCCGCTGCGACTGCAGATACTCGACGGCGGGAACCACGCGAGCCTCGCGCAACTCCTGATCGAGCGATTGCAGGAGCAGTTTCTTCGTGCGGCCGTCACGCAGCGGGACATCGAAGAACGTGGCCTCTTCAATCGGATAGGAAGTGACGTTCAATGAAAACTCGGGCACCTGGACCGGTATCAGGGTGAGTCCAAGCGCTTTCAGATGATCGAGTGTCTTCTGATCGCTCTCTTTGGAAACCGGATTGGTCACCTGATCGAAAGCATCCTTCAAATAACCGAATCGGATCTTCTTCACATCCTGCTGCCCGTTCCAGTTGAACGGAATGTCCTGCACGGTAAGGTCGCGATCGTCGGGCCGGCAGATGGCATTCAGGACCAGCGCGCAGTCCTCGGCGTACCGGCACATCGGCCCAAGACGGTCCTGCGTCCACGAAAGAACCATGACTCCGTTCCTGCTGACCCGTCCCAAGGTGGGCCGCAGTCCTGTGACACCGCAGCGCGTGGAAGGACCGATGATCGAACCGGCCGTTTCCGTTCCGATGGCGAACCCGACGCAGCCTGACGCCGTGGCGGAAGCCGGACCCGCCGACGATCCGCCCGAACCCTGCGTTGGATCCCATGGATTCTTTGTCTGACCTCCGAACCATCGATCGCCGGCAGCCAGTTCTCCCGACACAAGTTTAGCGATGAGCACTGCGCCTGCCTCGCGCAGCATCTCGATAACGCTGGCATCCTGGTCGATCATCTGGTCCTTCCAGACCGGTGATCCCCAGGTTGTCGGATAGCCCTTGGCAGCGATGATGTCTTTCGCGCCCCATGGAATGCCATGAAGCGGGCCGCGGATTTTTCCGGCAGCGATTTCGGCATCCGCCTGTTTCGCCTGTTTCATCGCGAGATCGTCACAGAAGGTCACAACGTTGCTCAGCTTGGTGTTGTAGCGTTTCAAACGCGTCAGGTACATCGTGGTCAACTCGGTCGATGTCACCTGTTTCGTCCGAATCAGTTCCGCGAGGTGCCGCACCGGCCAAAACGCGGCGTCTTCCAGATTCGACGGCTTCCTGATGTTGGAGACAACGCTCATGCGCATCGGTTCGCGGCGCCGGTTGATCTTCATTCCCGGCACGAGAGCGCTGAAGTGAAACGGCGGCGAAACGTCGTTCGGGATCGGGAACTTGTGAAGGTCTTCGTATTGCGACAGGCTGCGATTGACGGTTTGCACCATCGCGTTTCGTTCCGCGTCGTTGAATTCCAGTCCTGATACGGCCAGGGCGGTTTTCAACATGTCCGCGCTGATGCGCGGTTCGCCGCTCTGCTGAATCTGCATCCAAAGCACACCCGGTAATAAGGTCGAGCTGAGTCCCGTCCCAGCGAACTGTGCCAGAAAACGTCGTCGCGCATCGTTCATGTTCTTGATCATGCGTTTGCCTCCGAGAAAAGAGCGCATTTTATCAAAACATCGCATGCAATCTGGCAGCACGAAGCCCGCCGCTGCGCCATGTTTGTCCTTGCCAGGCCTTAAATCCCCCGAATATCCTTAATCCACTCCATGCATAAGGAGAATCGATAGATGAGCAACATCACGTTAAAGGTGAACGGGAAATCCCACACCGTGGACGTCGAACCGTCGACGCCTCTGCTATACGTGCTGCGGAACGACCTCGGTCTGCGCGGCCCTCGCTTTGGTTGCGGGCTTGGCCAGTGCGGCGCATGCACCGTCATCATCAACGGGACGGCGACGCGATCCTGCATCACGCCGACTTCGACCGTGAAGAGTGAGATCACCACGCTCGAAGGCATCGCGAAGGACGGCAAGCTGCATCCTTTGCAACAGGCGTGGATCGAGGAGCAAGTGCCGCAATGCGGCTTCTGTCAGAACGGGCAGATCATGACCGCCAAGGCACTGCTGGATCGCAACTCCAATCCCACCGACGCTGAGATCCGCGATGGAATGGCGGGTACGCTCTGCCGGTGCATGACGTACTACAGAGTTCAGGCAGCCATCAAGCTAGCCGCGAAAACAATCGCATCGGGTTCGAACAAGGGGGTCGCGTTATGACACCCTTCACGAATCTTCCGAGGCAGATCGAAACCGCGCTCGACAACCTGGACCTCACAACTTCCAGACGAACCTTCCTCAAGACTTCCGGACTGCTTGTGGTGAGCCTCAGCGCTCCGGCGCTTGTTAGTGCGAGCACACAGACGACGCCGGCTCAGGGAGGGAGCGGTCCCTATCCGGATCCGGACTACAAACAGCTGGATTCGTGGATCGTGATTCATCAGGACAACACGGCCACGTTCTATGTCGGCAAGACGGATCTCGGCCAGGGGACGGGAACGGCGTTCCGTCAGATGATGTCGGACGAACTCGATATCGCATTCGATAAAACGGCCTGCGTGATGGGAACCACCGATATCACCGTCGATCAGGGCGGCTCGGGCGGATCGGATGCCATTCAAGTGGACGGCTGGCCGATGCGGCGAGTCGCCGCCGAAGCACGACGTGTTCTTCTGGAAATGGCGTCGAAGCGATTCGAAGTTCCTGTCGATCAACTCAGTGTTCGAGATGGCCTGGTCACTGTGAAATCCGACGCGTCGAAAAAAGTGACGTACGGCGAACTGATTGGCGGGAAGAGATTCAACGTCACACTGACCGGCAACAATGTCGACAACACGACGGGTGTCGCAAAAGTGAAACCGGTTCAGGAACTCCGGATGGTCGGGCAGTCGCCGCAACGTTATGACATTCCGCCGAAGGTTGACGCGTCGTTAACGTGGGCCGTGGACGTCAAGGTCCCGGGCATGGTGCACGCGCGCAACGTCAAGCCTCCGGTCGCTGCCGCGAAGCTGGTCAGCGTGGACGAATCGTCCGTGCGGAGCCTGCCGGGATTCATCAAAGTCGTCAGCAGGGGCAACTACGTCGCCGTTGTTTGTGAACGCGAGGAACAGGCGATCAACGCCGCCAGACAACTCAAGTGCAATTGGGAAAAACCGGCGACGGCGCCCTTCCCGCCATCCGAAGACCTGTTCAAATTCATTCGCAGCGCCACGCCCACATCGAGCGGCCGGCCCGCCGTGACGGGTGATCCCGACGCGGCGTTCGCTTCTGCGGCGAAGGTTATCGAAGCCGAGTACGATTTTCCGTTCCAGGGGCACACTTCCATCGGTCCGGCTCATGCAATGGCCGATCCGTCCAACGGCCAGATGACGATCTATTCAAATGATATGAAGTCGTACGGACTGCGCACCGGCGTCGCGGAGTTTCTTCAGATGCCGCGCGACAAAGTGCGTGTCGTATGGATGGACGGACCGCAGGCCTTCGGCCGAACTGCCGCGGATGACGCCGGTTTCGAAGCCGCGTTTCTCGCGAAAGAACTGGGCCGTCCGGTACGCGTCCAATGGATGCGGCAGGAAGAAACGGCGTGGGATACGAAAGGTCCGGCGTTCGCATTCAAGATGCGCGGCGCATTGGACGCGCAAGGCAATCTTGTGGCGCTGGACTACGACGCGCGAGCCGCGGACTACAACCATCTTGGATACAACGAACCGGACACCGTGTTGATCGCTCAGCTCATGGGCAGAAGGCGCTCGACGCCGGCCGGCGGCAGCTCGGCCACGCCGTCGGATATGTATGTGATCCCGCACCGGCGGATGGCGACGAGTGTGGTTGGGCTGCCTCTCATTTGGGAAACGCCCGTCCGCACCGGGAACCTCCGCGATCCGAATGGCCCGCAGGTCACGTTCGCCGCCGAATCGTTTATCGACGAACTGGCGGTCGCGGCAAAAGCGGACCCACTCGAGTTCCGCCTCAAGCTGATCAACGCGAGTACCACCGACGACAGCGGCTTCAAGCGCGCCCGCTCGATTGCGGTTTTAAAAGCTGCGGCTCAAACGTACGGATGGGACACGCGTCCGTCGCCGAAAACGGCCGGAGCGGGAAATGTCCTGACGGGTCGCGGTGTGTCTTATACATTCCGGGGCCAAACGGTTTTGGCGGTGATCGCCGAAGTCGAGGTGAATCGCCGAACAGGCCACGTTTGGGTGAAACGGCTGGTATGCGCGCACGACTGCGGACTCGTGATCAATCCCGAAGCGTTGAAACGCAGCGTGGAGTGCGGGCTTCTTCACTCGCTGAGCCGCACCCTGCACGAGGAAGTGCGGTTCGATAGCGAGAAGGTGACGAGTGTGGACTGGAGGACACACCCAACCCTGACGCATGCCGACACGCCCGCAAAGATCGATGTCGTGATCGTGAACGGCGATCCCAGTCCGAAGCGTCCGGATCTCCCGCACTACGGCGCCGGCGAAGCATCATGCAAGGCCATGATTGCCGCGGTCGGCAATGCGATTCACGACGCGACCGGAGTTCGGCTGCGACGCGTACCGTTCAGGGACGAACGCGTGTTGGCCGCTTTGAAAACAGCCAGCATGTAACGGCATTGAACCTGCGCTAATTTGACGTTCCGGTAGCGCAGGTTCACCGGCCGTTAAATCTTGTAAATGGACGCTGGAGGGTTGCACAAAATCTGTCATCCATCGTCAAATCGCGGGATATGAAGTTCTATCGTTTGCTGCTCGTCTTATCCGTATTTTTATTTTCCTTTTCATATGTTTACGCTGAGTCCACCTCTTCGACCGGCCGCGGTAACGGTCTTGATCGAACGGCTTCCGCACTCGCGCTTCATCAACTAAACCTGCAAAGACTCGGCGGCGCCCTGACGGGCTTGCAACCGAGAGCGCTGAAAGATCAAGGCAACGTGTCGGTCATGCAGGATGATGGAACGTTGATTGTTCCGCTGAACCGGTTCGATTTGTCGAATCGTTCCGTGACCTTTACGCCACGAACAAGCGGATATCAAGTGATCAGCGGCCCAACAGGCTACGAGAGCGTTGCAGGATCCGTCATCAACTTGAATCTTGATGACGACGACACGTATCAGCTGAACTTGCCCTTTCCATTCACATTTTATGGAGTGAACTACAACTCGGTTTACGTGAACACCGATGGCAATCTGACGTTTGGCATATCTGATACGGCTCACACCGAACGGGACCTCCATCGTGTCGTCGACGGGCCGCCGCGGATCGCTCCGCTGCTGGACGATTTACTTCCGAGCCGGACGGGTTTTGTATCGATCACGAAGTTCGCAGACAGAGTTCGTGTCGACTGGAATTCGATCAGCGAGTACGGCCGCCGGCAAACCAGCACGTTTCAGGTCATCCTGAATGCCAGCGGCGTCATTCAATTCAATTACCTCAGCGTCAACATCACCGGCGGAGTTGTCGCACTTTCGCCGGGCAAGTCTTCGCCCCTGCAGACGATGGATTTTTCGCAGCAAACGTCCTCGACAACCATTACGGGAATCGTTGCTGAAGTGTTTTCCAATGTCGAAGAACTGGATCTAACGTCGATCAGCGCGTCGTTCCTGCAGACCCACCGCGATGCTTACGATGCGCTGTTTATTTTTTCGGATTTCACTCTCGACCTCGGTAACGCCTTCGCTTATGAGATTCCGGTCAGAAACGATATCCAGGGGATCATGCCCGGATACGGCTCCTTCGATTACGGCTCCGATTACGGTTCCGCCGGCCGCCTGTCGTCGCTGGTCAATGCGGGCGCAATAAGCAACTACGTCACGGATCCGCAGGAGATTTTTCTCGGAACAAACAACACCCTGGACATTCTCGGTCAGGAGTTCGGACACCGCTGGCTGGCGTATATCGACACGTCTCCATCGTCGATGCTCGGAAGAGACATGGCTCATTGGAGTTTCTTCATGAACACGGAGGGATCCGTGATGGAGGGGAATCAGATTCAGGATCTGGGAAACAACACGTTCAGGACCATCGGAGCCACTTTCCGATACAGCCCGCTGGACCAGTACATCATGGGTCTGCGCGATACAACCGAGGTCCCACCGTGGTTCGTCGTCGCGAATCCGCGAATGCTTTCCGCTCCTCCCGGTTTCACCTGCACGACATTCGTTGCATCATGCGCTCCCGCGGTTGGCGTGGAGTTCTCCGGAACGCGCCGCGATCTCACCATCAACAACGTCATTTCGATTGCGGGCGCGCGAGTGCCGTCCGCGGCCAATTCACAGAAGGACTTCTCGGTCGCGTTCATCCTTATCACCAGGCAGGGACAGGAAGCGAACGGGAAATCGATTACTCATATCGAAAATGTCCGCCGGCAGTGGGAACAGTTTTTCGTGAGCGCAGTAGACGGGCGGGCAACGATGACGACCTCCCTGCTCTATCCGCTGACGACACGGATGCAGGTCAGCATTCCAGCGAACGGCAGCACCGATCTGGAAAGCGTCGCGTCGGGCAGCACGCAGGTTGGATACGGAACGCTCGAACAAGGATTCGGCGTTGCGGTTCTTCGATCGTTTTCCGGACCTAAGCTAATCGCCGAAGCAGCCGTCCCCGCAATGCCCGCCGCATCGCACTGGGTGATGTACGCCGAGAAGGCGGCAGCACTCTCCACGGGCGTCGCCATCGCAAATCCGAATGGGGTGCCCGCGAACTTAACGCTTCGCTTGAACGACGGCAGGCAGGCGAACATACAGCTTGCCGCCAAAAATCATCGGGCCGCGTTTGTGGAAGAGTTGTTGGGAGTCTCCGAACCGTTCCTCGGAGTCCTGACGATTGATTCAGACGTCAATGTCGCTGTCGTTGCTTTGCGCGGTTCCATCAGTGCGAGCGGTGATTTCATCATGACGACAATTCCGATGACGTCCGCCCCTCCGTCGACCGATACCGTGGCATTTCCGATAATCGCGGATGGCGGCACTTACAAAACGGAAATCATTCTGGTCAACTCGGATTCGGCGCCAAGCATGGGCGCCATTCGATTCTCACCCGGAAACGAAGTCTCTTTCTCGATTGCGCCCGGCAGTGTCTGGAAATACCAGACACCAGGCACAGGTCCGGACGTGATTTCAGGAAGCGCTACATTAAGGACGGACTCCGGCGCCACGCCGGACGCGGTTGCGATCATACGATTCAGTTCCGCGGCCGGCCTGATTTCGGAGACTGGAGTTCCCGCTCAGCATCTGCTGACGCGGGGCCTGATGTTTGGGTCGATGGATACGAATCTTCGCACCGGACTGGCGATCCTCAATCCATCCGCAACCCCCGTGAACATTCAGCTCACTGCGCGCAACAGCGACGGCACGATTGCAACGGCAGGATCCGTCTCTCTCGATCCTTCCGGCCGAATTTCAGCGTTTCTCGATGAGATGATCCCCGGCTTTGCGTCATCGTTCCACGGCACCGTCACGCTCGAATCGGACGGACCTGTGTATGCGGTTTCCATCCGAGGAACCACAATTGAAAACGGCGGCTTTGTGATGTCCACCGTCCCGATCATGGACGCGAACCAAAGCGTCGCCGCAACCGGATATTTCCCTCAGATCGCGACCGGGTCCGCGTTCACCACGGAGTTTCTCGTGGCCGACTCGGTCTCCACGACGTTTTCTCTGACGTTCACGAGTTCTTCAGGTGACCCTCTCTCCCTGGCCCTTAAGAACTGGTTCCCGGGCAACTAGAGCAACGGCCTCGCCAGACACTGGCAACGCAACTCCGCCATAGAGTTGTTTCCGCTTCAAAGTGCCATCCGAATGATAGTGTCGGTCATCATCCGGATGGTTTCCTCCCGATTCGTCAGGCTTAATGCGTCTTCCTGATTCTCAACATTCTCACGTAAAAACACGCATCTGCGCCTTAGTGCGCAATGGCCGATCAACTGCGTTAGCGGAAGCCGGTTGAAAAATTCACGAGGAGGTGAGCAGAAATGAAAATCTGCCATATGTTCGCGATCGCTTCGGTTTTCGCAATTGCCGGCTTCCTGACCGGCGGAGGTGTCACGGCGAATGCGCAGTACACCTATGACAACTACTATCCACCCACACCGTCGCAGGGACCTCCCCTCGCGTCGGGAACAACGTTTTTCACGGTGGACACGTTTATAACTCCTGAAGTGTACGGCCGCATCGACCGGTCCATTCGGGACAACAACCACTGCTATAACGCGGTCAAATCCGGCGCTCCATCGTGTTTCAGTACCGAGGGAGTCGACGACAACGACAATTGCGTTTGGGGTTGCACCAAGAACGGCGTCTTTATCCCGCGGCCGACGTCCGCTGCCATGATCTCGGCCTCCGAGAAAAGGTATTCGCCTCGACTCAGCCAGACTCTGTATCCCGACCGGCCCAATGAAAACGTCGCACAGACCCCGTTCTTCGTGGTTTACAGCCTGACGCAAATCTGGGGATGCGGCTCGTTAGGATGCCACGAGTATCCCTACTCGCGAACGGTCAGCCAATCCATCGATGTCTACATTGCTTGCCAGGACTGGCAAAAGGGAGCGGGCAAGCTGGCCGCTGCCACAGTTGTGTCGCGGGCATACATGGACGCGGACCACAGCGTGGTTGAAGATACTCTGTTTGGAATTCTGTGGAACGACGTGATTCCGAACTATGTCGACAGCAGGGTCCGCTCGGCGCTTTCGAATTTCGGCTCGGGGACGAGTTCCAAATTGTTAGGCAAAACCGATCCCGATGGAACGTTCCATCCGATCGACTGCAGCCGATTGGGCGTCCTCTCGTTCCCGAACGAAGTCGATGCCAAATTTGAAACCATCAATTACGACTACTTCCCCACCCGCATCCTGCTGGCCGCGCAGCAGATTACGGTTCGCATTACGCAAATCCGGCGATTGGCCTTGCATGATTCCAGCGGAAGCATCGTCCGCTACGCCACGGAGTATCCGATGCTGGAATTCTATGCAGGCTACGCGAAGACCACGTTGAATCTGCCGCCGATGATGGAGAACTCCACTTATTATCCGCCGTCGACCGCCGCCTTGTCCGTTCCCGTTCCGTCAGACGCGGGCCAGTTGATCCTGATCGCGAACATGTGGGATCTCAGCCACTACACCCGCGACCCGCGGTTTGCCGTGTTCGACAGGACCAGCAATTGGGGAAGCGGCACACAAAAGATACTGACTCCGAAGATCTGGTCCGAATTAAGCCCGCTCTACCGGAAACCGATACTGATGCGTGGAAACGGTTATGAAGTAACGCTTCAGATCACAGGCCCGCCCACGGCATTTAGAGCGTTTTGAATCGCCGGACCATCACGAAGCCCAAAGCGCAATGACGGGCTTCGTGATGCCAGGCGTGCGCCCCACAGAACGACTCGACACCGTACTCGAAGCGTTAGGGAGTGTTGCCGCGGTAGATGATTTTCCCCTGGCGCAGTGTGTACTGAACGGTGGCCAGGGAGCGGAGGTCTTGAGATGGGTCTCCGTTGAACACGGTGATGTCGGCGTCGAAATCTGCGGCGATTCTCCCAATTTGTTTCGACAGCCCGAACCGGCCGGCCGGAGTTGTGGTCAGGGAAGCGAGGATCTGCGGAAAGCTCATCCCGGCCTCGGACATCAGCATGTACTCTGCGGTGGGGTCGTAATCGACGGCGCCAAGATCATTCCCAAACAGAACAGTGCCGCCGGCGCCCAGCCACTCGCGTAGCTGTCCTACAGCGATACCGGCAGTTTGATCCTGCGTCGATGCGCGATCGTGACGTGCATAGTATTTCCATATCCAGAGCGTCGGTATCAGGGCGACGTGTCGTTCCATCATGGCGGCGATCGTCGCCTTATCCCACGGACCGGACGATGGAGTGGTGTGCGCGATGACATCCACGCCGCCCCGAACGGCCGTCAGCACATCGGCGGCCGTATTCGGATGAACGAAGACGGGCTTTCCCCATCGATGAGCTTTGGCAACGGCCGCCTCGATGGTGGACTGAGCCATCGTTGCGCCGCGCTGCGCCGACGCGAACAATTTGATTCCGTCCACGCCTGCCTCCAGAAGCTTCGAAGAGGCGGCCTCTGCCTGGGCCACATTCGCAATTTCGGGCACGTCGACCTTCATCCAACCCATCATGGAAACGACAATGTCCGGCGGAAGGCCGTCCGGTGGAAGCAGGGCTTCACCGGTCGACTTAATTCGCGGTCCCGCAACTTCACCCGACTCGATGCGATCGCGAAGTCGACGCGTGTTGTCCCAAGCCGACGATAGATCAAACGCGCCGGTGAATCCGTATCGCGTCAACATCTCCTGAAGCTGACGCGTCAGCTCCGGCGCTGGTATGGCTGCGACGTTAGCCCATTTCCTTTCGGTGAAGTGCACATGGCTATTCCAGAAACCCGCAGTTATGGTGAGGCCTGAACAGTTGATCGTCGGTACCGCCGGATCAAGCCGCACGGTCGGGCGGCCACCGGCGGCCGCAATCTTTCCATCACGGATGAGCACCACGGCGTCTCGGATTGGAGGCTCGTCAGGACCGGCATATACAGTTCCTCCAACCAAAGCCAGATCGTTTCGAGAAGTGTTGGTCTGACCGATCAACATAAGTGAAACCACGATGACGGTAACGAGGCCCAGTTTCATCGGGCCGATCCCACTCAACATTAACAACAAATGTGGAACACGGGAAGGCGGCCGACCGTATTCCGTGACACTCCGGAGGTCGTCAAGATGGATGTTCGATTTGCGATACGGACTCTCGCCCGAAACAAAACGTTCACGGCGATTGCTGTGCTGACGCTTGCTGTCGGCATCGGCGCCAACACCGCGATTTTCAGCGTCGTCAATGGCGTGCTGTTGCGCCCGCTGCCCTATGACAGTCCGGAGCGGCTCTTCGTTCTTCAGGAAAACATCCCAAGCCTGAGCCGAATTGCGCCCGTGCTTCCGGTCTCAGGCAATCATTTCACGGCGTGGCGCCGGGACTGCAGGTCGTGCGAAGCAATGTCGGCATTGCGGCCGATGACATTCAATCTCACAGGGGAAGGCGCTCCCGAACGGGTCAGCGCCGCCCGAGTATCGGCGAATCTTTTTAACGTGCTGGGTATTCAACCGCAACTTGGGCGATGGTTCACCGAGCAGGAAGATCAACCCGGCAACGATCGCGTCGTCATGCTCAGCGACACCTTCTGGCGCCGCAGGTTCATGGCGGATGCTTCGATCGCGGGTAAGACCATTCGTCTGAACGGCAACCCTTTCACGATTGTGGGAGTGCTGCCGGCGAGTTTCGTCCCACCGAAAGGCTATGAGTTGAACGCTCTCGTGGGCTTCGATCAGCGTACGGATATGTGGACGCCGGTTGCTTTTAGTCCGGAGGATCTGCGCAGTCCGCTCGGAAATTTCAATTACAGCGCGATCGTTCGAGCGAAGCCGCAGGTAACGGCGCAGCAGATTACGGACGAACTGAATTCGATCACCGCAGGCATCGTCAATTCCATTCCGAACGAAAAGGATCGAGCCGAGGTCCGCGTATTCGTGCTTCCAATGCAGAATCAAATTGTCGGAAATGCGCGCCAGTCGTTGCTTTTGCTGATGGCTTCTGTGGGAGCTCTGTTGCTGATCGTTTGCGCAAACCTGGCAAACCTTTTGCTGGCGCGGGGATCGGCACGTCAACGGGAACTTGCGGTTCGCACGGCTCTCGGCGCGAACCGAACTCGCCTGCTCCGCCAGCTCCTCGTCGAGAATCTGATCATCGCACTGATCGGCGGCGCGCTTGGATTGATCGTCGTGGCGGCGGCCCTGCGGATCTTACGGGCATACGCGCCACACGACTTGCCGCGTGTCGAATCGATATCGATTGATGCGTGGGTGTTGATGTTCACGATGCTGCTCTCGGGCGTCGCCAGTATCGTCTTCGGATGGATTCCGGCGTGGCGCGGCGCCAGATCCGATCCGCAGGGCGGCTTGCGCGGAGGCCGGGGCCTCTCGGAAAGCCACGCCGGCGGCCGTCTCCGGACGGTTTTCGTTGCGGCCGAAGTCGCGCTCAGTGTGACATTGCTTGTCGCTGCCGGCTTGCTTCTGAGCAGTTTTGCCAATGCCCTCCGAGTCGACAAGGGATTCAACGAGGCTGGTACTCTCGCTGCAGACCTCACGTTGCCACCTGGCAAATATCAGCAAGCGATGTCGCGTATCGCATTCTTCGACGCCGTCCTGGAACGCGTGAAGAATGTCCCGGGTGTGGAGACTGTCGGGTTGACCAATGTACTACCTCTAAGCGGGCACGGAGAGGTGAACCCTATCATTCCGGAAGGGTCCGATCCAGCCATCAAAGACTCTGCGGTAACCGATACGCGTTACGTCAACCGCGACTACTTTCGAGCGATGTCGATTCCTTTACAACGCGGCGAGGTCTTTCAGGAATCGGATCGTCCGCGCAAAATCGCGCTGGTATCCGCGCGAACGGCCGAGCGAGTGTGGCCGGGAGAAAACCCGATCGGCAAAAGATTTCGTTACAACAGCCGTACGGGTCCCTTTTCGGAAGTGATCGGCGTCGTCGGTGATGTACAGAACACCAGCTTGCAGGAAACGGCTGCCGATCAAACATTGATGGTGTACATCCCGTATTGGGAGCGCACGCCTACAACAGCGTCTGTGGTGGTGCGCGCATCCGTTCCGCCGGGGGCCATCGCACAGCCGATCCGCAGGGCGATCTGGCAGGTAGATCCCGACTTGCCGGTTCCTGAATTCCGGACGATGCAGCAAGTCGTCTCCGCAACCGTTGAAAGTGAGCGCTTCCGGTTAATCCTCGTCGTGGCATTTTCGTCCACCGCAATTGCGCTTGCGGCACTCGGCGTTTACGGAGTTGTCGCGTATTCGGTGTCTCAGCGTCGCAATGAGATCGGGATTCGCATCGCGTTGGGCGCGGATGGAGTCCAGGTACGCCACATGGTTCTGCGTCAGGGACTCAAGCCCGTCGTCGTTGGATTGGCGTTAGGTATCGCAGGAGCGCTGGCCACGGGCAGGTTGCTCGGAGGACTCCTGTTTGGTGTGTCCAGTCACGATTCCCGTGTTTATGCAATCGTGTCGGGAATTGTGATCATCGCGGCTTTATGCGCCTGTTATCCGCCCGCACGAAGCGCGTCACGCGCGAACCCCGCTACGGTACTGCGAGAAGGCTAGGCGTTGTTCTAAGAGTTTGTCCTAAGGTACCGTGATCGATTCACCCTTTAACGCCGGCGTGTGCACGGGTCGACGGCGTGCGTGCGTCGCCTGCTCGAAGCTGTATCCGAGCGACAGCAGTTTTTCTTCACTGAACGCGAGACCGAAGAATGAAATACCGACAGGTAAGTCATCGCCGGTAAAACCGGCCGGAACGATGAGATCCGGAAAGCCGGTCAGGTTCGCGATATTGGTCGCTGACGCGGCCGTCCCTCCCGGCGGATCCGGCGGAGCGGCAATCAACGCGGGCCGCCGCGGCGATGTCGGATAAACAATCGCGTCGAGCTTTTGCGACACAAAGATCCCTTCGATGGCGGATCGAACCAGCGGCAGGCCATGATCGCGGACCGACGTGTATTGGTAGTCGTCCAGTTTGCCGCTCGACGCTTCGCGTTTGAATAAAGTCCAGCGGCTCGGATTCGGCCCGGCGCCGTCGGGTCGCATCGACGTGAACTGATTCGCGCGCTCGATCAACTGCTCGATGTTCTTGGGATAGCTGGGACCGATGGTCGCAAGATAATCGGCGATTTGTGCAGCAAACTCCGGGTATCGAATGGCGTTATAGAACTCGCCCTTGGCGTCCAGCAGCCACTTGGGGTAACGCACATCGATAACAGTGGCGCCGCCGCGTTTCATGGCCTCAATCGAAGCCTCGACAACCCAATCGACATCCGGATCCGAGCCCATGAAATCGCGAGCGATACCGATCCGGGCACCTTTGAGAGCATTGGCATTCAAACTCTTTGAATAGTCCGTCAGGAATTTGCCTTCGCTTTTCTTTGTTGCAGCGTCGGCCGGATCCACGCCCGTCATGACGCCCAGCATTGCCGCGATGTCGTAAACGTTACGGGCCATGGGACCGCCCGTATCGAAGGTCAGCGACAACGGAATGATTCCGTCTCGACTCAGCAATCCATGCGTCGGCTTCAAGCCCACGATTCCGTTCGACGTGGACGGCCCTCGAATCGACCCTCCCGTATCCGTACCCATTCCAAGCGGCGCATATCCCGCTGCGATCGCGACTCCCGTTCCACCCGACGAACCTGCGGGCGAACGCGTCAGATCATGGGGATTCTTCGACTGTCCGCGAATTGAACTGTAGGCGCCGGCCGACGCGAACTCGGACATGTTGACCTTCGCCAGAATAATCGCTCCCGCAGCTCGCAGCTTCTTGACCAGGAATGCATCATCGGGTGGAAGCGAGTCTTCGAGCAATACCGAACCGCCTGTCGTCGGCAGATCGAAAGTGTCGTAGTTGTCCTTCAGTACTACCGGAATGCCATGCAGCACCGAGCGCGGACCCTTCGTTTTTCGTTCGGCATCGAGCGCTCGAGCCGTTTCGAGGGCTTTGGGATTCAGCGTGATGATGGCGTTCAGATTCGGGCCCTGGCGGTCGTAAGCCTGAATGCGCGCCAAACAGAGTTGCACAAGCTTTTCGGCCGTCAACGTCCCGGCATTGAATGCAGCGTTGAGTTCCGCGATCGTGGCGTTATCGAAATCGACCGGTTTCGAAAACGCAGGCGTCAGTAAAGCGACGGTAAGCAGTAGCGCGGCAACTACCGAACGTGTCCATCGATCCATGGGCCCTCCTCTTGTCGTTAATCCGTTCAAGGACGCTTCTGCTCTACCACAATCGCCGCGGCCAACGCAAAATCTTGCGCGTCGCCCGGATCATCTGTTGTCGTAACTCAGACACGATAGGTCTAGCGTCGGAGAGATTGTGAAGAGGAGGAATCTTAAGGAGTCGCCCGTTTGTGGGATGGTAACGTCAGGGCTACGACTTCTGAACTGGCGTAACCACGTGATCGTCTCTGAGGATCGGTTCACCCAGGTTGACAATATCCAGAAGGTACTGGCCGCCATTCAACCGGCTCCAGACATCATGCCGGGACACCAGGTTCGTCCCAAGCACGACGACTTCGCCATAGCGAATCACTTCATCCAGCCCATTTCGAACGAGCGTACCAATATGGGGAATGTAGCTTTCGATGAATTCACGGTTGGAACCAATCAACTGGCCGAGTGATACGTTTTCATCCCAAATCCGCACCTCGCAACCTTCAGCGATCAGTTTCTTCACAAGGTGCACCATCGGACTTTCGCGCAGATCGTCGGTGCCGGTCTTGAAGCATAGTCCAAGAAAACCGATCTTTCTCTTGGAGAGACCCAGAATCGCATCGGCGGCGCGTTGAATGTGCTCGGCATTGCTGGGGATAATCGACTCGAGGAGAGGTAGTTTCAAATCCAGTTCCTTCACCCGATAGGTGAGGGCTCGGAGGTCCTTCGGCAAGCATGATCCGCCGAAAGCAAATCCCGGGCTCAGATAGGCACGCGAAATGTTGAGATGCGTATCAGCCATGAAAATCTCGGCAACCGTTTTTGCATCAGCGCCAACGGAACCGGCGATCGTACCCATCTCATTGGCAAATGCGACTTTCAACGCGTGAAACGCATTGCAGTAGTACTTCACCATTTCTGCGGCTCGAAGGGGCACTTCGAACAGACGTGCAGACAGGAAACTATAGAGGTCTCGAACTGGAATCGTCCGCGCGGGGTCGACGGTACCTAGTATCGTGAAAGGCGGGTTAAAGAAATCGGCAACCGAAGTACTTTCACGGAGAAACTCGGGATTGAAGCACACCAGAAAATCATCGCCGGCTTTTTTGCCGCTGGCTCTTTCAAGCGCCGGAATGACCACTTCTTCCGTTGTTCCCGGTAGAACGGTGCTCCGCATAACAATCCAGTGAAACGAGTTTTTCCTCTTGAGGGCCTGACCGATGTCCGAGCAAACCTTGTGAATGTGCGACACGTCGAGTTTTCCGTTCCGCTGACTGGGCGTACCTACTGAAATGAACGAGATGTCGGAGTTTGCGATCGCGGCATTGGAGTCCTGAGTCGCCGAAACCAGGCCGTTTTGCTTCGCAGTGGTCAGCATTTCCTCAACGCCTTTTTCCAGGATCGGGCTTAAGCCTTCGTTGATGCGTTGAGTCTTCAGGTTATTCGGATCGACTCCGATCACTCGATGTCCGCGCGAAGCAAAACACGCGGCCGTTACCGCTCCGACGTAACCCAATCCAAAAATGCTGATCGTCTTCATAGATGTATGATGCAATACAGGCATAATTTCAGAACACAAGAAATCTTCTGGCCGTCGGCTTGAGTAATGTTCGAAAGTCCGTGTTCGCCGATTTCAACGAGAGGCTGCTCGGCCCCGCCGGTTCTTCGGACTGCCCGGCGCGCGTTCCTCATCCATATTTTAAATTAATTTGACAAAGTCCATTTAAGTCATTAAGACTGAATTACTTCGACCTCGGTCTGAAATCAACATCCCTCGCGCCAAATCCCGGCAGCGACGCTGAACAGGGCGTGTCTGCCGCAACTCGTAACAATGAAACAAAGGAGTTGATCTGCATGCGATATCGAGAGGTCTCGCTCATCGCAATACTCGTTCTGACATTGCTGTCGTCGCTCGGGTTGCCTGCGCCCCCGGCCGGCACAACAACGATTGAAGTACCCGGCGCGCGCGACACTGTTGTGAGCGGAATCAATAATTCCGGCGACGTCGTCGGTTCCGGTCATGGCGGCGCAGCCGGAGGCAAAGGGTTCGTTTTTCGACAAGGTTTCTTCAACATCGTGGAGATACCTGCTGCGGGCGAAACGCAAGCGCTGGGTATCAACGGTCGTGGTGATGTCGTGGGCTATTACACGAAGGGAGGTTCCGGCCACGGCTTCTTATTGCGCCAGGGCCAGGGAACCGCCATCACGATGGATTTCCCCGGTGCGCTTCAAACGCAGGCATTTGGCGTGAACGACCGCGGCGACGTTGTGGGCTCTTATGTCGATTTGGCGGGCAACCACGGCTTTTTACTGCGGCAAGGCGTGTATTCGACGATCGACGTGCCCGGCGCGGGTTTCACGGCAGCCACGGAGATCAACGATCCGGGCGAAGTCGTCGGCTTTTATATCGCTGGTGCGAAATCCGGCCCGGCTCGCGGGTTCGTGCTGCGGCAGGGCATCCTCGCCACAGTAACCGTGCCGGGCGCATCCGAGACGTCGGCGTCCGGAATCAACAATCGCGGTGACATTGCCGGTGCCTACCGCACGTCCGACGGGCTGCAGCATGGCTATGTCCTGCGGCAGGGGAAGTACGTCACTGTCGATATACCCGGTGTCGCCTTCACCACGGTTACCGGCATCAATGAGCGCGGCGCCATCGTCGGTAATTCCGGCCCGGTAAACGAAGTCAGCTTCATTCATGGCTTTGTTATGACACCGTAAGATTGTTAGTGTAGTTCCGCGTTGAATCCGCCCGCATGGGGCACGAGATGACTGAAACCGTGATCCTGCGGGCGATCCAGCCGATCTTCCAACTCACTTACGCACTTAGCCAACAAACTTTGTAGACACATGTTAGGTGCGAGTTTTCTCGCGGATTCGTTTTGTTACGCATCCAGAAAGCATGTTCCCACCGACCTTCGAACACTGGCGTTCGACACCAGCACGCCGCCGGCGAATGTATTTTCTTGGCGGAAAGTCTCCACTGGGCCATTGCACAGCCGGATCGGGCCGCCAAAACCGCTTCGACTACGTTGATTTTAGAGGGCGTGGGCATCCACTTCGGATTGCCACTTTGTCCGTCAGGATTGGGTTGAACAACAGCCGCAAACGACGATGGTAAGACCAAAAAAGTTGAGGACTTTCCGAAGATGGCGGACTGATTGCTTTACTAGGGCCGTTCGTTGCTCGCACAAGGACGTAAGAACGTGAGAACCAAGTATCTCAAAGGATTTTCAAGGTCGTCAGAAACTCGAGACCGATGCCGGATAGAGCGTAACACCGTTCGATGCCTATGTTCGGCCTCACGACACCATGACGTTTTGAAACCGGCTTTCTTGCGGTCATTTAGCGTCACGACAATGTCAGAAATTTTGAGTAATTTTGGCGATGCCCACTCTTTAACGGTTTCTGCAAGGTTATCGCACCTTATCAGTTCATAAAGAGACGCCGCTGAGCGGCGCTCGGAGCGGTTTTAGTACACAACCTGATGCAGACAGTAGTTGGAGTCAACACTCCACGTTAACGGGAGAGCACTGCCCACGGATGGAGATCATGTTCATGAGTAACAGATTTGCAAAAAACTTAGGCCGATCATTTTCGAGACTCCTCGTCTTCGTCGCGCTCGGTGCATCTGTCCTTATCGCAGCACCGCAAAAACCACAAATCACAGACATCAGTCCGTCCAGCGGCCAGATTGGATCGACAGTAAGAATCAACGGTTCCAGTTTTTCAGCAACGCCAAGCCTGAACAGAATCCTGTTCACCGCGGCGGGTGGGGGCTCCGTTACAGCTCCCGTGATCTCAGCGAGTTCGAATAGCCTCACAGTCACAGTTCCCTCCGGTGCAATATCCGGTAAGGTATGGGTACAGTCCAATTTCAAATCGAACGGTGTCCTCTTCACGGTCACGACTACTACGAATCAGCCGCCGACAGTCAATGCAGGGCCCGATCTTAGTGGAACTATGACTTCCGGTCTGTCACTTACTGGCGCCGCGTCGGACGACGGTATTCCTTCAGGCGCGCTTTACGTGTCGTGGTCGCAAGTAAGTGGTCCGGGTACAACTACCTTCGCTCCCGTGGATTCCCTGGGAACGACAGCTACATTCTCCGCAGCGGGAACTTATGTTTTGCGGCTGACCGCCACTGACGGCGCGCTCACCTCCACCGACGACATGACGGCCACGATTGTTTCGAATGGTACGCCGCCGGTGAACCAGGCTCCTGTCGTCAATGCGGGTTCCAACCAGACGGTCACGTTGCCTGCGGGCACCACAGTTTCCGGCACAGCGACAGACGATGGGTTGCCGAACAACAGCCTTTCCGTTGCATGGAGTCAGGTCAGCGGACCTGGAACGGCAGTATTTGGTACTGCCGGTTCGCTTACGAGCACTGTCACTTTTCCAACAGCAGGTTCTTATGTTTTGAAGCTGTACGCAAGCGACTCGCTGCTATCGAACTCAAGTCAGATGACGGTGACGGTTCTTAGCGCCCCTGCAGCGAACCAAAAGCCTACCGTGAATGCGGGATCGAATCAGTCGGTAACAATGCCGTCGGGAGTCATGCTTTCGGGCACGGCGACGGACGATGGTTTGCCGAACGGTACTCTCACGGTCGGATGGAGTAAAGTAAGCGGCCCGGGAACCGTCAGCCTTGGCACTCCAACCGCACTTACAAGCTCGGCCACGTTCTCCGCTGCGGGTTCGTACGTCATGCGTCTGACCGCAAACGACTCGCAACTCTCCAACACCAGTGACACGACGGTGACTGTGAGTAGCGCACCGGCGACGAACCAGGCCCCCAACGTGAATGCGGGATCCGGACAGACCGTCACGCTGCCTTCCGGAGTGAGTCTTTCCGGTACGGCCACCGATGATGGTTTGCCGAACAACACTCTGACGGTGGCGTGGTCCAAAGTGAGCGGTCCCGGTACCGTCACCTTCAGCGCTCCGAGCGCAGTTACAGGCTCCGCGACGTTCTCTGCGGCGGGCACGTATGTTCTGCGACTGACTGGGAACGACTCCGCACTCTCCTCCACAAGTGATGTGACCATGAACGTTTTGAGCGCGCCGTCGGGCAGCGTTTCGAGCCAGGGCACCACACCGGGCGGCGTGAACGTCATGTCCACCTTCCAGGCGATCAGTGTCCGGGCAGCTTTCTCAGGTGATGACAACTCGAACAATTCCGCCGTCGTTCAGTACCGAAAGGCTGGAACAACCGCATGGATGCCGGCTTATGCCCCGCTCATCGATCGGCGGGCGTCGCTCGGTGGAGCTACGAATCCTTATGTGAATCAGGCCCGCGTCAGCATCGTCGGCTTGACCGCAAGCACTCAGTACGAAGTTCAGGTTCTATGGAGCGATTCAGATGGAGTTGCCGCTCAACCCGGTATCGCAACAATCTCGACCCTGTCCTACACGCCTCCAACGGGTGGAAGCACTATCACCGTCACGAACGACTCATCTCTCGCGTCGGCGTTGAACAGCGTCTCCCCCGGCCAGACGATTCACCTGAACCCGGGTACTTATTCACCGTTCTCCATCACACGGTCGGGCACACCTTCCGCCTGGATCACAATTGAAGGTGACGCCGCCGGCGGAACAACCATCGGCGGCTCCGGCGTCAGCCAGAACGTTCGTATCGCAGCAAGCTACGTGATCGTCCAACGGCTGAAGCTGAGCGATTCGGATTGGCATGGTATCTACCTCGAGACTGTCAATCACGTCTTCGTACAGGACAACACTGTTCAGAATGCTGGAGCCAAGTGCGCCACGGATCTCAGTGGACACTATGGCGACGGTGGTATCACGATTAGCAACGCCAGCGATAACATCTACATTCTGCGCAACAACGTGAACTCCACTTCATTGAATGGATGCACGGCTACCCCGATTTGGGATAGTCCGGGCGCCGGCATTCAGTGGTACAACATCAACACGCTGATCGTGCAAGGCAACACCGTCACCGGTGGATTCCGAGACGCGATCACGGCCGACAACTCCCAGATCGTGGGTGAAAACATCGATATCGTCGGGAACACCCTCAGCGGTTACAAGGACGACGGTACGGAGTCCAAGGGTACCAACATCAACGTCCGCATGTGGTCGAACAAGATTCTTGTGGACAATGGCGACACTTGCTTCGCGGGTAACACCAACACCACTACGAACGTTTACGGACCTCTGTACATCTTCAGGAACAGCTGCCGCGTGACTACATCCAACCCCTCGGGCACGACGGTATACAAACTCGGCGGCGCGCCCACGTTCCTGTTCCATAACTCGGTGGATGCCTCAACGGCGGGAACTCGTTGGGACGGCTTCGTCGGTGTAACGAACAACGTCGTGGCCTACAACAACGCGCTCAAGACCGGCGGCTCGGCGATCGATTACGGCGCCACAGGCTCCGTGTTTGACTACAACCTGCACCTCATCACCTCCGGCTCTTCATTCGCGTATCTGTGGAACTCGACGTCGTATGACACATTGGCGACATTCAAATCGGGAACCGGACAGGAAATCCATGGCAAGCAAATGGAACCTAAGTTTCTGGATACGAACCTCAGTATCGACAGTACCAGCCCGGCTTTTGATTCCGGCATGATCCTCCCCAACTTCAATGACCTGAATTCGGCGTGGCCTTATTCCGGAGCCGCGCCGGATATCGGAGTGTGTGAATATTGGCCCAAGTAACGCCTGACCACTCGAAGCATCCTTAATAAATAGGAGGAGCCTGGCTCCTCCTGCCAAAACACGAATCGGCCAATCAGCGCGTCTAACATCGCTGGTTGGCCGATCCCTCTTTCAAGACGCTTTCGTCTGGAGCGTTGACGGTTCGGTTAGCAGGCGGTAACCTAACCACAGCGCGGTTGGCAATGAGCGCTCAATGACGATGTTTTACGTGATTTTAGCTCTTCGGATTCTTTATTCCTTATCCATGTTGTACAGCAGTATGGTTGGACTTCAGACAGGCACAGTCCAATCGAACGACACGGCGCCGGGCAATCTCATACTACTCTCCACATTTCGTTCGATCAGCGTGAAGGCACCATTCAGCGGTGATACCAACGGAAATAATTCCGCCGAAATTCAATTCCGCCCAGTGGGAAGTACGGCGTGGCTGAAGGCCTACACGCCTTTCATCGACCGCCGTCAAAAACTGGATGGAGTCCAGAATCCATACTTCGGCCAGGCCAGAGTCAGTATTGTGGGGTTAACCGAGAATACGAAATACGAGGTTCAAGTAATCTGGACGGATACGGATGGAGTGACGTCTCAGCCTTCCGTCGCCAGCGTTTCGACTCTCTCGTACGAAAAGCCGACAGGAGGCAGCACGATAACAGTGCGCGACGATGCAACCTTGAGTGCGGCACTGAGAAGCGTGCAACCCGGCCAGACAATTCATATGAATCCCGGATCGTATCGCCCGTTTGCCATCAGGCGCTCCGGAAGTGAGGGAGCGTGGATTGTATTGGAAGGTGAAACTGGAGGGGGAACCGTTGTCACCGGGGCGGGCGAGAAACAGAACGTGCTGGTGAGCGCGAACTATGTAGTCATTCGCAACCTTAGACTAAGCGCATCGGATTCTCATGGGATGTTTCTCTCTCCGAAGGCTCATCATATCTTCGCGCAGGACAATTCCTTTGAGAACATTTCCACAACATGCGGCGCGAATCCGAAGGGACACTATGACGATGGTGGAATCACGATCGGCGACGGTGCCGGTGACATCGTCATCTTACGAAACAACATCAATTCGAGCGCGTTGAGCGCCTCCGCCTGTACTTTAAAGCCCAACTACGACAGCCCCGGCGCGGGCATTCAGTGGTACAACATCACGACACTTGTCGTGCAGGACAATACCGTGACCGGAGGCTTTCGCGACGCGATCACAGTAGACAACTCCGGCGATCTGGCTGAAAACGTCGATGTGGTTGGGAACAGTGTGGCGGGTTACAAGGACGACGGGCTGGAATCAAAGGGCGGGAACGTGAATGTACGGATCTGGGGCAATCACGTCACTGCAGATCAGGCTAACACGTGCCTGGCGGCAAACACGAATACGACTTCGAACCGGTACGGCCCGATTTACATCTTCAGGAACGACTGTCTGGCGACAGCAAGGAACTCCGAGGGGACGACGGTCTTCAAGCTTGGCGGTTCGCCGATGTACTTATTTCACAACTCGGTCGACGCCTCTCGCGCTACACCACGCTGGGACGGCTTGATTTCACCAGACGGCTTCACCGTAGCGATGAACAACATCGTTAAACTCGGAGGCTCGGCCATCGACTACGGCACTCGTGGAGCCGTCCTCGATTACAACCTATACTTCATCAACTCCGATGCGTCGTTCGCTTATAAGTGGGACGGTGCAGCGACATACAACACCCTCGCGGAATTCAAATCCAGGGTTGGACAAGAACAACACGGGAAGAACCAGGAGCCGCGGTTTGCCGACACCCAGCTTCACATCAACGCGACAAGCCCCGCCTTTGATACCGGCACGGTCATCATGAACTTTAACGATCCACAGTCCGCGTGGCCGTATTCAGGGGCCGCACCGGATATCGGAGCCTTCGAATTTCGTCGAAACTAGTGGTGTCCCTCCACTACATCCATTCCTGTTGCCAGGCTTGAAACATCAGAATTCCCCACAGTTCGTGAGCCCGGTTCTTGGTTCCGTTCAAGTGATCCTGCCACGCCTGCCGGACAGGTACAGGATCGAAGATTCCTTTACGTCGCATTTCTGCCGGATCGAGAAGATCTTCGACCCAGGTGCGCAGCGGACCGCGAAGCCACTGGCGTAAGGGGAAACCAAAACCCATTTTAGGACGCTCAAACAACTCGGTGGGCACGTAACGATTCAAGATCAAGCGAAGGAGCCGCTTTCCTTTTCCCTGATTGATCTTGTACTCGAGCGGCAACTGCCAGGCATACTCGATGATGCGATAGTCGAGCAGTGGTTCTCGCGCTTCGAGACTGACTGCCATACTCGCCCGATCCAGTTTTGTGAGGATATCCTCAGGCAGGTATGTGACGAGATCAAGATACATCATTCGCTCGGTATCGTTCATCTTGTCGGCCCATAGGCTGGCGTCCGTAAACGGAGTCAGGTGTTCCGACGACTGCGGAACAAGTTCGGCCGGCCGCATCCACTGGGACACATGGTAGCGATGCATTCCTTCCGGTGTTTTTACCTGCAACAAGTCCTGAACGTTTCGAAATCTCCGGTTTCCGAGCAACTCCATGCCTCGGACGCCCATTTCCACCATGCTGCGAACCGGCGTGGGCACGGCCTGGAGCAACTTCCATCGCTTCGCTCCCAGGATGTATTCCTCGTATCCGCCAAACAACTCGTCGCCGCCATCTCCCGAGAGGCTGACGGTAACGGACTCACGTGCCAGCTTGGAGACAAGGAACGTCGGTATCTCCGAAGGATCCGCGAACGGTTCATCGTAGATCGCCGACATCAACGGGATGGTCTGAAGGGCAGCTTCCGAGGAGACGAACAACTCCGTATGGTCTGTACCCAAATGCTGCGAAACTCGTTTCGCGTAACTGGCTTCATTATGCGTGGCCTCTTCAAAACCAATCGTGAATGTCTTCACGGTTGATGTCGTTTGCGCCTGCATCATCGATACGACCAACGATGAATCGATTCCTCCGGAAAGAAACGCCCCGACCGGGACGTCTGCCAGCATTCTCAACCGGACGGAATCGCGCAACAGTACTTCCAACTCATCGGCCGCCTCGTGTATGTCCGGCGCCGGGCGACCGTCCAGCTGACCTTCCACAACGTCTCTCGCCGACCAATAGGGCGTAGACGACGCCCGGTCCTGCGGTGACGACATCGTCACATAGTGGCCCGGAAGTAACTTGCGCACGTTCTCGTAAATACAGTGCGGCGCCGGAATGTATCCGAGGCGAAGGTACAGCGCGAGACTGCTGCGATCCAATCTGGCAGCAAATCCCGAGTATGCGCGCAGAGCCTTGAGTTCAGAACCGAATAGCAAAGCATTGCCTGTCCAACCATAGAACAGCGGCTTCACTCCCATCCGGTCTCGAGCAAGCGTGAGCTTTCGCTCTTTCCTATCCCAGAGAGCAAAAGCGAACATTCCATTACATCGGCGCAAGGTATCCCGCACACCCCATTCGGCGCATGCATCGAGAAGAACCTCAGTATCGGAATTGCTGACGAACTTACGGCCACGGCCTTCCAGTTCCCGACGGATATCCTGGAAGTTATAAATCTCGCCGTTGTACGCAATGACGTAGCGTCCACAATGAG
This sequence comes from uncultured Solibacteraceae bacterium, assembly GCA_964584785.1. Lineage (GTDB taxonomy): Bacteria > Acidobacteriota > Terriglobia > 20CM-2-55-15 > 20CM-2-55-15 > JAHFTY01. The sequence continues at coordinate 84,125 of CAZPBY010000012.1, forward strand.
ACACCATCGGCATATGCCCCGCTGGAGAGAGATCAAGAATCGCCAGCCGGCGGCTGGCAAGTGCTATTCCTGCGGCGGGATCGACCCATAACCCGTCGTCATCGGGTCCACGATGCAGCAGGCTCCTGCTCATCGCGGCACCCATCGAGATCATGGCTTCTTCAGCATCACCGGGTACTTTCCAGAAGCCGGTAAGTCCGCACATACTAAACCTCTCTGGCTGAAAATACTTCCTGATGTTCCAGGAGTTCGGCCGGGCAAGGGATACCGAAGAAGTTGTAGATTTCCGTGATCACGGACATGACTTCTGCATCCTGCATTTCGTAATACATGGGCAACCGAAGTAACCTCTCGCTCAACTGCTCGGTTACAGGCAACATGCCCTGGCGGTATCCCATCGCTGTGCCCATGGGTGACGTGTGAAGTGGAACGTAATGAAAGACCGCGAGTATGCTGCGGCTCTTGAGGTGATCGATCAACTTAGTCCGTTCATTCAACGACCTCAGCAGAACATAGAACATGTGGTAGTTTGAATCGCAGTCTGCCGGTACCGTCGGAAGTGTAAGGAGACCTTCTCTAGCCAGAGGTTCGAGGCAGAACTTATAGAGTTCGTAGATTCGCGCCCGGCGCCTGGTAATGAGATCCATATTCTCGAGCTGCGCATACAGGAACGCCGCGACGATATCCGAAGGCAGCAGAGACGACCCGATGTCGACCCAGGTGTATTTGTCGACCTGGCCGCGGAAGAAACGGCTTCGATTGGTTCCTTTTTCACGAACGATTTCGGCCCTTTCCACGAACTCACGGTCGTTCAGTACGATCGCGCCGCCTTCACCGCATATAAAATTCTTGGTTTCATGAAAGCTGTACGCGCCGATGTTACCGAGGGTCCCCAGGAAGCGTCCTTTGTATTTCGAATTGACTCCCTGCGCGGCGTCTTCAATAACAAGCACTCCGCGCTTCCTGGCGATTGCCTGAATCGTGTCCATATCGCACGAAATCCCAGCGTAGTGCATCGGGACGATGACGCGCGTCCGTTCCGTGATGACGCGGTCGATGTGGGTCTCGTCGATATTCATCGTGTCGGGCCGGCAGTCGACAAACACCAGTCGAGCGCCTCGCAACAGAAACGCATTTGCCGTTGATGAGAAGGTGTACGAAGGCATGATCACTTCGTCGCCGGCTTGCACATTCGAAAGAATGGCTGCGAGTTCGAGCGCTGCCGTAGCCGACGTCGTCAGCAGGATTTGCTGCGCACCAAAGGATTCCTGCAACAACTGTTGGGCCTTCTTTGTATATGGACCGTCGCCGCTTATCTGTCCATGAAGCACCGATTGGGCGATGTAGTACAGCTCCTTGCCGACAATAAATGGCTTGTTGAATGGAATGCGATAATTCATAGCAGTGTCCTTCTTTTACGAATTTCGAAGTGTTACTCGTTCTCTTTAACTATGGAGTCCCGGACTGCGTAAGGCGGCCGATCCATGGTTCGAAAGTGCATGCGTGCAAGGTACTCACCGATAATCCCGAGAGCGAAAAGCTGTGCTCCTGAGAAAATGGCGATGACGGAAGCGAGAAAAGGAAATCCAGCGACTGTGCTGCCATACTTCAAGTACTTTGCCAGGACGTACATCAAGACTCCAACACCGAAAAAGGTGAAGAAAAATCCGACGATACTTGCAACCTGAAGTGGAAACGTGCTGAAACCGGTCATCATGTTCATCGCATGACGAATCAGTTTACCCAGGGTGTAGCCGGACCTGCCGATAGTGCGCTGATCGTGACGCACAGTAACAGCCGAGAATCTCGTGGTACCCCACGTCAACAAAACGTCAATGGAAACGTAGGGACCTCTATAATTGGCAAACGCTTCGCGCAACTGAGTTCGGAATGCACGATAGGTACTCACGCGGCGAGCTGTTTCCGCTCCCATCGCGCTCTGAAGCGCTATTTTCGTCAAGGTTGAGGCCAGGTCTCTCAGTAACCCGTGCCGTTCCTGGTCTGGCCGCGCATAAACGACGTCAAACCCTTCGTTCAATTTCGAAAGGATCTTAGGTATCTCTTCGGGTGGATTCTGAAGGTCGTCGTCCAGTGTAATCGTCACATCGAATTGGGCGGCTCGGATTCCGCAAAGCAACGCGTTGTGTTGACCGAAATTCCGCATCAATCGAATTCCGTGCACCCAATCGTGTTCTTGGGCAAGGCGGGTGACGATGTCCCAACTGCGATCCTTGCTGCAATCATCAACCAGAATGACTTCGAAGTTTGAAGTGCAAGACATCAAAACTGGTTCGAGGCGTTCCGCCAGCAAGGACAGGCTGTCCTGACTGTTGTAGACTGGAACAACGATCGAAACGCCGTGTTTCAGAGCGTCCTTGTCGACGCCGGTCCACAGCGTGGTTTCCGAAATTCTATCGTTGATCGATATCATCGTATTCATCGCAGGCTGTCCTCCAAAACGATATCCTGCAGATATTTCCCATAAGGGTTCTTCAAAGCTTTCGCCAAATCCAACATTTGCTGCGCCGTGATGAACCCCTGGCGATAGGCCACTTCTTCGATGCACGCGATCTTGAAACCTTGACGCGCCTGAATCGTCTCGACGAAAGCCGATGCCTGCATCAGGGATTCGTGTGTACCGGTATCGAGCCAGGCAAAACCGCGCCCGAACCGTTCGACCGAGAGTTGCCCGCGGCGCATGTACTCGCGATTGACATCCGTGATTTCCAGTTCGCCGCGAGCCGAAGGTTTTATGCTTCCGGCAATGTCCACAACCTGATTGTCATAGAAGTACAAGCCGGTCACCGCAAAGTGCGACTTAGGTTGTGCCGGCTTCTCCTCAATCGAAATCGGCCGCCACTCCGAATCAAATTCCACAACGCCATAGTGCTGGGGCTCACTCACGGCATAGGCAAAGTTTGTGGCTCCTGTCGAACGAACTGTAGCTGCGACAAGTTTTTCCTGAAAACCCTGGCCATAGAAAATATTGTCGCCGAGTATCAGTGCGACGTGGTCGCGCCCAATAAACTCGCGCCCTACCAAAAACGCTTGCGCCAGACCTCCAGGATGCGGCTGCACAGCATAAGTAATGCGGATGCCGATCTTGCTGCCATCGCCCAGTACCCGTTCGAAGCTGCCGATGTCGTGAGGGGTTGAAATCACCAGGACATTTCGGATCCCTGCCAACATCAGTGTCGACAGCGGATAGTAGATCATCGGCTTGTCGTAGATCGGCAGCAGCTGCTTGCTGATGGCATGCGTCACCGGATACAACCTCGTCCCGAGCCCTCCGGCAAGAATGATTCCCTTTGTGAACGCGGGCGTCTGGTCAGCCATCAAGCCAACCTCCTCGAAGCAACGAGCGGCCGCCGTACCCAGTCACCAACAACCAGCGCCGCTTGCGCGGCGAACAGCAACATCGCAAACTCCACGGGATAGTGGTAACGGATATTCCACCCTCCGATGTAGCTGTAAACCGCGGTGTCCGCAATGATCAACAAAAGAGCAACGCAGTCGATCCAGTATTCTCTAATGAATGACATTCCGTGCCGCACCTGAATCAGCCGGGACACCACGACAGGAATACTCAGGATCAGGAGGAGATAGTACGGCACTCTTCGCCCCAGCATGTACGACAATGAATAATCATCTCGATACCTGGGAGGTTCCCACCAAAAATGCGAAAGGTTCATCAGCACCAGACGTCCCGAATCGAGCGGGGAGTCACCGATGGCGGACTTTATTGCTTCCGCCAGCATTTCACCTTCCTGGAGTTCATTCAGCGTACGGCCGCGTTTCTCCAGGTCAATCAGTGTTTCATCGGACAAGGGCATGGGATAGCCGGCCTCGGATCGAGTCTTCAGTAGTTCGTGGCCGGTAGCGGCTCTCATGACGATCCGGTCAAACAAGATGTAGTTCCGAATGAACCAAGGAGCAATCACCACGAAGACCACGGCTCCAGCGGTGACGACGCAAACGAGCTTGTCGGCATACCGGTCGCGAAAAACGAACGCCGCTACGCAGAGAGCCAGAGTGGTGAACAACAACGTCCCTGGGTTGGTCATACCGAGAACGCCGGCAGTTGCACCGCAGCAGGCAAACCTCCGCACCGTCGGATTCTTCTGAAGGCCCGCTACAAGGTAGAGGAACACCGACAACAAAAACAGAAGGACGATAGTCGACTCCGGTGACGTAGCACACTGATATATAAAAGGTGGATAAATGGCGAAGCCCAGGGCAAACGCCAGACCGATTAGGGTCGAATGGGAACGAAACGTCAGGAACAACGTGACGGCCGTAAGCCCCGCTATCACGCTATGCACTATGAAGAGGGCCAGAAAATTTCCGCTGCCGAAAACATAAAACACAGCGGCAATCAGGAACGGAAACACCGGCTGCTTCAGCGTTGTCGGCCGGGCCCCGCCGATCACGGGATCTTGTATCTTTTTCTCGATATCCTGAACAAGGTTCCCATAAACCATTCGGGTGCGCCATTCCGTGTCCAGCGAGTAACCGTTTCCACGTACCAGATTCCTGCCGATCGATACATCTTCCCAATAGAGAACCTTGTCGTTGCCCTTGAAAGTGGCCGCGATCGCCAGAAGGCGTATGCCTACTGCCAGACAAAACAGCAGTATGACTATCGTTCTGGTGCTGGGAAGGAACTCCGTCGCGTTCCTTGCGTTCATCATCCTTCTCATTCTGAAAAACCTCTAAGATCTGCTATGCGGGCGCCAGGGCGGAAGACTCTTCGATTCGTGCTGCCTGCGACTTGACGTCAAGGCTGCTCACGACGCCGGTCAACCAAAATCCGATCACGTCGAACATTTGGTCCCACCGAAGATCCGACGTTAAACCCAGTATGAAAAAACACAAGACGGCTACAAGGCCGACGAGGGCAAACCTTCTTTCGTAAGCCCACTGCTCCCCTTTCAAGTGCCAGTAAGCGCGGAGGCACACTAGAAATGAAAATAGAATGATCCCTCCATAACTGAGGAAACCTAGTATTCCCAGTTCTGCCAGGATGCCGAGAAGTGAACTGTGGTTGCCGTCTTCCAATTCGCGGACTTGAGAAAAGCCAGTTGGAAAGTACTTGTCCCACTCATGAAGAAACCGGCCGTATCCGACTCCGAATAGCCAGTGGTCCTTGAACATGTTGTAGGTAGTTTCATAGTTGGCATAACGGTATTCGACCGTTTGCTGGCGCCGGGAGAAGAGCGTATCTTCGCCCGACGAAAACTTTGAGCCGGCACCCGAAAAGAACCCAACGACCAGCAAGCATGCGAGCACCATGGAGTTTCTGCGCATTGGAGTCTTCAAGAGCAAAGTCGTCGCCATGATGGCCGCGAATCCAAGCCAAATCGCTCTGGTTTCTGTGAAGTAAACGGCGAGTACGACGAAGCCATAGAGCATGAGAGTAATCATGCGCTTGATTCCGGTCCACTCTGCCATCATGCAAGCAAGAGCCGCGAAGGTCACCAGTAAGATGCCGCCATCGGTCACCGAACTCAGGAACGGCCCCCTGGCTCTGCCAAAGTGTATGCCTATACCGTCTCGCATGATGTACGACGGGATAACAAGCTTCGGGAAGAAGTGCTCGCAAATATTCGTAATTGCCAGGTAGATGCAAATACCTGAAAGCCACTTCAGTATTCGGTCTATGGACTCCCTGCTGTGATCCAGACGCCGCGCGATCGCATACGCCACTCCCGGCCAGACTGGAAAGTTGAAGATTGTCGTCAGCAATCGAAACGCCTGGTTCTCAGCGTCACCGCCTGATGTGAGGTAAGAGAGTGTGACGACCACGAAGTAGGTCACCATCAGCAATCCGACCATCGCGGCGGCAAATCCGGCTTTGGGTTTCTCCGAACCTTTGGGTGCGGCCGGACGCCCGAGGTACGTCACCAGAATCGCGCCGAAAGCTATCCGATCCGGGAAGAAACTAAGTCCGATATTCCAATTGAATACCGGCATGTATTTGTATTGAAAACACTGCAGGAACATCCAGACGCAGAACAACCTGATGAGTTTTTCATCCGGCGTCAACGCCTTGGCCCGGCCGATGATCCTCGCGACTGTTGGTTTCGGTTCCCGGACCGGCTTTCCAACACGTGCTGCCACCGGTGACTTCAAGCCCGGTCTCAGTTCGTTTTTTATTTTCCCAACGAGCATTCAGGCGCCGCCGCAAACATGGAAGCGTTGCGGGTCCTCGCGTTCATGGCAAGAGTCCGGTTTTGTTAGCGTCAGACGGATGGGAAGCAACTGCGCTTGAGATGCGCTACCGCCATTTCAGTCCCGAATAGACTCCGGTAGACAGCAGCGTTCAATGAAGAATTCCAGATCGCCCTTCGGCAAAAGGATGAAGGACGACGGAGTGCATGCTATGGACTGCATGGGTTTATGTCAAGCGGCTTTTGGCTGAATTCAAGCGACAAAGCGACAAAACGGCTTGACTTTTTTTCCTCTGATTGGCATGATGCCGCCGCCGCAGGGTCAGAACGACTCGCCATCCGAGCGGTTAAATCGAAATCTGAAGGTTCAAAGCAAACTGCATGGTCGGTCGGCGTTCATGTCGAATTCGATTACGTACACTCATTAGCCTTAGCCTTCTAGCGTCATCGCGCCAACAAGCTCAAACACCCACCGGCATTTCGGCCGAAGCAAGCCGGACGGTTCACGAGTCGGCGGCGATCCTTACGTACACCAACCCAGCCGGTATCGTCGTCTCGCGTGCCGGAGTGAACCCAACGGAGCCGCTCAAATCGGGCCTGATATTTGTCGATCAGACCGGCCCGACGACGGGCATTACGCTTGCCAATCCATCGGACCAATCAGCATCGCCCACGCTCATTCTGCGCGACGAATCGGGCCGGGAGACCGCACGAAGAACGCTCGACCTGGCGGCGAAACAAGATAGTGACGTTACCATCAGCGAACTGTTTCCTGGATTGCCTGACGGCTTCCGCGGCACCCTCGCCTTTGAGTCCGATCAGCCGCTCGCCGGAAATGGTTTCCGCGAAAACATTAACGCATACGGCGAGTCCATCCTTTCGAGTGTTCCTGCCGTTGATTCCGCATCACCTTTATCCGCAGAACCGTTGGTTCTCCCTCACATTGCTGCCGCGGGCGGGACAACCGACGTTGTGCTGGTCAACACCGCCGACCAGAGGGTCCGCGGAACCATTCGGTTGATCGGGCCGTCCGGCAAGCCATTGGCGATGCGGCTGAGTGACCACATCGGATCGCAGTTCGGCTACGAGATCGAAGCCGGGGGCGTTTACCGCGGTCGATTCGAGAGCCTGTCCGCCGGGGCAGCCGGTTATGCGATCGTCACTCCCAACGACGGAGACTCTACTCCGACGGGAATGCTGATTTTCCAGGCCACATCCGGCAGAGGGCTGGTCTCCGAAGCGATTGTTGCCGTCAACGAAAGACCCACAACGTCCGCCAGAGTTTTTGTCGATAACGCAACTGCAAGGACCGGGTTCGCAATCGCCAACCCCAATCTCGTTTCCACAACGGTATCTTTTGCGTTGCTTGATGCGAACGGCACTGCCGTTGGGAAAGTCACAACCGAGCTCGCTCCTCGTGGATACAGCGCGGTGTTTGCTAATGAACTCTTCCCGCAGCTGGTGGACGGCTTTGAAGGATTGCTCGACATCACAGCTCCCCTGCCTGTAGTACCGATCAGCTTGATGGTCGCCTTGAACGAGAGGAACGATCCAATTCTAACTTCGCTTGATATTGTGGACCTGGATCATCCACTTGAGTCGCAGTCTCTGGTTTTCCCGCAGACTTCGTTCGGGTTGCAGGCAGCTGCGCGCCTGATTGCGATCGAAGCGAGCAGGGATTCGTCAGCCGGCGTCATTTTGACGCTATCGCAACTGGACAGCACCCAACTTCATAGCCTGTCCTTGAGCGGCAGTGCCAATCAGTCCGGATCTCAATCGGGAAAGAAACCGGTGGCGTTCGCGCCCGGCAACGCTCCGCGACTCTCTGTTGCGGCCACGTGTGATCCGCTCCTTCAAAATCCCATCATGTCCGAATACCAATTGACCGGAAATCCACAGATCGAATGGGATGTGACCGGAGCCGGCGATTCCAGTATCCAGGGATTCGCATCGGAGATCAGTGTCAATAAGGGTGAGACAGTCTTCTTTAAAGTCAGCACTCCCTCGACAAGTTACCGTCTCGATATATATCGTCTGGGCTACTATGCCGGCGCTGGTGCCAGAAAAATAACCACTGTCAATCCGTCCGTCGTTCTACCGCAAAATCAGCCCGCTTGTCTGACGGATTCCACGACGGGCTTGATCGATTGCGGCAACTGGGCTGTGTCCGCTTCCTGGGCCGTTCCTTTGACGGCCGTTTCCGGCGTCCACATTGCAAAGCTTGTGCGACAGGATGGATCGACCGTATCAAGCCACATTGTGTTTATTGTCCGGGACGACGCAAGCACGTCCGATCTTCTTTTCCAGACTTCGGACACCACCTGGCAGGCCTACAACAGTTACGGCGGCAACAGTTTCTACACCGGCTCTCCGGCAAGCCGCGCCTTCAAGATTAGTTATAACCGGCCATTCAATACCAGGGTAACGAACACCAACAGCTGGTTGTTTGGCGCGGAATATCCGATGATTCGCTTCCTCGAGGCGAACGGGTATAACGTCACCTACTTCACGGACATCGATACGGATCGCCGGGCCTCGCTCCTGCTTCAGCACAAGGTTTTCCTGTCGGTGGGTCACGATGAGTATTGGTCCGCTGCCCAGCGCACAAACGTCGAAAACGCCCGCGCGGCCGCCATCAATCTGGCGTTTTTCAGCGGCAACGCGGTGTTTTGGAAGACACGGTGGGAAAACAGCATCGACGGATCGAATTCCCCTTACAAGACGCTCGTGTGTTACAAGGAGACCCACGCCAACGCGAAAATCGATCCCACTCCGGTTTGGACGGGAACCTGGCGCGATCCCAGATTCAGTCCTCCAGCGGATGGCGGCCGACCATCAAACAGTCTGAAAGGAACACTCTTCTCGGTCAACGGTCCGCGAAGTGACGCCATTGCCGTGCCGTCGACTTATGCTCCCTTGAGGTTCTGGCGAAACACCACGGTCGCTTCACTTTCATCCGGTCAGACAGCGACGTTCCCCGTAGGTACGCTGGGTTATGAATGGGACGAGGCACCGGATGGACCTAACGCGCCTCCGGGTCTGGTCACGATGTCGTCCACCACTCTGGATGTTTCGCCCAGCTACCTTTTGAACTACGGCTCGACGTTCGGTTCCGGCATAGCGACGCACCAGCTGACTCTATACAAACACAGCAGCGGCGCTCTGGTTTTCAGCGCGGGAACCGTACAGTGGGCATGGGGGTTAGACAATATTCATGACGGCTCTGCCCCGGCTCCTGACGTGCGCATGCAACAAGCGACGATCAACTTGTTCGCCGATATGCGCGCGCAGCCGCTAACACTGCAATCGGGGCTTGTGGCAGCCACTGCTTCGACGGACACCGTTGCTCCCTCGTCCACGATAACTTCGCCTGCTACTGGGGCGGCCTTCAGCTTCGGTAGTACCTTGACGATAACCGGTACGGCCGCTGACACCGGTGGTGGCGTGGTCGGAACAGTGGAAGTATCCACGGACGGTGGTGTTACCTGGCGCCGAGCGACGGGCAGGCAGAGTTGGAGCTACACCTGGACAGCTTATACATCGGGATCCATCAACATCAAAAGCAGAGCCGCAGACGATAGCGGCAACCTGCAAGTCCCGGGCGCCGGCATCAACGTCACAGTGGCAGCACCATTATGCCCATCCACAACTGTATCGTGCTTCAGTCTTTGGAACAGCAGCGCGACTCCTACCGTTGCCTCTGCCAACGATGCCAGTTCGGCAGAGGTTGGCGTGAAATTCAAGTCCGATGTGAACGGATACGTAACCGCTGTTCGTTTTTACAAGGGCACTCAAAATACCGGCAACCACATCGTAAACCTCTGGACAAGCGCCGGTACGCTGATGGCAACCGCGCCGACCGTCAACGAAACCGCATCAGGCTGGCAACAGGCCAACTTCGCCTCTCCCGTTGCGGTAACCGCCAATACGACCTACGTTGCTTCTTACTTCACGCCCACGGGTTTCTATTCTTATTCACGACCATACCTTACATCCGGCTTCGACAACGCGCCATTACATGCGCTCGCGGATGTAGCTTCGGGGGGTAACGGAGTTTATCGCTACGGCGTGGCGTCAGGCTTTCCGACCAGTGCCTATCAGGCATCCAATTTCTGGGTGGACGTTTTCTTCACTACGGCAACACCGTCGGACACGACGCCACCGGTCATCAGCGCGGTTCAGTCCGCCGGTGTAACCTCAAACGGAGCGACCATTACATGGAGTACCAACGAGGCATCCGACAGCCAGGTCGAATACGGTACGACCACAAGCTACGGATTGAGCACGCCGGTCGATTCCAATCTTGTTTTAAGCCATTCGCAGCAGCTTTCGGGTCTCACTGCTGGAACGTTGTATCACTACCGCGTGAAGAGCAAGGATGCGTCCGGCAATCTTGCGGTGTCTGCCGACTTCACTTTTTCGACTCCCGCAGGCTGTTCCTGCGACGTCAGTCTTTGGAATAACAGTCCTACCCCCGGCTCCAGCACGGATGGAAGGGCTCTCGAAATAGGTGTGAAGTTTAAGTCGGACGTGAACGGGTATATCAAAGCGATCAAGTTCTATAAAGGGCCACAGAACACCGGTTCCCATACGGCGAATCTATGGACCAGCACCGGTACTCAGTTAGGACAGGCTCTGTCCAGCGGAGAAACGGCAACGGGCTGGCAGACCGTTAATTTTTCTTCGCCGATCGCGATCACCGCCAATACGGTTTACGTCGCGTCTTACTTCACAACGTCTGGATTTAATGCCGTCACCAACGGCTATTTTACTTCCGGCTTTGACAACGCACCACTGCATGCCCTGTCGGACGCAAGTGCCGGAGGAAATGGACTCTACCGATTCGGCTCAACCTCGGGGTTCCCGAACAGCAGCTATCAGGCTTCGAACTACTGGGTGGATGTTGTGTTTGCCACGACAATCGCCACGGATACCACCCCACCGGTCATCAGCAGTGTCCAGGCGGGATCGATTACAACCACGACCGCCACGATTACATGGACCACGGATGAGGCGTCGGACTCTCAGGTCGACTATGGGACCACAGCCAGCTATGGCTCGAGCACTCCGCTGAACTCATCTTCCGTTACGAGCCATTCGCAGCAGATTACGGGTCTCACAGCAGGAACGTTGTATCACTACCGTGTCAGGAGCAGGGATGCAGCCGGCAATACAGCCAATTCGTCGGATTTGACATTCTCGACGACTGCCGATACCACAGCGCCGGTGATCAGCAGCGTCCAGGCCGGTTCGATCACAGCCACGTCGACGACGATTACCTGGAGTACAGACGAGGCGTCGGATTCTCAGGTCGAATATGGAACAACAATCAGCTACGGGTTGACGACGACGCTGAATTCCACTCTCGTCACCAGCCACTCCCAACCGCTTACCGGATTGGCTGGTGGTACGCTGTACCACTACCGCGTCAAGAGCAAGGATGCAGCCGGCAATCTGGCAGTCTCGGCAGACTTCACATTCACCACAATAGCGCTGGATACGACGCCGCCGGTTGTCAGCAATGTCCAGGCCGTCTCCATCACGACGACGTCGGCGACGGTCACGTGGAGCACCGATGAAGCATCCGACACTCAGGTGGATTACGGAACGACGATCAGTTACGGTTCGTCCACTACTCTGAATTCCTCGCTGGTCACCAGCCACTCGCAACCTCTTGCAAGTCTGACGAGCGGCACGTTGTATCACTATCGAGTCCGAAGCAAGGATGCAGCCGGCAACCTGACAGTCTCGGCAGATTTCACTTTCACGACTACCGCAGCGGATGTCACTCCTCCGGTTATCAGCGGTGTTCAGGCGGGTTCGATTACCGCCGCGGCGGCTACGATCACCTGGAATACCGATGAAGCATCGGACAGTCAAGTGGATTACGGCACCACGACCGGTTACGGGTCGTCAACAACGCTGAACGCCTCGCTTGTCACCAGTCATTCGCAGCAGCTCACGAGCCTGACCACCGGGACGTTGTACCACTATCGCGTCAGAAGCAAGGATGCCGCAGGCAACACGGCCGTGTCCGCCGATTTCACGTTCACGACGCTCGCATCCTGCAACTGCGACGTCAGTCTTTGGACCACGAGCATCACTCCCGGAAATAGTACGGATTCTCGCGGCGTCGAAGTTGGGGTAAAGTTCAAGTCCGACGTTAACGGTTTCATCAAAGCGATCAGGTTCTATAAGGCGAGTCAAAGTACCGGCCCGCACACGGTAAGTCTCTGGAGCAGCACCGGAGCCTTGTTAGGACAGGCACAAACGACGTCGGAAACAGCGTCGGGATGGCAGACGGTGAACTTCGCTACTCCGATAGCGATAACGGCCAACACCGTCTACGTCGCGTCCACATTTTCGCCTTCGGGTTATAACGCCCAGACCGTCTTCTACTTCAACTCGGGCTTTGACAATCCTCCGCTGCATGCTCCGGATAACGGCTCGTCGGGAGGGAATGGTGTCTATAGGTTTGGGACGACAGCTGGTTTTCCGACGAGTAGCTATCAAGCATCCAACTACTGGGTGGACGTGATTTTTGCTACTTCGATTCCTTAGTTCCGGCGAGGTGGGGCGAGGTTTAAACGAGGTGTTTTGTAATCCAGTCTTCGGCGCCGTTGCTTGATGCCAGCTTGAGAACCGGATTCACGTCATAGAGCCGTTCGATTCGCTCGACCGTGAGATCGCTGGTATCGATCACCATTGCGCAAGCCGTCGCTTTCAACTCGCGCGACTGACCTACTGAACCGGGATTGAGCAGGTAGGGCTTCTTGTCGGTCCGGCAAACGACGCGATGCGTTTGCCCGAAGAGGATCACGTCGTAGTCGAATTCACTCAGCCGGTCGAGAGCCGCAGAACCGGGATACATGTAATCCTCAATCGTACGCCACGGACTGCCATGAACCATGAGGAAAGTCCGACCGTCGAGTCGTCCGGACCAGGTCAGAGGGAGTTCGGATAGCCATCGGCGGTTCTCGTCTGAAATGCTCTGTCGCGCAAACTCGACACCGAATCGGACACTCGCCGGAACATCGTCCGGACAGCCGTAGAGCAGAAAGTAGTCATGATTGCCGAGGATAGACCGCACGCCCATGGCACGAACGTAGTCCATCACCTCATTTACCTGGCAATAGTATCCGGTGAGGTCACCGGCGCAAAGAATCCGATCGGCCGATTCGAGGACATCGCTCAACGCCTTCAATGCTTCGAAATTTGCATGAAGATCACTGATCAGGGCGATGCGCATAGGCTTAATGCAGGATGTGAGTCAATGGAGTATCGACGGTGAGAGGGCTGACATCTCCGGGAACTTCGGGCATCGCTTCCTTTCGCATCCCGTAATCTTCAACTTCCAGTTCGTACAATTTTGGATTATCGAGCACGCTGGATTTGGACAATGTCGCGTAAGCGTCCGTATCGACGTACACTTCGTTCCAATAACGCAGCATGATTCCTTTTGTAATCCGAGGAAGGTCGACCGCCGGCTCACCGAGCGCGTAGTGGCGAATCGCGGCCTCGACTTCATTGAAGCCCAGCCGGGCTCGCACTGGAGTCGTTCCCGAGAATCGGACGTTCACCTCGAAGCAGACCGGACGCCCACCGGACGTCCTGAGCTGGATGTTGCAGGGCCCCATGGGCCTCAAGGCCTGAGCAATCCGGACAGCCTCTTCACACACGTCGTCAAAACGTCCGACTTCCGCGCGGGCCGTGGTTCCGCTGAGAAGATCGCGGCGCATGGCAATCGCTCCGCGGACTTTGCCTTCGCTGTCGCTGAAGCATCCGACGGTGTACTCGTGATCGGCGTCACCAAGTAACTCCTGAACGATATAGTCATTCCGGCTGCCGATGAATGCGAGATCGGCATCGTTGCGCAGTTCGAAAATGCCCCGCCCCCCTTTCCCGTTCAGCGGCTTTGCGAACAAAGGGTATCCGCACTCGGCGACAAGCGCCGCCAGCCTCTTCGTATCGGTTGAAGACGCGTAGCGGGGAAAGTTAAGGCCCTGCTGCTCCAGCCACTGGCAAGTGAGCAGCTTGTCACCACCAATACGAATAGCTTCCGGGCTACTCACGATGCAGATCGCGCCCGTCCGCTCTCGAATGAATTGAACGTGTTCCGACAGGACCGCAAGCACCGGTTCAACACCGGACAGGATGACGCCCACGCCCTCAGCCACCGATGTCTCGATCAGCCAGGGCAGGAAATCCGGACTTGCCGCCGGCGGACATACGTACGAACGATCGACGGTATACAAACCCATCGCTAGCGGACTAACACATGCACCCACAACTCTGCAATCGAGGTTGCTCAAAGCAAGAGCCTTCAGAATGCCTTGGCTGACAGAGCCTCCCACTCCAAGTACAAGCACTGTCAGCTTCTCGTTTTTCATATCAAAACCCCGCGTAGACGCCCCCTTTTAACATGTGGCCCGCCGTTCGACCAGAGATGTTTTTACGGCGCTTACTGTATGAATTGGAATGCGCCGATATCCCAGGCGGATCCTATAGGCCGCTTCTTTCCAGCGAAATCCACATCGAACCCGGTCGCATGTAAATCAATTCCCCGCTGGACCGCCGGGTTGTTCGACTTCAGGTGGAAATTACCGTTCGCCGGATCGACAAACAAATCTGCGTTCGACGGCAGCGATTGAGAATGAGGTCCTTCCTGCCAACCGTTTGAGATGAGGGTTCCATTCACGAGAATGTTGTAATCACTATCGACTACGGTCGAATCAAACGCAGCGAGTTCAAACGTGCCGAACGGCACGTTAGCAAGGAGATTGTTCCGCACAATGATTTTCTTCCCATGAGCAACGCCAATGCCGACACCGTTCAGGGTGTTGTTGAATATTTGGACATCGAGGTTAAAGGTGTACGGATACCTGTCCGATTCATCGCCGGCGACGGCGATGCCTGAAGCAGAGTTGGAAATCACGTTGTTACGAATGACAGTTCCGTTCTGGTTCAACAGCGCGCTGAGGGCATAGCCGTTCCGGTCGAGAATCTGGTTGTTTTCGATGAGGTAGTCCGTCCTGTCGACCGGAACGTTGTCCAATCCCGGAATGACACCGAGCGAAACGATACCGCTCGAAAACGCGTTTCCGCCCTTGAGCACGTTGCCGCGGATCGTGACGTTTCTCAATCCCGCTTTCAAATCGATCTGGTCGGTTTCTCCACCATTCGAGTCGGACTGATCCAAAAGATTGTTCTCGATCAGAATGTCGCTATGCGTATTGCCCCACAGGAGGCAGCCACCGTCACCCAGGTAATTTCCGGAAATGTATATCGCCTCGCCATAGCCTCGTTCGACGACGTTGTTTCGCAGCGTAATGTCCTCGAGATTGCCAAACACGGCGGCGCAGTTGACGTTAACCGCAGCGTGAAAAATCACGCTGGGTCCCGTGTTCAACAGATCGTGAATGTGCATGTACTCAACGACCGTCGAGTTTCCCGCAAACGCGACGCGCCCCGTGGTTCCGCTTACATCGAATCCGCGAATGGTGGTGTAGTGATTCGGGAAATCGGTGAACGGCGACTGAACGCCAATTGAAAGTCCGCCGGTAGTAATGCTGACGTTGAACTTGTTCGTGCCGGAGTAATCCACCCAGGATGGCGCGTCATCGTTCGTGTTGTACTTCGACATGCCATCGAGCGTGAGCCGGTTTGTTCCAATATCGGTGCGCCAGAGGTTGATTTCCTTGTTTTCGATTTCCGGCGTGTCGGATGTTGCTTGACGCGCGCTGTAGTACACGATCACGTTGTTTGTGGCCAGAGCAGCATTGACCGCAGTCCACTGCTCGTTCGGCCGATCGGTCGCAAACCTCTTCCATGGATGTGCAGCGCTTCCATCGCTGATCAAGCCGGTATAAGTCGGATCGACATAGAAAGCGGTTTGACTCTCGGCCGACAGTACGGCGACGGTTGTGCTCGCCGTGTCGGTGACGATGCCGTCGCTGACAGTGAGATCAAAGCCGTACACTCCTGCCATCGTGAACGAAGCTGTCGTGGTGAGTGCCCATGGCGCCGAAAACACCGCCTGCGCCGGCCCGCTTGTCTGCTTCCACTCCACGGTGTAAGACACATCGTCGACGCCGCTCACATGCCCGAACAGACTCACGTCGCGCACAGGAAGAGCGATGGTTTTCAGCGGTCCTGTATCCACGGTGATCGAAACAGGGTTGACCGTGACCTGGACGTCGCTGCTTCCTGAAAAAGGCCCATGTGCCGCCGTCAACCGAAGCTTGTAGTGTCCGGGTGCTGAAAAGTTCGCAGTTGCGGTGAGGGAAGCCGGGTCGCTGAACGTCACCTCGCCCGGGCCACTTACTTTGCTCCACGTTGTGCCGAAGCCTGCGCTGTGCGGAACCTCTTCCGCCGATCCCGCCATCGTGGCCGCGGCGGGCAACCTGACGGTCTGGTCCGGTCCGGCGTTCACAGTGATCGTCGGCGACGCCGTTACGGTGAGATCGCTGATGGCGGTATACGGACCTTCCGTCCCTGTGAAACGCAGGACGTAGGTACCCGCTTCGGAAAACTCGGCGGTACTTTCCGGGAACGCCGAATTGCCGAACGACACGTCGCCCGGGCCGCTCACCTTGCTCCACAACACGGTGAACGATTCGCTGGCCGGAAATACGGTCGCCGAACCTGCAAGCGAAATCAGTCCCGGCAGCTTGACGTCTTGATTGGGTCCTGCGACCACCGTGACGGTAGGTGTCGCGATCACCGTCAGATCGCCGGCCGCCAGCAGAGGAGGATCGTTCGCGGTCAAGCGCAGCACGTAAGTCCCCCACGCGGAAAATGTCGTTGTGGAAGATGGAGAAGCAGCGTTGTCGAACGTAACGTCGCCCGGGCCGCTTATCTTGGTCCACAGTATCGTACCGTTGGCGCTCAGGCCTTCGACGGTTCCGGGCAGAGTCAGCGACGCCGGCAATTTGACGTTCTGAGTGGGACCCGCATTCACGGTAAGCGCGGGGGCAACGGTTATCGTGATGTCGCTCGACGCACTAAACGGTCCGTCTGTCGACGTCAGCCGCAAGACATACGCTCCCCAGATAGAGAAGGCAGCGGTCGAATTGACAGATGACGCATTACTGAACGTGACGTCGCCCGGGCCGCTGACTTTGCTCCACGATGTCGCGAACGCAGCGCTTGCGGGCGTTGAATTCGCCGTGCCGGCAAGCGTCGCCGTAGCCGGAAGCTTGATGTTCTGATTTGCCCCGGCATTCGCCGTGATCGTCGGTGTTGTCGTTATCGTCACATCGCTGGTTTCGCTGAAGGGACCGTCGCTGGACGTCAATCGGAGGACATAGGTGCCCCACGCCGAGAAAGTCGCTGTCGTATTCAAAGAGGCTGCATTCGCAAATGTGACGTCGCCCGGGCCGCTCACTTTGCTCCAGGCTGTCGCGAATGCACCGCTCGCCGGAGTCGAAGTGCCGGATCCAGACAGTGTGGCCTCCGCGGGCAGCTTGACGTTCTGATTCGCCCCGGCGTTCGCCGTGATCGTCGGAGTAGTCGTCACTGTCAAGTCGCTTGTCTCGCTGTATGGAGCATCGGTCGCCGTCAGCCGCAACACGTAAGTGCCCCACGCCGAAAAACTCGCGGTCGTGCTTAAGGACGACGCGTTGCTGAACGTGACGCTCCCGGGACCACTCACTTTGCTCCAGGAAGTTGCAAACGTCGCCGTCGCCGGAGTCTCCGTCGCTGCGCCGGCCAGGGATGCCTCGGCGGGCAGCTTTACATTCTGATTGGCCCCAGCTGTAGCCGTAATGGTCGGGCTGGCGGTGATCGTCACGTCACTGCTGGCGTTGTGAGGTCCGTCCGAGGCGGTCAGCCGCAGCACATAAGTTCCCCACGCCGAAAAACTGGCTGTTGTGGCGGGCGACGTCGCATCAGCGAAGGTCACCTCGCCCGGTCCACTGACTTTGCTCCACGCTTTCGTGAACCCAGCGGAGGCAGGAGTTTCACTGGCACTACCGGAAAGCGTAGCCGTCGCAGGCAGCTTAACGTTCTGATTGGCTCCCGCCGAAGCCGTGATCGTCGGCGTGGCGGTAATCGTCAGTTCGCTGATTGCACTGAACGGCCCGTCTGTTGCGGTCAGGCGCAAGACGTACGTGCCCCAGGCTGTGAAATCCGCGGTAGTGGCGACGGAATTTGGATTGGCGAACGTGACGTTTCCTGGTCCGCTCACTTTGCTCCACACAGTCGTGAAGCCCGTACTGGCTGGGGTTTCGGCCGCAGCAGCTGCAAGCGTGCCAGAGGCCGGCAGTTTCACATTTTGATTAGGGCCGGCGGTGGCCGTGATCGTTGGCGTCGTGGTAATCGTGACATCGCTGATTTCGCTGAACGGGCCATCCGTCGCTGTTAACCGCAGGACATACGTTCCCCATGCAGAAAAACTCGCGGTTGTGCTCGAGGACGCGGCGTTAGCGAATGTGACATCGCCAGGACCGCTCACTTTGCTCCACGCAGTCGCGAATCCGGCGGCCGTCGGAGTTTCAGTCGCAACTCCGGCGAGCGCTGCCGCAGCGGGGAGTTTGACATCCTGATTGACGCCCGCGGAGACAGCAATCGTGGGTGTGGTGATGATCGTCACCTCGCTGGTGGCGCTGAAAGGGGTGTCCGTCGCCGTCAGCCTCAAGACATATGTTCCCCATGCGGAAAAACTCGCCGTCGTGTTCAAAGACGCAGCGTTAGCGAACAAGACGTCGCCGGGACCGCTGACCTTGCTCCACGCCGTCGCGAATCCAGCCCCCATCGGCGTTTCACTCGCACTTCCCGCGAGTGCTGCCGCAGCAGGCAGCTTCACATTCTGATTAGGTCCGGCCGCTGCAGTGATCGTAGGTGTTGTGATGATCGTAACGTCACTCGCCGCATTGAACGGTCCGTCCGTCGCAGTCAAACGCAGGACGTAGGTTCCCCACGCCGAAAAAGTCGCTGTTGTGACTGGAGACGCCGCATTTGCGAAAGCGACATCGCCTGGACCGCTCAGCTTGCTCCATGCGGTGGCGAATCCCGCGCTCAACGGGATCTCACTGGCATTGCCCGACAGCGTAGCGGCCGCAGGTAGCTTCACATTCTGATTGGCTCCGGCGCTGACCGTAATGGTCGGTGCTGCGGTTACTGTGAGTTCGCTGATCACACTGAAGGGACCATCCGTCGCGGTTAACCTCAAGACATATGTCCCCGACGCTGAGAAATCCGCCGTCGTGCCCGGAGAGGCTGGATTGGCGAACACCACGTTCCCAGGGCCGCTTACCTTGCTCCATAACGTTGTGAACCCGGCGCCGCGCGGTGTCTCACCGGCAATTCCGGCAAGTACGGCCGACGCAGGCAGCATGATGTTTTGATTGGCACCGGCGGTGGCGGTGATCGTGGGTGTGGTGACGATTGTCACGTCACTCGACACACCGAACGGTCCGTCCGCCGCGGTCAAACGCAGCACGTAGGTGCCCCACGCCGAAAAAGTCGCTGTTGTGACTGGAGACGCCCCATTTGCGAAAGCGACATCGCCGGGACCGCTGACCTTGCTCCACGCGGTGGCGAATCCCGCGCTCAACGGGATCTCACCCGCATTGCCGGACAGCGTCGCGGCCACAGGGAGCTTCACATTCTGATTGGCACCGGCGCTTACGGTAATGGTCGGTGTTGCGGTTACTGTGAGTTCGCTGATCACACTGAAGGGACCATCCGTCGCGGTTAACCTCAAGACATATGTCCCCGACGCTGAGAAATCCGCCGTCGTGCCCGGAGAGGCTGGATTGGCGAACACCACGTTCCCAGGGCCGCTTACCTTGCTCCACAACGTTGTGAATCCGGGGCCGAGCGGCGTCTCACCGGCAATTCCGGCAAGTACGGCCGACGCTGGCAGCATGATGTTTTGATTGGCACCGGCGGTTGCGGTGATCGTGGGAGTGGTGACGATTGTCACCTCACTCGCCGCATTGAACGGTCCGTCCATCGCAGTCAAACGCAGGACGTAGGTTCCCCACGCCGAAAAAGTCACCGTTGTACCTGGAGAGGCAGCATTTGCGAAAGCGACATCGCCCGGCCCGCTCACCTTGCTCCACGCAGTTGCGAACCCCGGACTCATCGGCGTTTCACTGGCATTGCCCGACAGCGCAGCGGCCAAAGGGAGCTTCACATTCTGATTGGCTCCGGCGCTGACCGTAATGGTCGGTGTTGTGGTTACTGTCACTTCGCTGATCGCAATGAAGGGACCATCTGTCGCGGTTAACCGCAAGGCATATGTTCCCCATGCCGAGAAATCGGCCGTCGTGTTCGGCGAGGCTGGATTAGCGAATAGGACATTCCCGGGGCCGCTTACCTTGCTCCATAACGTTGTGAATCCGGAGCCGAGTGGTGTCTCACTCGCAATTCCGGCAAGTACGGCCGACGCAGGCAGCATGACGTTTTGATTGGCACCGGCGGTTGCGGTGATCGTGGGTGTGGTGACGATTGTCACGTCACTCGACACACTGAACGGTCCGTCCGTCGCGGTCAATCGCAGGACGTAAGTTCCCCACGCCGAAAATGTCGCAGTTGTGCCTGGAGACGCCGCATTGTTGAAAGCGACATCGCCCGGACCGCTGACTTTTGTCCACAATACGGCAAACCCGGCGCCCGCAGGAGTCTCGGTCGCTGTTCCGGTGAGCGTAGCGGCGGCAGGTAGTTTCACGTTTTGATCAGAGCCGGCATTTACAGTGATCGTCGGTGTCGCCATGACAACGACGTCGCTGCTCTCGGAATACGGCCCATCGCTGGCAGTCAGTCGTAGAACGTACTTGCCCGATGCCGTGAAACTGGCGGTGGTGCTTGTGGCCGACGGCGTCCCGAAAATGACGTCGCCGGGTCCACTAACCTTACTCCACAATACCGCGATTCCGGCACCTGCCGGAGTCTCGCTGACCGTTCCCGAAAGGTTGACTCCGGCCGGCAATTTCACATTCTGGTCCTGACCTGCATTGACTGTAATGGTGGGGGCGGCCGTTATAGTGGTGTCGCTACTTGTACTGTGAGGGCCATCTGTTGCCGTGAGGCGCAACACGTACGTGCCCCACGCCGAGAACGTGGCAGTCGTTGCCGCAGACGATGGATTTGCGAATGCCACATCACCGGGCCCGCTGACCTTACTCCACGACAAGGAGATCCCCGGATTCGCCGGGATCTCCGTTGCGGCTCCTGCAAGCGGAGCCGCGGCAGGCAATTTGACGAACTGGTTGGCTCCGGCAACGGAAGTGATCGTAGGTATGGTCGTTACGGTCGTTTCACTATTGCTGCTGTAAGTCCCGTCACTGGCCGTCAGGCGCAGGACATATGTTCCCCACGCCGAGAAAGTCGCTGTCGTAACCGCTGCCGAGGGGTTGGCGAACGACACTTCGCCGGGTCCGCTTACTTTACTCCACGAGGCCGAGAGGTTCGGGCTTGATGGTATCTCATTAATCTCACCGGTCAGTGTCGCGGAGGAAGGCAGCTTGATCTGCTGGTCTGACCCGGCGCTCGCAACAACGGTCGGCGACACGATGACGCCCACATCGCTGCTCGCGTTGAAGGGGCCGTCGATAGCGTTGAGTCGCAGTACGTAAGTACCGACAGCCGAAAAGTCCACGTTCGTTGCAGGTGATGCCGGGTTAGAAAAGGTAGCTATTCCCGGGCCACTAACCTTCTCCCAGAACACGGTAAAACCTGGACTCACCGGAAACTCACTCGCAGTTCCGGAAATCGTCAGGCTGCCGGGCAGCCTGAGGTTCTGGAGTGGCCCGGCACTCACATTGAAAGTGGGGGCAGCTGTGATGGTTACGTCGCTGCTGCCGGCTTGCACATTATTCGACACCGACAATCGCAGAACGTATATACCGGCTAAAGAGAACGTAGCAGAGGTGTCGAAGGATGAAGGATTGCTAAACGCAACAAGACCAGGTCCACTGACCTGAGACCAGGAAGGTACGAATTTTCCCCCGGCATTAGAGTCCGAGTAGGCGGTTCCGTGCAGACTGACGCCGCTTGGCAGGACGATAGCCTGGTTCGGTCCGGCACTGACCGTGATGGTAGGACGCATCACGAAGTTGAGCCGGTTGGATGTCAATGCACCCATCCGCACATAGACAGGTCCTGTGACGCTGTCCGCAGGTACGGTTACTACCAGTTTGTTCGAGGCCGCGGAATTTACAGTGGCCTGTGCAGTGGTGTTGCCCTTCCCTGGAAACACCACCAGGTTCAGGGACGGCGTCGTCGAGAATCCGCTTCCCATGATCTCGACTTTGGAACCGATCTGCGCTTCCGACGGACTCAACTCCCACAGTTGCAGGCCGGACTTCGCGGCTTGAGCAAATGCTCCTGCGGCGACGATGATGGCTATGGCTAACCATCTCGTCGCGAACCGCAACCAATTTTTTGAATGACTTTGTGACATGACACTAGCTCCCCAGTGTCCTGTCCTTGGCTCGTGTCGTGTGTGAGCTAAACTATCTTGCTTGCGCTCACTTACTCCACCTGCCGGCCATACTGCCGGCAAGATGGACCACATCGAAACTATTCGTACCCGAGGACGGACTATCTGTGCAGCCTATCGAATGAACGCGTCGTTTCTACGAGGGTTTACCCTCAACCGGAAACAGGACCGTTTTATCGACAAGGCGAAAAAGAAAAGCACCTACCGTAAACGAACACATTGCAAATACCGTCGGCATGCCGACCGCCCAAAGCTGCAACATCGAGCGGGAGACGGTAGCCCACGCTGTAAACCTGCTCCCAATCATGATTCCAAGCGCGCCCAACCCGCACGTTGCGCCAAGCTTGAGAGCGAACACACGCAACGAACTCCATCCCAGAGGACCGAAACTCCTCTGGGCCTTCCATATCATGTAAATCGTATTGCTGATCGACGCCAGCGACACCGCAATAGGCAGGCCGGGCAATCCGATCAGGGCGACAAGTCCTATTGCAGCGGCCGTATGAACACCCACGAAGATAAGCGTACTGATGAGAGGTGTTCTGGTGTCCAGATTCGCGTAAAAGAGCGTTTGAGTGACGCTGACGATACGGCCTAAGAAGAGGTCTGGAATCAAAAACCGGATGATCACGCTGGTCAGTATCGCGTCCGTCCTTGTAAATCCTCCTCTGCCGAAGAGCAGCATCAGCAAAGGCTCTGCCGTAAGAGCCAGCCAGATGCACACCGGCAGACCCACGCACGCCAGGAGCTGGAGGCTTTCGAAGAAGGCTTTCCTCTGAGCTCGCAGATCGTTCGCCGACGCATGCTTCGCGATCAACGGCAGTGTTACTTGTACGACACTACCGAGAAGGATGCCGCCCATCGCCTGCACGATCCTGGCGGCATAACGCATCACCGTGACACTTCCGCTGCCCAGGAACGAGGCCAGCAGATTCTGGAGAACGGTCCCGCTCTCACTGACAATGTGCCCTGCCAGTGGATGCCGGAATGATCGGATGATTTCCTTCAATGTCGTTTCACCCGGTTGAAGGACCCACCTATAACGGAACCCTTCTTTGCGGAGCGCGATGAAGAGAGCGGTCACCTGAACCGCACCACCCAACACCATTCCGACGGCTACCGCGCGTACACCAAACTGCCCGCGGCTGAGAATCAGCACGATCGTCGTCATGATGTTTCCGACAAGTTTGCCTCCGGACGAGATCAGGTATCGATGGCGCGCATACAATACCGACTGCAAAATCGAAGACAGGCCCTGGCACAGCAGGATCCAGAATGCCGTCCGGCTCAGCCACACGGCCAGGCCGATCGTTTGCGAAGTCAAACCCGGAATCTGAAGCGGGACGATAGCCGTCGACAACAATGTTCCAGCCGAACACACCACGAGCAGCGCCACGAACGCCGTTGTGAGTACATTTCGCAGCAGCGCCCATCCCAACTCGTCGCCGCGTCCGAAATGCTCACTGAACACGGGAACCAGAATCTTGGGACACTGTATCGAGAAGACGCCAATGAGGAGCGTCGGAATAGTCAGTGCGGTGAGGAGCGCGTCGGTTTGATAACCGACACCGAAAAAGTTCAGGATTAGTGCGTCGAGAACGAATCCGCTGACGACGCCGGCACCCGAGAGAACGGCGATGGTGCTCGCGTTCTTGAATAGATAATGTTTTGAACCGATTTTATGAGCAGTCATGAAGGTTGAATTAACGCGTCCTTTCGTCACTCAGCCGAGAACCGCTCGGATCGCTCCCCACAAACCGCTCGCCTTGACGATGAGTTCGTGTCGATCAGCGGAGTCTGAAATGCAGATCCTGCGAAGCTTGTAGGCTGGCGTCGTTGCGGTGTTGAATCCTCGGTCCAGCGTCAGAGCGCAACGGTATCCTGCCTTCTCCGCCAGCTCCACTTCGCGTTCGGAGTAATCACCGTTTGGATATGCGAGAGCGTAAATCTCATGACCAAGCCTCGCCTGGAGGTCGAGTTTCGAGTTGGTGATCTCGGACTCGGCCCGAGCCGGCATGCATCGCGGCAGGATAGAGTGAAAAACCGTGTGCGACTGAAAGTCGGCCAACGTCTTCAGCTCTTCCACCTCGGCAAACGACAGCGCCTGCCTGTCATGGAATTCTTGTTGCTCCTCGAAACCTGTATCGCGAAGCGCCGCCCGGCGGTCCGCATCGGGAAGGGTTTTGAGCGACTGCACCACATCGGCAGCCGCGTCATGCTGGAACCAGAACCGTCGACGCGTATCGATCACGCCGCTGCACAGGAAAATAGTCACCGGCACATTGTGCTTTTGAAGGACCGCTTTGAGGTCGTAATTACTCTGATGACCGTCATCGAGTGTAATAATCAGGGCTCTCTGAGGCAGCCGTAAACCGTGGGTTTCCCGGGCATCGACATATTGAGCGAGCGGAATGATGTTATAGAGCCGTTTCAGCAGGCCGAGGTGAGAATCCAGGACATCCGCCGCCGGCGCGTGATAAGCAAGAATCGTTACCTTGCTGCGCTGCAACACGGTGCGAATGAGGAATGGCAGCAGCGTCAGTCGCAGCGCCGCAAAAGCCAGCGCCCGCGACTCGGTACCGTTTACGCGACGCATGAGTCCTCTTTCGCGGTTCGCGTTCGCTGTCGAACGACCTGCTTATACACATTCACGATTTCTTCAACCAGGCGCGGCTGATCGTATTTCAGCATCGCCTTCCTGCCATCGAACCCGGCGGCTCGTGATGTCTCGACCACCGACCTCAGCTTGTTGGCGATGTCGCTGATGTCGTCGGTGCAGATTTGTGTTCCCGGTATGTTCTTCAGGATTCCCCGCACATCACCGACGTCGGTCGACACAACGGGCAGGTTGCAGGCGAGAGCTTCCTTGATCGATGTCGGCGAACCTTCGCGAGAGGAACTAAGAATCATGGCGTCCGCGGCGCTGTAATACCAGGGCATCTCGCGATTGTCCGAATTGTAGACACTCTCCAGCCGGACATTCATTCCTTCTTGAATCAATCGATCGACCGCTGCCTTAGCCAGATGGTATCGCTTCACTTCACGCGTCGGATCGAATGGGAATAGGACGATGTGTTTGTCGTCAGTCCAGCCTACTCGCGTCCGGGCCTCCATGCGATCGTAAGGCTTGAATATATTGAGATCCACACCACAAGGGATAACGGTGCCTGGAATCCTCTTTTGCATCTCTTCCGACACCACAATGACTCTGTCGGCGAAGCGCCAGATTAAACGGCTGCAGAGGCTGTCGACTCCGCCGCCAAGAACATCGCTACCATGCAGTGTCAGGACAAGCGGGGACTGCACGCGAAACCACGCCGGAAATCCCGACAGGCCATAGTGCGCGTGCACTACATCGTAAGCCGCTCCACGCGTGATGCGAACGACTTCGGCGGCACCCTTCAAGTAGTTCAGCTTGGAGCGAAACCCAAGGATATTGACAACGTCGACGGTGTGGCCAAAGGTTCGCAGTTGCTGCGCCTGCTGCCACACGAAGGCGCCATAACCCGGCCGTTCGGCGGATGGATACATGTTGGTGACAAATAGAATTTTCACGACGCTAGTTTGACCGGGCGGTGTTCCGCACAAATGACCGATAAATATTGAGGTGGCGGGCAGCGAGCTGTTTCAACGAAAACATCTCCTCGACTCTTTCACGTCCGGCGATGCCAAGACGCGTGGCTTGACCCGATTGGTCCAGGAGCAATTCGATCTTCTCCGCCACACCTTTGTATTCACCTTGTGGCACCAGAAATCCGTGGATGCCATTTTCGATGAGCTCGGCACTTCCCCCGCCATCCGTAACGACGACGGGCTTTCCCGCGGCCATGTACTCCATTACCGAATTCGATATTCCTTCCGTGAACGTGCATAGAACTCCGATGTCCATCTGCTGTATCAGCGGCTCCACATCGGTTCGCTGCCCCAGAAACTGGATTCGGTCGCCGCCGGGGACTACCAACTGCCTGCAAGCTTCGAGGTTCTTGCCGCCGCCAACCATCACAAAAATGACGTCGTCTCGCTTTGCAACGATACTTTGAGCGGCTCGAATGAATGTCGGGAAGTCTTTATAGTCGGAGAACTCGGCGACCATGCCGACAACCTTGCGGCCGTCTGCTTTGAGGTCGGATTCGTTTCGGCGAACCGAAACCTGGCTGTGGAATCGATTCAAGTCCAGCCCATTGTAGATAACGTGATTCCCACGCGAATCGTGGTGCAGTCCTCGGCTTGCAAACCCGGCTTGTGAGTTACTGATTCGGGCATCGGCCAGGTACAACATCAGCTTGTGCCATTGCCAACGAGGCCCGCTTCCTGAAAAGGCGTTGCGCAATGTGGCGTTGATGATTCTGATTCCCATCAAACGAGCCAGTGGCCACGCATAAGACATGGCCATCTCGCTATTGGTGTGAATGATATCCGGCCGAAACTCGCGGAGAATCCGGAGCAGTCGGGTGAACACGCTGGGATCCCATCGAAACCGCCTCAAGAGGTAGACCAGCGGAATTCCGAGCTTTTGAATCTCCGCGACATAAAACTGTTCCGTTCCCATGGTGACGACCAATGCATCGATCGATTGGTCGGCATTCAGCGCCTTCAGCAGCTCGCAAATCTGACGCTCCTTGCCTCCGACCCGCAGGCTGTCAACGAGGTAAAGGACGCGGACATTCGACCGAATGGTGTCGCTTATATCCGGCATCGCTTCAGCCGCTTGTGTGATGTAACCAGACTTCATCGCGTCATCGCCATCGCGAGCGAGGGGTAACCGTAGGCCGCGTTCACGTCTCCAAGGATTTCATCCAGGGCGCCGACGTCAGAGCTTTTGAGGTCTTTAGCAAACTTGTAGTTCATGTCCTTAAAAGCCGACTTGGTTCTTATGTAGTCGTGGACCTTAGACGATGGAGCGAGATGTGAAAACGTGAACAACCCGTCCATTGCTGCTATCGGGTCGCGCAAGGCATCTTCATAGCGAATTTCCAGATACTGGCCCGGACCGATCGCTTTAGCCTCTTCGCGAGCCATCAGCATGATTCGACGCCACTGGACCGCCGTCAGGGCGACCGGCGTCTTGCCGTACTTGTCGTAGAGTTCGATATCTTCTTCGGTCAGACCTCCGCGCCACCACGGTTTGTGATAGCCGCCACCATTCTTCCAAAAATCGACTTTCATCAGGGAGTTCACGACCGCGCGGCCGTCTCGGACAACGTGGATGAAAAGCGCATCGGGAAAGATGCTGTTGAGATAGGCCATCCTCGTCGGTCCTGTTATCTTGGTCGCGAACCTGTGCTTGCTCTGGTACCTCGTGACCTTGTCAACGAGCCGGACGACCTTATCCTTTTCTTCCTGCGACGCCTTTTGGTTCAACAGGTAGTCGAATCTGAATTTTTGCCCGCAGCAGAGTTCCCACGCAGGGTAGCACTCAACGGCATAAGGACGAGGTATCCTGAACGCCGACTCACCGTTCTGCCTCTTGGCGCCGAGTAAATCATTCGAAATTGCCAGTCGCGAAAATAATGACACCACTGGAAAACGAGGGAATCGGTAGAGGTAATTCGAGAACCACGCCAGGTCGGGGTGTGAGGAAAACGCCTCAAACAGAATCGTCGTCCCACTCCTTGGGGCACCAACAAAAAAAATCGGTCGATCCACTTGTTCGCTCATCATTTGTTTTTCATCCTTGGAATACTGAAAGAAAGTCGTCCTTGAAAACCTACCCGACGTGTTTGTACAAGAGCTCACCGACGAGGACAAATAGCCGCTCCGGAATCACAGGCAGCACTTTCCGGTAAATCGGATTTGTCCTCGGCTTCAAGTTGCCGGCCTCGTCTTGAGTTTGTAGCGGTTTGGGTTTCGTCGTGTCGCGGTAATAGAACAATTCAGCGCGGTGCGCTCCCAGACGGTTTTTGAAAGTGATCAGGCCGTGATGGTCCAGATCCGAACGTCCCAGATCGAACTGCGTGGCTCCCTGGGACTTCGCTTCCCGTATCGTCTGCCAGCATAGAAACGGCATGGCGCCGAGATTGTTATACCGATCGTCCGAGCAGGCATATTTGTAAACGATGGTGTCCCTGAAACTCAGCGTCATGGTGGCCGCAATGGGAACGCCGTCCTTTGACGCGATCCGGATGGCAACCTGATCACCGAGACACTGAACGACGTTTTCAAACCATTTGAAAGGTTGAGGTGGCACACCGTGCCGGCGCCGGGTGGATACGAACAGCCGGTAGAAACCGTTCAACAGAGCCGCGGAATTGCCGGATTCATATTGCAGGTTTTCCCGCTCCGCGCGCCTCACGGCGTTTCTCTCACTCTTAACGAATCCCTTGAAGATCTCCTCTTCCGTTCGTGAAAGATCCAGCGTGTGCAGGCAGAAGCTCTTGAAAGTCCCGAAGCCGGAAACGCCGTCCAGCGTCGATGCCGGCAACACCGATGGGCGTATCTCGACGAACCGTTGCTGGGAACGGCGACGCTCTTCATGCGCAAAACACAACAATTCTTTGAGCGCTGCACCGCTATGAACCAGCGGACTGCAATGATCCGAAAACGGCAGCGATACACTTCGGTTGCCCGTCAACCAGCTCTTCAAATGGCAGAGAACCAGACCGTCCCTGAGCTGCCCCGACGGTAGCGTTGTGACATACGCCACCGGTTCAAATCCGTACGTCAGCTTCAACGCCTCGAGCCATTTGGCGGTATGGAAGATGCATGCCGCCGGATGACTCTCAACGAACGTATGCCAACGCGGATCTTGAATCGGATCGATTCTGGTGACTGTCATGTTACGAAGCGGATGGTCCGCAGTTACTTACACGCCACCCGCTCGACAAATCGGACGTAGGCGTCCCTTTGCCGGGGCCAGTTATAAACGGAATTGAATTTTTCGGAATTCCTGGCCAGTTGCTCGCGCCGGGCCTTGTCGCGATACAGCTTACGGATGCGATCGGCCAGATCCTCGACGTCCTCCGCGTTGAAGAACTCGACAGTGTCTTCGCTGAAGTAGTGCGACACGACACTCGTTCGAGCGACAACGGCAGGGACACCCAGCGCGACGTACTCCAGCAACTTCGTGGGGAGGATACCGTCCGTGAAGACATCGCGCCGATAGGGAACAATACCGACATCATGCGACTGAATAAGCTCTGCGAGTTCAACCGACGTCAGAAACTCCGTCGTTACCTCGACATCCTTCTGAAGGCCAAGCTCCTTCACCAGTTCGCGAATGGCATCAATGTAGTCGCCGCGGCCATGTATCCTCAGAGAGATGTTCGGTATCTCGTTACGAACCGATTGGTAAGCCCTCAGCAGAAGGTCGATACCATATCGATGTGCGAGCGTCCCATGGTAGAGCAGCCTTAGCGGAAGCCCCTCCCCTCCGTTCTTTTGCAAACGGCGGCTCAGTGGCTGTCGAGTGAAGTGTGTTTCATCCGCCAGATTCATCACAACGAAGCACTTCTCCTTCGGAACACCGCGCTTGATAAGCGTGTCCCTCCAAAGATCCGTTACCGTGATAACCCGATGCGCAAACCGGCATGATAGGTATTCTTGCAATTTAAGAACGTATGCCGGCAGGCTATCCATGGACTGTTTGAATCTGGAACAATAGAACTCCGGCATCAGGTCGTGAATGTCGAGAATGACCCGACTGCCGGTCAGGCGTGGAACAAGCGCCGCAAACACAAGGAAGTCGGGCAGATTGTGACACTGCACAACGTTGAAACGGTTCTTCAAATGAAGCCGCGACACTTTCAGGAATGCCAGGAAGGCAAAAGCCACGTATTCGAACAGTTGTGCGAATCGGCTCCATTTCTTCTGGCCGAGGCCGATGCGATGAATCGACAGTTGCCCATTCGATTCATACAGCGGCTCCGAGCCGAAGCGCCGGCAGATGACGTCGACCACGTGGCCTTGCGCCATCAGTGCCTCGGCCTCGCGCTGTACACGGACCTCGGAAAAGGGGTAGTAGTTTTGCACGACCATGCAATGCCGGAGAGGCTTTGCGGCCGTGGCTTGTATCTTCGCCTCTGAAACCTCAGAGGGATCCAGTATCGAGGGTGATCTCATAGCTTTTTCCGGAAGTTTTCGATCGGACACGGTTAGGCGACGGCTGCCCGGGTCGCGTAGAACTCTTTAATCGCATCGACGACCTTGTCCTGCTGTTCGTCGCGCAGTTGCGGATACATCGGCAGTGACAGGATTTGTGAAGCGGCCTCCTCACAAACGGGGAAATCGCCCTTGCGATATCCAAGATGCGCATAGGCGTCCTGTAAGTGGAGTGGCAATGGATAGTGCAGACCGGTTCCGATTCCCTGCGCCGTGAGGTGCGACTGCAGTTGATCGCGAACCGCGGTTCGAATCACATAAAGGTGGTAGACACCACGACTCCAGTCCGGCTCAACGGGCAATGCCAGTTCCTCGACCTCGGCCAGCAGTTCGTTGTAACGCTTCGCCAATCGAGCGCGGCTCGCGTTCCATTCGGCCAGGTAGCGCAATTTGACGCTCAAGATGCCGGTCTGAACGGCGTCCAGCCGGCCATTGTAACCCTCGAATGCATGGAAGTACTTCTGACGTTGGCCGTGATCTCGGAGCATGCGGACCTTGGCCGCAATGGCGTCATCGTCTGTCGTCAATCCACCGCCTTCACCCATGGCGCCCAGATTTTTGGCAGGATAAAAACTGAAAGCGGCGGCCCTTCCAACACTGCCGGCCGTTTTCCACTCCGACTTCTTCGGCAATAGACATTCCGCGCCGTGCGCCTGGCAGGCGTCTTCGACGACGAACAGGCCGTATCGCCCGGCGATTTCGAGAATGCCTTCCATGTCTGCCATCTGCCCGTACAGATGAACCGGCACGATAGCCTTCACCCGCAGGCCGGTTGCTCGATCGATCGGCAGCCCGGTTTTCGAATCATGCTCACACGCCGTCTCCAGGTAATTTGCCAGCGCGATAGTGCTCATGTTTGACGTTGCCGGGTCGATGTCGATGAATCGGCAAGTGCCACCGGCCTGTGTGATCGCTTCGCCGGTTGCAATGAACGTATTCGGCACCGTGAGCACGGCGTCGCCCGCGGTGATACCCGCGGCGATCAGCGCGAAACGAAGAGCGTCGGTACCGCTGTTCAGAGCGACGCTGTGTTTCGTTCCGCAAAACTCGGCAAACTCTTTCTCAAACCTCTGGACAAAGGGTCCGCCGATGGCGATGCCGGTCGTGAGCACTTCATCAAAAACCGCCTGAAGTTGCTCTTTCAGTTCTAGGTTGCTTTGAATTAAATCTACGAATGGAACGATTGTTTGACTATTCATTAGTACCTGTCTCCTCCTTGATATAACGAACGATACGCGCTGGGTTTCCTACGACGATTGCCGATGGCGGCACATCCTTGGTAACGACGCTGCCTGCACCGACAATCGCGTTTTCGCCGATGGTGACATTCGCCAGGATGGTTGTGCCCGATCCGATGGAGGCTCCCTTTTTCACGAGGGTAGGGCTGACACTCCAATCCGCTTCTGTTTGCAACTGTCCAGAGCCGGTGGTGGCTCTGGGATAAAGATCATTAATAAAAGTCACGCTATGGCCGATGAAGACGTTGTCCTCGATCGTGACACCTTCACAAACGAATGTATGGCTGGATATCTTGCAGTTCTTTCCAACAAACGCGTTTTTCTGGATCTCGACAAATGCACCGATCTTGGTGTTGTCTCCGACCGTGCAGCCATAAAGGTTGATGAACCTTGCTAGTCTGACGTTCTCACCCAACCGAACATCATCGGCAATACTTACCAAATCGTTCTTCATTGTTCCTTTTCTTCCTTTTCAATGATTCCAAACCTACCGGCGCGACACTCCGAGCTTGTCCATAAGCTCATAAAGTGTCGGCCTGCTGATCGACAACTCCGCTGCAGCCCGAGTCACGTTGCCCCTGTTCTTGTTCAGTGCGGCTTCGATCATCTGACGCTCCAGCGCTTCTCGCGCCTGCCCCAACGACTGCCCCTCGTATTCAGCGTAGGACGTTGCAAGACCGAGATCTTCGGGCGTAACCCTTCCGGTCTCCGCCATGATGGCCGCCCGTTGAATTCTGTTTTCGAGTTCCCGGACGTTTCCGGGCCACGAGTGCGATTCGATCGCTTTAATGGCTCGCGGCGTAAAGACAAGCTTCTTCTGCTGCGCGTCCGACTGCCGTTGCAGGAATGCGTTGGCCAGCTGGATCACGTCGCCTTCGCGCTGACGCAGCGGAGGCATGGACACAACCACTACGGCAAGCCGATAGTAAAGGTCTTCGCGGAAGCGTCCATCGAGCATCGCTTTGGTCAAGTCGATGTTGGTCGCGGCAATCACCTTTGCATCCACTTTGATCAATGTTCTGCCGCCGACTCTCTCGAATTCACGTTCCTGCAAAAACCGCAGAAGCTTTACTTGTAAGGCCGGTGACAGTTCTCCGATCTCGTCGAGGAACAAGGTCCCACGCTGGGCCAATTCGATTCGCCCCTGCCGCTGGACGTGAGCCCCGGTGAACGCTCCCTTTTCGTGGCCGAAGAGTTCGCTCTCCAGAAGGTTTTCGGGAATGGCTCCGCAGTTGATGGCGATAAACGGGCCGTTCTTTCTCGAACTCAGACGGTGGATGGCACGCGCGACAAGCTCCTTGCCCGTGCCGCTTTCGCCTCCGATCAGAACGGAGGCATCCGAGCCCGACATCTTTCGGATTGACGCGAATACCGATTGCATTTGCGGACCGCTCCCGATGATGCCTTCCAGCGAATCGGTCTGGCCGTTTGCCAGCAGTTCGCGATGGTCGAGCTCAAGCTGATGAACGTGTACAGCCCGTGTCATCACAATCTTGAGTTCGTCGATGTTGACCGGCTTGCAGAAGAAATCGTAGGCACCCTGCGCTATCGCCTGAATGCCGTTCTCTTTTTCATCCTGACCGGTAATGACAATAATCTTGAGCGATGGATCGGACTGAAGTAGATCCGCCAGCGCGGCAAAACCTTCACGGGTGTCGCCGGGAGATGGAGGGAGTCCGAGATCCAGAGTCACAACAGCGGGTCTGTGTTGCTTCAAGACCTGAAGAGCGGTCTGCCTGTCTTCAGCCAGCAATACCTCGAACTGTTGCGTGAGAGCCCATCTCATCTGGCTTCTCACTTCGTC
This sequence comes from uncultured Solibacteraceae bacterium, assembly GCA_964584785.1. Taxonomy (GTDB): domain Bacteria; phylum Acidobacteriota; class Terriglobia; order 20CM-2-55-15; family 20CM-2-55-15; genus JAHFTY01. The sequence goes on from CAZPBY010000012.1 coordinate 117,881, forward strand.
GTCATCTTCAACAATCAAAATCGTAGGCAGTTCCATACGTTTTAATTCCATTAGAACGCAAAGTGCAGTGCTTTGGCGCTCGACGGGACGTTAACCATATATCGTGAGGGTGAATCCGCGGGAGCCGCTAGGACCGGTAAGGGAATGCGGTCGCCATTAGCTCGTTCCAACCGAGCTGTCAAAGGTCGCGCAGAAGCCGGTAACATCAGTGTAACTTCCGGATCTCCAAACCTGGACGTATCCAGTGAACTTCGAATCGAAAGAGTGGTTTCGTTGTTCAACCGGTACGCCGTGATGTGCATCTGCCGGCGGGCCTCGCAGTAAGCCGCAAGGTCTCCCATGGTCGCAACCCAAATGTTGCCGGACCTCTGCTCATTATCGAAGTAGTGCAGGATTCGGCATAAATGGTCTTCAAAAAGTTCCGACGGGTCTGACGGATGAAGCCATAAAGAGTAGGCAGCGCGGCGTTCCATCGCCTTTTCGACAAAGATTCTTACCTTCTCGAGGTAATCGTAGTGCCGTGCGGACCGCATGTTCATGCTTTCGTAAATCTTGTACACGCCGGATGGTGTTCGTTCCGGATATGAGCATCGAATACGATCGTCTCGGTGCCGGACCGCGACAATTCCGTCCTCGGCCAGCAACGGCAGGTAGGAATGGCCCATGATGTTGTGCGGAAACACAAGAGATCGCGGTGTTACACCGAAGGGGCGCATCGCACCGGCGCAACTCTCGATCTCACGATGAACCAGATCGGGCGTGGAGCAGCGATCCGAAAAATTGATGTGGCTGAACGTGTGAGTTCCGATCTCATGATCCATCTTCGCGTCGACGATCTGCTGCACAAGATCAGGCGCATACCATAAGGGATCCCTTGTCCAGTCGGAGCAGGGATCGTGCAGATACCAGTCGCCGGTCCATCGGTCGTTAGCTCGCGGCCTGGGCATGTTGGCATGAGCAAGGCCGGAGCAAGAACGTGTGCAGCTCTCGAGAAACAGGTGGCCGACGGTGGCCCAGGTGATCGGAATGGAGAAGTCATCCAGCATTTTCAAAAGCACCGGCATGTTGGCGCGTTCCTGCACGCCTCTCCACATCGCTGCGTCCGGATCACGCCCGCGCCAGGCCCAGCTCATCTCAAAGTCCGCAGAGATCGATACGGCTGCACGTGCATCATTCTTGAATGGTGCGATCTCGATTCCAGAAAAGGACCGATGCTCAGGCGGATGACCTGGAGCGAAGTTCCCCTTCAACCCGAAAATCGTTTTCAGAAGTGTGGGGTTATCTACTTTCATGACTCAACTGCGCGGTAAAACCACCCGGAACTCCGTCCCTTTGCCGAGTGCGCTATTCACCTCGATCCTTCCTCGATGCGCTTCAACGATCAACTTACTGTGAAACAACCCAATGCCCAGGCCCTTCTTCTTGGTCGTCTGAAAGGGCCGGAACAGAGCATTCTCAATGAACTCTTCGGACATTCCACATCCGTTGTCGCGAACGGAAAAACCTACCATGTTCCCTTCGTGGATAGTTGCGACACGGATCACACCGTTGCCGTTGACTGCTTCGCTGGCGTTAATAACTAAATTCGTTAGCACCTTGTGCATTTGTTCGGAATCGACAAGGGCTTTGGGTATCGGCCGCAAGTCCGGCTGGATGTCCGCTTTCACATTTTTGAACTCACTCAGCGTGTTTGTGATGAGGGCGTTCAAATCGCCTTCGGACACCTTGAGTTCGATGTTGCGCTTGAGCATCGCAAGCCGGCTGCACATATCGTCGATCTTCGCCACGCTTGTCGAGATGACGCGAAGCGCGTCCGCCCGGAACTCCGGACTCTCAAAGTTTGCCGGCAGATTCTGCATCGTCAGAGAAAGTCTCGAAGCCAGATTCTTCAGGTCGTGAACGAAGAATGTGGATACCGTTTGAAAAGTCTCGATCTCTTTTGCGTGCCTGAGGCGCGCCGAGAACTTGACGTTCAGGATGCTTGCAGCGAGGTGCGATGCCAGTGTCTCCAGCAGCACAAAGTCTTCGGCAGAGAGATCTTTCACGCCGCCGATTCGATCGTCGTTCAGCGTCATGACGCCGACCAACTCGCCGGCCGCCTGCAGCCGGACGACATACCGCATTTTCGATTCGCGAAAACATTCGCCACTGGCAGCCATGATCTCCGCAGGCCAGGCGAACTCCCGCTCCGACAAATCCACGCAATTGGAATGATCTTGAAAGAAACGGATCAGATCCGCAGCGCTCTTTCCCGCTCTTTCCAACTCTTTGGCATGGACGGCGTGAATCGCCGTCGATCCGGCCAGCGTCAGCCGTTGTTGCGTTTCGTCCGCCAGCCACACGCTGACGGAAAGGATGTCCAGCGACTCCGAGACCATCTTGCTCACGGCTCCACTCAGTTCGCTTGCATCCAGTAGCGACGCTGTTCTCCTGGTGAGATCCATCCACACGCTGCGGTAGTCGTAGGCCGGCCGATTGAAGTGTCGTGTTACAAAGAGCCGCAGCTTGTGTCGAAGGCGATTCGACAGCAACAGAACCGCAAGCACGATCAACGACAGGACAACGACGAACGCGTCGACCGGAATCGACGGGCTCGGGGCCAGATCGCGCGCAAATCGCGCCAGCACACCTACCGAAATGAGGTAAATGCCGACGAGGATGAGGGTCAAAGAGTTCTGAATCGTGACCGTGGAAAGGTAGACATCCACATTCAACGATCGTCCACGCGCCAGCGATAGTGCGAATAGAGCGTTGGCCGCGATAAGCGTCACCGCGCAAATCGGTCCTACCGCGGTATCGATTGTGGAAAACAACAGCGAATTGCTGGCCAGGTAAATGCGTGAAACGAAGAGTCCGCCAATGCCCAGTCCCATGAACTTCATCTGCCATCGCATGCGGCCGGTCGACGAACGAATTGTTCGCTCGAGGTTGAACACGATGAGAACAGACATCAGGAGGAAGAACAACTCGAGGATTCGTCCCGGCCAGCCGAGCAGAATGGACCATTGCGCCGCTTCCAGATACGCCGGACCCGCAAAAATTTCTTTCCGGAATACCGCAGTGAAAAGAAGCGGTGCGGTCAACAATCCACCTATCGCCCATTTCCACTTCGAGAAGACTTTCTCCGAATTCATGCGCGCATAGGTAACTGTAAATGCAAGCCAAACCGCCGGAAGAACGGCCGACACCGCCATGATCCGCTTGTGCCAGAAGATGACATCCTGCGGCAGGATAGCTCGATAGCTTAACGCCCGAAATACTTCTTCGGCGGTGAAGAGCAGCATTCCGGCCGCAAACACTTTGTGAACGAGCGAATGCCTGTCGCGCAAAAGAACGGCTGCAGTCACGATCAAACTGAAGTATGCAGCTGCGATGGATAGAACGACAGGTAAGGTCATTTTCGTTTAGAGCGATGTGAATCCCGAGTACGGCCTACTTCGCTTCGCCGATTTCTTTCAGGGCCGCTTCAGCCCGAGGCCTTTCTTTAAAGTCCGCGGGTGTGCTGAGCGCTTTCTTCAACGCGCTCTGAGCTTCGGGGATTTGCTTGTTCGCCTTGTAGATCATCCCGAGATGGTACTGATATACGAAGTTGCCGGGCTCCTTGTACGTCGCAAACTGCAACTGGTCGAGGGCCAGGACATAATTGCCGAGCTTGTAATAAACCCAGCCCAACGTGTCCGCAAAACTTGAGTTTTCCGGCTGCTTCTTTCTTGCCATCTGTGCCCACGTTAATGCACTGTTCAGGTCCGCTCCCTCTTCCGCCAGAATATAGGCAAGGTTATTTGCCGCCAGATCGAGAGTGGAATCTACCTTGAGAGCTTGTTCGTAACTCTCTTTAGTCTCTTTCGTCATTCCTCGGCTCTGATAGATGAATGCCTTTGAGACGTATGCACTCGCATTCTTCGGGTTTTTGCCGATGGCTTGATCCAGCTGCCTCAACGCATCATCGGGACGGCCGCTCTGAAGGTACTGAGCGGCGAGATAGAACTCCGTACTGCCGCGACTGGGATCTTTCTCGATAGCCTTCTTGTATGCGCCTTCCGCTTCCTGCAGTCGCCCGGCCTTGAAGTAGATCGAACCGATCAATTCGTAGTGAAAAGCCTTTTTCCGGTCGTCCGGCACGGTGTTGACGGCCTGGATCGCTCGATCCATCTGCATGTTCTGAATGTAGAATTGAGTAACAGCCTGGAGCACATCTTCGGAATCGGGCATCAGCTCGAGCGCACGAAGAAAACTCTTTTCAGCATCGGCCTTGCGACCGCGGGCGACGTAGAAGGACGCGAGCTGGCGCTCCACTTGACCGTTGTTCGGTTGCTCCTGCTTCAGTGCGATCAAATGACGTTCGGCTGCCGCGAAGTCCTTCTGTGCGACATCGAGCGCCGCTTCCACCAGTTGCCCATTCACGTTACCCGGCTGAACACTGAGAGCCTTCCGGATTTCCTGCCGAGAATCGGTCAGCATTCCCTTGTTCAAAAGGATCTCCGCCAGCGCGGTTCGCGCAGGAACATATTCGCTGTTGATGGCGAGGGACCTGCGGTAATGATCCTGAGCCTCGTCAACTTTGCTTTTCCTCAACGCCAGGTTTCCAAGGAAGAAATGGGGCTGCGCATACGAACTGTTAATCGCCGGTTCGGCCGAAAAGGTCAGTTCCGCCGCATTGAATTGGCCGGAACGGTACTGCAACTCTCCCTGCAGGATGTACCCGAGTGGATTCTTCGAATCGATCTTAATGATCTGGTCCACTTCCTTCAGGGCCTCGGACGGTTCATCCTGAAGCATCTCGACTAGTTTGGCGCGGCCGACGATGTTCGAGGGGAACTTCGTCTTGATTTCCAACAGTACCTTTCGCGCGTCATCGACGCGATTGTTGGCGCGATAGACGTCGGACAGCCAAAGCAAAGGCTCCGCGTCACCTTGCGAAGCCTTGTCCTGCGCCGTTCGAAGAACTCTCTCGATTTCGTCAACGCGGCCGGACGAGGAATAAACCTGCACGGCTTTGCGGTAGATGTCTTTATCGGAGGGGTACACCGAGAGAGCTTCTTTCACCACACCTTCTGCTTTACCCGTATCGCCGGAAGATATGTAGTAGTTGGCTAGCGACAACAGGACATTCTTGTCTTTCGAGTCGATCTGGTGTGCCTTCAACAAAGCCTCTTCGGCGGCCGGACTGTTTTTTTGAAGAGCATGGATCGCGCCGAGCGCAACCAGCGCCGACGTGTTTTGCGGATTCAGCGCCATCGCTTTCTCAAGGTCTTCTTCGGACGAACGGTAGTCCTGCAAGCCGGCCGAAGCGTTTCCCAAAATGATCAACCCTTCGACATTTTCGGGGTGTTTTGACAAAACCCTCTCGGCCGCCTGCTTCGCCTGATGGTAGAAGTCACTGTCGGAAGGACCGCCGGCAAGGTAGGCTTTAGCTAAGGCAAGTCCGGCCTCAAGGTCGTCCGGATAGTACTCCAGCAGCGTCGTCAGTTGTCGAGTTGCCGAATTCAAATCCTTCAACCCGACATAACTCATCGCCAGGTAGAACCGGGCATCGCGGTTTCGAGGATCCGTTTGGATCGCATTCAGCAATTGAACCGTCGCTTCACGGTAATTCTTCTGGCTGAAATAGGTTTTGCCGCTCGCCAACAGCCGGTGGGACCCGGTCGGCACCTTCTGCCAGACAACCAATGCCAAAACACCGCACATAACGACAGTCGCGATGAGAATCGATGGAACCAGGACTTTCTTCATTTCGCTCATCTCTCTACTGACGGTGACGTGAGTGTGGGCGCCAGCACTACCGGTTCATCCGCCGTAACGATCGGCGCGGCCGGCATGCCCGCTTTTTTCTCGGAGCGGATCAAAAAGACCAGGACTGGATACAGCATGGTCAATCCAAGAACAAAAAACGGGATGCCGCCTTCCTGGTGTAGTTGACTCTGCAGAATTCGTGGATCGACATGAACGGCAAGAAGCGAGAGTGTTGTGATCCGAAGTCCGTTCTTGAATATCAACACAGGGATCGCTGCACACAATAGCGCGCTTCTTCTCGATAACGTTCGCAGCAGCAGATGTCCCGCCAGGAGGCTGGTAATAACAAGGCTGATTCCGGACCGAATCCCGCTACATTCCGGAGCAACCGACACAACGATATTCGAAAATGTAAAGACGAAGTCCTGACGGAAAACGGGCGTTCCGCTGGCCTTCAAAAGAACGTACGTCGTCTCGGCGGACCAGCGTTGCAAGAATGCGATGGTGGCCGAAAGGATCGGAGTGGGTATCGGCACACTGAAGAAAAGGAACAGAAGAGGGAAAATGGCCGACTTGAAGGCAGCGACGCCATAGAACAGCAGAAAGCCGCCCAGCCACATCACCACAAGAGATGCAATCGTGAACGACAGCTGATCATCGGCCCGAAAGTCAGCGCCGACCGCCTTACCCAAAACGAAAACACCGGCACCAAGCAACAGTACGGCTGCACCAGGAACAACCGAATAGCTGGCATTACTAAAGATGTCTCGCCGGTTCATGTACATCAGTGCAGCGATTATGCACGGGATCATGATGATGTCAGACTCGTGCTTATTGTTCAAGTCCAGTGAAAGGCGGATCAGTGCCTGAC
>CAZPBY010000013.1:0-123807 GCA_964584785.1 uncultured Solibacteraceae bacterium
TCTTTTCCCTTAACAACCGGTCACAATGGGGGCGTCCTTTCTTATAGCGTTAGCCGGGCATCAAACAGATGCGTTTTCCTGGCCGGTAAGCTAAGCGGCCACGAGCCTGAAAGGCACGAATGACAAACGAATTAACCGCAATCATCGAACGAGACGGTCCGTGGTTTATTGCCTACAGCCCGGAAATTCCCGGAGCCAATGGCCAGGGCAAGACCACGGAAGAAGCGCGCGAAAGTTTGGCGGAAGCAATTAAGTTGATTCTTGAGGATCGGAGGGAAGACGGCCTCCGCGGAATTCCACCGGACGCGGTTCGCGACACGGTCGTCATTAAGTGAAGAGAAGCAGCCTGCTCGCGCATCTACGCAGCATGGCTGTTACTTGAAGCGAGAAGGAAGCGAGTTCGGTCTCTTCTTAAAACCAGAGGTGCTCAATCAGCCGCCGCAGCCTAACTGAAAGCGGGCTGCCACCATAGTCGTTGGCCGGCTTTAATCAGCCGGTGGAAATATGCATTGCTTATTTCCATCGGTTGATTTAGGAGCCGGAACGGCGGCCGTTCAACTTTGCTCAAAGTGATACAATCCGCCGAAAAAAAGGCACGTACACTTCGTGAACGCCGAACGCTGGAAACAAATCGAAGAGATTTATCACGCTGCCCTGGAACGTCCGCCCAGCGACCGGTCCGCCTTTCTCAAGAAAACCTGCGACGGTGACCACGAATTGCAGCAAGAAGTGGAGTCGCTGTTGGCGAACGAAGCGAACACGCATTTCGTCCGCCTCGCTGTCGATGCGGCGGCCGTCAAGTTCGCGAAGGATTCCGGCGCATCGCTGGCTGGAGTGGAAGTCGGGTCATACCAGGTGCTGTCACTGATTGGCAAAGGCGGGATGGGTGAAGTCTACGCTGCACGGGATATCCGGCTGGACCGGAAGGTCGCGATCAAGAAATTACCCAAAGCCTTCGTCAGCGATCCTGAACGGACGGGGCGACTCGAACGGGAGGCGAAACTGCTCGCTTCCCTCAACCATCCGAATGTCGCCGCGATTTACGAACTCGACAACCACGACGGTGTTTCGTACCTGGTTATGGAGTTCGTACCCGGCGAAACACTGGCCGAAGTTCTGAAAGCCGGTCTCCTCGGGTGGAGACAAGCTCTGCAAATCGCTATCCAAGTCACGGAGGCATTAGAAGCGGCACACGAAAAAGGCATCATCCATCGGGATTTGAAACCGGCCAATATCAAGATCACACCGGAGAAAAAGGTGAAGGTGCTCGACTTCGGCCTGGCAAAAGCGTTGTCCGGCGACACGGGGGGTCCGGACCTGTCGCAGTTGCCGACTATGAGGAATGATGCGACAAAAGACGGCATGATTTTGGGTACTCCCGCCTACATGAGCCCCGAACAGGTCCGTGGTAAGCCTCTCGACAAGAAAACCGATATCTGGTCGTTCGGATGTGTGCTGTACGAGATGCTCACGGGCGCCACTCCATTCGGAGGTGAAACGATTCCGGATTCCCTGGCAAAGGTTCTGGAGTCCGAACCGGATTGGGAACTGCTACCAGCCGAGGTGCCTGTGGCCATTCGCAAGCTTTTGAAACGATGCCTTCACAAGGAGAAGCGCCAACGGTTACAGGATGCAATCGACGCTCGTCTCGAAATTGAGGATGCGCTTGCGGCACCTCAGGACGCCACTTCGACAAAAGTCCCGCGACACGTGCCATTGTGGAGCATTGCGGCATTGATCGCCGTAACAGTGATCACCGGCATCGCCGCCTGGAACCTGAAGCAGGAAACCGCGCCGGAACCCCATCCAGTGGCGCAACTCGCCATTCCTTTGCCCCCCGGTGAAGGCCAGGTAGGAACTGAAAGCCACTCTCCGCTGGCGCTCTCACCAGACAGTACACGTTTGGTATATGTCGTACGCCGGGCCGGCAGTTCGCAGCTCTACCTGCGGCGAATGGACCGGAATGAGTTCACACCCATGCCCGGCACGGAGGGTGCGAGCGGTCCGTTCTTCTCCCACGACGGCCAATGGGTGGGATTTTCGTCGGGGTCCGACGGCAAGCTCAAAAAGGTGTCGGTAAATGGCGGTGCGCCGCAGATTGTGTGCGATACGTCTACCGCCAATCAGGCAAGTTGGGGCACGAATGAAACGATTGTCTTTGCGACCAACAGTCGTGTTGGAGGAATTTACCAGGTTCCCGCTTCCGGGGGCAAAGCGACAATATTGATCGCACCGGATCCGGATAAGGGAGAGACCGGGTACAACTGGCCTTACTTCCTGCCGGGCGCGAAAGCTATTCTGTTTACAGTCCACGCGAGCAAGTCCGCAGACGATGCGATCGTGGCGTACTCTCTCGAGACGGGCGAACGGCGTGTCCTGATCGAAGGCGGTACCCGGCCTCATTATGTTGAAAGTGGTCACATCGTGTATCTGCGTTCTGGAACCTTGATGGCGGTTCCATTTGACATAGCGAGTCTGAAAACAACGGGACCTGCGATTCCCATTGTCGCCGACGTGAAGTCCAACGTAGGCGCTCCATTCAGTTCATCCAACCTCGGGTGGCTTGCGTATGTCCCCGCGCGTGAGCCACCGCGACTCGTTTGGGTTGATCGTCACGGAACAGCCGAACCGGTGCCGGCGCCACTACGGCGCTATCAGTTCCCGCGTCTGTCACCCGTCAGTGCTCAAAAGATCGCGGTTTCCATCTTCGCGGATCAGAACGAAAGCGATATTTGGGTTTACGATCTGGCGCGAAGCACCTTGAGCCGGCTTACCACCGATGGATCCAGCGACTGGCCTCTTTGGAGCCCCGACGAGAAGCAGGTCACTTTTAGTTCGGACAAGGGCGGAAGTCTGAATATTTATTGGAAACCGGCGGATAGCAGCGGTCCGGAAGAGCAATTGACATTAAATGAGTTGAAGAACTCAGAAATCGGCACTCCCCGTTCCTGGACGCCGGACGGTGAATCGTTGATCTTCGATGGCAACGCACTCTCAGCAGTAAAAGGATTCAATACTTCAGGCTCGTGGATTTGGTTACTGTCCCTCCATGGTGACCGAACGCCGCGGCCCATGTTTCAAACGCCATTCAGCGTCGGCTGGTCCAGGCTCTCGCCGGACGGCCATTGGCTGGCTTATGTTTCCAAAGAATTTCCGCGGTCCGAAGTTTATTTGCGACCGTTTCCTGGCCCAGGCGGAGTGTTGCCGGTTTCGACTGACGGCGGTACGGAACCCGTATGGAACCCGAATGGACGCGAGCTCTTCTACCGCAATGCAGACAAAATGATGGTTGTGGAGATCACCACACAGCCGAGGCCTTCTTTAAGCAAGCCCCGAATGCTTTTCGAGTCGTCGCAGTATGCGCGCGTTTCAACCACGCCAAACTATGACGTCTCTCCCGACGGGCAGCGTTTCCTTATGATTCAAGACAGCGAGCTGCAATCCGCATCTCAGTTGAACGTCATCGTGAATTGGTTCGAAGAGTTGAAAAAGAAAACGCCGGCAAAGTAATAATTAGAGCAGCATGGCTGAGAACCTGATCGACAAATTAGTTCCACACCAGGGCTGCGTCATAAAAAGGACCGCTGACGGGATCGAGATCGCCGGATCGGCGATGAACTGGGTGATGTCCGCGGCGGTGCTCACGTTCGTTTGTAAGCCGCCATTCGCCTTTCGCGTCGTCGGCAAAACGGACTCGACCAACCTGCGCATGCACTGGCACCGCGGCGAACTGATCTTCAACTGGGAATGCTCGGTCCGCGAACTCCGCGTGCACGATCCGGCAACGGCGCAGCAGCACAGTCTGCCGGATAAAGGTTTTCTTACGACTAACGAATGGCACGAAATTTCCTGGGAAATTCGTCTCGACAGCATGCGAGTGGTGGTGGACGGTGAGGTCCGCTTCGAAACCGCGGGCGATTATTCCGGAATCGAGTCCGCCCCGTCCGTCGGCCCATGTTTCGGCAGTACCGTTTCCGTCCGCGAATTCAACGTCTCGCCCCTTAAATGAGTCAAGAACCCCCAAAACGCGATCAACTCGAAGAGGCAGCCAACCGCGCCATCGATAAGCAGCCCGATGAGATTCACATGATCGCGGCACCGGATCATGCGTGGACGAACCAGGCCGCGGTCAACGCTTACGCGCAATCGCTGTCGGCTCTCGGCTTCAGTGACGCCGGGGCATTCACAATCGACGTTCTGCCGGCGGCCACCCGGTTTCTGTTGAAGAAACCGGACGATGTTTACGCGGTCATTTACGAACATCCCAAGGCCGGCGTCTGGTTGAATCTCGTCATCCTTTATGAAAACGGCGGGAGCATGACGCTGACCACAACGCCGGATCGTGGTCTGGAGAAGCGTCCTGGACATCCCACGTTGCATGCGCCGGGCGCGACGGCGGACGAGTTATATGCCATGACTCAAAAGCTGTTGAACGAGCCAAAACGGAAGGCGCTGATGCCATCGTCCATCATCGGGGAATTCGAGAGAGCTTGGGCGGACGGAGTGAAGTGGCGCAAGAGTCGGGGCATGTCGGCGACGGAGGCGATCAGCATTCTGTTGTCGCGCGACGGCAAGAATGTGCGCGCCCTCAGGCCCGATCGAATCGAGTTCGTTGCGGAGCAGTCCGGCGATCCGGAACGTGAACTCAAGAAACGGCTCGCCGCTTTTTTTGCCACGCAGGCGGTAGCGGCGGCCTACCTTGTTCGCGTTCACTACGACGAGTCGCCCGAATATCCTGTCGCGTTATGTTTGCGCGGCGCGTCAGCGAAAGATGCGGCGTTGGTTTTGGGAATTCAAAAAGTGTTTGCTGGCGTCTTCCGGGCCGGCGTCCACCTCGACACGATATTCGTAGTTCCTTCGGATTTGCCAAGACTCGAACGCGTCTCCAAGCCGTTTTACGAGCGAGTGTAATGCAAATCGCCGGCGATCACAGGCTGGCGCGGTACAGAGCCACCAATTTGGACCAGGCCCGTTCAGCGGGCGGCGGTCCAGGTGGCCGGAGTTCGAAACTCGGCGGCTCGAGTTCGGGACTCGGGCGCTGGAGTTCTGAACTCCACTCCCTGAGTTTGGAACTTCGCCCCTGATGCTCCGAACTCGGCAGGCCGAGTCGCGGACCTAGCGGCCCGAGTTCGGAACGGCGGGCGCGAAGTTCGGAACTCGGACGTCTGAACGGGGAACCTCGGCGCCGAGTTCAAAACCCGGCAAGCCGGGTTCGGAACTCCGCCGCCCGGGTTCGGAACTCGAAGCATGGAGTTCAGAACGCGGAAGGCCGAGTTCAGAACGTGAATGGAGGATTGGAGAAGCCGGGAGGGCGATCCGAAGTGAAGAAAAAGCCGCGAAAACCCAAGCCGACGGGTTGTCGCGGCTGGAACGCCATGCCTATCCTGTCGGCACGACGGGGGGCGGAAGCGGCTCCGGCTTAACGACCGGCGGTTCAGACGGCGCGGTCTTGCTGCGCCGCGTGAAGCGCTTTGCGAGTTCATCGGCCGCGGTCTTGAGGTTCGCTCCTCCGAGCCCACCTTTCGCCAGGGCATAAATAGTACGCGCCGCGGCGAAGGCTTCGCTGCCGACTTTCATCGTGGTGTCGTTCACCTGCTTCTGCAGTTGATCGATGGCCAGCTTGATCGCGCTGAGGCTTTCGAAAAGGCGCTCGACCTCGCGCAGCCGTTCGATGTTGAGCGAAGCAGGCATGATGCCCGGATTCTGTGCTGCGATTTCGAAGGCTTGTTTGGTAAAACCCTGGGTCTTGCCTCCCATCTTCGAAATCACCTGCCGTTCAGCCGGCGACAAACTCACCAGAAACGGCAGCTTCTCACGAATCGCGCCGACCGCCGCCAGGATGGTCTCCTGATCCGCTGCAGTCAGCGTTGGGGTCACTTGAGTTGCAGTCATACGTTTTCTCCTGTCTGAAATTGGAATGGGTTAACGGTTCCTTTCACTGCCGAGTCTCGCTTACGACCCGGTCATCCATCGAAAGGCAAGCCGAGGCCCAAACCGAGCGCGTTAAGCTCTTATGGTGTTTTCAGCAAGTTAGAAGCTGAATGTTGGAGAGCAAGTTCTCGCGGTTCCGGATTTTTCTGGAAACGTGGCGGAAGAATCAGGAATCGGGCTTATTGACAGCGAGTTCCTTACAGCGTTGATAGAGGTATTTCTCGCTGATTCCAAGAAGGTTGGCGGCCTCGCGGACGTTGCCGTTAGTCCGCATCAATGTTTTGGCAAATAGCGCTTGTTGAAACCGGATCTTCTCTTCGGCGTACGTCAGCGTCTCCGCTTCGCGTGCAATTTGCTTGTTCAGGTGGCTGGGCAGGTCCTGCGGGAGGATATATCGGGAGGTTCCCAGCGAAATAGCGTGCTGAATTGCATGTTCCAATTCCCGGATATTGCCGGGCCACGAATACTTCATCCACTCGCGCGTTTTCGGCGCCAATCCCGCAACTGCAGGTTGTGCGGAATTGCCCCTCAAATAGCCATGCTTCTGAATGAAGTGCGCTATCAGCAACGGAATATCCTCGCGCCGGTCGGCAAGAGATGGCATTTCGATCGCCAGAACGTTGAGACGGAACAGCAGATCTTCGCGAAAGCGCCTCTCGCGGATCCATTCCTTGAGGTCGCGGTTGGTGGCGGCAATGATGCGCACATTAACCTTCGTAATATTGTTGCTGCCAAGGCGCTTGATTTCGCCGGACTGCAAAACGCGCAACAACGCCGCCTGCAGCGTCATCGGAAGTTCGGCGATCTCATCGAGAAATATGGTTCCCTCGTTGGCCGCCTCAAACAACCCTTCCCGCCCCGTGTTTGCGCCGGTGAACGCGCCTTTTTGGTGGCCAAACAACTCACTTTCCAGCAGCGTCTCCGTGAAGGCGCCGCAGTTCACCGCGATGAACGGCTTATTCGATCGCGGACTTTCGCGATGAATGGCGCGCGCCACCAGTTCCTTGCCGCTGCCGCTCGGTCCGGTGATGAGGACGGGCAGGTCCGATGGCCCGCCTTTCGAAATGTAGTAATGCATGTGCTGCATCTTCGCTGAGCGGCCGATCATGCCGTGAGCAATCTGCAGATCTTCGTTCAGTCTTCGGTTTTCCCCTTCGAGTCCCTTGACGTAACGCGCGTGCTCCAGGGCCACGGCCGCGAGCGCCGCGATCGAGTGCAGGAGTTTGTCGAGAAAATCCAGCAGCGTCCAGCGGCTCGGCGCGTTCAACTCCACGTAGATGACGCCGATCGCGGCGTCGAAAGCCTCCATTCGACGGCACACAATAAACGGTTCGCCATGCTTGATGGAGTCTTCTCCAGTGCGCAGCACATGGATCGCGTGATCTTCATCGATCGGAAAATGCTCGCCGGAATCCGAGCCGAGCTGGCGATAAAACCTCGAACCGAAGCTCTTCCCGTCGGGACCGGTCAGCAGCAGTGCCACTCGTTCAGCGGGTACGACACGAAATATCAGTTCGGCGATCTGCGCCTGGATTTCGTCGACGTCCTTCAGCTTGTTGATGCAAGTGTTGATTTGCAGAAACCCCGCAAGGATCGTCCGGTCCGTCGCAGCGCACTCCTCGGCCGGACCGGAGCGCCGGGCGATTTCGACTCTTTCCTGTTTGAATCTCCGGATCAGCGTGCTTAAACGGCTGTCCAGATCGTCGCCTTGCAGATAGACAAACTTCGCCCTTCCCACCTGGATCCGATCGCCGTGCACGAGAGTTTTCAGCGGAAAGAAGTAGCCGTTGACGAACGTTCCCTTCCTGCTGCAGTCGTATAACAACGCATTGCCACCGCTCATGAATATCCGGCAATGGAGCGGCGACACCAAACGGTCTCTGGAGATGCAAATGGTGCATGCTTCATCGCGCCCGAACCACAGTCCGGCCTCCGTCACGGCAAAAAAAGGAACGGCCCACGTCCCTGTCAGCGGTACGATTCTGGGATTCATTGGCGCGGATGGTAAACCGGACCTGACGCGCCACGCTACCTTTCATTTGATTTCGGCGCGGAAGGGTCGATTGCTAGGAGATCTTTCAGGCGATCTCTACGTGACCGTGACTTCCCTGGTCAGATACACATGGATTCCTCGGCGCCACGACGCGGAGTTCTGCAACCAACTCCGTTGGAAATCCAATCCCATGATCCGGAAATTCGCACGTTTTGCAGGATCTTAGTCGGCAAAATATTTAACGCCTGTTCTGTGCCTGGTTCAGCCAGTTGACTACGATGGTGATCGGCAGGACTCCCGTCGACGTGCCCGAAGAATTAATGAGGAACCGTTGACCGTCCGGTGTCACGTCATAAGAGTTGCGGTGGTTAGAAATTAAGGTAACGGGATTCGCTGAAAAGAGTCTTCTGGGCACTCCGACGCTAAGTCGCCCGTCTTTCTCAATGCTGATGTCGACCGCCATCATGTCGCGTCCGGTTGAGAGAAAATACAGCTCCTTACCGTCGGCCCGCCAGCGCGGTTGACTGGCCCCAGCCGTGGAGACCTGATGCTTGGCTCCGGAAACCGGATAGCTCTGCAAGTAAACATTGAAAGGCCCAGACTCATTCGACGCGTACGCAATCCACTTTCCGTCCGGAGAAAAACGGCCCTGGATTTCGTCGAACCGTGTGCTCACTACCGGTTCAGGCTTTCCCTCTCTTCCATCAGGCGTCATCGGAAGTACCCACAAGTCAGATCCTGTCTTCGGGGCCTGATCCCGGTAGAGAATAGCGCGTCCGGCCGCCGACCAGTCGTCCGGCAGCTTGATGTGATCGGATTTCAGAAGAACGCTCTCTACGTCTACGCCGCTCGCGTTTTTCACATAAAGATCGGAGCCGGGTCCGCCGCGATTGGATGTGAACACAATTCGGGATCCATCCGGTGACCATACGGGCGCGTTGTCCGACGCTGCATCAAATGTAAACTTCGCATTCGTTCCACGAAGCAGGTCCAGAATCCAGATGTCTCCGGCAGATCCTTCGGCCTTGAATATCGCCAGACGCTTCAGGTCGGGAGACAACGCAGGACTCTGATAGGCCCCCGGTGCGATTGTTTCGTCGGACTGCCTGCCATTGCGATCGAACCACAACAGGTGAGCTTCCGGCGTGGCACCGCCAGATCGATATGCCAAAACCCCATTCGCAGACACAGAGAAACCCGCGGCGCTGTTAACCGGATTTGTTCCAACCCTCTCCGCCACTGGAAATGGCTCGCCCCGGAGTTCGAGCGTGCTCAAGTCGAACTTCTGGGCCATCAGCGTGTTTTCACGCATGAACAGAATGTGATCGGGAAACGCGAAGCCCGGCTTGAAACTATTCGTGAGGAGCCGCTTCCGGTCTTTGGAGTCGAGCGATCCGACATAGATCGCCGAATTCTCAGGTTTGCCGCTCACCGCAAGGAAAAGAAAGTGTTTTCCATCGGGGAGGAACACTGGATGTCGGTGCGCCACCTCGTCCTGTGACTGATCCAGTTGAGTGAATTGTACGGCACCACGTCCGGCCGAAGAAACACGGAGCAGAGTCGAACCAGAAGAGAGCAGAATCACGCCATCCTGATTCCAGGAACCTCCCGAGGCGTCGGGCGCGTCGCACAATGTCTGAGGAGGCGAGCCGGCCAGGTCGACTTTTTTGAGCTTTCCACCTTGAACGAACGCAATGAATCGCCCATCTGGTGACCAAAAAGCAAAGCTACCGACACCTATTCCTTCCGTTCCCGGAATGACATGTCCTTCGAGGTTTTCCAAAGCGCGCAGCCACAACATGGACCCTTTTTCAGTAGTCACCAGCGCCGTTATGTATTTTCCATTCGGCGACAAAGCAAGGTGCGCCGGGGATGGCGCTGAAGCCATCGGTACCTCGAAGCGGATGGTACCGATATCCGATGGCGTCTGCCGGAAAATCATCGCCGCCGTCAGCGCCATACTCGTTAATAACAGAATTGTAGCGGCGATCCATGCCAGACGAGACCGATTCGGCCGCTTTCCAGATAGCGCACTTGTTGCGGTATCCACCCCGGTTTCCGAGATCAATTCCAGATCCAGCAGAACATCGGTCATGGTCTGCCGGCGCCGGTCCGGATTCTTGATGAGGCAACTCTTCACAAGATGATCCAGCAATCGTGGCGCCAGGGGTTGAATGGACGACACAAGCGGTGGATCATGATCGATGATCGCGGCAATCAAACTGACCTGGCTTGTACCTTCGAATGCGCGACGGCCCGTGACCATTTCGTAAAGAACTGCCCCGAAGCTGAAGATGTCCGTGCGTGCGTCAGCGTCCTTTCCCTCAATTCGCTCGGGCGACATGTACTGCAAGGTACCGAGGACCGTTCCTTCAAGGGTCAGCGTAACGGCTTCGTTCGTCGGCATCAGAGATGGACTCGATGCAGCCGGCGACATGGCAACGCCCTGCTTCGCCAAACCAAAATCCAGAATTTTCGTGCCGGACTTGGTAATCATGATGTTGCCCGGCTTGAGATCACGGTGGACGACTCCTTGCCGATGTGCTTTATCGAGCGCGTCGGCGATCTCCGTGGCGTATCGCAAGGCTTCTTCAAGAGACAGTGGGCCTCGCGAAAGCCGGCTAGCCACGGTCTCTCCTTCGAGATACTCCAGAACGAGAAAATCGATGCCGTCCTGATGGCCGACGTCGTGAAGCACACAAATATGGGGATGGTTCAGCCTCGAAATCGTTCGCGCTTCGCGCTCGAAGCGCGCCCTCAAATCCGTACGGCTCGAAAGATGTGCAGGAAGAACTTTAATTGCGACACTCCGATCGAGACGCGTGTCACGCGCACGATACACTTCGCCCATGCCGCCTTTGCCGAGCGGGCCGACCACTTGATACGGTCCCAGCCGTGTTCCGGATGCGAGTCTCATTTTCGGGATATCTTATGATCAATCGGGAGGCAGCGCCACTGTGCGTGGGACCGGCGCCGCGGGGGTTGTGCACTGTCCGAAGTCGAACGCGAAGCTGGGCCTCGGCAGCCGAGCGTGGTCGAGATGCGGGAGGTCGGCGTGCGGGTGAGTCTGGGTAAGCATAGTGCCGCGAGCAACAATGTCGTCGACATGTTTGAGGAGATGCGTGAAGCCGTCTTCATGCAACGCGCCCGCGACCGGAAGATTCAACGCACTCGACGCTCACTCCGCCTTTCGTATGGCGACACTGCCGGCGCTGAATGTTTGGGACTCGCGCAGCATCTCGGAAGTCTCTGAAGCAGGGAAGCGCGCCGACTTCGTCGTGGTGGATCTGAAAGGATGAAGCGGTCCGCCCTTCACTTTTTGCACAACAAGAGATGAAGTCGCCACTTTATTTTCCACTGCGGAAATAGATGTTTCCGTTAGTTGATGTCAGTGTGAGATCGGGGCCGCCGCCATTGATCGTGCCGTTCACGGTGTCGTCGATCCGGAGACGGTAGCGGCCGCCGGTCGAGCGCGAATCCTCCACCACGTTGGTGGTCGCCGGCGTGACTTTAATGTCGATATCGCTCCAGATTTCGCCGCGGTTGGATCGCATTTTCGCGTTAGCCTTGATCGTCGGTGGCACGGTGACGTCGACGGTTCCGTTGAACGTGGTAAAGGAGAGAGGCTTTCCGGGCGTCACCTGACGCAGAGTGACGAAAACACCGCCGTTCGCGGAATGGGCCACAACCGAGCCGGACACGTTGTGCGCCCGGACGCTGCCGTTCGTGTTGCGAATCACAATCTCGCCCTCGACGCCTTCGACTTCGATGTCGCCGCCGTTCACGCTGCTCAGGTTGAGGTCGGTCTTGGCCGGGACTTGGATGTCGAGCCGAAGCCCGCTGTGGGAGAGGCCGGCAGCGACAACCATCACGTTGTCTTTCTCCTCGACGCGAAATCCATAGGACGGACGAAGCCGTCGCAAGCCCATGGAATCGAACGATCTCGAATCGCGGTCACGCTCGCCGTCCTGCCCCTCAGCGTTGACGATGACTTCTTTGCCGTTGTACGCCCTCACGCCGATCGTGCCGCTGAGCAGGTGCACCTGCAATCGACCTGGCTTCGATGGATCGCTGAATGGCGCCGCCACGCGATCGGCGGGATTACTCTGCGATATGGCTGCAACGGGTTGTTGCGATTTTGCTTTCACCACCTGAGACGCTGCACGCTGGCCGGTGCACGAGGTGAGAGTGATCAAGGCGAGCAGAATAATATTTCTCATGCCGCGTAGAACCGCGCCCGCTGCGTAAAGGTTACAGAGAAAATTGCCTTCTAATGAGCCCGGCCAGTCATCTGCTTTCGCAGACCAGCCACGGTGGTGTCGTCCAGCTCGAGCACGATATCGACGTAATCCTCGATCATGGCCAGCAACGCTTCGCGAGGGCCGCGCTTCCAGTCGTCGCTGCTATAGAAGTCATCCTCCAACTGTTGGCGCTGGCGGAGGCTGTCGAAACGGCGGATCACAAAGTAAGTGTCGTTGTCATGTAGTGATGATCCGTGGCCCACGACATCCATTTTCCAGCGTTGAAGCAGCGGCAGCGACTGTTCCACGAAAAGCCGATGGAATTGCTCGCGAATACCGGATCGGAGACTAAGAGAGCGGAACTCGACAACGTGTTTCATGGAGATCCTCAGTGATCTAACATACAGGGTAAGTAGAGTTATGATGCAGCCAAATTCGAAAGTGTTAAACGAACAAGTTCTAAAAGCGAGAGGGATACCATGCGTCGAATGTCTACCTGCGTGATTGCTTCCTTGCTACTGCTACTGTCTCCCGCGCTATCCGGCGGTCAGGTTCCGACCGGCCGCGGTGGCCCGCCGCGCCCCGCCAATCAGCCCTCGGCGCGCGATGATGCACGTCATAAGGGCTTTTTGGATATAGCCCGGCGAGGCGATATCGACCTGCTCTTCGTCGGCGATTCGATCACCGACTGGTTTGCCAACCCTCGTGGCGGGAATCCCGCAGCGGGACTTGAAGTATGGAACAGTGCATTTGGTGCAATGAAACCGGCCAACTTCGGCATAGCGGGCGACACTCAAGGAGTGCTTTGGCGGATGCAGAACGGAGAACTGGAAGGCTTCAAGGCGAAGCTGATTGTCCTGATGCTCGGCACCAACAATCTCAACCGCAACCCCGTCGACGAAATTGTGGATGGCAACCGGCTCATCATCGAGGAGTTCAAAACGCGGCAGACGCAAGCGAAGGTGTTACTCCTCGGAATTTTTCCACGCAGCATGGATCCGGCGAATCCGGCGCGAGCGACGATCAGGGAGATCAACGTCAAACTGTCGAGCCTGGCGGATAACAAGCAAGTGTTCTTCATGGACATCGGCGATAAATTCCTTACAACGGACGGCGTGTTAACCACGGAGATCATGGCGGACGGACTTCATCCCACCGCGAAGGGATATCAGATCTGGGCGGATGCAATCGTCGATCAAGTCAAAATGCTTATGAAGTAGGAATCGTTTCGCCTTTCCCACCTGGATCCGATCGCCGTGCACGAGAGTTTCAGTGGAAAGAAGTAGCCGTCGGTTCCCAGATTGCAATACGAAGCGAACGAGCGGCTTTCACCATCTGTGCGTCGTACGACGCAAGCCGCACCGATTGCTCACTATCGATAAGGAAGAGTATCGAGGACAAATGTAAAGAATCCAGAGTGCGGACCGGCGATGGAAAGGGCTCTCGGGCACGGTCAAGTATCGGCCTGATCAATTCGATCAGGGCAGTACGGCCAACCATTTCACGAATTGCCTCTGCGTGGGTTTTGCCAAGTTTTCGCGCGTGAATTCGATTCCACAACTCGTATTCGAGCAACCTGCTGGAAATCAATGACTGGTTCCAGGGGTCTGCCGGAGGTATTCGATCCTCGGCGAGAATGTGTGCCAGCGCGACGGAGGTGTCCAGGTAGACAAAGCTCATCGATCCGCTCGATCTTTGTCTAATTCCTTCATGAGTTGACGATATTTTCCGACAGGCTTCTGGTGGGCGCTCCTTGTTGCGGAAGCGAGGCAGGCCGGATCCATCCCTGGCGAACACTGTCCGCCAGCAGGGCATCGGCCACGTCTGGGCTTCGGCTGCCGCTCGGCGGCACGAGTTCCGCCACGACCTCGTCGCGATCCGTGACGAGGATCGTCTCTCCCTTTGCCGCCAGACGGACATATTCGCTCAAACGATTCTTGAGTACTTTCAGACCGACTGATTTCACGGCACGAAAGCAGCTTCCGGAAGCTACCATTGTCAAGCCGCGTGAAGTGTACCGCAATTTGTTGACGCCTTTCTCGCGCTTTTGTCGTGAAGCACCGGCGCTGGCCGCGTTGAGCCATTTCTCGATCCCGACGGAATGAAAAGCTGACGAAGAAATAGCCAGATGTGACCCCCAATTCACCATGATGTCACTTTCTTGTAAAAGTCTGGACTTTGAATCAGGCGATTCGAAAGGAGGTTTTTTTGTGCTTCACAGAATGACTGCAACGGCTTTTCTCGTCGTGTCCCTAGTCCTGTTTCACGCACCAACGGCGTACCCTCAAGGTAACGAGGGTAACAACGGCAACCTGGAAGTCCAGCACGTCCTGTTGATCAGCATTGATGGGATGCACGCTCTGGATTTTGAGAACTGTGCCAAGAAAGGAACTTGTCCTAACCTGGCAGGACTCGGATCACATGGTGTGACGTATACCCGGGCCTCAGCAGCGAAGCCTTCAGATTCGTTTCCCGGCTTAATGAATATAGTGACGGGCGGCACGGCGAAAACGCACGGCGCCTACTATGACGTCGCGTACGATCGCATGCTGGCACCTCCAACCGTTGACACAGGGGGCGGGTTGCTTCACGGTCCTTGCACGCCGGGGGTTTTTCCAGGCACCTCCACCGAGTATGAAGAAGGAGTCGACCTCGACCAAACGGCGCTTAATGGCGGTATCCCCGGCGCCAGTCTTACCGACGGGGGATACCGCGCCATCGATCCTCGAAAATTGGTCCGCGACCCTGGCGGCAACTGCGCTCCGGTTTATCCGTGGAATTTTGTCCGGACA
Organism: uncultured Solibacteraceae bacterium; assembly: GCA_964584785.1. Classification (GTDB taxonomy): domain Bacteria; phylum Acidobacteriota; class Terriglobia; order 20CM-2-55-15; family 20CM-2-55-15; genus JAHFTY01. The sequence goes on from CAZPBY010000013.1 coordinate 14,958, forward strand.
ACACGATTTTTGGTGTCATCCATGCTGCGGGAGGCCGAACGGCTTGGTCCGATAAACATCCGGTCTATGCCTCGGTCTCGGGACCAACGGGAACAAGCACACCAAGCAACATCGATGACTACTATTCCCCGGAAATCAATTCCACGGTCGTTGGGCTACCCGGAGTCACTACCCCGCCGACACCGAACAATCCATCCGGTGTTTCGTGCGCTACTGTTCGCGATCCGGCCCAGACAGGAGCCTGGACCGACAGCTTTGCAAACATTCAGTGCTACGACACTCTGAAGGTGAATGCGGTCCTCAATTGGATTCGGGGCAACACACACCTCGGTTCAGGCAAATTAGGCGTGCCAAGTCTCTTCGGCATGAACTTTCAGGCCGTCAGTGTTGGCCAGAAACTCATCGAAGGCAGCGCGTCTGGCGGTTACTTGGATAATACGGGAAGGGCGTCGGCGGCGCTGAACGATGAGATCGAGTTTGTAGACGCCGGCATCGGCCAAATGGTGAAGGAATTGAAGAATCAGCACCTGTTCAACTCAACGCTCATCATTGTTACTGCGAAGCACGGGCAGTCGCCGATTGATCCGCATCAAATCATGAAAATCAAAGGCAACTCACCAGCAAACATCCTGCACAGCTTCCTCCCGCCGTCTGAGGACCCAACTGGAAATAATATCGGACCCACTGAAGACGATATTTCGCTGTTGTGGCTTGCCAACTCCACTCTAACAACCTCGGCAGTTGCGATGCTCGAAGCCAATGCTCCTGCTGATGGAGTTGGCGAGATCTTCTCGGGCCCTGCGCTGACGACGATGTTCTATGCTCCCGGCGTGCCGCCGAATGGCGATCCTCGTACACCAGACATCATCGTTCAGCCCAACGTCGGAGTGATCTATACAGGTAGCTCCAAGAAGCAGGCCGAACATGGCGGTTTTTCTCATGACGATACCAACGTCATGCTGCTTGTATCCAACCCCGAGCTTAAGCCAAAAACATTGACGACGGCTGTTGAAACCGCTCAGGTCGGTCCCACAATTCTGGAGGCTCTCGGTCTCGATCCGGAAAAGTTGCAGGCTGTAAGGATCGAAAGAACGGCTGTCCTGCCGGCTTTGTTCGAACAATAGTCCGCAGATCTCAGTAGCGCAGTTGTGAATGGGCGGCGATTATTAGGCCGCCCATTCGTCGGCCCCGGAAAACGGTTCTTCCCCGATCGTGTGTGGTTGAAGCCAGAATTGGTTGACGAGCACCGGACGAAGCAAAACCTGAGAAGGCTGGCAGCGGCACGCGAGATCAAACCCACGCTGCGCAACGCGCCAAAAGATCTGCCTTTCATAATCGACGAGCAAACCCTGGCTCTCGGGAGCAACTTTACCTTCGACACGCGCTTTGGCGATCTCGACCTTTTACTCAGTTGACCGCCTGCAAGCGCGCTGACACAGTTTCTCAGAGCCCCTCTGCGGGATTAATGTGGTACAACATTCCGTCATAAGTGCAAATTCGGGACGGAGGAGAATTTCCGCAACAATTAAGTAGCTCAACCATAAACGAGTTAAAAGTCGCGGAAATTCTCCTCCGTCCCGAATTTTGCACTTCTGCCATGGGCTGCCAGATGAGGAGGTCGTTATGACAAGTCCGCAATCCGAATCGATAAAGTACCTTTATCGAAGCTGGCTGGAGACCATGGCCCGAAAGCCGGATATGGGACTCGATGAAATGCGCGACCTCTTCGAGCACTGGGGTGATCTCACCGCCGAGCCTGGTGAAATTGATTACTTAGAGGTCGATGCTGGAGGGGTCCTTGCAATGTGGGCGATCCCGAAGCGATCTGCAGAGGACCGTGTGGCGTTGTGCAACCATGGTGGTGGCTTCGTCGTCGGTTCGATGTATTCCCACCGGAAAATGTACGGCCATATCGCCAAGACTATCGGTTGTAAAGGCCTCATCCTGAATTATCGGCGTGCGCCCGAGCATACACATCCGGCGCAAGTCGAAGATGCGGTTGCGGCGTACACCTGGCTGCTCAAACAAGGCTATAGTCCAGAACACATCTGTACAACCGGTGATTCCGCAGGTGGTGGGCTCGCGACCTCGGTTCTCCTCGCTATCCGTGCCAAGGGTCTGCCGCTGCCCGCCGGGGCGCTACCGATATCACCCTGGTATGATCCCGAAGCGCAGGGCTCTTCCTACAAGTTCAATGCTGGGAAGGATTGCCTCGTTACGAAAGATATTGTGAAGCAGATGGCGCAAAGCTTCCTGGGCCAAGCCTCAAGCAAGGATCCCCTCGCGAATCTGTTGGAAGCAGATTTAGCCGGTCTGCCACCGATTTATATCCAACTCGGCGGAGACGAGACGCTTTTGGACGACACCGTGCGTTTTGAAAAGAAAGCCAGAGCTGCCGGCGTCGAGATTAAGGTTGACGTGTTTCCGGAGATGCAGCATGTCTTTCACTGCATGGCTGGGCGCGCCCCTGAAGCCGATGAAGCGGTACAGCGTTTGGCGACATGGATTCGACCCAAGCTTGGCTTGGCACATTCGGCATCGCATTCGCTAACCTAGCCCGATAGAGGTCATCGGTTCGACCGTAGCCTATCCTCGTGGGTGCCCGGCCTATCCGTTTCGGAAAATCGGAGCGACTCGAAGCACCGCAATGCCGGTAAGCAATTCCACTCAACTTTCAGGTGATGCAGACCGGGGAATACTGGCGAAAAGGTGTTCTACTGGACACTGAAAGCCGGCGAGAAGCGGAGTGGTGACGACATCGGTTTCTTCGAGGGTCGCAGCCAGCACTAGAACAGCGTCTTTACGGCGGAAGAGGTCAACGCGGCGTTGCTGCCAATCCACGATCCAGTACTCGTCGACACCGCGCCGGGAATAAAGCTTGAGTTTGGCCTCGCGGTCTCGCTTCACATTAGCGACGCCTGGTGACAGGACTTCCACGATCAACTCTGGCGCCGCGTGAAGTTTTCCATCGGGCCCGAGGATCTGCGAAAGCCGCCGGGAACTCATCCATACAACGTCGGGCGCGACGTCGTCATCATCCGCAAAGATCAGGCCCGGAGCGAAGCTCGGCCGGCCATCGTCCGATTGTTCTGACCATTGCTGAAATTTTGACCAGACGCGGCAACAAACATCCTGATGGTAGAAATGCGGCTGCCTCGACACGTACAGTTCTCCGTCGATAATCTCGTATCGTCTACCGTCGTTCTCAGGGAAAGCCTCAAGGTCGGCCGAAGTGAAGCGTGGTGTTGTTGTCATAGAGTTCTACCAGTTCGCATTTTACCTCGCTTCCAGCGTAGTCCGTACAAGCACGTCCTCTACCCGCGTAAGTTACAGCAACCACTGGTGCGATTATCAACTTGCTGAAATTGTCGCGATTTTGTAGCCGGAAAATCGCTGTTTCGGCAGCGAAACAATGACCGTCTGGAAGACGAATCGCCATTCGAAGAATCCTATCCTCCGCCGATGACCTTGGAGATGCGCGCTTGCCGCGGCGAGTTTTGAATTCGGGGTATTCACCCTGTTGTTGTAGATTCCCCGGCGAGAAGAATCCTTCACATCGAAACCTTGTTCCATTCCGCTTGCAGACCGATACGGTGAACTCCTCGCGCAACTTCTTTCGCGATGATTTCGGTAGCCGGCAGATAAAAATCGGATTCAGGAAAAATATCAGGCAGTCGCCGGATATCATTCTTTGTAAGGACGACGACGATATCCACGTCGTGAGTGAGCCGCTGCTCACCGTAGAAGATTGCTGCGATGCTCCCGCCAATGATGTACGGAATATTCGCGCCGTTCAGGGGACGTACAAAAAGAAGAAACAGGTCAGCTTCGAGCATGCAGGAAGATCTTCGTGACCTCAGCATTCACACGTTCTTCCGGCCATTCCGGATGTTGATATCGAATCCCCGCCGCCTTCATCTTGCGTGCGCACCAATAAAGCTGCCCGGCCAGGCGTAATCGCGTCTCACCAGAAATGGCGCGCAATGCAGCTATCTGTTCGGGACTCGGCTTTTCATCGCGATGCATGACCATAGCGTAGTTGAAGCGACGGACTCCATCAAGCGATTGAAGCGGTCGGTCTGACGTAAACCTCCGGCTGGCCGCTTTCAAAGGATGTATAGGCCAGCCACTTTCCATCCGGTGAAATCTGGCCGTCGTTTTCGTTGAACTGGGTGTTCGCCAGAGGGACTGGTTTTCGTTCGCCTTTCAGCGGCAACATGAACACATCCTGTGCTCCTGTGCTTGCGGTAAATACGATCGAGTTGCCGTCAGGAGACCAGCTTGTCGGACTTATGGGGCCTGGAAAATCCGGTTGGAGTAGTGGTTCTTCGTTGCCGCTGCCGTTTGAAGGTTTGGCATACAAGCCCCACTTCCCATTTCTCAGAGAACTGAACGCAATCCGGCTGTCATCCGGAGACCAGATCGGCGAAGAGTTATCCTGGGCGGCATCGAATGTGAAACGTGAGTTCGGCCCTGACGACGATTCCAACACCCAAACACTGCCTAAGAAAGTGTCTCAGGTAACAAATCAAAGAATTCTCCGATAGCTGACATTTGGGTATTTTTTGAAATGAACTCGAAATCCGACGCGCGGACGGAGTGCGTACCGGGCGTGTGCAAGGCGCGGAGGGCGGCGTGGAGGACTGGGAATTCGGCGATGAGGCCGAGCAACGCGGCCCATGACGGCATGTCGAGGATTGCGCTCACTTCCAGGCGTCGCGGGCGCGCCATGGTGTTCCAGTTCGGCATGCGGCGGATAGTTCCATCTCGAGTTTGTAGAGTCCTTTTTGGATGTCGTAGTCGTTGCAGCGCAAGGCGGCGATCACTTTCAGGAGTTCGCTGCCGAGTAGAGCGCGACATCTTTATGGAGAATCGTCAAGCCGACCTGAAAGATGGTGACCAGATCGTGATCGAGGAGGAAGTCATCCGGTAGGGACTTCACCGAAATCCAGTGAAGGGGCCAGTTCTCCAGGCCCAGGTTGCACGTCGCGATTGCAGCATCCCAGCCTTCTTGCGCGGTGAATGCCCGGCCCTGGATGCCGCATCCGGCAATGATCGTGTTTGCCACGAAGCGAAGTTCGTTGCTACGTCTGGCGTATGCGGTTGGATCGTGGTTGAGAACGAATTGCAGTTGCGTCTGGATAAGGCGGAGCGTCGACGAGTCGTCCAGGGATCCAACAAGCAGTGCTCGCGGTTGCGGTGAGGTGATTCCAATATCCAGAAGCACGTTTGCGGCTTCGGCGGATTCGTCGAGTCTACGAAGGTGCGCATGGGCAATCGGATTGAACGATGGAATCTTGTCGCCTTCGAGCGCGAGTTGTCGGGACATCTCGAGGAATGCGCGCGCTTGAGCCGGCGTCACGTAGCCCTGTTCGTCTCGACGTCGTTCTCGATCGAGAGCGAGGTCGTGAATCGGTTGGTCCTTGGCGAGGAGGAGATCGTCCAGCTCATCGACCTCGGGGTCGGCGTTCGAGAGCGCGCGGCAGCCGTGCATCACTTGATGGAAATAGTCTGGGTGTTCGGCGTCGAGCGCGATGAGGATTGGCCTGATCGCTTCCCAGGCGTCCGTGCGCGACGCGACGAGCCGGTAACCGCCGATATCCTACCCGAATATCGTCGAGAGTGGGCATCGGTCGCATCTCGATTCCATCCGTCGAGCGGTACGGGTTCACCGCGGAGCGGTCGAAGACCCGCGTGTGCTGCGCGAGTCCGGCGCTCACCAGAGCGGCGTCCATCTCGGTAAGCTTCTGCGCCGCGACACTGGCTCCGACTCCCGCGAGGAGTTCGAGCCAGAAACCGAATCGTTCGACGTCGAATTGATCGTTTGCGCCGGGCTGGCCGGAGCGCCAGAGGTCGAGGTCAAAGATGCGCGTGAGTTGCTTCGCTGTGGCCAGCACCACGAGCTCGCCGCACTCCTCCAGCCCACAACTTTGAATGACGCGGTGAAGCAACTCGGGTTGCAACCGCGGAACAACCTGCTCGAGATTCGGCGTGGAGAAAATCCGCTCGAGCATCGTACGGCCGTCGAGACTTTCTCCCGGAACGTTAGGGTTCTTCATGTGACTCGGGAAAATGTAGCGGAGCTTCGGGGTAAGTAACAGTCTGTTTCTCGTCGCGGCGGGTGACGTATAATAGAGGCAGGTTAGAGAAAGTTTTAGGTGTTTTTCTAAACCGCTCTTTCACTCGCATTGAGATTACCGAGCAGGCGCTCTCGGTTTAGCACTCGAAACGCTTCCACCTCCAGGAGCTTGGACTCGTCCCGCAACGTCAGAAGGTTCCTGTCCCGGTAGTTTTTCTGGTTACCTCGGTCAACCATTCCGGTAAATAAGGGTCTAGCTGTACCGGAGGTCACGATGGTTCAGGGTCTGAAGCTCGCCGTCCGCTTGCTGTTTCAGTCGAAAGGCTGGACTGCAGTCGTTCTGTTATCGCTTGCGCTGGGAATCGGCGCCAACACGGCGTTGTTTACGGCAATCAACGGAATGCTGTTGCGCACGGTTGCGGTTCCGCAGCCGGACGAACTGGTGCGCATTCAATGGGCGGGCAAGAACGAGATGGTTCGCGGGATGAGCACCTATGGGGCGACCGGCAAGAACGCGTCCGGTGAAGACCTTCAGGAATCGGTCTCGTACCCGGTCTACAAAGCGCTGGTCGCCAGTAATCAAACGCTGACCGGCATCGCTGCGGCGGCGCCGATGAGCGGTATGAACGTGGTGTATGGCGGCAAGGCGGAGATCGCGGGCGGATTCATCGTGACCGGAAATTACTTTCAGGTTCTCGAGATCCAACCGCAGCTCGGCCGCCTGCTGATGCCCGGTGACGACAACGACGCAGCGCCGCCCGTCGTCGTGATCAGCGATGCGTACTGGAAGAAACGTTTCGGCGGCGACGCCTCCGTGGTCGGCACGACCGTGACGATGGGCAAGCTTATTTTCACGATCGTTGGCGTCACGCGTCCCGAATTCCGCGGCGTGCAAAACCTGACCGATCCGGCGCCCGACCTGACCGTTCCCATGGCGCTCGATCGCGAGATCGGCGGCACGCGCTTGAAGGAAGCCACGCAGTGGTGGCTGCAGGTCATCGGCAGGCTGAAGCCCGGCGTGACTGCAAAACAGGTGCGCGGCAATCTCGAGGGCGCTTTTCAGGGCGCGGCGCGGGACGGCTGGACGTCTTATCTGGCATCGCTCACCGACCAGGAACGAGCCCTGTCGCGCAATACCAACAAAACGGCCATTCCCCACCTCGAAGTCGACTCCGCGGCGCGTGGCGTTTACGAGATCGGCGACTCGACGCGAAAGTCGGCGATGACATTGACGGTCGTCGTCGCGCTGATGCTCCTCATCGTCTGCGCCAACGTCGCAAACCTGCTGCTGTCCCGCGCCACGGCGCGCCAGAAAGAAATCTCGGTGCGATTGTCGCTGGGCGCTACTCGCGGCCGGCTCATGCGTCAACTGCTGACGGAAAGTCTGCTGCTCGCGTTTTGCGGCGGTGGGCTCGGCATCCTCGTCGGATATTGGAGCCGCAAGCTGCTTCCTTTTGCACAGGAATCGCCGATGGATTGGCGCGTCCTCGCTTTCGTCGCCGGCCTCTGTCTGACCACCGGCATCGCATTCGGCTTTTTCCCCGCGCTGCGGACAACGAAGATCGATCTGTCGGCATCGATGAAGGAGAACAGCCGCAGCGTGATCCGTTCGCGAACGCTGTTGAGCAAAGCACTGCTGATCGCGCAGGTCGCGATCTGCGTCGTGGTTCTGATCGGCGCCGGTCTTTTCCTGCGAACCGTTGACAACCTGAAGAGAGTCGACGTCGGATTCAATACGCAGAATCTGGTCATCTTCAGTGTGCGTCCGTTACTCAACGGCTACGACATCAACCGCAGGGATAGTCTGTACGATCAACTTCACCAGGAACTGCGATCCGTTCCCGGTGTCCTGTCGGTGAGCCACTCCAGCGGTCCGTTGTTGGGAGGCGGCCAGAGTACATCGACGATGCACATCCAGGGTAAACCGGCGAGCTTCACCCGAGGTCTGCGGCTGTGGGTGCTGAATGTGTCGCCCGAATTCTTCGAAACGCTCCAGATTCCGATGGTCCGCGGCCGCAACCTGGAGCTTCGCGACGCGATGCCGAAGGCGCCGCAGGTCGTCATCGTTAACCAAGCGGTCGTCCGCCAGTATTTCGGCGGTCAGGATCCGATCGGCAGGAAGTTTGGTTATTCGCCGGAAACGACAGGTGACGTCGAGATCGTCGGCGTTCTGCGCGACGCGAAGTACAACAGTCTCCGCGAGGACGCGCCTCCCACGGCTTACCGGCCCTACGCCCGCGCGGCGAACGCCAATGGCGCCGCGACCTTCGAGGTGCGCGTGACGGGGAATTCGGCGACCATGCAAAACCTGATTCGCTCGGCCGTTCAGCGTGTGGATTCGAATCTGCCGATTGTAAGTATGTCGATGCAGACCGAACTCATCGAACGCCGCTTTACTCAGGAGAAGTTCTTCGCGTCGGCCTATTCACTCTTCGGCGGACTGGCATTACTGCTGGCGTCGATCGGCTTGTTCGGGTTGATGTCCTATAACGTCGCGCGCCGCACGAACGAGATCGGCATCCGCATGGCTCTTGGCGCGCAGAGCGGAGCGGTGCTGCGGATGGTGCTGTCGGAATCGATGGCGCTGGTCGCCGTCGGCATCATCATCGGGATCGGCGCCGCGCTGTCTGCCGGCACGCTGGTCGCGTCGACGCTTTTCGGCCTGGCGCCGACGGACATGCTTTCCATCGCGGCTGCAGTCGCCGCCATGCTGCTGGTGTCCGCCGTCGCGGCGTACCTGCCGGCGCACCGCGCATCCCGCGTCGCCCCGATGATCGCGCTGCACTACGACTGAAATTATTCGACGCGCAACGTTCGGGACATGCGCGTATTCCAGCCGTAATCAGAGGTTCCATTGAACCTACTTCACCAGTCTCTCCTTCACGCGTCGGAATTCCGATGTATCGACCAGCGAGATTGCGGGAACGGGCAGAACCTGCTGTACCGCTTTACGCAACGAGTCGAAGCGTTTTTTGTCGTCGAACTTTTCCAGAAACGTCAGGGCAGCCTCGGGATCGTAACCGCTCTTATAAAGGTACTGAACACCGAGATAGTCGGATTCCATTGCTGCTGCTCGAACGAAGGATGAAAAGCTCGGACCACGTAGAGTTACGCCCGACGCCACAAATTCGTTTAATGCGTATCCGGGGAAAGCGGGGTCAATTGTGGCGACGTTCAATAAAGTAGCTTTCGACAAGGTTGCGGTTCCGTGTCTGGCGGCAACATGCGCTACCAGATGTGCGAGCACTGAGGCGAGTTCCGCTTGAGAGTCGGCGGCGCGGATCAAGCCCGCGTTGACGTAAATGAATCCGCCGGCGATCGCCACGGCATTGATCTCGTCAGAGTTGACGACGTTGAAGGTGCAAGGAATCTTGACGTCGGAGTTAACCGCGATCGTTTGTCCCACGCGCCGGATGTAGTCCAGCGCGACGGGATCGTCGAGGACTTGGCTGCGGCTTTCGAATTCGGTAGCCAACGACATTCCGAGAGCAATTTCCTTCTCGTAGGACAGGAGATTGGTTCGGCCTCGGTTGATGTCGCGGTTCCCGATGTTCTCGATATCCGCGTTCTTGAGATGAGGCCGGCCCTGGCCATGTACGGCGCTTTCAAGCAGAATCAGCAATATCGCAGCCCGAAAGATCACAACATTCCCCTGTTACGCAAAGGATTCGATTTTGGATTTAGTCGTCTGAACGCTGCTTCGGTGAGCAAGATTTTAGAATCGTCAGCCGCGTCTGAGCGAAGCATTTCAAGTATCAAGTGGTATCGTAAAAGCGGCACCGGGGATGCAATGGAATGACCGTGTGAAAGAATAGGATCGGAGCTGAAGTGACCACAAGACGAAAGAACGGTAACATCGACCTGGCGACAGCATTGGCTCAGCTGATGCACAATCAAGCCGTGTTTGTATCCCACCTTGACGAAGACCGGCAGCGATTCGCGCGGATTGAGAAGGATTTGGATCTCATCAAAGCTTTGCTCATCAAGCACGAGGAGATGCTGCAGAAATTACCGGAAGCGATTCGCGAAAAAATCGGATTCAAGGGCCAGTAAGGCGAACTCCCTGGTTCGACATCTCACTCCACGGAAAACGATCCGTCACGATCGATACCATTCCCGACACGTCGACGCCGACATCCTTGAATCTCGTTGAGCCAGGGCCAGTCCAGGTCAGTTCGACGAGAACACGACATCGACCCAGTAGTTGGTTGAGAAGTATGTTGCCGTCGGGAACACTCCGCCTCCACTACGTACGTAGACGCCGTTGGGGCCGTGGCCCCTCATCCGCAAGGTGAGGTTTTTCTACACCGCTCCTTCACCGGCGATAGGATCGAACCCGTCGGTGCATCGGAAAATCGCTGAAAAAACGCTGAATTGTCGCGTTACGCGCGATTTCGTACCCACTCAGAATTCATCGTCGGCTAGCGCCCGCATGCCATCACACGCTGCGACCCCGGCATTTCATCAGGGTCCGATTCTGACCGTTGTCCGTGGTAAGGGTATATTAGTCGGCGGTTGCGATGGAGAGCGGAGGGTCAGCAGTGATTGAAAGTGTCACGAAATTACCGGGTACCGAATCGCAGACGGATTTGTCTGTGTTTGTTCCAGAGGAACTCCTGGAACAGATTACGGATCAAACGCTAATCCCGAGGCTCGCCAAGGACGCTCCGATTATTTCGGTTATAGAACAATGTCTTCCTCGAATACCTACCACGCACAGCTTTTGGAACGCAGATTCCAGAAATCTGGAATTCATTCCGGACGAATCGGTTCATCTTGTCGTGACATCTCCGCCTTACTGGACCCTCAAAGAATACAATCGGTCAGAAGCACAGATGGGTTTCATCGCAGACTACGATCAGTTTCTTACCCAGATGGATCGGGTTTGGAACGAATGCTATCGAGTTCTTGCCCCGGGTGGACGGTTGATCTGCGTCGTTGGAGACGTCTGCCTTTCGAGAAGGCGCAACGGAGGAGAACATACAGTAGTTCCTCTTCATGCATCCATTCAGGAACATTGTCGCGAAATCGGTTTCAACAATCTCGCGCCGATTATCTGGTACAAGATCGCTAATGCTGCGTTTGAAGCCTCGGGCAACGGAGGCGGATTTCTGGGAAAGCCGTATGAACCAAACGGCGTCATCAAAAACGACATTGAATTTATCCTGATGCAGCGAAAGCCGGGGGGATATCGTGCTCCCTCCGCGGCAGCTCGTATTCTGAGCATCATCCCTGCCGAAAGACACAAAGTGTGGTTTCAACAAATTTGGTCTGGCCTGACAGGCGCCTCCACGCGTCACCATCCGGCTCCGTATCCTGTGGAATTAGCTGACCGCCTGGTTCGCATGTTTAGTTTTGTAGGGGACACAGTCCTTGATCCCTTTATGGGAACAGGTACTACTAGTCTGGCCGCAGCGGCGTGGGGCAGAAACAGCATCGGCATTGAAGTTGACCCGGAATACTTTCGATTCTCCCTAGGACGAATAAAACAATCCCTCCCGTCGTTATTGCGCTCGCAAACGTTAAGCGTGAACGGAACCGTTGTTGAATGATAGAGAAACTGGACGTAGAAGCGCTTCTCTCAGATGCTGTACGTCACTTTTGGGTCACACGGCAAATCCAGACAGCGCGCCAGGGCGCTACAACGGGCGTAGTCGATGCAGGAAACCGACGAGCGGTCACCGGCGGCAAGCACGCGGATGGATTCGTTCGGATGATCGGGCACATCCTTGCAAGCGCCGGACTAAACCGGGCCTGCGTACACACCACAAGTAAGGCTGCCCGCACATTACCCGGATTCTATCGGCCTGCCAAAGAATGGGATCTTATCGCGATTTCGGATGGCCAACTGGTCGCCGCCGTGGAAGTAAAGTCTCAAGTAGGAAGTCTGGGAAACAACTTTAATAACCGCGTGGAAGAAGCTCTCGGCAACGCCACTGACTTCTGGCAAGCGTACTCGCAAGGCATGTTCGCCGGGCAAAGTCGCCCGTGGCTCGGTTATTTGTTTATGTTGGAATCGAGCGAAGAAGCATTGCGACAGACGAAGCCAATCCGCTTGCCCCATTTCGCGGTCGATGCAGATTTTGACGTTCGATCGTACGCACAGCGCTACGAGGAGGTCTGTCGGCGACTCGTACGGGACCGGCTGTATGACGCCGCCTGTTTCGTCACGTCTTATGCGGACACAGGAGCCCTAGGACAATACGCGGAACCGGCTGCGGAGCTTGGCATCAAAATGTTCTCACGATCGCTGTATGCACACGCCGCGTCGTTTGTAGCAATCTAGGTGGGCCCTGGGTGGGAAATTTCCGGCGAGCCGGGTTAGGATAGTCCTTAAGAGAGACATCCTGGGAGGCACCGATGCGATTACTTTTGGTCATCACACTGCTGAGCCTGGTATTCGCTTTCGTTCTTCACGCTGAAAGCGAAGCGGGGGTGGCGCTGTCCGGACAAGTTGTATCCGCAGAAGAAGGCGCGATGGAAGGCGTGCTCGTCAGCGCGAAGAAAGCCGACTCGACCATTACTATCACCGTCGTCAGTGATGAACGTGGGCATTATCGGTTCCCCTCGGCGAAGCTGCAACCCGGACGTTACGCATTGCGCATTCGCGCAGTTGGTTACGATCTCGATGGTCCGCGTGAGATCGAAGTGACGAAGAACGCCACGGCCACCGCCGATCTGAAGCTGACGAAGACGCGCGATCTTGCCGCGCAACTGTCGAACTCGGAATGGCTCCTGAGTTTCCCGGGCACCGAACAACAGAAAGCGTCGATTCGGGCCTGCACGCACTGCCATACGCTGGAGCGCATCGCGCGGTCACACTACGACGTGGATAAGCTGACGTCGGTGATCGAACGGATGTCGACGTATCCGCAGCTCTCATTTCCGATGAAGATTCAGAAGCTCGTGGCTGCGCGTATCGGCGGAGGCGAAGATCCGCTCGAACAGCGGCAGGCGGGTTGGCGGCGCCAGGCTCAATACTTGAGCACCATAAATTTGAGTTCAGGCGAACGCTGGAATTACGAATTCAAGACACTTCCTCGTCCGAAGGGCAAAGCGACGAAAGTCATTTACACCGAGTACGATCTGCCGGCGAAGACTCGTCAGCCGCACGATGTAATCGTCGATTCGCAGGGCATCGCGTGGTACGCGAGTTTCGGCGAGCAGATTCTCGGAAAGCTGGATCCGAAGACGGGCAAAGTCACGGATTACGAAATGCCGCTGCTCAAGCCCAGGTTGCCCACCGGCAGTCTGGCCGTGCGATTTGATGAAGACGAAAACATCTGGCTCGGCATGCAGTTTCAGGGCGGCGTCGCGAAGTTCGACAAGAAGACTGAAAAGTTTCAAACGTGGAGCCTTCCGCCGGAATTGAACGGAGATCACGTCCAGGTCAATCAGGTGAGTCCGGAGCATCACAAGGTCGATGGAAAGGTGTGGCTCCAGGATGCCGGCACCTACACGGTGCTGCGCCTCGATGAAAAATCCGGCAAGTACGAAGTGTTCGAGCCGTTCAAGATTCCACGTCCGAATATCTACGACGTGATTTCGGATGCGCAGAACAACGTTTACTTCACCGTCTTCGGCCGCGGCGATATCGGACGCATCGATGCCAAAACCGGAAAGATCTCGATACAGCCGACGCCAACTGCAAACTCGGCGCCGCGCCGAGGCATGTTTGACGTCATGGCCGGCCGGCTCTGGTTCGGTGAGAACCGCGCGAATCGCATCGGAATGTTTGATACGCGCACGGAACATTTCCAGGAATGGGTCGCCCCCAACGTCGAGTCCTGGCCCTACGATGTGACGGCGGACAAAAACGGCGACGCCTGGGCCGGCGGTGAATACAGCGATCGTATCCTGCGGCTCAATCCGAAGTCCGGCGAAATTACCGAATATCTTCTTCCGCGATTCACCAACGTTCGGCGTGTGTTCGTCGACAATTCGGCGACGACGACCTTCTGGGTTGGAAACAACCACGGCGCTTCTATCGTGAAGTTGGAGCCTCTCGAGTAAGCGGAGGTGTGCTTGCCGGAGGTTTCCGGATCTTCGCGAACTGCTCAAAGGCGTATCGTATTTTGGACAACGTTGAGAAGGGGCAGTCCAGGTTAGTTCGACGAGAATACGACATCGACCCAGTAGTTGGTCGAGAAGTAGGTTCCCGTCGGGAACACTCCGCCTCCACTATGGACGTAGACGCCGTTGGGGCCGTCGAAGCCGTCCTGAAGCGCGTGCAGCGGACTGTTGGTCGCGCCGCCGCTCTCGAAGAACCGCAACGTTTTCGCGAATGGGCCACCGGTGTGGGCCGACGCGATGTAGGTCGTGTTGGCTGCAATGGCGACAGGTGTTGAGAACGTCAGAGGTTGCCACCCGCTGGCGCTTTCGGTCGCGGTGTGTGCTCGTCCTGCGGCGGACGGAGAATGGCGGCGCAGGGCTGCGCACGATACTTCCCTTGCTTTAAATTTAAACGATCATGGAGCTCTTGAAGATTTGCCCCAACTCTCGCTGCGTATTCCGCATAGGTCACACGGTCCACGCGCTGGCATCTTTTCGCAGGTTCTTGAATACCTCGTGCAGCGCTTCCAACCGTCATAAGATGAGCGATCGACGAAAACTTTCGCTCCTTGTCTTCCTTCGCCAGTTCAGCTATTCGGATGTGTTCCGGTGACATGTGGCTCGATCTCGGAGTATCGTTCATGTTTCCCTCATCCGATTCGTTCGTTTGTTCGCCCTTTCCCTCCAATGGGTCCCGTGGCCGCCCACTTCCTTTGTGGCCCTGCGGTTCCCCATCTTCACCGGTACTATGGGCTCATAACATCCCTCCCAATCCATCGCCCCGGGTCTCTGGTTGCCCTCGATCCCGAACTACCCCCGCAAATCACCCGGGGGAACTGGAAGGTTTTCCCAAGTTCCTGGAGAATCCCTATGAAAGCGTGCCTCGGGCTAGAGACTCCGGCGGCTCGGAACCTCCTCGCCTCAACGGTTGCCCGGATTCTGCCTTCGACCGATTTCAAAGGTCTCGACCGCATTGTCATAGATTCCGGAGCTGAGTCCTCGAAGCCCACTTCCTCGCTGTCTACGCTTCTCTTCTCGACAGTCGCCCGCCGGAAGGCAAGACTCGCTACCGGCCCGCCTGCTACGGCTCTAGCCGGACTGGACTTTCACCAGTTGGACTCCTTCGAAAGGTTTCACCCGCTCACTGGAATCCTCCTCTCCCAAGCTTTACTTGGCGGGATGAATCGGCTATCCGCTCAATGAAGCCCCCCGTAGGTAAATGAAGAAAGTTTCTTGCAAAAGCGGCGTTAATTAGAGTATCCGTGCGCCGCGAAACGCAAATCCTATGCGGAATGCCGGGGAATATTACCGAGCTGCGGGCGACGATCTTCAATCCTCCGTCCCCTCCGACGTTTTCGCTACCCATTGTCTGGCGGTTCCAGCGTAAAACCACTTATGCGAGACCCAGAGTCCAAATTGCGCGTCCTTTAGATTCTTGCCAGATCCCGCTTGAATCGGCTATCCGCTCTAACGGTTGTTCAGACGATTGACATGACTTCGAAGGAGGAATTTCACAGTCTCTCTACATCGGGAAGCTTGGCGAGAATGCGATCAAACGTGCCGAGAGGAAGGTGTCCTGCTTTGCGTGCTATTTCAAGCAACATACAGTCCGAAAAACCGAGGAGCGGACGCTTCCGGAAATGTTGTAAGGCCGCAGACACAACATCGCTGTCCTCGATCGTCAGCGTCGTGTGATTCAGGAGCATGTCCACGGCGGTCGCGATGTTCGAGGCATCTCTTTCGTAGACAGCGGACAGGACCCAGGTAGCTTCGACGATGGCCAGGTGCGAAACCCAGGCGCCCTTCTCGACGAAGGCTTCCGCGGCAGCAACCTGTTTCGCATCGTCGCGCGTGATCAGACGCACGAGCAGATTGGTGTCAACGGCGCGCATGCCGCTTCCGGATCTGGCGTCGAATCCCTTCTCTCAGTTCATCGAGGCTGCGGACGCACGGAGCTCCGTCGGGGAACACAGCCCGGTGAATGTCCTCGGAGGTAAAGCGGCCGGCGCGCCGTACGACGACCACTTCACCCTGTTCATCCCATTCAAGAACCGAGCCTGGCCCAATACCGAGTTTCCGTCGCACTTCCAGCGGCACCGATGTCTGTCCTTGTGCGGTAATTCTTGAATGTGCCGACATGACGTCATATTACCATGGTAATGAAGCCGCTCCGTCGGGCGTTTTCGCCACCTAACGGCCATCCGTTCCAGCCTAAAACCTTCTATGCGACATCCAAGCCCGCCATTTGTGCTTGGACATACTGACAGATGCCGCTTGAATTGCTCTCGTATTTACCGTGTCGCGAGATTTTGTGCGCAATTGCCAGACACCGGTATTGATCCTGCCTGACGATATGACGGCGCATCCATGTCGGCGGGCAATCGTATTTTGGACAACGTTGAGGGGCAGTCCAGGTCAGTTCGACGAGAACACGACATCGACCCAGTAGTTGGTGGAGAAGTATGTTCCCGTCGGGAATACTCCGCCTCCACTATGGACGTAGACGCCGTTGGGGCCGTCGAAGCCGTCCTGAAGCGCGTGCAGCGGACCGTTGGTCGCGCCGCCGCTTTCGAAGAAACGCAATGTTTTCGCGAATGGGCCACCTGAGTGGTACGACGCGATGTACGTCGTGTTGGCTGCAATGGCGACAGGTGTTGAGAACGTCAGGGTTTGCCACCCGCTGGCGGTTTCGTTCGTGAAGGTGCCGGTTGCCATTGCTGTTCCGTCTGACCTCCACAGCGTTCCGCTGTGGACCGTGGTATCCCCCGGGGCTTTATAGAATTTGATGCCGGTAATGACCCCGCTGACGTCCGATCGGAACCTCATTCCCACTTCGACAGGGTCTGTGGTTTCAAAAGCCGCCGGCGTCGAATTAGCAGGAAAGATGGAGATGCTCGCCGGTGGAGGACCCGAAGGATTATTCGTCAGCGAGAAATTCGCGGGAGAAAGTCCGCTGACGGCTGCCGTGACGTTGTAGCTGCCGGCCGTGCTGTTGGCGACGGGCACAAGCGACGTTGCAACACCTGAGGCATTCGTCACGGCAATAACCGAATTCGATCCGTTGAAGGTTGCGCTGGCGCCGCTCGCCGGAGCCGTGAACGTGACGGAAATTCCGGCGAGTGGATTCGCGGATCCGTCCGTTACTCTGGCCTGAAGAGCGCTGCCGAAAGCAGTGCCGACCGTGGCACTCTGCGGCGTGCCGGAATAGCTGACGATCGATTGAGGCGTTCCACCCGATCCACCGCCACCCGTATCCACGACAACGTCCACCCAGTAGTTGCTCGATTGATACCCCTGTGCCGGGAATGTGCCGCCGCCACCATAAGCGTAAACTCCGTCAGGACCATCGAGTCCGTCTTTCAGGGCGTGAAGCGGAGCGTTATCGACGCCGGCATTCTGGAAACCATTCACAGTCACGGCGAATGGACCGCCCGTGTGATACGACACCACGTAGGTTGTGTTGGCAGCGATCGCAACAGGTGACGAGAAGGTCAAGGATTGCCAGCCGCTGGACGTCTCGCCTGAGAAAGTCCCGGTCGCCAGCTGTGTTCCAGTGGAAGTCCAAAGCGATGCCGTGTGCGTCGTCGTGTCGCCCGGTACTTTGTAAAAACGAGCGCCTGTCACGTTACCGGCGACATCGGAACGGAATCGCATCCCCGTCTCGACAGGACTCGTCCCCATATTGAAGGACGCCGGTGTACCGGAGCCTGCAAAGATGGTGTTGCCGGTCGATGAAGACACCGGCGTATTGGTGAGTGAAAAGTTAACCGCGGTCAAACCGGAAACCGAGGCCGTAACGTTATACGAGCCGGCGGTGGCATTGGCCATAGGCACCGGCGATGTCGCAATACCGGACGCGTTGGTTATTGCTGAGGCGGAGTTGATTCCACTGAAAGTCGCGCTCGCGCCGCTGCCGGGCGCGGTGAATGTCACGTTTACGCCGGACATTGGATTTGAAAATTGATCCGTGACTCGCGCCTGTAACGCGCTCGGAAAAGATGTTCCTACTGTCGTGCTTTGAGGAGTGCCGGAGTACGCTGCCAGCGAGGTGGGGACCGGAGGGGGCGGGGGCGCGGCGCACGAGTTCATCGCGCGATAGACGTTCAACCGGCCGCCTGTCACCGTGTTTCCGGCCAGACCGGCGACCGCGTCGACGTTATTCAGCAAGGCATCCTTCAAAGCAGCCGTATTCAGCGAGGGGCAAACGGACAGAACGAGAAGCGCTGCTCCGGAAACGTGAGGCGTTGCCATCGACGTGCCGCTGTACGAGGCGTAATTGCCGCCGGGAATTGTGGAGTACACGCTCACGCCGGGCGCGGCAAGATCAACGGACGCCGCGCCGTAATTTGAAAAGGATGCAAGCGTATCTGTGCTGTCGGTTGCGGCGACACTCACCACGTTCGGCGCGGTATAAGACGATGGATAGTTCGGCGTTGTATCGGTGTTGACTCCGGAGTTGCCGGCGGCTGCGACGAACAGCATGTCGTTGGAATTGGCCTTGTTGATTTCGGCCAGCAGGCTCGAGGAGTAGCCGCCGCCACCCCAGCTGTTCGACAGGACACGAACATTCACCGGCGTTGCGGTTCCGGCAAACGCAGCCTTCGCCTGGATTGCGAATTCAATCGCGTTGATGGCGTTCGATGTGCTCCCGCTGCCGGTCGAGTCGAGGAATTTCAGGCCCATCATCTGCGCGGACCAGTTCACGCCGGCAACGCCGATACTGTTGTTGCCCACGGCACCGACCGTGCCCGAAACGTGTGTTCCATGATTGTTGTCGTCGGCTGGATCGCACGTCCTGGTGATCGCGTTGTAACCGTGAGAGCCTGCCGCACAGGTGATGTGTCTGTTGGCAATCGTGACGGAAAAGGAAGCCGGCGCGCTCCAGACGTTTGCGGCGAGATCCGGGTGATTGTAATCGATGCCCGAATCGACGATTCCCAAGACCATCGACGTATTGCCGGTCGAAGAATTCCAGGCCGAAGGCGCGCTGATCTTGACCATCCCATAAAGCAGAGGATAATTCGCATCGTTCGGCGTGTTGTCGCCCTTCACGATGTAGTTCGGCTCGGCATAAAGCACATCCGGATGTTTTTCAAGCACGCCGCGCCACACTTGAAAGCTCAGGCCGGGAACGCGGACACGATGGATTCCGAGCGAAGGACTGAGGTTCTCGAAAACAGCCGCAGGCATCGCCGCCTGTACGCGCGCGGCTGCCGCTGCATCGGGAGTTTTGAGGCGGATGAGTAATTCATCCGCGACGACGGTGTAACCGTTATAGGTCATGTTCTGGGCGAGAGAAAAACTGGCCGTCATTAAAAAGAAAGCAAAAAGAACACCGGTACGGACGCACCGTCGCCTCAATGCGAAACTGGCGTTATTCATGTGCAACAACCTCATAAACTTCTTACCCGTCCATACGCGGCGAGCGGGCGAGACGATTTTGTGGGCTGAAAGTATGCCACAAATCGCCGCACGCCGCCCATCCCATCAGTCCGCGGCGAATCAAGCTGCGCCGCGAATTCGAATGACGCTCGGTTTACGCGACGGTGACTTCCTTCGTCAGATAAACGTCCTGGATGGCGTTCAGCAGACCAATACCTTCCTTCATCGGACGCTGGAATGCTTTGCGGCCGGAGATCAGGCCGGTACCGCCGGCGCGCTTGTTGATGACGGCAGTCTTCACGGCTTCCTTCAAATCGCTTTCTCCGGATGAAGCGCCACCGGAATTAATAAGGCCGGCGCGTCCCATGTAGCAGTTGGCGACCTGGTATCGTGTGAGGTCGATCGGATGGTCGGAGCTTAGATCGGAATAGACCTTCTTGTGCGTTTTTCCGAAGTTCAAGGCGTTGTAGCCGCCATTGTTCTCGGGAAGCTTCTGCTTGATGATGTCCGCTTCGATCGAAACGCCGAGGTGATTGGCCTGGCCGGTGAGATCCGCTGAAACGTGATAGTCGGCTTCCTTCGTCTTGAAAGCGGAATTGCGCAGGTAGCACCAGAGTACGGTGAACATTCCGAGATCGTGGGCCTGGTGGAACATCTCGGTCACTTCCTGAATCTGCCTCTTCGATTCTTCGGAACCGAAATAGATCGTCGCGCCGACTCCGGTTGCGCCCATATCAAAGGCCTGCTTGATGTCGGCGAATATGATCTGGTCATAGGAATTCGGATACGACAGGAATTCGTTGTGATTGAACTTCAACAGAAACGGAATCTTGTGCGCGTACTTTCGCGCCGCGGCCCCGAGAACGCCAAGCGTGCTCGCGACCGCATTGCATCCGCCGTCGATGGCGAGTTTGACGATGTTTTCAGGATCGAAATACATCGGGTTCGGTGCAAACGATGCGCCTGCCGAGTGCTCGATTCCCTGATCGACCGGGAGGATGGAGACGTAGCCCGTTCCGGCGAGCCGGCCGTTGTTGAATAACTGCTGGAGACTGACGATGGCGCGCGTCGGACGATCGGAGCCGATGAAAACGCGGTCGACAAAATCCGCTCCCGGCAGGTGCAACAGATCTTTGGAAATCTTGCATTGATGCGACAACAGGCCGTCGGCCTCGCTGCCGAGAATTTCCTGAATACGTCCGAGCATGGATGCCTCCTTTATCGCCCTCGATTGAGAAGGCCGAAAAGTATCGTCAGGACGACGCTGATGAGGATCGACGTGCCGAGCGGAAAATAAAAGCTGAAGTTATCCCGCTGATAGTGGAAATCGAGCGGCAGACGCCCAATCCGCAGCGGCAATCGTGAACCGAAGGCTATGAAGAATCCGACGCCTGCAAGCACGGCACCGAGAATGATCAGCATTTTTCCGAACTGGTCCATAAGTGAAAACTAACACAGATTAGAAGGTCTGTGAAATCGGTACCGCGTCAGCTTAAGGAACTGGATAACCTTTCTTGTGCGCCAAAACAGTACCCGAGCGAAGCGAGTGGGGCACCTCGACGCGTGCCCCACTCGCTTCGCTCGGGTACTGTGTCCGGCTGCCTCTGACGGGGCGACTCGCCCCAAGTTATCGTCGACGTTCCTAAACCATCTCCAGCCGGTTAAAAAAATACGCGATCTCGAACGCGGCCGTTTCGGGACCATCGGACCCGTGAATGGCATTTCGTTCAATATTTGTCGCGAACTGTTTTCGAATGGTGCCGGCATCCGCCCTGGCGGGATCTGTAGCTCCCATCACCTTGCGAAGTTTTTGAATCGCGTCCGGCGCTTCGAGAACGGCGGCGACAACGGGTCCTTCCGTCATAAAGGTGATGAGGCTTCCAAAAAAAGGCCGCTCCTTGTGAACGTAGTAGAAGCCCTCCGCCTGAGCCCTGGTTAAATGAAGCATCTTCATCGCGCGGATCCGGAAACCCGCGTTTTCGATCACGGAGAGAACGGCTCCCGCTTTGCCTGCCGCAACGGTGTCCGGTTTGAGAATCGTAAAAGTTCTTTCCATAGGAGTTCCTGTTTATTGGAGCACTCGCACTATTGCATCACCCATATCCGCGGGACTCTTGACCACATGAATACCCGCGGCCTGCATCGCTTCCATCTTTTCTTTCGCGGTTCCCTTCCCGCCCGCGACGATCGCGCCGGCGTGCCCCATGCGGCGGCCCGGCGGAGCGGTTTGACCGCAGATAAAGCCGACGACCGGTTTCTTCACGTTCGCTTTCACGTACGCCGCTGCGTCTTCCTCGGCATTTCCGCCGATCTCACCGATCATGATGATTGCGTGAGTATCGGGATCCGCATTGAACAGCTTCATCGCGTCGATGAAGTTCGTTCCGATGATCGGATCGCCGCCGATACCGATGCACGTCGACTGACCCAGCTTGCGTCGCGTCAACTGCCCGACCGCTTCGTACGTCAACGTGCCGCTGCGTGAGACGACGCCGACGTTTCCTTCGAGATGGATGTGGCCCGGCATGATCCCGATCTTGCATTTGCCCGGCGAAATGATGCCCGGACAATTCGGACCGATGAGACGCGTCTTCGGTTTCGCTTTCAGAAAAGACGACGCGCGAATCATGTCGTAAGTCGGAATGCCTTCGGTGATGCAGACGACAAGTTCAATACCGGCTTCGGCCGCTTCCATGATCGCGTCGGCGGCATAGGGCGGCGGCACGAAAATCACGGTGGCGTTGGCTCCGGTTTGGGCTCGGGCATCGGCGACGGTATTGAATACCGGAATGCCTTCATGAACCACGCCGCCTTTACCCGGCGTCACGCCGCCGACGACGTTCGTTCCGTACTTGATGGCCTGAAGTGCATGAAACGTACCTTCGCGGCCGGTGATTCCCTGGACGAGCAGTCGCGTGTTTTTGTCTACCAGTACGCTCATGTTATTTCCCCTTGTTCGCCGCGGCGACGACCTTCTCCGCGGCGTCCTTCATTCCGTCACCGACGATGAAATTCAATCCGGAGTGGCGAAGGATTTCCTGGCCCTGCTCCACGTTCGTTCCTTCCAGCCGTACGACCACCGGCACCCTGATCCCCAGCGCCTTCGCGGCTTCAACGACGCCGGATGCGACGACGTCGCACCGCATGATGCCGCCGAAAATATTAATCAGGACTGCCTTCACGGCTTTGTCCGCGAGCAGAATGCGGAAAGCGTTCTTCACCTGCTCGGCGGTGGCGCCGCCTCCCACGTCGAGAAAATTCGCGGGGCTGCCGCCGGACAATTTGATGATGTCCATCGTCGCCATTGCGAGACCGGCGCCGTTGACCATGCACGCCACGCTGCCGTCGAGCTTGATGTAGTTGAGGCCGTACTTGCTGGCCTCGATCTCCAGCGGTTCTTCCTCATTCAGATCGCGCAGCTCCTTCAAATCCTTGTGCCGGTACAGAGCGTTGTCGTCAAAGTTCATCTTGGCGTCGAGCGCATAGACCTTGTTATCGCCGGTAACGAGGAAGGGATTGATCTCGGCTAGTGAAGCATCCGTATCTTCGAATGCTTTGTACAACGCGATCATGAACTGCGACGCGTCGTTGATCAGTTCCGCGCCAAGACCCAGACCGAACGCCAGCTTTCGCGCCTGGAATGCCTGAAGTCCGAGCCCGGGCTCGACATATTCTTTAAGGATGAGTTCGGGTGTTTTGGCCGCGACTTCCTCGATGTCCATCCCCCCGGACGCCGACGCCATGAACACGGGCTTCCCCGTCTGACGATCAATGACGATGCCCAGATACAGTTCGCGACGGATATCGAGCCCCTCTTCGACGTAGACCTTCTGAACTTTGCGGCCTTCCGGTCCCGTCTGGGCCGTGACCAGGTTCATACCCAGCATTCGGCCCGCGATTTCTTCCGCCTGTTCCGGATTCTTCGCCAGCTTCACGCCGCCGCCTTTCCCGCGCCCTCCGGCATGGATCTGCGCCTTCACAACGATGGTGCCTCCCAGCTTTGCGGCAACTTCTCGCGCCTCTTCTTTCGTGTAGGCGACTTCACCGCGCGGAATCCGGACGCCGTAGCGCGCCAGAATCTGCTTGGCTTGATACTCGTGTATTTTCATGTTTCCTCACTGCATCGGAATGGACGAAGGAACCGAGTGCAAACTCGCTACTTTATCGACTGCCTGAAGACGCTGTCAATTGGACGGGGGATAAAATAAGATTCCCCAAAATCCAACTCAAAGGAGTTTTGTTATGAGCCGACGCGGTCAGGTGCGTTTCATATCCACGGCGATTTTGCTGATTTCGTGCTTCGTCTCAACAGCGGTCGCGCAGTTGCCTGACGATCTGGCCGGAGCGATCGCGAAGATCGGTGCGATGACCGCCGCGGAACTGGCGAAAGACAACATCGGCGGAGTGACGGTGGGCGTGGTCTCCGGTTCCAAACTGGTCTGGACCAGAAGCTACGGTTACTCGGACATGGAAAAGAAGACGCCGGCCGATCAGGACACCGTGTATCGCATCGGCTCGATAACCAAGCAATTCACTGGGCTGATGTTCCTTCAGCTCGTGGAACAGGGCAAAGTTTCACTGTCGGATCCGGTTGAAAAGTATTTCCCGGAAATAAACAAGGTTCAGGGCCGCCTTCCCAACGCGCCGCCGATCACGTTGATTCAGCTGGGAACCATGACCTCCGGACTGGATCGCGAACCGGCGGATCTGCCGACGTATTTGAAGGGTCCGGTATCCGATTGGGAAAAGGTTCTGATCTCGGCGCTGCCGCACACGAAGTACGCGTACGAACCCGACACTCGGTTTTTCTACTCCAACATCGGCTACGCCATTCTCGGCGCCACTCTGTCACGCGTCGCCGGCATGACGTATCCACAGTATGTTCAGCAGAAGATCTTCGCTCCGCTTGAAATGACGCACAGCGTCTTCGAGCCGAATGCAGCGATTCGCCAACATCTTTCGAAGGGCTACGAGGTGAGCCGCGATGGCTCTATCGATTCGTCGACACCGCAGAGCGAACACGACGGCCGCGGATACAAGGTTCCGAACGGCGCCATGTACACCACAGTCGGCGACCTTGCCCGTTTCGTCTCGTTCGAGCTTGGAGAAAGCTCCGCGAATTTGCTGAAAAAGGAATCGCAGACGGACAACTACAACCGAGTGAACTCCTCGAACGGAAATCTCTCTTCGGGCTATGGCGTTGGGTTTCAGCTGACCCGCCGGGGCGAACATGTATTCCTCGGCCATGGCGGTTCGGTTGCGGGATATCGTGCCGAAGCGCACGTGGATCGGGAATCGCAGACGGGAGTGATCATCCTGCGAAATGTGGGTGGCGGCAAATTCGATCTGTCGGGTTTGTGTTTCAAATCTCTCGAGGAACTGGCCCAGGCCCGACCGAGGAAGAAATCGTATTGAGGGGCGATCCGGTTATTTGCATTTGACGTTGGACATCCCGACGTTTGACAGTCGACATATTCAGAAGCTTCCCAAACGTCAAATGTCAAACGTCGGGATGTCCAACGTTAAACGCAAATGACCCGATCCCACCCCTCAAAACACGAACTTCAGGCCTAACTGGCCAATCCTCGCGTCCCTTGCGCTGCTGATGGCTCCGAAGCTTCCGCTGTTGATGTTGACCGTCGGGTTGTTGAAGTTGACCTGGTTGAGCGCGTTGTAGAACTCCAGGCGAAACTGAACCTCCGACGATTCACCGATCGCTCGCACCGGAAACTTCTTGAACATGCTCAGATCGAAATTCGCAAATGCAGGCCCCCGCATCGAGCGGCGCGGCAAGCCGCCGATCTCTCCAGCTGCCGGATTGCTGAACTGTGCCTTTTGATCCGACGTGAGCGTCGTGATGAGGTCACCCTTCTGCACCGTCGACATATCGAACCACGTGCCCGAAAAATTCGGCGTGCTCGCCAGATTCTGGTTCAACTGGTTGCGATTGCTGGTGAGGTCGAGCGGCCGGCCTGTCGAATAGTTATAGATGCCGTTGAACTGCCATCCTCCCAGCAGACCCTCGACGAACGAGCCTCCGCTGGACATGAACCGTTTGCCGTGGCCGGCCGGCAGCTCGTAAATCCAGTTGAATGTCACGACATGCGTCGCATCGAAGTCCATGAGCGATTTGTCGAGCCGGGAGTTTCGAATGTCTCGATACTCGGTGTCGTACAGGTCCTGACCAGGCACATAGTCGGTGAATCCTTTACCTAACGTGTAATTCAACTGGGCGTACAAACCCTGATGAAGCCGCCGGCTGACGATCAACTTCATCGCATCCCATGTCGAATGCCCGCGGTTGCCGACGATATTCAGGTTCTGCACCTGCGGATTGAAGCGGAAGAACGTATTCGGCAAACCCGCCAGCTGCACCAGGCCGCCGCGAACGCCGGTGGTGAGCGTGTTCGTATCCAGAAAGTTCGCCAACGCAGCCCCCTGACCCTCGGTGATCAAGGTGTATTGAGAGCTGGGAACAAGCCGGAACAACGCATCGAGAGCTCCGAGACTCTCGCCCGTCATCGGATTTCCGCTGCGCGCAAGATTCCGTTGTGCGGCTTTGAATGCGTCCAGGAAGCCGTTGTTGCGGATCTCAATCTGGTTCAGGTTTTCCGAGCGCCACTGTCCCACCGCGTGATTTCCGACGTAGGCCACGTCCACTTTCCATTGCGTTCCGATCTGCCGCGACATTCGAAACGTCCAGTTCTGAACGTAAGGCGTGCTCAAGTCGTGATCGACGGCATAAGCGCGGCTGTCGCGTGTGAAACCGAGCGGGGCGAAGAGTGTCGGCGTCGGAATCGGGAGCACCTGGCCGTAAAAACGCGGATCCGACAATCGCATTCCCGGCGTCAGCGTGACCTGTGAATTCGCGCCATAGTTGTCCGCAGAGAAACCGCCGTAAACAACCATCATCGACCGGTCGTACGCAATGCTGTACGAACTGCTGACGGTCGTATCTCCCTTGCCGAACGGATCCCACGAGAAACCCACGTTCGGAGCGAAATTGTTCCAGTCGGTCTTCATGATCCCGCGACCCTTGTTTGGAGCGAAATCCCACGTGGTCGGTTTCCCGGTCGGACCTTGAATTCCGAGTGCTCCCGCAACTCCACCGACGGGGCTGACAAATGCGCCGTTCGCGATCCATCCGGGTTGAAGCGTCTCGTAGCGGACTCCGAGGTTCAGCGTGAGCCGGCTGTTGTATTTCCAGTTGTCCTGGAAATAGGGAGCCCACTCCACCTGACGCAGCTGCTGGTAATTTCCGGAATACGGTGTGTAACCGCCGCCGCTTGTGAGGAAGAAGCTCTGTGTCACGGTGCCCACGGAACCGGTGAGATCGTTGACCAGCTGCTGCGCCCGGCTTCGATCCGTCGCGTTCAGACCCGTCATTGCCGGGACGTTGGCGGGATTGGATGAATTCGTCGTGCGAATGATCGGCCAGCCCGAACTGATCTGCCGGTTCATCACTTCGAACCAGAACTCGCCGCCCATGCTCAGCGTGTGGTTCCCCTTGATCCAGCTCAGGGCATCCGAGAAACCGATATTCACGGCTGGATTACTTTGAAATGCACGGTTGATGTTGATGTTTCCGCTGTTGTTGTTATTGCCGCCGTCTCCCCACACCTGGAGCATGATGTTTCCTGCCGGCGTCTCCTGATCCTTATTGAGGATGGGCCGAATGGACCAGCGCATATTCGCGCCGATGCTGAGTTCGTTCGTGATCCTCGGCGACAACACCGACACGAGACGCGCAGATGCGCCCCGTCGAATCTCGGTGAAGCCTTCGGCGCTCTTACCGTTCAGCTGAGCGAGCTGTGGATTGTCGAGGCGCCAGTTCGAATAAGACAGCGCGAGATGGTGATGACTCGAAAGCTCGTGGTCGACCTTGATGAGGTACTGCTGATAATCGTTCGGCTGGCTTGTCGTGTAGCGATATCCGCCCAGGTTCAAACCATCGCCAACGTCATAGTTATTCGGCGGGGCATCACAGCAAGTAGTTTCGGCAAGTACACGGTGTCCATTCCCAAACGCGTGGAGTCCACCGTCAGCAGGTTGATGGTTCCGAACGGCACGAGAGGAATCCCATTGCGATCGACGTCGGCGACCGAGTTCGCCCGCTGCGTGTTGTAACGGAAATTGCCTTTCCTCATGTCGTCCGTGTAAACCTGACGATTCTGCACGAAGCCCTGCCGCTGGCGTTGCCACTCCACCGTTCCGAACCAGAACGTCCGATTCTTGATGATCGGACCGCCGAGGCTGGTCCCGAATTGATTGCGATTCACCTGCGGGCGCGGCGCGTTCTGCCGATTGTTGAAGAAATTGTTGGCGGCGAGAATGGTGTTGCGATTGTACTCAAAGACCGATCCGTGAATCTGATTGCTGCCGGACTTCAGATACACCGAAACCTTCGCTCCTGAACCGCGGCCTGCGTCCGCCGCAGCTCCCGAAGTCGTGATGCGGTATTCACCGATCGCTTCCTGAGGAACCGGCGTGTTGGGATACGCTGGAGTGTAATCGTAGCCGGCGTTTCCGGTGAACACGCCTTCGACTTTCACGTTATTCGTGTGCGGTGCCAGTCCGTCGATCCCGCCGACCTGCTGCTGGCTGCCCAGCCGGTCCAGCGGATTTGCGCCTGCCGCGAGGTAGAACAGCATCATGGCGTTTCTGCCGTTCAGCGGGAGATCGAGCACCTGACGGGCTTCCACAACCGACCCGATCTTCGTGCTGGTGAGATCGATGAGCGGCGCTTCGGATAGGACCGTCACTTCCTGGGTGACGTCGCCGGTCTCGAGAGTGATATCGAATGTTTTCGAGTCACCGATCTGCAGAACGAAACCTGTCCGCACGGCTTTCTTGAAACCCGGCAATTCGGCCGACACCGTGTATACGCCGGGCGTCAGGCTGAGAAAAACGTAGCGGCCCGCCTCGTTCGTCACAGACGTTGCACTGATGTTGGTGGATTCGTTCGTCGCGGTGACGCTCACGCCGGGAATCACCGCCTGGCTCTGATCCCGTAAAGATCCTTCCAGGCGAGCCGATACGGACTGCGCATGCAGACAGATTCCCGCGAGCGCAGCAATTAATACACTACACGCCACGATTCTCAGACGCATGGTTTCCTCCGATTTTTGGCCGGATTATATAGCGAAAAAACATCTCATACACAGGTTCCGCCGTCGACTATCTGGGTGAGAGCAAAAGGAGGCTGGGATGAAAGCCCACACACACAACGAAATTACAGGACTCGGCAGCCCGGCGCGCCGGTTTTTCGTTGGAATGGGAACGTTCATAGGCCTTTTCGCCGGACTGCTATTCTTGCTGCGAAACCTGACGGCCTGGGTATTGGATGTGCTGAAGGCCGTTCATTGATGCATGCAAAAGCAGGACGACCTCTACCAACAAGCGGCCGCGGAATACGGAGCGGCGCTCGACCGGCTCGTCCGCGCTTACGAACTGGATCCCGACAAACGACGGGATCTGCTTCAGGAGATTCACCTGGCTCTTTGGCGCAGCTTCGAAAACTATGAGGCGCGATGCTCGTTGCGGACGTGGGTCTATCGCGTGGCGCACAACACCGCTACGTCGTACGTCATTCAACAGCGCCGGATGAACTCCCGAGTTCTTCTCAGTCTGAAAGAGATCGACTCGATGCCCGATTCGATCGATCCGGCGCGCGATGCGCAGGATCGAATGGAACTCGACCGGCTTCTGGAATTGATACACCGGCTGAAGCCGCCGGATCGCGAGGTCATGCTCCTCTACCTCGAAGATCTCGACGCCGCCGCCATCGGTGAGATCACCGGAATGTCGGCCGCAAATGTGCGAACGCAGGTGCATCGAATCAAAACGATTCTGGCCCGGCGGCTCAACGCAGGAAGGCGGTCATGAACGAAAACGAAAATCCAATACCGGAAGCTCCACAGATCTGGCAAACGCAAAAACGCGAGCAGTTGGCGTTATCGCTGGAGGATGTTCGGGCGAAGGCGTCCAAAGCTCAATCCAGGGTCCGCAGGAACCTGATCGCAAGTATCGTGATCGGAACCGTGCTGCTCATTCTGTGCCTCATGGCATTCGTCGCGATTCGCATGACGGCCGTCCGCGTAATCACTTTCGCGATGATGCTGGTCGTGACGTTCGTCGCTTTCAACACATCCCGGCGGCTCGCGTCGACGCGCACGTTGCCGCGAAGAGCCGCACTCGACAGCTGTCTGGCCTTCTACAAAAAGGTATTGCTCGCCCAGTATCGTTCTCTTTCCGTGCGGTGGCGTCTGATTATCCCGTCGGTCGTGTTCCTGTGGCTGACCTGGAAGTTGATCGACGAGCGCAGCAGTCACGTGATGATGCGCACCGTTTTGCCCGCGTCTCTCGTCATCACATTTTTCATACGCCGCTACGAAGTGGCGAAGCTTCGACGCGAACTGGCTTCCGTGAATGCCTTCGAACAAGGTCATTGAACGGCACGCCTTCTTGTGCGGAGGCGTGTCAGGAATTTAGCCGGGGTGGCGCACGTTTTTTGTGCGCGCACCCCGGATGACGGATCCGGTGAAATTCGCACCCTGGAAGGGTGCTGGGATTCCTCGCACCCCGCTGGGGTGCGGATTGGTTTGGATGTAAGCAACCGGGGGTGTGCTCGCTGACGCTCGCTTACCCCCGGCTAAATTCCTGACGCGCCTCCGGCGTGCACATAGTGTCGGCACGATCACGCTGGTGACAACTCGCCGGTACTGTCGCCAAAGCTTTCAAGGTCGTCGCGGCCGATTCGGTGGAGCAGCGTCAACATGGCATTCGCCATGGGTGTTCCGTCCGGCGCTTTCACGTGAAGGTTTCCCTTCAGACGTCCGTTTGCGCGGCCTGCGAGGAAGAGCGGGCATCGCTTATGGTTGTGAAAATTGGAATCTCCCATCGACGAGCCATAAAGGACGAGGGTCTTCTCCAGCAGATCCGTATCGCCTTCGTTCGTTGTCTTCAACTTCTCCAAAAAATACCTCACCATGCCGACGTGATACTTGTTGATCAAGGCAAAGCGCGCGATCTTGTCTTCCTTCTCGGCATGGTGAGACGCCGCGTGAAAGGACTCGCTGACTCCGCTCGCGGGATACGCTCGGGCCGACGCATCGCGTCCCATCTTGAATGCGACCACGCGCGTGACGTCCGACTGGAACGCCTGCACCTGCAGATCGAACATCAACCGAACGTGCTCCTCAAAATCGTCCGACACGGCCGGCGGCGCGCCGGCCAGCAGTCGCCTCTCGCCGCCGGTGTTGAAGGCTTCGATCTTTTGAATTCGCCGTTCCACTTCGCGAATGTCTTCGAGGTAGTCATCGAGCCGGCGGCGATCGTTCGCCCCCAGGCGAGGTTTGGCGCGGGCAATTTCGCTTACCACGAAATCGAGAATGCTGCGTTCATGACCGGGATCGACGCGTACTCCGAACAATTGGTCGAACACAATCCGCGGATCGCGTTCCATGGGAAGCGGCTTCGTGGGGCTCGCCCAGCTGATCGTGTCCATGTACACGCTGGCATAGCCTTTGGTGAAGCCGTTTGTGGACAGGTTTTCCTCGATGCACAGCTGCAGTGACGGAATGCGTGTGGCCTGACCGATTTTTTGCGCCACCAGTTGATCGAACGACGTCCCGGCCAGCACGTCCGGTCCCTCGGTTTGTTTTGGATGAGATTGCGTCAGGAACACCGCACTCGACCGCGCATGATCACCGCCGGCATCTTGGGGATCGATGCCTTCCGCATTGCGGCAATCGGTGTTGCTGACGATGGTCAGATACTCGCGGAACGGCTCGAGCGGACTGAGGCTCCCCGCCGACAAGTCGAAGTCGCGGTCGGCCGTTGCAGGGGCCCAAAGGTTTCTTGCAGCGCCTTTGACGGTGCTGCCCGCCGAGCCGTGGACGATCTCGATGCACACCACGCGGGTGTTGTCCGAGGCGGCGGAGGCCGAGGACATCGCTTCAAGAAAAGGCAGCGCAATGGTTGCGCCGGCGCCTCGAAGCATCGTCCTCCGCGACAATGGTTGTTTCGGAATAAGCATGGGGCTGAGTTATCGGCTCGGCGCGCGCTCGGCCGTCCACGCGTAATCGCCCATCATCGGGCTGGCCAGCGTGCCTGCCAACTGTCCGTTCTCTTTCAGCTGAGCTGTCAGATCGAGCTTCATGAACGCGTCTTCTGTCGCGTGCAGAGTCAGCTTTCCGTTCACGAACTCGCCTTCGAGCGGCAGGTCTCCGTGCTCCGGAATCAGAAAATTGCCGATGATCTTCGTGCCGTCCTGCTCCAGTTCCAAAACGACCGACGTCAGGTGATGCCCGCCGGCTACTTCACCCTGAACGCTGACGTTCCATTTCCCCGCGATCGTTTCGTGGTGCTGCGCCATGATCAAACCGCCGGTCAGTGCGAATACCATCAGGAATCCAACAAACCTTTTCATAAGTCCTCCTCTGGAATTCATGCTACCGAGCACGCACTGAACAGGATTTGAACGGCCTGTTCAGGTGCCGTTCAGGTTTGTTTGCGGTATAACCGCTGATGGTGAGAATTCTCGTCGTCGAAGATGAAACCCGGTTGTCGCGGCAGTTGGCGTCGGCTCTGGCGAATGCAGGCTACGCCGTCGATTGCGCGGCTGATGGAGAGCGTGCGGACTTCCTCGGACAGACGGAGCAGTACGACGCGGTGATTCTCGACCTGGGCCTTCCCAAACTCGACGGACTCACCATCCTTCATCGCTGGAGGACGGCCGGGATCGCAGTTCCCGTGCTGGTCCTCACAGCGCGAGGGAGCTGGCACGAAAAGGTGCAAGGCATCGACAGCGGCGCTGACGACTACATGGGCAAGCCGTTTCAGATGGAGGAAGTCCTCGCCCGCCTTCGAGCCCTGATCCGCCGGGCGAGCGGTCAGTTGAATCCGGAAATCCGATGCGGTGCGGTGACTCTGGATCCACGATCGGCAAGGGTGACGATGAATGGCAATGCGGTGAAACTGACGAGCCACGAATTTCGTGTGCTGTCGTACTTGATGCATCACCGGGACCGGGTCGTTTCACAAACGGAACTGACCGAGCACATTTACTCGCAGGACTTCGGTCGCGACTCCAACACCGTCGAGGTATTTATCGCGCGGCTGCGACGCAAGCTCGGTTCTTCGTTTATTGAAACAGTCCGTGGTCTCGGGTATCGGATCGAAGGGCCGCGATGAAGGGAAGCCGCTCGCTTCGATCCAGCCTTGCGTTCGGCGCAGTCTTGTGGACCGCCGGCCTTCTGGCGTTCACGCATTTTGCGACGACGCTGCTGATGCACCGCTTTCCGGGCATCATGCCGGTCGCGCACGGCACCGGGCTTTCGATCATAGCGTTCATCCTGATTGTCGCGGGCGCGTCTCAAGTACGGCGCGGGATGTCGCCCTTCAACGAACTGCGCGACCGCTTATCCGCCGTTCGCGACGGCCGTTCGCCGCGCGTCGAAGGAACGTATCCAAGCGAGGTTCAACCTCTGGTCAGCGATCTCAACGCTCTGTTGGATCATCGCGAAAAAATGGTTCGCCGCGCTCAGGCCAAGGCGGGTGATCTCGCGCATGGTTTGAAGACGCCGCTGGCATTGCTTTCACAGGAAGCCGAACGGGCGCGTGCCGAGCGACAGCCCGAACTTGCCGATCGAATCGGCCAGCAGGTGGAGCGGATGCGCCGCCAGATCGATTATCACCTTGCGCACGCCCGGGCCGCCGCATCGGGTACGGCGACGGGCGCCCGCAGTTCGATCCAGGATTCGGTCGAGGGTCTTGTCCGAACGCTGCAACGGCTTTACGCGGACCGCGGAATTGCCGTCGACGTCCATGTGCCGGGCGATCATTCGGTGCGAGTTCAACGGGAGGATATCGACGAGATGCTCGGCAACATTCTCGAAAACGCGTTCAAGTGGGCACGATCCCGAGTCGTCGTCGAGTCGTCGCGGAATGAGTCGGGTGTGACGATCACCATCCACGACGATGGCCCCGGCCTGGCGCCATCCATGCGCGAGGCCGTCCTGCAGCGCGGTGTTCGCGCCGATGAAGCGTTGCCGGGATCCGGACTGGGTCTTGCGATTGTTCGCGACCTTGCGGAGTTATATGGCGGCTCGATCTCGCTCGACGCTTCCTCGCAGGCGGGCCTCCGCGCACTGTTACATCTCCCGGCCTGAGAAAAGTTGTAGACTACGCGCAAACTCTCGCACGGAGGAGACTATGAAGAACGGCG
The DNA here is from genome assembly GCA_964584785.1 of uncultured Solibacteraceae bacterium. GTDB lineage: Bacteria > Acidobacteriota > Terriglobia > 20CM-2-55-15 > 20CM-2-55-15 > JAHFTY01. The sequence goes on from CAZPBY010000013.1 coordinate 48,698, forward strand.
CGTTTGTACTGCTGTTGGTTTTGCTATCAGGTCTGATTGTTTTCGCACAGGATGCGACTCTGGACCGCATCGTGGATCACTTCGTTCTCGACACCATCACCGTCTCACCTTCCGATCTCAGCGCCGACGGAAAATGGCTCGTGGTCACTGCGGCCTCGCTTCGCGACCGGATCGGTATCAATAACTATCGATTTGGCGATCCGGCATACATTGCGCCATCCGTTTCCGAAGTGCGCATCATCGACACGGCCAGCGGCAAATCACAGAACCTGTTTCCGGTCAAACAGCAAGTCCGCGGCTTCAAATGGTCTCCAGACAACGGCAAACTCGCGTTTTTCCTGTTGAAGGGTGAAGCGTTCGAACCACAGGTGTGGGACCGTGTCGCCGGCAGAGTTCAGACCATCACACTGCCCGCCGGCAAGGAAGCGGCGGACAACGCGGAAATCGAATGGCTGCCCGGCAGTTCGGAAGTCATGTTCGCCGTGCGGGCAAAAACCTGGCGTGAAGAAGCGAAAAAACGATTCGAACAGGAAACGAAGGCGACGGTCGTGGTGCATTCCAGTGACGAACCGTTTCTGACCTGGGAAGACGTCCGGCGTATGTCGGCGCAACGGTCGGTTGTTGCCGTTAACGTAACGTCTGGCCGTTCACGTGAGGTTCTCCCGGAAATGCGCATCAGCTCTTACAACGTTGTCGAAGACGGTTCGACGTTGACGTATGCCGAAGACATCACCAGGAAGACCGATTACGACACGATTATGGGTGTCGAAAACCAGATCCAGTCTAAACCCGCCGGCGGCGGCAGTTCGGCGCTGCTGATCAAATCGACGAAGGGACTCAGCCTGATCTGGTCGCGCGACCAAAAGCGTTATGCCTATTCGAAAGACGGAAAAATCTGGATCGGTTCCGCGCAAGGCGGCGAACCCCGTCAGATCGCTGGAAAAGTCGACGATGCTTCGAAGAAAGAGGACGGTGCAAACAAGGCCGATGCCAAAGACGAAGAGAAATTCTCCGCGGTTCGGCTCAGCCCGCACGGTGAGAGGTTGGTCGCGTCGGATAAGAAAGGTCTCTGGCTGATCGAAACGGCATCCGGCGCAAAGGATCTATTCATACCGATGCCGGAAGAGGACAAGGAATCGCCGCGCTACCAGGTCGTGGAATGGAGCGATGACGGCGCCCACCTTTATCTGACCTACAACTCGCGCAAGGCGTGGGATCGCGGTCTTGTCCGTTACGACGTTGATGCCCGGAAACTCGTCGACCTGATACGCGACTCACGCATCTATTCCAATGTGCGGCTTGCCCGGAATGGAAGCATCCTCGTGTTCACGGCCGCCGAAGGCAACCGTCCGGCGGACATCTTTGCCGCAGATGCGGATTTCAAGAACGTTCGGCGGCTCACGACCGATAATCCGAAATTTGCGGATCGTCCCATTGCCAAGACCGACCTGTTGTCGTACCTGGATGTCGACGGCAACAAGCTCTACGGCGTTGTGTATTACCCGACGGATTACCAGCCCGGCAAAAAGTATCCCGTCGTGTTCAATATCTACGAGGACTTCTTCGACGACACATTCAACGGCACCATCAACGTGCTCACGTCCAACGGTTACGTCGTTGTTCAGCCTTCCGTACATCTGGAAATCGGTTACCCGGGCGAATCGTGGATGAAAGGCGTGACCGCGGCAGCCAACAAGCTGATCGATATGGGCGTCGCCGACCCGGACCGGCTTGGCGTTCAAGGCACGAGCTACGGAGGCTATGCCACAAACCTTTTGATCACACAAACCAATCGCTTCCGCGCGGCGATCAATATTTCCGGCAAAGTGGACATGATCAGTTTCTACACCGACAGCCCACGCCTTGGTGATCGCAACACCCATGCACCCGAAAAGAGCCAGGACCGTATTGGCGGAACGCTATGGCAGCAACAGCAAAAATACATTCAGCATTCGGCGATCATGTTTGCGGACCGCATCAAGACGCCGATCATGCTCATGAATGGCGATCAGGACCAAAACGTCCCACCACGCCAGTTGATGGAGATGTACTACGCGCTGCGCCGTCTCGGGAAAGAAGTGAAATGGGTCGTCTACACAAACGGGGGCCACGGCATGCCGACGTCCACCGTCGGCGAAGTGTATGACTACCATCGGCAAATTGTCGGCTGGTGGAATGATCATCTCAAAGGTGACTTGAAGAAGAAGACTACCGATTCGAGCTCTGCCGGCGCCAAGCAGGATTAGTCGTGTCAGTTCCGCCGGAGGCGTGCCGTTACAGCGGCTTCCGATATTCGTGCAGAGGCATTCCGAAAAAGTCGCTGACCTTACCGGAAGGCTTGTACCCGTTGCGTTCATAAAAGCGGATGGCGCGCTTCAGGTATTCGGTCGTGTCGAGCGTGATCCGCCGGCAGCGCAGCTTTCGCAATTCGGTTTCGGCGCGTTCCAGGAGTTGCTGGGCGATGCCGAACCCATGCCATGCCGGGTGGACCGCCATGCCGCGCAGGTGACCTTCATCGCCTCCAACAACGCCGCAGGCAATCGTTCCCACGATAGCGCCCGAGGCTGTCTCCGCCACGAAAATCGCCATCGTTTTTTGCCGCTCGATCAATGTTTCTCGAGTCAGGACCGTGTCTTCGAACGCCGCAGGCGTGTAGTCCTTTTGATAGGCAGCGAATGCCGAGTGGAGACATGCCAGAATCCCGGCCGCATCGTCCGGCGTGGATTGCCGGATCACAAACGAACGCATGGCTACTCATATTCTCATTCGAAGGCCGGGTGACGCATTCCTTTCTTGACGTTACCCCCTTTCCGGTAGCATTCTCCCGAATATCCGTGCCGGTAGCCTGGCGTCACTGGTGACACAAGGCGCGGGAGGAGGATTCTTCGAATGGAAATCAATCGTCGGTTATTTATCGCGAGCCTGGGGGGCAGCGCAGCGGTAAGCCTGATGAGTTCCGAGCAAAAAGCCAGCGCGCTCGAGGCGTACATGGAGAAAACACTCAATGAGGCCATCGAGGGACAGCAACGGGGATCCGCGGAGGCGGTGAAATATCCGACCATGGCGGAGATCGAAGCCACCAACGCCAAACGGACTGGCGTTCGACGCGGCGCCGGCAACATCTTTAATGCCGGAAACAGCGGTTCACCACGCGGCTTGCTAGCCAAAATGTCGGACCGGCCGACTCTGCTCGAATTCTTCGAGAAGCGCTTTGCGCCGGCCAACCACGTGCTGCAGAGCGCCAACCGCGCTATGCAGACAGGGATGCCTGAGGAGATCATCCTCGCTTGCCTGTTGCACGATACCGTGCTGTCGTTGATCCACCCGGATCACGGCTGGTGGGGCGCGCAGCTGTACGAGCCATACGTCTCCGAGAAAACGGCATTCGCCGTCAAATACCATCAAACCCTGCGTTTCTATCCGGATGAAAAATTCGGTTACGAATATCCGGAAACGTACATCACGACCTTCGGCGAGGACTACAAGCCGGAACCATACCTCGAGCAAACCTACAAAATGCTGAAGAACCACAAGTGGTATGAATTACCGCGACTGGTCACCGTCAACGATCTGTATTCCTTCGATCCGAACAAGAAAGTGACGATCGATCCGTTCGTCGACATCGTCGGCCGGCACTTCAAACAACCGAAGGAAGGTCTGGGTTACGACAACAGTTCATCGGCGCACATGTGGCGCACGATGGCATTCCCGGATCGCGCGCTGTAAACCCAACACGAAAGAGGCGGCGGCACAACCGCCGCCTTCATTCCCGCCCCGTGGAGAAACTATCGTGAAAAGAGCCCATCTCGTTCTGTCGTGTGCGCTGACTTTAATCGTCGCGACGAGCCTGACAGCGCAGTCGAAACCGCAAACCTACAAGGGACTCGAAATCACCGTGTCCGCCGTCGACCGCGTGACCAACCTCAGCCTTTCCGACTGCCCGCCCGGCGCCAATACCGTTCGCGGTGTGATCCGGCCCGGAGATACGAACGAGTTTGCAGCGGTGAAAATCGACGTCAAGGTCACCTCCGACTTCAAGGCAGGAACGGCGGTGGCTAAGCCGGTGTTGCACGACCAGGATGGCAAAGCCTACAACACCGCGCAATCGTTCGCCGATGTCGGAGCGGCCGGAGGATCGCAATCATTCGCCTGCACGTTCGCGTTCCGCGTGCCGAAGGGCACCAAGCTGAAGAGCCTGGCGATAGACACACTGAATATCGACGTCAGCAAAATGGGACAGTAGGTTTTCGGATTCGCAGATCAGGCGATATCCATAGGCAATCATTCGAGGGATCCATGCCATATCGGTGGGTCATTCTCGTGGTCGGTATGCTCGCCTACACCACGAGCTTTTTCGCCCGAACCAGCTACACCGGCGTTGCGAAGTTCATCGCAGCCGATCTGCACCTCGACAAGAGCGCGCTCGGTTTGATGGGCTCGGTGTTCTTCTACGCCTATGCGCTGTCGCAGCTGCCGTGGGGAGTGAGTTCGGATCGGTGGGGCAGCCGGAAAGCCGTGTCCGCCGGAATATTCGCGACGGCGTTGACGCTATGGGGATTCTCCACGAGCGGATCCGCAGGCGCGTTGAATTTCTGGCGCGTCCTGAACGGAATTGCCGCGGCCGGTGCCTATGTCTGCATGGCCGGAGCGATCTCACAATGGTTTAGTCCGAAAGAGCGCGGCTTCACGTTTGGTTTGTTCGCGGCCGTCGGCGGAGGCGTGGGCGAAGGGACGGCGCAGGTGATTCTTCCGATGCTTGTCGCCATGTCCTTCACGTGGCGGTCATCGACCGCGGTTCTTGCGGCCGTCATCGGAGTTGTCGGTCTGCTGTGCGTCGTTTTTTTGAAGTCGCCGCCTCAATACAGCGCATCCGCAGATCGCAAGCCTTTCGATCGGTCCATCCTCACGGATCTTCGTCTTTGGGGGTTCACAGCAATCTATGCGGGCTCGATCATCGCCATCCGGATTGTGGTGCCGTGGCTGCCGATCTACGCAACGGATATTTACCTCAGTCAGGGGATGGAAACGAAGGCTGCGGCGCTGGCCGGCGGCGTGCTGAGCACGTTGTACCTGGCCGGACGCGCGGCCGGCGTTCCTATTGCCGGATTTGTCTCCGATCGATTGATCACACGGGGCGTCTCGCGAAAGTCGCTGGCCGTGGCCTTCCTGTTCTTCACCGTGGTTCTACTGCGGGTCATGCCGATGGGTATCCGGTCGACGTCGCTGCTCGGTATCACGGCATTCCTGCTGGGCGTCTCGATCAACATGTATCCGCTGATCACAACCGCGATGTCCGAAACGTTCGGTCCTCTTCGCACTTCTTCCGCGATGGGAGTCCTGAACATGGTCGCGCAGCTATCGGGAGCGTTGGCGTTGACCATCAGCGGTTATTTGGGCGTCGCGTTAAGCACGACCGGCAATGCTTTGGATGAGTACCGCGGCATCTGGCTCGTCGGAATCGTCGGCTGTCTCCTGACTGCCGCGGCCGGTCTGGCCATCTCTTACATCCTCAGAGCTCGAACTCGTTCCGCCCTTCAACCCCAGCTATGATCACTGAACCTCACTCGCATCGAATGGTCTCCAGAGGATCGACGTTTGCCGCGCGGCGTGCGGGAACATACGCTGCAAGGGCGGCAATAACGAGAACCAAACCGACAGCGGTCGTGATGGCTATGGAATCGGAGGGACCGACGCCGTAAAGGATGCTCTGCATCATTCGGGCGAAGGCCATGGCTCCAGCCAATCCGATGACGCAACCGCCGAGAATGACGGCGCCGGATTGCCGCATGATCATGCGGATCACATCGTCACGCTTCGCGCCGACCGCCATTCGAATGCCGATCTCCTTGGCGCGCTGGCCGACCGAAACACTGATCACGCCATAAAGCCCGATCGCCGCCAGCACCAGCGCGACGACGCCGAAGCTGGCGAGGAACACCGCCAGAATGTCGGTAATCCCTAAAAGCCGGTCGCGGTACTGATCGACTGTTTGAACGCTGAGCATCGCCAGCGTAGGGTCGATTGCGCGAATCTGCTCGCGTACGGCGGCGGTGAGGTCGGCCGCCGTACCGTTGGTTCGGAACACGATCGTCGCCTGATCCGGAAATCGCTGCAAGGCGCACAAATACATGTATGGTTGCGGACCTTCACCGAGTGTCATGTACTTGCCGTCCTGAGCGATGCCGACGACCGTCGCAAACGTTCCGTCATTCAGACCAAGTCGAATCCGTTTGCCTAGAGCTTCGCCGCCGGGCCAGAACCTTTTCGCCATGGTCTGGTTGATGATGACCACACGGCCTGTGCCTTCGGAATCACGGTCATCGAAATCCCGGCCGGCAACAATTCGCGTTTGCATCGTCGAAAAGTATCCGGGCGCCACGTCGCTGTAGCCAATCATGAAATCCCTGTCCGTTCCCGGAGCGGGCACAAATCCTTCGGGAACGGCCGTTCTGGACCGATCGTACGCATCCAACGGCAGCGGAAATCCGATGCTGGATTGCACCACGCCGGGCAGCGCTTCGATCCGCTGCCGTGCTTCACGATAGAATTGTTTCCGGCGCGGCTGGTCATACCCCTGGAGCTCCAGGTTCACACGCATCATAAACAGATCGCGTGTGGCGAACCCCGGGTCGATGTGCCTCGCATTCCGTGCACTTCGGACGGCCAGCCCCGCACAAACCAGCAATACAATGCAAAGCGCAACCTGAACGACAACCAGCGAGTTTCGAAAACGAGTGCCCCGGGCGATGGTGGAGATTCCACGGAGCGCATTGTTGATTTCGCTGCGCGAGGCCTGGAAGGCCGGCACAACACCGCAGATCACTCCGGCGAAAACCGTTATCGCCGCCGTGAAGCCGATGATCCGCCAGTCGACACTGAAGGTGTACGCACTTTCAACCACCTCGAAATCCAGCCTGGGTATCGTCAAGGCGACGGTCGCATGCTTCAGCCAATCTGTCGAAGCAAATCCAACCAGGCCGCCGATACATGACAGGAGCAGGCTCTCGATCAGAAGCTGTCGAATCAGACGCAGTCGAGTGGCGCCCATTGCCAGCCGAACGGCGATTTCGCGGCGGCGGCTCGACAGGCGCGTCAATATGAGATTTGCGACGTTGGCGCAGGCCATCAGCAGAACGAAGCCGACCATCACCAGCGTCAGCGCCGAACCCAGCTGCACCACACCTGTTCGTTCGATGTAGAGGTTCAACTTTCGCGAGCCGTTAATAAGACGCGGTGTGATTGCGTCGGAGGGTTTTCGGTACTCCTGATTCAGGCGCTCGCCGACGGTCTGGACCGCGGCCTCGGCTTGTGGGATACCGATGCCGGATTTCAGCTTTCCCAGCACGAAAAGAAAATCGTTGCTCCGGTCCGGCATTCCTTGCCGCAAGCGCTCATCCATCGACAGCGGAATCCAGACGTCCGGTATAAAACCAAAGGCGCGAACGCCGCTGAATGCGGCAGGCAATACGCCGACAATCGTAAAGGCGCGGCCGTTCAGGTGGATCGCTTTTCCGATTACGGATTGATCCGCCCCGAATTGGCGCCGCCACAAGGCTTCGCTGATGACGGCGACGGGAAGAGTGCCCGGCGCGGTGCCGTCGTCCGCGGTGAACGTCCTCCCAATGATGGCCTTCAGTCCGATACCGCTGAAAAAGTTCTCGGTGGCCGCGGCGCCCCAAACGATCGCCGGCTTCCCGTCGGCAAACAGCCGGAAGGCGATATCCGTGTAAGCGAACAGGTCCGAAAAAACGCCGGACTGTGTCTTGAAATCCAGGTAATCCGGATAGGAAAACTGGTTTGGACCCGGCGCTCCGTGCTGGATTCCGTAGAGCCAGACAATCCGGTTCGGCGACTCCACCGGCAGAGGCTTGAACAGAATCGCATTGATCGTACTGAACACCATGCTGTTCGCACCGATGCCCAACGCGAGCGACACCACCGCAACCACGGTAAAGCTGGGATTCTTGCGGAACATGCGGAAGCTGTAACGAATGTCCTGAGACAACCGGTCAAACCAGGGCCAGATCCAGACCTCCCGCGCGTCCTCTTTGGCGAGGAGAGAGTTCCCCATGCTGCGGCTCACGGCCGCGGCTGCATCATTCGGACTGAAACCGGCTCGCGTCATCTCCCGGTGCTTCATCGTCCGATGAAATTCCACCTCTTCATCGAGCTCGGCACGCAGCCTTTCACGGTTGAACCAATAACGAACGCGCCGGATCAGCTTCATACGGCCTCCAGCACTTTTCGAATCGCAACGATCAGCCGGTCGAAGTCCTGCGTCTCGGCTCGCAGTTGCTTCCGTCCCGGCGGGGTGATCGTGTAGTAGCGCGCCCGGCGGTTGTTTTCGGACGCGCCCCATTCGGCTTTGACCCAGCCATTCAGCAGCAAACGCTGCAACGCCGGGTACAGCGAGCTCTCGCCGACTTGCAGGACGTCATCGGAAATCTGCCGCAGGGATTCGGCGATAGCGTAGCCGTGCCGGGGACCACGGGAAAGGGTTTTCAATATAAGGAGGTCCAAAGTGCCGGGAAGCAGATCGAGTGATTCATTGGACGGCATTGCGTCACTCCCATCGTTTGTCGATGGGAAATAATCGCTCGTTCGCTTGCGACTGTCAACTCCCATCGTCAAACGATGGGAGAGTTGGCACATCGTTCAGTCACAGTAATTCCGAACGCAGTGCGTTTATGGCCCATCAAACCTGGACCCAGCCGTGGAATTGGTTGTCCGGAAGCACGCCATTGTCGCGATACGCGACTTTGTAGCGCGACATGTAATCGTCCGGGATTGCCTTCCGCTGCGCTTTCAAGTCCACTTTGAAAACCTTCGCGGCATTCAAGGAGAAGATCTTCTCTTTGTCGGCTTTCGTGATCGCCGGATAGCCCCACTTCTTCTGAAGCGGCTCGGGCATTTCGAAGCGCTGCATGGCCTGGATGATCCATTGCGGCGAGCCCCACCACAAACAATCGGTTCCCCAGATGATGTGGTCCGTTCCGAAGGACTTCGCGAGCGACCCCAAAAGATGCGCCATCATGACGGGATCGCCGACGCACATGGCGAACACGCTGCCGATCTCGCAGTAGACGTTCGTCATTTTTGGATTCTGATCGCGATCGCGGCAAAGATCCCGGGTCCACTCGAGGCCGCCCAGTTTCTCCGCATCGGCTTTCACGTACTCCGGAGTGGCGCCCTGATTGAACGCGCGATAACCGTGACGCATTCCGGAGTGATAAACGACGAAGTTCATTCGCGGAAAATCCAGAGCCGCTTTCCGGATGTCGCCGGGGTGCGCCAATTTCTCATTCGGACTGGAATCCGCGAGGCCTTTGTGGACGCAGGCGACGTTCATTGCCAGCTGAAGCGACTTTTCCCAAAACGGATACGCGAGCTTTTCATCGTCGAAGCGCCACGCTGCGGTCGCCAGGGGCGTGTGGGTGTAGTGCTTCCATCCATCGATTTTCAGCACCTTCACTTCGCGTTCCATTTCCTCGGCGACCTGAGCGAAGTTGTCGTAATGATTCGGCGCGATCTGACCGTGCAGCAACAGTCGCTGCGATCCGGCCATCTGATTGATCTGGTCACGCGCGGACGCCGCAACGTCGACCGGCAGAATGTTGCGCCGATTCGCGGATCCCTTTCCCCAGAAACGGACATCATCGCGAGTGGGAACGCCGCTGAGCAGCGCCATCGTTGTATCTGAATCGAAGAAAACTTCCTTGATGAACGTTCGGAAGTTGTAGTCGTCCGCGGAATTCCCGATCGCCGGCGCGCCGATGTCTTTGAGGAACGACTGACTTCTCAGATCGGTTTTCATCCCGTCCTGGCAAAAATGGTTCTGACTATCGATGATGAATATGCCTTTGGGCAGCTTCTCCGCCGTGGCGGAGGGCTCGAAGACCTCGGCCTGGTCGACGTTATAGAACGGATAACCGAAGACTTTGTTCAGCGCGAGAAACGAACAGGCCAGCCCACCGGCTGTACGCAGGAACGTTCGACGGTCGATGCCCAGTTTCTTCGCGTAGCGACCGGCGTCATCGAGGATTGTCTGCTCGATCCTCGCCTCGACTTCGGTTTGCGAAATCGGCGTCGTTTCTTCGTTCGATACCATCTGGCATGGAATCGGCAGCCGCCGATCCAACGCGTCGTCACGATCGGTCTTGCGCATCCACATAAAGGCCTCCAACTTCGGGGGAATACTCCGATCATCTAAAATCCGCGGCATGAAAGCAAGCGAGGGAAACTGACGCACTACCAAACGGCAGGTAACCTTTCGCCGGGTCGCAAGTTTCTTGCGGCATGAAATCCGCCTTTCGCCTCCTTCTGAAGAACCCCGGTTTCAATCTGCTGGTCGTTTTTGCACTGGCGCTTGGATTGGGCGCGAACACAGCGGTGTTCAGCGTCGTCAACGGAGTGTTGTTGAAACCGCTCCCGTTCCCCGAAGCCGGGAACCTGGTCATCATTCGCGACACGAAGCTGCCGCAGTTTCCCGAATTCTCCGTGTCGCCGGGAAATTTCATCGACTGGCGGAAGCAATCGACGGTTTTCGCAAGCATGGCCGCGTGGAGCAGCACGCGGTTCAATCTGATCGAAGGAGACCAGCCGGAGGTGTTGCGCGGCGCGCAGATCACCGCGTCGTTGCTGGCGACAATTGGTGTGAAGCCGATGCTGGGCCGGGACTTTTCAAACGATGACGATCAGGCGGGCAAGGATACCGTCGCGATCATCAGCCATCGGTTATGGCAAAGACGATTCGGCAGCGATCCGAATATTGTGGGACGCACTGTGAATCTTAGTGCGCGAACCTTCACCATCGTCGGCGTTCTGCCGCCCAATCAACAATTCCCCAACGACAGCATGGATGTGTTGGTGCCGATCGCGTTTACCACGGCGGTGGAGGCAATTCACGGCAGTCATTACCTCGGGGCTGTCGGACGACTGAGAAAAGGCACGTCGATCGCGCAGGCCTCCGTCGAACTGCAGGGGATCGCAAAACGCCTCGAAGCGGCATTTCCCGATTCGAACACCGGGTGGGGCGTCAAGCTGAGTTCACTGATGGATAGTTCCGTCGGCAGCGTTCGTACCGCATTGTACGTGCTGCTCGGCGCAGTCGTGTTCGTTTTGTTCATAGCCTGCGCCAACGTGGCAAATCTTCTGATGGTACGGTCCAATGCGCGTGAGCATGAGATGGCGATTCGCGTGGCGATCGGGGCGAGCCGCTGGCAGGTTGCGCGTCAGCTGTTGGTGGAAAGCCTCATCCTGTCGTGCGCCGGAGGAGCGCTGGGTGTGCTGCTGGCCTATTTTGGCGTCGGCGCGCTGTTGACGCTTGCTCCGCAAGTCCTGCCTCGCATTCAGGAAGTGCGCATCGACACCGCCGTCCTGATGTTCACGCTCGCGATCTCTATCGCCACCGGACTTATCTTCGGTTTCGTCCCGGCGCTGCAGTTGTCCAGACCCAACCTGAACGACACACTGAAGGAAACGGGGCGCGGGAACATCGGCGGCCGGCGGCAGCGGATCCGTCACGCTTTAGTGATTGCGGAGGTAGCGGTGTCCCTCATGCTGCTGATCGGCGCAACGCTGACCATCCGAAGTTTCATGAGACTCGAGCGCGTGAACCCCGGATTCGAGCCGCACCATGCGCTGGCGGTAACGGTGGGTCTGCCGCAACAGAAGTATCCCGCCGGCGAAGCCAGAATTCGATTCGTCGATCGAGTGCTGACCGAGATTCGTTCCCTGCCTGGCGTCGAGTCCGTCGGCGTAGGTCACGCCCTCCCGTTTATCAATGATTACGTCGTAGCGATCATGGCCGAAGGTCAGCCCATACCGAATCCGGCGGAGCGTCCTTCAACAAATTACTATTCGATCACGCCGGATTACTTTAAAGCCGTCGGCATCCCCCTGATCCGCGGACGTGCATTCACGGAGACGGACACTGCCGATTCGCCACGCGTTGCCGTGGTGAGCCAAACGCTGGTGAAGCGCTTCTTCCCGAATGAAGACCCGATTGGAAAGCGGATACTTCTCAGTCAGGGTCCGGACGCATGGCGCGAAATCGTGGGTGTTGTAGGCGACGTGAAACAGTACGGCCTCGACCAGGAGACGACCATGCAGGCGTATGAGCCGTACACACAAATGACGTTCTCAACGATGATGTTCGTGGTGAGAACGTCGTCGGATCCTGCGTCGTTCACGCAATCCGTTCGCAGCAGGGTGCTCTCCGTGGACAGGGACCAGCCGGTCACGGCTGTCCGGCCATTGGATCAAGCCATTGCCGAATCGATCGGAGCCCGAAGATTCTCCACCGGCTTGCTGACGGCATTCGCGGCCATCGCCCTGATTCTGGCCTCGGTCGGGTTGTATGGCGTCATGGCATATCTCGTCACACAACGCACCCACGAAATCGGGCTGCGCATGGCGCTCGGCGCTCAGCGCGCGAGTGTGTTCAAACTTGTCATCGGACAGGGCCTCCTGCTGACCGCGATCGGGTTGGTTGCCGGGATCGGCGGGGCATTCGGCGTGACGCGACTCATGTCGACGATGCTCTACGAGATCAGCACCACGGACCCGGCAACATTCATCGTTATACCGCTCATCCTCGCATCTGTAGCGCTGTTGGCCTGCTACATTCCTGCCCGGCGCGCGACTAAAGTGGACCCGATGGTCGCGCTCCGATACGAGTAACCGTCGGCAGCCGCCGGTTCCGCGATTTTTTCTGAAACGACATGTATCTATCGTTCTGTCCACCAACTTGGTTGGATGGGGAACCGGACCTCCGCTAAGCCACTCAAAACACGAAGGCTGCCGGTGGGCAGTGGTCGTGCTCATAGCGGGGCAAGCAAAGGAGGTCCGGATGAAAAGTTTGCTAGGGAACCTGATTATCGTGAGTCCCGCTAGCGCAACTATCCGTAAATTTCGATATACGCCGAAGGCCATTGTGACGATAGGCGTCGCATGCCTGATGTGTTTCGGTGTCGTCGTGGCGCTTTGCGCCGTGCCGAAGCTCGTGACGGACCTCGAGCAAGAAAGTCTGGAAACGGAAAACCAGCAGCTGAAAGTAACCAATCGGAATCAGCAGCTCAAAGTTGAAACGATCGACAGCGAGCTCTCGAACCTTGAAGCTCAATCCGAGCGCATCAAGGAGTTGATCGACACAGAGTAAATCGACCTTCGCTCCCCCAATTGGCTGGCGGTAACTCTACCCGGTTCCGCCAGCCCTTTTTTTTCTTTTCCAGATTCGTTCGATTTGACGAACGATTTTCGCTGTGCAGAATGGCTGCATGCTCGATGGACTGGTTCTGGATGTACAGCGTTGCTACCCGCAGATTTATCTTGCCTGCCACGTGGACCACATTCGCGCGTCGACCACAAAATGGCGGCTCTCGTCGCGCGACGCGTCGATTCTGTCGCATCTGAGCGCGCGCAACGGCACAAGCCCGCGAGTGTTGGGCGCTCATCTGGGCGTTGTTCCGTCGACGCTGTCGGCCGCGATCGCGCGGCTTGCGAAATACGGTTACATCCGAAGCGTCGCAGACTCCGGCGATCGGCGGCGGCGCGAACTCTGGTTGACCGATCTCGGAGCGCAGGCGATGCGATCCACGTCCGTTCTGGATGCCGCCCGAGTTCGCCGAATGCTGAAGAAACTCACACCCGGTGAACGCAAAGCCGCAATCCACGGACTCTCGCTGCTGGCCCGCGCCGCCACCGCCCTTGGAGAAGACCAATGAAACTTGCGCTGATCATCATCGGATCGATCGTCGGACTCTTAATCCTGCTGGCTGCGGCCGCAACACTGATCGGATCGCGCATGCCTGCCGATCATACAGCCGCCAGATCGATGCAACTCAACCGCTCGCCGACCGACGTCTACGCGGTGCTGCGGAATTTCAGTCAGGCCGCCGAATGGAGACCGGACGTGAAACGCGTCGAGATGATCGGCGCGGATCGCTTTCGTGAGCATGGATCGAACGGAGCCGTGACCTATCAAATCATGGAAGATGTGCCCGGCACCCGGCTTGTGACGAAGATCGTCGACGTCGATCTTGGTTATTCGGGGTCATGGGAATACACCCTGCAGCCATCCGGCGACGGCACCACTCTCACGATAACCGAACGAGGAGTCGTCACGAATCCCCTGTTCCGCTTCATGTCTCGCTACGTGTTCGGCCACTACGCGACGATCGACGCGTACTTCCGCTCCCTCGAAGCCAAACTCCAGCATTGAACCTTCCGCACGCCGGAGGCGTGCACACATTTAGCCGATGTGCTAAATATTTCCGCGTGGCCAAGAAGGTTGCAGGTTTGGAACCGAAGGCCCGGATGGATGCCTACGAAGCCGTGTTCACGGCCCTGGCTCATCCGGTTCGAAGACGCATTCTGCTGACACTTAATTTCGAAGGCGGATCGATGACGGCCGGCCAGATCGCAGATGTGTTCGAGCACGCCTGGCCGACCACAACACGCCACATTCAGGTACTCGAATCCGCCGGCTTGCTCTATCACGAGCGGGACGGACGAAGCCGCGTTTACTACATCAACCGGCGTCGACTCGAGCTTGTGCGCGATTGGCTGGCATGGTTTTCAAAGGATCCACGCTGACTTAACGGAGGACTCATGGCAACGAAGAAGAAGGCGGTTCAACAGGATGTGCCGAACATGTTTCGGCTTAACGTCGAAGTGGGAAACATCGATCAGGCCGCGGAGTTTTACAGCAAGTTGTTCGGGATCGTGGGACGAAAGCAGGCGGGCTCGCGCTGTTACTTCACCTGCGGCGCGGTGACTTTGCAGGTAGTCGGTGTTCCGCATCCGCATCCGGCAGCCAAAGCGTTGTACTTCACGGTCAACGATCTCGATGCCATCTTCGAGCGCGCCAAAGCGCTGAAGTGCCTTTCCAAAGAGGATGTGCACGGCGTCTCCGGCGGAGCGATCACGGTGCGTCCGTGGGGTGAGCGTTCGTTCTATGCCGTGGATCAATGGGAAAATCCGCTATGTTTCGTCGAGGCCGGAACGGTATATCCCGGATAGATCAAGAGGCCGACGGCAGACCTGCGACCTCCATAACGGGGCGGATTTCGACCGTCCCGCGGCGTGCGCCTGGGATTTGCGAAGCTATGCTGATCGCCTCGTCGAGGTTCTTCGCATCGACCATGAAGAAACCGCCGAGCTGCTCGCGCGTCTCGGCAAACGGGCCATCGGTGATGAACCGCTTCCCTTCCCTGACGCGAACACTCGTCGCCATGGAGGTGGGATGGAGCGGAGCGGCAGCCACGTATTGGCCGTTGGCGTGGATCTGCTGAGCAAGTTCAGCGGATTCGACGTAACACTCCGCTCTCTCGCTTTCGTTCAAGGCGGTCTCGTTGAGGTAGATCAGCAGCATGTACTTCATCGTTTTTCTCCCTGAAATAGATCGAACGGCCGGAGCCGCAATCGACACTCTCGACAAAAATTATCTATCATAAGCGATGCTTTCGGATGCTCACGCTGCTCTGGATTCGGTTTACCGCTCGGAATGGGGCCGGATTCTGGCCACTCTGATTCGGCTCTTCGGCGATTTCGATATCGCTGAAGATGCCGCGCAGGAGGCCTTCGCCGCGGCAATCGACCACTGGCAAATCGCAGGCATACCCGAGTTTCCGCGGGCCTGGATCATCCAGACGGCGCGCCACAAGGCGATCGATCGCATCCGGCGCCGCGCAAAACTGAGCGAAATCGTCGAGACGAATCCGGAGTTCACGGAAGAGCAGACGGTCACGCAGCCCGACACCACCGAAATCCCCGACGATCGCCTTCGCCTCATCTTCACCTGCTGCCATCCCGCGCTGGCGCCGGATGCGCAGGTCGTCCTGACGCTTCGCACGCTCGGCGGCCTCGAAACGGAAGAGATTGCGCGAGCTTTTCTGGTGCCTGCCGCGACGATGGCGCAACGGCTGGTCCGCGCAAAACGAAAGATTCGTGACGCGGGCATCCCTTACAGCGTGCCCGACACCAACGATTTGCCCGAGCGTTTAGACTCGGTGCTCGCGGTGATCTATCTGATCTTCAATGAGGGATACGCCGCAACCAGCGGCGGAGGGCTGGTCCGAACCGATCTTTGCAGCGAAGCCATTCGGCTGACGCGGCTGGTGCGGGCTCTGATGGCGCCTCAGCCGCCCGCAGAAGCGACGGCGCTTCTCGCTCTGATGCTCCTTCAGGATTCGCGCCGCGATGCGCGGCAGGATCACGCCGGTGACCTCGTTCTTCTCGAGGATCAGGACCGAACGCGTTGGAATCGGGAACAGATCGCCGAAGCGCTGCCCCTCGTTGAAGAGGCATTTCGCGGTGGGCCGGGACCGTACACGGTGCAGGCGGCGATCGCCGCGCTTCACTGCCGTGCGTCAAAGCCGGAAGAGACGGATTGGCCGCAGATCGTCCGTCTGTATGATTTGCTCGGGCGTATGCACCCTTCGCCGATCGTGTCGCTCAATCGCGCCGTGGCCGTTGCGATGTTGGATGGACCGATGCGCGGTCTCTTGTTAATCGAAGAACTCGCAGAGGCCGGCGATCTCGACAACTATCATCTGTTGCATGCCGTGAGGGCCGACCTTTTCCGGCGACTCGGGAAACGAAACGAAGCAGCGTCAAGTTACAGGCGCGCGCTGGAGCTGGTCACAAACGACAGCGAACGGCGATTCCTCCAACGCCGCCTGCGCGAAGTGACGACGCCACACTCATGATCGCTGTCCGGCTTCACTCCTTCGAGGCCGTATCCAATGTCGTGGGCATCATCAGGTAACCAGAAATTTTGTTCTTGGTAATCTCCGTGATCACCAGCTCGAGCGGCCGGCTCTCTTCCGGCATATAGAAGAGCACCGGTTTCCGGATGCCCTGTCCCCGAATCGGCAGGTTCCTGCCCTTGGCGCCAAACTGCAGCACCGCATCCATTTCCTGGGTTCCAACGTCGCCGCTCTTGATGGTGAGGTAGATATCCGGAGCGATCTCGGTTGGTTTTTTGTTTGTGATTTCGAAATCACGCCGGGTTCGCTCGGCGCGCTGGTTCATACTCGTCAAAGCCGCCTGATGCGTGGCGACGCGGTCATTCAGGCCGGAGATCTCGCGGCTGCTGGTCTGCTGCGACTCCCTCAGCTGCTGTTTGAGTCCCTCCGACGAAGCCGTCGATTCCTGGCGCAGACTCAGAATTTCTCCGTTGAGCCTGGCAATCTGAGCCTCGAGTTGCGCCACGTGGACGCTCGATTCTCTCTGATTCGATTCCAGGCCGGACAATCTCGCCTGAACCGCCTGCAGGCTTCGATTCACGTCGTCACGGACTCGCTGTCCAACTTGATTTGCAATCGACTGGGCTTGAGTCCGGGCGGTCCGCATGTTCGTCTTCATGTCCTCCTTGAGGCCGTCCATTTGATCTGTGATTGCGGGAAGGCTGGCCGTCAACTGCCCCTCGACGGCATTCAAACGATTGCCCAGACCGCTGGCAACATCCTTCAATCCGACCATATCGGCAACCGCAAGTTTCTGGTTCCGCAAAGCCGGGTAACTGAACCAGACAGCAGCCGCGAGCGCCACGATCAGAATTCCGAGAATGACGGACAGTATTTTCGTGCGCCGCTGGTGCTCCTCGTGTTGCTGGTCGACCAGAAGTCGCATGCGCCGCACATCGGATCTGGTTTGCTCAATCAGAGCGTCCTGGTGGAACTTGTCTTCCACTCTCTGCGCCTCGGGCTCGCCATCCCGCTGCTGCGAGTTAGGACCGAGATTCAGGACTTGCGCGTTTTGCATATGAACCTCCGGGGCATTGGTAGCAGTTCTCGTTCCCGCAGGTTTGTTGTTGATCTGGAAGGCCCGGTCCGGCGGCCGGGGAAGGAGAGGCATGGAAATTTTCTTACTGGCCGGTGAGAATACGAACTAGTCGAACACGACAGTTTTGTTTCCGTAGCACAGGATGCGGTGCTCGAGATGCCACTGTACCGCTCGCGACAGAACGATTCGCTCCAGGTCGCGTCCCTTCTGGACCAGGTCGTCGGCGCGATCGCGGTGAGTCACACGCATCACGTCCTGCTCGATGATCGGACCCTCGTCCAACACATTTGTCACATAGTGACTCGTGGCGCCAATCAACTTCACTCCCCGTTCAAACGCAGCGTGATACGGACGAGCTCCGGTGAATGCCGGAAGAAAGGAATGATGGACGTTGATGATCTGTTGCGGATACTTCGCAACAAAACTCGATGACAGCACCTGCATGTACCGTGCAAGCACGATCAGGCCGACGTTGCTGGCCCGCAGCAGTTCGATCTCCCGAGCCTCCGCTTCCGCCTTCGTTTCAGCGGTCACACTCACGTGATGAAACGGGATTCGATAGAAGTCGGCGAGCGGCTTCGCTTCTACATGGTTGCTGATCATCAGCGGAATCGCGCACCGCAGGTCGCCGGTGTTGTAGCGATGCAGCAGGTCGACCAGGCAGTGAAGATATCGTGAAACAAAAATCGCAACCACAGGCCGGCGCGGCCCCCATTCCAAACGCCAGTGCATTCCGAATTTCGATGCGATGGACGCGAACTCCCGCTGGAACGACGTTTCATCGAGGTCGAACTCGGCAAGGTCCCACTCCACGCGCATGAAAAACAACTTCTGATCGTTGTCCTGATGCTGATCGGCGTGAAGGATATTCGCATTGTGCCGATACAGAAACTCGGCGATGACCGCGACAAGACCCTTGCGGTCGGGACAATCGATCAGAAGAATGGCGGTGTCTCTTGGGACGCTCACAGGTTTTCGATTACTTCTTTGACGCTTCCGGTTGGAGGTTGATCGTCCAAAGCTCGGAAGAGACTCGGATCATTCTGCCGTAAATCTGACGATCGTCCCTGGAGATCCCTCCGGCAGCAAATCCGCTGTCGGGTAACTGAAGGTCGACGGGTTTTTGCCCCTTCACCAAAAGGTACAAACCACCGCCAAAGGAACCGAGAAGGCGCTGGCCATCGCTCAACCAGCGCGTGGGTCCGGGAGGTGCAGGGAGCTGGGTGAACGTTCGCGACTGCACATCGTATACAACAGCGGCGGCGGCGGTTCCTGAGGGAGTTAGCTTGATTCCGGAGATAAATCGTCCGTCCGGTGACCACGCCGTCGGTCGCATCCACTGACCAGGTTCGACCATCGGGATCGCATTCTGAGAAATATCTTTCCAGGTCTTGTTCGCGTCAACGATGTACGTTTGGCCGGTGGCCTCAAACACAATGCGGGTTCCATCCGGGGACCACAGCGGGTATGCAGACAGGATCGAAGTATCGGTTATGGCGCGCAACCCGCTTCCGTCCGGCTTGATCGTAAAGATCTGGTAGGTACCGCCGCGGTTGGAATAGAAGGCGATCTGGCTGCTGTCCGGAGACCATTGTGGCGCGCGATCGCGAGCCTCGTCGTCCGTCAGCTGCCGCAGTCCCGTACCGTCCGTACGTACGACGTAAATGTCCTCTCGCTTCACGCCCCCGGTAAAAGCGATCAATTGACCGTCCGGCGAGGGCATCGGCGCCCCGAAGTTACCAAAAGAGAGTGAGCCTGCCGTGATCGGCACCAAAGGCCCCACGATCTTTATTGCTTTTGGATCGAAGCCAATCTTGTAAATATTGCTTGCCGAAATCTGCTCGACGTACACCATGCGGCTACCGTCACGTGAAATCGTGAGGTGCTCGCGCGCCGCGGAGCCTCCCATCGTGATCGGTTCCGGTTTACCCAGAGCACGGCCCGATTTCTCGTCGATCGGGATTCGCCAAAAGTTCAAGCTTCCACTTCGATCGCTCGAGAAATAGAGATACTTGCCGTCGGGCGACCAGACAGGATTCCAGTCGAGATCGGCGTCGTTGGTGACTGAAGTCGGATCCGATCCGTCCGGACGCACCGTCCAAATGTCCCGCTGGCCGTTGCGCAGGCCGTTTCGTTCGAGGCTCCAGTACGCGATCCGATAATTGTGCGGCGACCAGGCGGGCTGCAAGACATCGAGGTCCCCGAGTTGACGCTTCGCCCCCGTCTCAACATCGACGATCCAGCCGGAGCCGCGAACGGTGCTTCCGTTATAAGGATCATTCGATCCGTTCTGTTGCGCGTAGACGATTTGTTTGCCGTCAGGCGACCACGATGGGTTAAACCCGGAATCCGTCAACCTTTTCACGGACTCGCCCGTCGCTCCCATGATGAAAATGCCGCTGCCGTTGCGCGACGATCGAAAGGCGATGCGTTCACCATTGGGCGAAAAGACGGGCTGCGTATTGTTGACCGTCGGGTCCTTCGTCAGATTGAGAGGATTCTGACCTCCGACGCGCATGAAGTAGATGTCGCCCGCGTTGGCGTACACGACGGATTTACCATCCGGCGAAAGACTAGGGAAAAGCGGCAAGCCCGGCATGCTTGTCATCTGCGTGAATGTCGGGTTCTCGGCGAAGAATCCTCGATCGTCCGATGTCGACAGGATGCCCATACGATTGATGACGACGGCCACGATCAAAATCGCGGCGATCGCGACTGACGCCGACAGCAGCAGAGCAGCACCGCGCCGCGAGGGCTTAGTCGCAGTCTCTGCGTACACTGTCTTGTGAGCGAGAGTTATTCGGCTGGACTCGATGTCGCGTTTGAGGCGCTTCAAATCGCTTCTCAGCTCCGCGGCGGTCTGAAATCGAAGCTCGACATCCTTTTCCAACGCCTTCGCGATGATTTCTTCGAGTTTGGGCGAAACGGCGGGATTGGTACGCGACACGGGTGGCGTCGGCTTCTCCAGGATCGCATTGAAAATCACCGCCGTCGTGTTTCCAGTGAACGCCTGAACACCCGTCACCATTTCGTAAAGCACCGCACCAAACGAAAACAGGTCCGTGCGCGGATCGAGTTCCTCGCCGCGCGCCTGTTCCGGCGACATGTAAGCAACCGTGCCCACTGCTGTGCCGGGACTGGTCAAGTCCGCGTCGTCGTTCGGAGCGCCGGTTTCCAGAACCGACTGATGGCTGGAAGCAGCTGACATCTTCGCAAGACCGAAGTCGAGGATCTTCACCTGACCGCGCGTCGTGACGAAAATGTTCGCCGGTTTGATGTCGCGATGAGTGATTCCGCGTGAATGCGCGGCATCGAGCGCATCCGCGATCTGAATGCCGAGATCGATGGTGTCGTCGATCTTCAGCGGTTTGCCGGATATGCGATTCTTCAAGGTGTGACCTTCAAGCAGTTCCATTGCGATGAAGGGACGGCGGTCGTGCTCACCGATATCGTAGATCGTGCAAATATGCGGATGATTGAGAGCGGACGCCGCTCGGGCTTCGCGTTGAAATCGCTCGAGCGCCTGAGGGGCAGCGACAACGTCGTCAGGAAGGAATTTCAGCGCCACAAAACGGTTGAGCCGCGGGTCCTCGGCCTTGTACACGACACCCATGCCGCCGTCGCCAAGCTTCCCAACGATTCGATAATGACCGACCGTTTGCCCGATCAAAGTGAATAGATCTTACATCAAACGTTTTGCGCGGAACGCCGCCGAATCTGCAACAATTCGACGGCAGGCGAACGAAGCATGTTTACGGCGAAAACTGGCAGAACCCGGAGCGCATTGACGGGCTTTGTGCCGCCCGCGACTCGATGTTGGGCAACTGGCTAATTCGTGAAACAATACGCAGTGCCAACTTAATAGGAGGAGTCAAAGGAGCCGATATGAAGCATCAGAGCCGTCGAGAAATTCTCAAAGGTGGTCTCGCATTGGCGGGGCTCAGCGCGCTCGGCCTTGCCGAATGGGAACTGCCGGCGCTCGCCCAGGGCGAAACGCTTGTGCCGTTCAGCGATTCTGCCGCCGAAGTCAACACGAATCCCGCGGCGGACCGCCGGATCGTCGATACGCGCAAGATCGAGAGTCCATTCACCCCGCCCAATCAGTTTTTCACCACCCAGCACTATGGCCATCCCGAAGTCGACGTGACGAAGTACCGTCTGAAAGTGACCGGACTCGTCGACAGACCAAAGACGCTGTCGCTCGATGAACTCAAGAAACTGGGCAGCGCCGAGCTTGTCGCCGGATTCGAATGCTCGGGCAACCGGCGTCCGCTTCAGGGGCTCTGCAGTAATGGACGATGGACCGGCCTTCCGCTCAAAACGCTTCTCGATGCCGCCGGTGTGAAGGCGTCTGCCCGGGAATTCATTTTCTTCGGCGCCGATCATGGCGAAGAGGACGTCGACTTCCGCGGAACTGTTTACAAACTGGACCAGCAGTTCGGACGCAGCCTGAATCGTGAGAAAGCGATGTCCACCGAACCCTTCCTGGCCTATGCACTAAACGGTGAACCGCTCACTAAACATCAGGGCTTTCCGGTACGGCTGATCGTTCCCGGCTGGTATGGCGTCGCCAACGTGAAATGGCTCTCGCAAATCCACATTCAGGAAGAGCAGTACCTGGGCAAGTTCCAGGCTCGCTGGTATCGCACGGTGCGAGGCGAGATGATCGACGGCGAAATGAAGTGGAAGGAGAGCGGGATCACTCATATGCAGCTGAAGTCGTTCGTTGCGCGAGTGACTCGGACGGGCAATGCTCACAAGGTACTGGTCATCGCGTTGAACGACGGGACCCCGTTGAAAACGGTCGAAGTCCGCGTCGACAACGGCGCATGGCAGCCCGCAACCGCGGACTCCACGACGAACGCAAAGTTTGGCTGGAAGTTCTACACCTACAACTGGACCGGCGCGACCTCCGGCGAGCACACGCTTGTTTCACGCGCGACGGATATCACCGGAAAGGTGCAGCCGACGGCCGAAGATCTCGACACCAAGAAATCGTTCCTTGAAGACAACTCTCAACATCCACGGAAGGTAGTGATCGCTTAACCCTGAAAGAACCGCCGCGGCCGCGGCCGCGCCGGCTGAAGCCGGCGCCTACAACTCCGCAAAACTGTAGGCGCCCGCTTCAGCCGGCGCGTGCGCGAAGCGCAGGTTTCCCTTTCTTGACGTGACCTTTCTCCCAGAATAAGCTCGTTTCACTCACGCGGAGGTTCAACATGCTTGCGAACGTACGTCAGCGATTCATCCCTTTGTCTATCGTGTTTGCTTTCGTCATTGCTATAGCTGCGCCGTCGGCTTGGGCGCAGAGTGCGATCGTAGGAGTTGTCAAGGACGCCACGGGCGCCGTCCTGCCCGGGGTCGACGTAGAAGTGTCAAGTACATCTCTTATCGAAGGAACGCGGACCACAATCACGGACGAGGCCGGAAAGTATAACGTCGCCGCTCTGCGGCCGGGCGAGTACAACGTCACGTTCAGTCTGCCCGGTTTCAAAACCGTCAAGCGCGAAGGCATCAAACTGCCGACGTCATTCACCGCGACCGTGAACGCCGACTTGTCGGTCGGCGGCATCGAAGACGCCGTTACAGTCGTCGGCGAATCGCCTCTCGTTGATGTAAGGAATTCCCTTTCGCAAACCGTCATGAACCGCGAAGTGCGCGACACGATCCCGACCGGCAAGGATCCCTTTGCCGTCGGCCAGCTCATCGCGGGCGTGACCACCTCAACACCCGACGTGGGCGGAACGCAGATCATGCAGCAGCCGACGCTACAGGTGCACGGATCATCGAACAACGACAACGTGTTCATGGTCGACAGCGTACAGATCCAGCACATCGGTTTCGGCGGAAACCAAACGGGCTTTTACTTTAACGACGGCCTGATGGAAGAGATCGGCTACCAGACCAGTTCGCTCCAGGCGGAGGCGCCTGTCGGCGGTGTACAGATCAACATGATTCCGCATGAAGGCGGCAACAAGTTTCATGGATCCGCTTTCGTCAGCGGCGCCAACGAGCACACGCAGGCCAGCAATCTGGACCAGCATCTCATCGACCTCGCATTCAAAAAGCAGAACCGCGTTAAAAGCCTTTACGACTTGAACCTCACGCTTGGAGGACCGATCGCACGCGACAGGCTATGGTTCTTTGGAACGTATCGCCGGTGGAGCGCCAACAACTATCTCGGCAACACTTTCACGTCAACCGGCGCGCAAGCCGTCGACGATCAACATATCAGCGATGGCACATTGCGCCTGACCCTTCAGGCGACACGGAAGAACAAACTCGCGTTTCATTACGATCGCAGCTGGAAGTGGCGCGGCCACCGGCCGAACAACTGGTTGTCCGCAAGCATCAACGATCCAATCTCTGACGTCGTCCAGACGACCCAACTGAACTACATCGGTGAGGTAAAGTGGACGTCGACCATCACCAACAAGCTACTCGCGGAAGCGTCCATATTTTCGCTGCCCGTGAACTACACGCTGGGCTTCGAACCGGACGCCGCGCCAAACGTCATCGCGACGTTCGATCAAACGAAGTCCGTGATCAGCGGCGTCGCCCCACGTTCGGACCGGAACAACGCGCAGATGTTCACCTACGCGGCAAGCATCTCCTATGTCACGGGTTCCCACAGTTTCAAGGCAGGCACGCAAGTCCGAAGGGGCTCGTCTCAGGAACTGTTCACGATCCGTGGCGACATTCTTCAAATCACCAGCAACGGCACGCCGACCAGCGTTCGGCTCGTCAACACCCCTAGCGGCCACAAAGAATCCGGCATAAATAGCGCGATCTTTTTACAGGACTCGTGGCGAATCGACCGGTTCACGATTAATCCAGGTCTCCGGTATGAACGATTCGTCATGTCGATCCCCGCACAAAGCGCTCCCGCCGGCACCTGGATCGGCGCTCGGGATTTCGCGGCGCAAAACAACATCGTGAACTGGAACACCGTTTCACCGCGATTAGGCTTTTCATGGGACATGTTCGGGAACGGCCGGACGGCGTTGAAGGGCGGCGTCAGCCGGTACGATCGTCAGGAGGGCATCACTCTCGTTCAACCGCTCAACCAGCGGAACATCTCGTTCCTGTTGTGTCCGTGGTCGGATTCGAACAACGATTTGACTGCGCAGGTCGGCGAGATCGACAGAGCCCGCTGCACGGGCTCGTTGCTTCCCACGCTCGGTTACGTCGATCCCAACCTGAAGCGTCCGCATCAATGGGAGTACACGGCGATGGTGCAGCGGCAGGTCGGTTCCGATACGTCCGTGAGCGTTGGCTATTACGGACGCCGGTTCAAGGATCTTTATACCACCGTGAACTCGTTGGTGCCTCCGTCGGCGTACACGCCTGTGACGATCACAAACCCGCTGACGAACCAGCCGATGACCATCTACAACCAGGATCCTGCAACTCGAGGACAAGTCCGCAACCTGCTCGCGACTATTCCGGATCTGAAGCAGTGGTACAACGGCGTCGAGTTTCAGGTGAACACGCGGCTGTCGAAGGCCACCGTCTTTGGAGGACTGACCATCGGGAGAGACTACGGTGATCAGGACAGCGGCGACTTGAACAATCCGAACAATCGCATCAACAATCGCGGCAATATCGGATTCGACTCGACGTATCAGATCCGCAGCGGTTTCAGCTACCGTGCGCCGTACGGTGTGCAGTTCTCAGGCTCACTTCGCGAAGCGACAGGACTGCCGCAAACACGGACCTACTCGGTAGGAACATCCATCGTGCCGAATCTGACCCAGGTTACACAAAACGTCCAGGTGGCGAAGCGCGGTGACTTCCGGTATCCATGGGTGAATCTGGTCGACCTGAGGTTCGTGAAGGTCTTCAAAACGGAGAGCATTCGGATGGAACCAACGCTCGATCTCTACAACCTTTTCAACAACAATGCCGTCACCAGCGCTGTCACAACTATAGGTACCTCGCTGGGACGGCCTTCCGCGATCGTCATGGCCCGCATCGTTCGGTTTGGCTGGCACATGACGTTCTGAACCGGAGATTTGCGTTTGACGTTGGACATCCCGACGTTTGACATTTGACGTATTCAGAAGCTAGCGGTCCGACAATGTCAACCGTCAAACGTCGGGATGTCCAACGTCAAATGCAAATCTCCGGATCGCCTTCATCACAGAAGACTCACCGGATCTACGTCCACGATAACTTTTGTCGGACCGATCTTTTGTTCCTCCAGGTGCCGCTGTAGTCGTTGAAGGGCATCGTGCAGCGCGGGACGTGAGGAAGATTTGATCAAGAGCTGATGCCGAAACACCTTCTTGAGTTTCTCGAGCGGAGCGGGAGCCGGTCCGAGAATGCGTATCGAATCCGTGCGAAGGGAATCCAGGAAGTCGCTGACCTGACGAGCGAGTCGTGATGCGGCGGCAGCATTGCGATCCAGTACCAGGATGCCGGCGAGAGCGGTGAACGGCGGATAAAACATCATCTTCCGGTATCGCGATTCCGTTGCATAAAAGTCTTCGAAGCGCTGAGTGCAGGCAAGTTGAAATGCGTAGTGATCGGGAAAATAACTTTGAATGATCACTTCACCCGGCCGATCGCCGCGTCCGGACCGGCCGGCGACTTGCGTCAGCAGCTGAAACGTGCGCTCGGCAGCGCGAAAGTCCGGCAACGATAAAGCCGCATCGGCAGCCACCACGCCGACGAGCGTGACATTGGGAAAGTCATGGCCCTTGGCGATCATCTGCGTGCCGACCAGCAATTCGATCTCGCCGGTCCGAAAGCCTCCGAGCACGCGCTGGTAATCGCGAAGGTGTCGCATGGTGTCCCGATCGAGGCGGCCGATTCGGGCGCCGGCAAAAATCTCCTTCAGTTCGGCTTCAATGCGCTCTGTGCCTTCGCCGACGTAATGGATGTATTCGCTGGCGCAGTCGCGGCACTTCGACGGCGGTGTCTTCGCGAGACCGCAGTAGTGGCACAACAGTCTGTTAATGGCCTTGTGAAACGTCATCGCAACGCTGCAGGCGGTGCAAGTGAACGTTGCGCCGCAGTGCCGGCACAGCAGGAATGCCGCGAATCCCCGCCGGTTCAGCAGAATCATCGTTTGCTCCCGCCGTTCGAGGCGTTCGGCCACTGCGTCGAGCAGTCGACGCGAGAAGATCACCTGCTTCCCGGCAGCCTGGTATTCGTCCCGCATATTGACGATTTCGACTTCCGGTAACGAGCGGTCCTCCACACGCGTTGACATGGAGACGTAGGCGTACTTCCGCGATTCCGCATTGCGAAACGATTCCATCGACGGCGTCGCCGAACCCAGGACTACAGCGCAGTTGCTGAGTTTTGCCCGCATGACGGCCGTATCCCGGCCGTTGTAACGCGGCAGTTCTTCCTGCTTGTATGTGGTCTCGTGCTCTTCGTCCACGACGACCAGGCCAATGTTTCGCAACGGCGCAAACACGGCCGAACGCGTACCGATCACGATCGGAGCGGCACCGCTTCGGATGCGAAGCCATTCATCGATGCGCTGCCGTTTCGTCAAAGAGCTGTGGAGGATCGCAGTCTTGCCGGGAAATCGGATGGCAAAACGCTCGGTCAGCTGCGGCGTAAGCCCGATTTCCGGAACAAGGATCAGTGCCGTCTTGCCTTGGGCAAGGTAGTGTTCCACCGCACGCAAATACACCTCGGTCTTGCCGCTCCCGGTGACACCGTGAAGCAAAACAGAATGGAACCCATGCGTCTCCTGAATCGCGAAAAGAGCCGTCAACTGGTCGGTGGTCAACTGCGGGATTTCGTCACGAAGCCCGTCGCGGCGCTCCAGGTTCTGCACGTGACGACAAAAATTGCCGGAACCCGGAGCGCAGCGACGGGCTTCGTGGGAAACGTGTTTCGAATTAATCCCCGGCGGCAAAGCGGCCTTCAACACTTCTCCCAGCGGCGCAAGGTAATAATCCGAAACCCAACGGCATAGCTTAAAAATATCCGCGTGCAGCAGTGGCTCCGCATCCACCACTTTCGAGAGCGTCTGGATCTCAAAGCCGGCCGGCGCGTCCTTGCGCAGCGAGACGACGAAACCGTCTTCCTCGCGTTTTCGGAAAGGAACGACAACCCGGCACCCGACGTCGACCGGTCCGTTCAGCTTGTAGACGAACGTCCGCGAGAGCGGCAGACAGACCGCAACATCGGCATACATCGTCAGGATCGAAGGCGGAACAATTCGGCGCGGATCTGTTTCATGTCTTCCCAGACCTCGCGTTTTTTATCAGGAGAGCGCAGAAGGTATGCGGGATGGAAGGTCGCGATCACGCGGATGCCGTCGACATCGTGGAATCTTCCGCGAAGCTTCGAGATCGACGACGCCGTTTGCAGAACCGTTTGTGCCGCAAACGTGCCGAGGCAACAAATGATCTTTGGCTTGATGACGGCAAGCTGATGTTTGAGAAACGGATTGCATGCCATAACTTCGTCCGGCTCAGGATTCCGATTTTCCGGCGGGCGGCACTTCAGCACATTGCAGATGTAGACGTCCTCACGCTTCAGATCGATGGACTCGATGATCTTCGTCAGAAGCTGGCCCGCTCGTCCCACGAACGGCAAACCCTGCTGGTCTTCATCGAATCCGGGCGCTTCGCCGACAAACACAAGCTCCGCGTTTGGGTTTCCTGAACCGAACACGATGTTGGTCCGCTTCGGCGCAAGCTTGCATCGCTGACAGTCACCGATGTCATCACGGATGGCCTGCAATCCGGGAGCATTGCTCGTTTGATTCGGAACGGCTGCCGCAACGGCGGGTTGTTGGTTCGAGTGGATCTCGAGCGAGGTGACGCCGATGTCCCGGAAGAACTCCAACTGTTGAACCAGTTCATGCATGATTGCGCAACAGCCCTACGACACGATCCAGAATCCGGTCGGCCAACTCCGTCTTGCTCATCGACGGCAATTCTTCGACTCGGCCGGAAGCATCAATAATCGTTGCCCGGTTTGTATCGCTGTCGAAGGTCGAATCGGGTCCACTCACAGGGTTGACGACAATCAAATCAAGGTTCTTGGCTTTCAGCTTCTCGAGTCCGTTTGCCGTGTGATTCTCCGTTTCGGCGGCGAAACCGACGAGCACTTTGCCGTTCTTCGAACGTCCGAGTTCCTGAAGGATGTCGGTTGTCGGTTCGAACTCGACACTCAATTCGCCGGCTCGCTTCTTGATCTTCTGCGGCGCCACCGATTTCGGACGAAAATCCAAAGGCGCCGCCGCCTTGATCACGACGTCCACTGAAGCGGCCGCATCCATCACCGCGCGATGCATGTCTTCGGTCGAACGCACCCGGATCAATCCGGGAAAATCGAACTCCGTGGGTCCGGACACGACGGTCACGTCGGCGCCGCGATCGCGCGCGGCTCGTGCGATCGCGAATCCCATCTTGCCCGATGAGCGATTGCTGATGAAGCGCACCGGATCGATGTCCTCAACCGTTGGCCCCGCCGTAACGAGGACTCGCCTGCCTTTCAGGTCCGCGGCCTTTTCCAGCAGCGACGAGACGTAGTCCACGATCGTTTCGACCGGCGCCAGACGTCCTTTACCGTACGTGCGGCACGCCATCTCTCCGGTCTCCGGCTCGATAAAGCGAACGCCGCGGGCTGCGAGTGTTTGGATATTGGCTTGAACCGAAGGATGGGCCCACATCCGGGCGTTCATCGCCGGGGCAATCACAACAGGTGCGGTAACGGCGAGAAAAAACGTCGTCAGAAAATCATCGGCAATGCCGGCGGTCAGTTTCGCGATGCAGCCTGCGGTTGCGGGAGCGATCAGAAACAGGTCGATCTTTTCAGCGACCAGAATGTGATCGAAGGCGCCGTCAAAATCGCCGCCCGAAGCCGGGCCCTCAAACATGTCGACATAAACCTTGTGGCCCGACAGCGCCCGGAATGTCAGCGGCGTGACAAACTGAGTCGCGTTCTTCGTCATCATGACGACGACGTCGTGGCTGCGATCCTGCAACCGGCGGACGATTTCCGCCGCCTTGTAACACGCAATGCCTCCGCTGACTCCGAGCGCGATCACTGGTCTTTTTCTGCTTCCTCTTTCTTGCCGTTAGGAGTGGGAATATTGAACTGAACGAGCCCTTGCAGTATTTCCTTCTGAGCAATCTGCGTCGCTTTGTGACTCGGCTCTTTGATGTGCGGCATGCTCCCGCCCTGGATCTGCCGGGCTCGAAGCGCGGAAAGAATCACAAAGCGATACTTGCTGTCGATGTTATCTGGAATCTGAATCAAGCTGTACCTCCAAACGAAGCGATGATTTCCTCGATCCGGCGTTCCTGGCGGTGCGGGAACGCGGCACCACTGCGGATAATGGCCTCGAGGAGAGCGATGGAATTCTCGAGAACGTCGTTAATAATGATGTAGTCGTAATCACGGTAAAACCGGATTTCGCCCCTGGCGATCTCCAAACGACGGCGAATGTCTTCATCCGACTCCTGCATGCGCGATCGCAATCTCCGTTCGAGTTCGTCGAACGACGGCGGCAACACAAATATGGCGGTGGCTGTCGAGAACCTGGATTTCACCTGACGCGCGCCTTGAACATCGATGTCCAGGATCACGTCCACTCCGTTCTCCAACTGCGACTCCACCGCCGCACGGGCTGTTCCATATAACTGGCCGTAGTACTCGGCCCATTCCAGGAATTCACCGCGTTCCACCATTCCCAAAAACGCAGGCCGATCGACGAAGAAGTATTCGGTACCGTTCTTTTCGCCGAACCGAGGACTTCGGGTCGTGTAGGACACCGAGAAACGAAGCCCGCTGAACATCGGAAGTAAGTGCTGAAGTAAGGTTGTCTTGCCCGATCCCGAGGGCGCAGAGACGATATAGAGATTGCCGCGCATTCGTCGAAACTTTTGATTTTACTGTATTATTCGATGTTCTGCACCTGCTCCCTCAGTTTTTCGATTTCGACTTTGATTTCGATTGCCGCCTGACCGATACCGGCGCCCAGGTCATTCAGTCCCGAAGTCTTCGACAGGATGGTCGTAACCTCGCGATTCATCTCCTGAAGAATGAAGT
The DNA here is from genome assembly GCA_964584785.1 of uncultured Solibacteraceae bacterium. Classification (GTDB taxonomy): domain Bacteria; phylum Acidobacteriota; class Terriglobia; order 20CM-2-55-15; family 20CM-2-55-15; genus JAHFTY01. The sequence continues at coordinate 79,508 of CAZPBY010000013.1, forward strand.
CCATCCGCTTGCCGGTCTCGTCTCCCAGGTTCTTCAGTCCGGCGAACTGGTCCAGGTGACTCCGGAGCCGCGTCGTTTCCTCAGCAATATCGCTGCGCTCGGCATAAAGCAGCGCTTCCATTTCGAGCCGATGGCTGTCTGCGGCCAGTTGCGGCGCCAACTCCGTAACGCGCGCGATCAACTGCTGGCGGTAGTGCTCCACGAACAGATTCGCCGCAGCAAGAATGGTTTCGAGATGACGGGCGATAGTCGCGATACGGCGGTCGATGTCGGCCATCAGCGACTGACCTTCGGTGATGCGCATCTGACGAAGTTGTTCGGCCGCGCGATCCGTGGCGGTGCCGATGGTCTGTTCGATGAGCGCGATCTCTTCGTTCGACATATCCGACGTCGAAACGGACACCAGATTGGGAAGTCGCGTCACCATCTCGAGCGTCAGCTCGCCCTGAATGGGGTAAGCCTTCTTCAGTTCCAACATCAGTTCAGAATAAGAACGCAACAACGTGTGATTGACTTCCAGCCTGACGTTCTCGCGTTTGTAGTCGACGCGTACGAACACGTCCAACCGGCCGCGCTTGAATTTTGTCGAAAGCTTCTGCCTAATGACGTTTTCAAAGGCCTGGTATTCGCCCGGAATCTTCACATGGATGTCGATGTACCGGTGGTTGACGCTCTTGACCTCGACAAGAACAGTTAAGTTGGCCGCCTCGACGCGTGAAGAACCAAACCCGGTCATGGAGTAAATCATGCAGTCCTATCCTGAGGTTTGCGGGTTATTTGACGACTCATCCGGGCATGGCCGTTGCGTCCGGAGTTTGAAGAGTCAGGAAACGTGCATACAAGCCGCGGCGAAGTACCAATTCTTCGTGGGTGCCCATCTCTTTGACCCGGCCGCCGTCCAGCACGATGATGCGGTCGGCATGCCGGATCGTCGACAGGCGATGCGCGATCACAATCGTCGTGCGGCCTTGCATCAGATTCTGCAGGGCGCGCTGAACCAACGCTTCCGACTCCGAATCCAGCGACGACGTGGCTTCGTCCAGAATCAGAATCGGCGCGTCTTTCAAGATCGCGCGCGCAATCGAGATCCTTTGACGTTCGCCGCCCGACAGCCGCAGCCCGCGCTCCGAGATGTGCGTATCGTAGCCTTCGGGAAGATCGCGGACGAAATCATCCACCAGCGCGGCTCGCGCGGCCAGCTCAATCATTTCGTCGGAAGCGGACGGGTTTCCGTATGCGATGTTCGCGCGAATCGTGTCGTTAAAAAGAATGACGTCCTGTGTCACGATGGCAATATGCCGGCGCAGCGATCGAAGATCGAAGTCGCGGATGTCGGTTCCATCGACCATAATCCGTCCACCGGTCACGTTGTGAAATCGTGGGAGCAAATTCACCAGCGTGCTCTTCCCGGCACCGCTTGCTCCGACGACAGCGAGTACCTCGCCCTTGACGACGGTGAACGACGCGTCCATCAACACAGGCTGCGACGGCCCATACCTGAAGTCGACATTCTCAAAATCGATCCGATCTGAAAAGGCCGGCACGTCGAGGCCTCCCGCATTCAACTCCGCGTCAAGGTTCATGATTTCAAAAACACGACTCGAAGCGCCTGCCGCCTGCTGGAAAGAGTTGTTGATTCCGCTGATGCGACGCACCGGATCGTACAGTTTGATGAGCGCAACGATGAACGCGAGGAACAAACCGGACGTCATCCGTTGACCGATGATCTGGCCCCGGGCGTACACCAGAAAAGCGGCGATGACCAGCACGCCCACCACTTCCATGAGCGGCGACGAGAGCGAGTGCGTCATTTTCTGCCGAACGTTGATCCGAAAGATGCGGCTGGTAATCCTTCGGAACTTCGACGACTCGGACGGCTCCATCGTGAACGCCTTCACGATGCGATTGCCCGAGATTGTTTCGTACAAAACGTTGGCCATCTCGGCCATCTCATGCTGGTTCGTCCGGCTCAGGCTGCGCAATTTTTTGCCGAACCACACGGTTGGATAGAAGACCACGGGCAACAAAACGATGGATATTGCGGCCAGTTTCCAGTCGATCACGAATATCGCTGCCCCGAGAAAAAGCAAGATCGACGACTGCTTTAGGAACTCCGCCAGCGTTTCCGACGCGGCCGTCTGGATGCGTTCGACGTCCGCGGAAACTCGTGAAATCAGATTGCCCGTGGGGTTGGATTGAAAGAAGGCGAGCGGTTGATGAAGGATGACGTCAAAAACGTCATTTCGCAGATCGCGGACGACGGCCTGGCCGAGATACGTCGTCACGCCGATCGCGCTGTATTCCGCAACCGCCTTAACGATGGTCGAAACGACAAGCAGAAGAAGAAAAATGACGCCGTCCGCGGCGGACACCTGGATCGTGCGCCGGATCAACGGAACCGCGATCGTCGGAGTCGTCGATCCGTTCAGCATGGTGTCGAACACCAGGCCGATCAGAAACGGCGACGCCGCCTCCAGAATCCCCACGACGGCAACCAGTGCCAGCGATGCGATCAGAAACCCAGTGTAGGGCCGCACGTAGCGGAGCAGACGCTTCATGACGTGCCCGTCCGCACCGTTTCACGGACTCTCGCCTCGACATCCTTCGGCTTTTGCATCTGCAGCAGTTGCCTCGCGAGTTCGCGCAATTCACTGAACGCGACGGAACGGACCATCTGTTGAATCCGCGGAAGCGACGGAAGACTGACGGAGAGCGATGTAAATCCAAGCCCGAGCAAAACTGCGGCGGACGGCGGGTCTCCGGCCATTTCTCCGCACACCGTTATCGGCTTGCCCGTCGGCTGAAGCAATGCGTGAAGTTGATTCAAACACCTCAAAATCGCGGGATGAAAGGGCGTGTAGAGATGCATGACGGTTTGATCCGCCCGGTCGACAACCAGGTAGTACTGAATCAGGTCGTTTGTTCCCAAACAGAAAAAATCGACGCGCGATGCCATCAAATCGCACGTCTGCGCCGCCGCCGGCGTTTCGATCATCACACCGATGGGTGTCTTGTGATCGTATCGGATGTTCTTGCTGTCGAGTTCGCGACGAACGCCGGCGATCAGGTCGTGAGCCGCATCCAGTTCGTCGACGGTCGATACAAACGGCAGAAGGATTCTCATCGCTCCGTGGACCGATGCGCGGTACAAGGCGCGCAACTGCTTTCGGAAAACGTCTTGATTCTCCAGGCAGAATCTCAATCCCCGCACGCCGAAATTCGGATTAACGCCATCCCAGGACTTCTGATCGATGCCGACATCGATGGTGCGGATGGTGACGGGAGTCCCCTTGGCGGTTTTCAGAACATGCCGGTAATCGGCGAGCAGTGCGTCCTCGTTCGGTTGATGGCCATCGCGAAAGAAATCGAATTCGGTACGGTACAGACCGATCGACTCGCAGCCGTATTGAATGACCGATTCCACCTCGTCTCTGAAATTGATGTTCGCGCCCAGCGAAATGCGGACGCCGTCGGTCGTCATGATCGGCGCCGCTGAATTGCGGGCGCGCCGCGGCGCTCGTTTCGGCCTCATCCTCGACCTGTGGTCTTCCAGCGTTTCCTTTGAAGGTGAGCAGATGATGGTACCGTGGTCGCCATCAATCAGCAGCAACTCCCCCGGCACGATGCCTGAAAGATCACCGGCGCCGACCACGGCTGGAATCTCCAGGGAGCGCGCCATGATTGCCGTGTGCGAGAGCGGACTGCCCGTTTCCGTCACCAGACCGACGACGCGGTGCGACCTCAATTCAAAGAGTATCGAGGGCGGAATCGCGCGGCCGACCAGGATGGCGTCATATGGCAGTTCCTGAATCGAGGTTTGCCCGTTGGAACGCAGATTGTGAAGAAGCCGGCGCACGATGTCGTCGAGATCCCCGCGGCGCTCCCGCAGATATTCGTCCTGAAGCTTGTCGTAAGCTTCGAAGAGTTCGTCGCTCACCTGCTGGATCGCCCACTCCGCGTTGATGCGCTCGTCTTTGATCTTGTCGATGATGCGATCGACAAAAAGCCTGTCCTGGAGAATCAAAAGATGCGCGTCGATCAGGAACGACGATTCCGGCCCGGTGCGCTTCTTCAACTTGCGCTGCATCCGGCGGAGTTGCCGCTGAGACTCCTCGACAGATTGTTTGAAGCGTTGGGTTTCTTCGGAGATATCGCTGGACTTGAGCGCGTAGTTGAACGAGATGAACTCCGGATCGAAAGCACGAACGACGTGACCGGCAACCACGCCTGCCGATGCAGCCACGCCACGAATAATGCGATTACCCTCGGAGGTATTCACAGACTTTCTCCAACGCTTCCTCTTCGTCGGCGCCTTCGACCCGAACCTGAAGCCTCGAACCGTGCCCGGCAGCCAGCAGCAAAATGCTGAGAATGCTTCGCGCGTCCGCTTCGACGGACGTAGCGCTGTCGACGCGAGTCAAAAAGATCGTGGATTCAAACTTTGCGGAAAGTTGAACCAGCTTGGCAGCCACTCTGGCGTGCAATCCAAGCTGATGTCCGATCACAACCTCCCGCTCTTTCATGACAACCGCCGCAACGAATCTCCACTGCTAAGGCTGCTTCTTCGGTGAAAGCAACTCGCTCGCGATGTAGATGCTGCTCTGACCGGTTTCGCAGATCAGCCTGGCGGCGGACGCGAGCGTTTGACCGTCCTCGAGCTGAACGAACTTGATCAGCATCGGCAGGTTCACGCCGGTGATGATTTCGACTCTATCGTTGTCCAGAAAAGTGGAAGCGATATTCGTCGGCGTGCCGCCGAACATGTCCGTCAGGATAAGTACGCCGTCGGGTCTGCGGACACGATCAATGGCTTTTTCGATGGACCCGGCAGCAGTGTCGACATCGTCGTGCCAGCCGAGAGAAACGGCTGCCACATTGTGGATCTCGCCGACGATCTGCTCCGCAGCGTTCAGCAGTTCGATGGCGAGACGGCCGTGAGTGACGATCAACCCACCGATCATGATTCCCTAATCTAGCACGACGGGCGGCTGAGGCCGTTCATTTACACGCAGCTGAAAAACGTCTGGCCGCGCGTAGTGGCCGACCACGTCGAAGTCGTATTTAGACCGGGCGATCTCGTCAAGATCGACTTCGGCCGTGAGGATTCCGTCCTCGTTATACAGCGGTCCGGCGAGCACCTGCCCGAGCGGTCCGATGATTGCGCTGCCGCCGCGCATGATGATCGTGTCCGGATCGTTTCCCTGAATCGCCGCGTAGTTCTCCGGACAACTGCCGCGCCGCAAATGTTGGCAGGCCGTGAAAACGAAGCAACGGCCCTCCAGCGCGACATGCTGCATCGACGACAGCCACGTGTCGCGATCGTCCGCAGTTGGCGCGCAGTAGAGCTGGATACCCTTCGCGTACATCGCCATGCGCAGCATCGGCATGTAGTTTTCCCAGCAGATAACGGCGCCGAGCTTGCCGAGCGGCGTGTCCAGCACAGGCATGGTGGAACCGTCGCCGAAGCCCCAGACGATGCGCTCCATGGCTGTCGGCATCAGCTTGCGATGCTTTCCAAGGAATGAACCATCGGGACCGAAAAACAATGCCGTGCAGTAAAGCGTGCCGTGTTCTCTTTCGATGACACCGATGACAATATGGATCGAATTCTGCCGCGCGATCGTGGACAACAGATCGACGGCGGGCCCCGGAACGTCGATGGCGCTATCGAAGTATCGTCGAAAGTCGTTCCTTCCCTCTGCACTTCGCGAGCCGACGCGCGCACCGAAATCGAGGCCTTTCGGGTAAGCGGAAATGAACGCCTCGGGAAAAACGACGAGCTTTGCGCCCGTCCCGGCCGCACTATGCGCGAGATCCCGCACTTTTGCGAGCGTCGCTTCGCGATCAAACACTACGGGACAACTTTGAACCACTGCCGCCATGAATTTCGTCATGGGCGAATTTTACAAGTATTCAGGCGGTTTTCGTGAGCTCGCGATAGAGCCAGGTTCGCGCCAGGCTCCAGTCGCGTTTGATGGTTCGGAGCGAGACGTTCAGTGTTCTCGCGATATCGTCCAGCTCGAGTCCGCCGAAGAACCGCAACTCCACAACCTGAGCCTGCCGCGGATCAACCGCCGCCAGCCGTTCGAGCGCTTCGTGAACCTGCAGAAGCTGTGCCGACTGCTCGGGCGCGAAGACCACTACGGAGTCCAGCGAGACCTTGCTTCCGCCCCGCTTCTTCGCATGCACGCCGCGCGCATGGTCGACCAGAACCCGGCGCATGGTCTTTGCAGCGATGGCGAAGAAGTGACCGCGATTGGAAACCTTGAGGTCGCTGTCCTGACTCATTCGCAGCAGAGCTTCATTAACGAGAGCCGTCGGCTGAAGTGTGTGGCCGCGGCGCTCGGTCCGCATGTAATGATTCGCAAGCCGTCGAAGATCTTTATAAACGCCGTCGAGGAATTGGTCTTCCGCGGCTCGATCGGTGCCGGTGAGTTTATCGAAGAAGCGATGAATCAGGTCAGCTTGCTTTGCCGTCATGCCAGCCGCATTGTAAGCCCGATCCTGCAGTTTGGCCCATTTCATTTAACCGGGTTGACGCAGCCTCCAGGAGGCCCGGTAAATCGATACAACAATCACGCTGTTGATAACCAAAAGGTAGATCGCGAAGCCGCATTCGGCGAAGTTCAGGTGCCTGACAGCCGCGAAGCTGGTTGCAGCGCTCACGAAAGCCAGGATGTAGGCCAGGCCGGTTTCCGTTTGCGGATGTGACCTTGCTTTGAGGAGCGTGGGAACTGCAGCGAGCCCGTCGCTCGCGATCGCGAACATGATCGCCACGTTTGGCTGCCTGGTCACGCCCCAAAGAACCAGAGCGAGGGCAGAAAAAGCGCCGCAGGCGTAATCGAATTTGCTGAGCGCCCAATAGGCACGATTGTTTGCAAACGAGCTGAGGAAGACCATGAATGGCGAGAAACCCGCCATGAACACGGGCAACACGGCCCACGTCACGCCTTGCATCATTGCCGCCGCCGTTGCGATCAAGGGCGCAACCGACCACATAAAGTACGTCACACGATTTGGCTTTGTGGTCCCCGCCAAAGTTTCTTTGACGTATTTGCCCCATCCAACGAGGCTGATCGCTGCACCCGCGAGGACGATGTATTGTTGCAGCGGTCGTCCCTCCCGATTTGTGCACCCCGGAGGCGTGAACGCGACGTCCTGACTTCCGGCGTGTTGCGCGCTGGCTAAGTACTGCCGTTCGGAATTACTGTGACATTTTTCTCAGTCGAGTTAACGCGACATTGGAAGAGCAAATTCCCCTTCTTGGCCAAGGAGGGGAATTCGCTCGCTCTTACACCGCTGTAACAAGCCAGGGGGCTGCAACGCAGACTCATTCCTATTGTCGTTTGCTTCTCTTCTCGCTCGACTTCACGGGTTCGGCGGCCGGCACGAGTGCCATCGTTGCCCACGCGGTTCCGGCGGTCGAAATGAATTGATCGCGGCCGTAAGGAAATCCGCTTTCGAAGTAGGGCTGCAACCAGATCGACCGGGTCACAACATGCCACGATCCGTCGGCAGCCTGAGTGCGAGTCAGATAATCGATTCCCCTCTGGTAAACCGGATCGCTCACGGCGAACCTGGCGGCCGCGTTCAGCGCGTACAGAACCTCGCCGGTCGCGTACGCATCCGATTCCAGGCCGGGCAATTGATTCCAGCCGCCGTCCGGCCGCTGCAGGGCAGCGAGAGCGCGAGCGGAATCCTTGATCACACTCGGACTGCCGTTGCCCCAGGCCAGACCGAGCAGGTGAAAGGCGCGATCCTGAGTGTTGGCCGGTTTCGCGCTTTCGAGCCAGGCCACCGCTTTCGCGATCGCGGCGTCCGTCGAAGCCTTCTCCGCCGCGGGACCGTATTGCTTTAGCGAATAAATGGACAGAGCCGCTGCTTGAAAATCGCCTGCATTCATCGGCGGCCGGCGCCCTTCCGTCGTCAACCACCTGCCTTCCGGAAGCTGCATGGCCTTGATGTAACGGACTATCGCGTCGGTGTACGGCGTCTTTGCCTCGTGATTCATTCCAAGATCAAAGAGCTGCCAGGCGACGCTCGTGACGTTGACGACGTCGAGGTCCATCAATCGCTCGGGCGGCGGCATCATCGCCGCGGGAAGCTGCGGGATCGCCGGAACCGGCAGCCCCCGTTCGCGCGCAAAACCCGACACGGCGGACGGCAGATCCTGCGAATGGCAGGAATTGCAGCCGGCCGTACGAATAAAGTTGTAGCTCTGCTTTTCCATCAGACCGGCGGCCCGGGTGACGGCAGTGGATAAAGTCCGTGCGGTTGCTCGCGGCGGCGCAGTAGCTTCAGCGTCCGATATCTTTGGACTCGCGGACGCACCGAGCAGCCGCGCCGCTTCGGTATCGCCCCGTTTGGCGGCGAGAATAAGCGCCGTTTCATCGTAGTCCGCGGAGTAGCTGGTGTCGGCTCCCTTGTCGAGCAGCATCTTTATGACACTCGCAGGCATTGCGTCCGAGCCTGCAGCCAGCATCAGCGGTGAGTATCCTCGAATGTTACGTACGTTCACGTCGGCGCCATGATCGAGCAGAAGCCTGACGGTTTCCTCAACGCCGGCCGTTGCGGCATTCCCGAGTGCGGTCTCACTCCGTTTGCTTCGCAGCCTGGCGTCAGCTCCCTTGTCGAGCAAATACTGCACGGCTCGCGGATCGCCGTTCGTCGCGGCGCTCATCAAGGCAGTCTCGCCGGCGCCGTTCTTTGTATTAACGTTCGCGCCTTTGTCCATGAGCATGCGCATCACTTCGAGATCGCCTCGAGTCGAAGCCGCGATCAAGGGAGTCATGCCGATCAGAGTCGCCACATTCGGATCAGCGCCCTTCTCCAGAAGCAGGCGAACCACTGCGCTGCCGTTTGCGAGAACGGCGGCCTGGTACAGCGGCGTGCGCCCCTCGATCTGCTTCGCGTGGATATCCGCGCCCCGCGTGACGAGCAGCCGAACTTTCGTCTCATCATGAATAGCCCAATGAAGCGGGGTAGAGTTGCGCTTGTTTTTGGCGTTGATGTCCGCGCCCTTGTCCAGCAGGAGTTTCACGATCTCCAGCGAGCCGAACCCCGCGGCGTGATGCAAAGGAGTGGACTTGCCGGGGTCCTGAGCCTTGACGATTTCGGGATCCGAAGCGATGAGTTTATCGACGGTACGCCGGTCGCCCGATCGAATGGCTGCGATGAATGACGCGAGCTTGCTGTCCATCGGCTTGGGCGGCGCGTCCTCCGCGATGTCGTTGCGAAACTCGGCGCCCTGATCGATCCAGGCGCGGAGAATCCCGATCTCTTCATCCGACAGCGCGCCGGTAGGCGGCATCTGCAGTCCGCCGTCACCGTCGACCACACGCCGGATCAGCTTACTGTTCGCGCTGTCGCCGGGCGTGATCACCGGTCCGTAATCGCCGCCGCGCAGCGCGTTTTGCCGCAGGTCGAGCCGCAGGCCCGACTGCTGCACGTCAGAACCGTGACAGGAAAAGCAGTTCTGCGCCATCAACGGCCGCACGTCTTTCAAGTAATCCACTTTCATTGAAGCGGGTGGTGGAAGTTTCGTCTGCGCCGTCAGGGGTGAACTCAGCGCAACCAACGTCATCAGGCCCACTAGTCTCTTCATAGGACCTCCTGGCTATGCTGTGAGGGAAGTGCTGCCGTCTAATGTGGGGGAAGCGCGGATCAAAGTCAACTTTTGACTGCGCTGCCTGGCTCATCCGCCGTGATATCATTGATAGCATCGAATGAGGGAATCTTGGCGCAGCTTATCGTGCGAAACCTGGATGATGAAGTCGTCAAACGGCTGAAGAAACGAGCCGCGAAAAATGGCCGGTCGGTCGAATCGGAGCACAGGGAAATCCTTCGCAAGGAACTCCTGGGCTCGCGCAAAGCGACAACTTTGAAACAAATGCTGATGGACATCCCGAAGGTTGGCCGCGACAGCGATTTTGCCCGCAGCGGCGGCAAACCTCGTAGAGTCCGGCTGTGAGTTATCTCATCGATACGAACGTCATTTCAGAGCTCAGGAAGAAAGGAAAGTGCAACCCGTCGGTTGCTGCATGGTTCAGCGGAATCCTCGATGATGATCTCTTCCTCAGCGTTCTCACGATCGGGGAATTGAGGAAAGGCATTGAAAAGATTCGTGGCCGTGATCCCAAACAGGCATCGACGCTCAATATGTGGCTGCGAGCTTTGTCCCAATCATTTGGCGAAAGGATTCTCACGATTGACTCCAGGGTCGCGGATCAATGGGGAAGACTGCCATTGAGGGACTCACTTCCCGTTGTCGACGCTCTGATCGGCGCCACGGCCCTGACCCATGGACTCACCGTGGCGACCCGGAATGTCAAAGATATCTCCCGGACGGGCGCCGTTTGCCTGAACCCGTTTGAATCGTGATCGCATCCGGACTGCCGGCTCTATCAGAAAATGAGTCACTATTTGCCGGGAAGAAGGGCTCAGGCGCTTCACGCACATGATCTGCAAACAGCGACTCCACTTCACGACGCAGCCGAACGTTTGTGACAAATCGAAGGGCTGTTCCATGCGGCGAGCGGCCGGCAACTTCTTGATGGCGACCTTTCGATGTTGGGATGGTTGAGTGACGCTAGAAGCTTTGCTTCGCGTCCAATGTTTGCTATCTCGTCATGGAGTTGGTGGAGGGCCAGACACTGGCCGAACGGCTGAAAGCCAGGCCGCTGGCCGTTCAGGAAGCGCTTCAGATTGGTGTTCAGATCGCGGAAGCGCTCGAGGCCGCTCATGAAAAAGGAATCATTCACAGAGATCTGAAGCCGGCAAACATCAAGATCACTCCCGAAGGAAAGGTGAAGGTCCTCGACTTTGGTTTGGCCAAACCTGTCTTCAGCGATTCGCTGAAGGGCGATTCACCTCAGGTGAACACGCTCACCATAGGGCCGACCAGGACTGGCGTGATTCTCGGAACGCCGTCATACATGAGTCCCGAACAGGCCAGAGGCGACGAACTGGATCGCCGAACCGATATCTGGGCTTTCGGCTGCGTCCTTTATGAAATGCTGACTGGAGTCCGAGTCTTCGAAGGTCCATCGGTGTCTGAGATCGTCGCCGCGGTTTTAAAAGTCGAGCCGGCCTGGCAGCGTCTGCCTGCGGATACTCCGGCGAGCATTCGACGTTTGCTGAGTCGATGCCTGCAAAGCGATCGTCGACAGCGGCTGCAGTGGATCGCTGATGCCGCGATCGAAATGACCGAAGCGTTAAGTGAGCCGCACCTCGACACAGGTGCGGCCGACAGTCACGAGGCGTTGCAGAGGTCCGCGCGCGGCTGGCGCCTTTGGGCATTGTCGGCTACGGCTATACTCATCGTGGCAAGCGTCGTTGGAATCACGCGGCGAATGCGACCATCACCAACACAGCCCGCATCCCTGGCGCGGATGGTTGTCACGCTCCCGCCGGGGGAACTTCTGCCGCCCGACGTACGGTTTCCCGTTCTCGTGCTGTCTCCGGACGGCAGTAATCTCGTGTCGGTCATGAGACCCGCTAATGCGTCCGCAAGTACCCAGCTTTTCATCCGCCGGCTTGACCAGATTGAGTTCACGGCGATTCCCGGGACGGAAGATGCCCTGAATCCTTTTCCGAGGGCGATGCCGGATGGCCGTTGTGGACGCCGGATGGTAAACGAGTGACATTTACTTCAAACAAGCTGGGACTGCTGAATATCTTCTGGAGACCAGCCGACGGCAGCGGCCGGGAAGAGCAACTGACCACAGGCGAGCACCAGCAACAGATCCCTCGCTCCTGGTCTCCTGACGGCCAGCAGTTAATCTTCAATGACGTGGATCCCATCACGAGCAGGGACCTGTGGGTGCTGCCGCTTCAGGGGGACCGCAAGCCACGACCTTTTCTGAGAACTCCGGCTGATGAAATGAATGGTGTTGTATCGCCGGATGGACACTGGTTGGCTTACGTGTCGAATGAATCCGGCAGGCCTGAGATATACGTGCAAGCGTTTCCGGAACCGGGAGGCGGCCTGCCGATCTCGACAGAGGGTGGGGGTGAACCGGTATGGGCGCACAGCGGGAAGGAACTGTTCTACAGAAATGGCGATAAGATGATGCTGGTGGATGTGATCACGCAACCGGTATTCGAAGCGCAAAAGCCCCGGATGCTGTTTGAGGATGCCCACTATGTTCGAGTATCCTCCACTCCAAACTACGATGTGTCCAAAGATGATCAGCATTTCGTCATGGTGCGCGCTGAAGAACCTCCCAACGTGCGCGACGCGAACGTCATCCTCAACTGGCTCGATGACCTGAAGAAGAAGGTGCCGGCAAAGTAGCTCGAACAGTTACCCTGCGATTCGGTACTCCTTCGGCGGTTCAACGCCGATCAGCCATTTCACGAAATAATCCCAACGTCTTCGCATCATGTAATTCGACGCATTGCCGTAGCCGTGATTGGCGTTGGGAATCATCAGAAGATCGAAGTCCTTGTTGGCCTTGATCAGAGCATCCGCGATCAACATGGTCTGATACGGAGGAACATTCGTGTCCATGGTGCCGTGCGCCAGCAGCAGGTGGCCCTTCAGATTTTTGGCGAAGTTCTGATTCGCCTCGGCGTCGTAGTTATCGGTGCCGCCGGAGTTTTTGGTGAGCAGCCCCTGATAGCGCTCGCCCCAGTCGTCCTCGTTCTCGCGCTGGTCGTGATTGCCGGATTCCGCGATGCCCACTTTAAAGAAGTCTGGGAAGCGGAACATCGCCGTCGTCGTGGCGAAGCCGCCGCCCGAGTGTCCCCAGATTCCGGCGCGATCGATGTCGATCCAGGAATACTTCGCTGCGAGTTCCTTCATGCCGGCGATCTGATCGGGGATCGTATTGTCGCGGCCCATGGCTCCGTAGTAGGCGTCCTGAAATGCTTTCGAGCGGCCGGGCGTTCCCATGCCGTCGATGGTCACGACGATGAAACCGAGTTCTGCAAGTGCCTGACGATCTCCTCTGGCCGGGGTAAACGCTCGGCCTCCCGTACTTCCGGTTTGAGGCCCCGGGTAGCAATTGTTGACGATCGGATACTTCTTTGTGGGATCGAAATTCGTCGGCCGGAAAAGCAACCCGTAGATGTCGGTCTTGCCGTCGTGTGCGGTCATCTTGATCGGCATCGGCGGCTTCCAGCCTGTGGCGAGGAGTTTCGAGATATCGGCCTTCTCGAGATCCACCAGCAATTGACCGGACGTTGCGTCGCGCAGTTTGACGACCGGTGGAACGTCGGGCTTTGAGAAGGTGTCGATCAAATACTTGCCTGACGGAGACAACTGGACCGAATGCGTTCCGTCGTCGGGCGTCAGCGAGACCGGATGTTCGCCGTCAAGACCGATCCGATAAAAATGCAGGAAGTATGGATCCTGGCCGCTCTCCCGGCCGTTCGCGCCGAACCAGATCGTGCGCGACTTCTCATCCAGCCGCACAATCTGCATGACCGGACCTTCGCCCGCCGTGATCTTGTTCTTCAAGCGTCCGGTCTGGAGGTCGTACAGATAGAGTTGTCCCCAGTTATCGCGCTCGGAATACCAGATGAACTCATTCGACGCCCACAGCACGCGCCAACCGGAACGCGACTCGTACTGGGTCTCGACGGTTTCGTCGTACACCTTGCGGACCGCTCCGGTCGCGGTATCCGCAACGCTCAACCAAACGTGCTTGTGATCGCGCGAGACCGACGCCAGCGCAAGTCTGGAGCCATCCGGACTCCAGTTGTAATCGTTCATGCTGATGTCGTCACCAAGCGTCGCGCGGTGGAAATCGGGCGGCATTTGCAGACGCGTGATCTTGCCGGAATCGGCGTCGATAACGACGCGATGGAGCATCGCCATCACCGGATCGCCGGGCAGCGGGAACTTGGCAACTCTCAAAGCGGGATGACCGACCGTCGTGTTGACGAGATACATTTCGCCGACATTGCGTTCGTCCTGCTGCTGCGTTGCTACTTTTTTGGAATCCGGCGACCACGAAACGATCGCGCGATCGCTTCCGCTCCATCCGGCATTGTCGGTGGCATAGCCGAAGTACTTCTCGCCATCATTCGTGAGCCGGCGCTCCTGATTCGTCGTCATGTCGCGCACCCACAAATTCCAGTCGCGAACGAACACGCCTCGTTTTCCATCGGTCGAAACAGAAACCGGCTTTCCGTCCGACGACGTTCCAGCGGAAGCGCCACGGGCGCCTCCGCCGCGGCCTCCACGCCCGCCGGCCGGCGCGGCGATTGTGAAATCGCGACATTCGGCGATCGCGTCCGAGCAGACCTGGCGCGTTCTTTTGACCGGGTCGACCAGAATGGTTGGAGTGGAGCCATCGGGCAGGGCGCTTCGATACCAGAAGCGTTCATCCGGCAGCCATGTCGGCGTGACGTTTCCGCCGACAACAAGACCATTGAGATTCTGCGCCAACATCTTTTCGGCCCGGGCGTAATCCGCCGCCGTCACGGAAGGTGCCGGCTGCCGGCCGGCAATAGATACCGCGATAGAAAAAACAGATGCAAAGGCGATCAGTACCATCAGGCGCTGTTTCGTCATTGGAGCACTCCTCGATTCCGTGAAGAATATCTTAACTTGTCGCTCCCCGATGTCCCGTTAACCCGTCTGGGATTGGGTTTCCCGACTCGCGTTTCAGCAAGCGCTCGGCATTCTTCCTGTAGATTCGATCCTTCTGATCCGTCGTGAGTCCCAGGCCTTCAATGACGCGGATAGTCTCCCGAGCGTACAGGCCGGGCACGGGTTCGAACGGCATGTCGGAAGCGAACACGACATTGTCGGTGCCGAAGAAATCCAGGCCGCAGCGCGTTGCCGGACCCGCGCCGAACAGCGCCGTGTCGGCGTAGAAGTTTTTGAAGTATTCGATCGGACGCTTCTTCATCGACCGCAAGAGAGCTTTGTAGTCCACATCCGATGTGCGCGTGCCGAGTTGGTCCCAACCGTGCCCAACACGCCCCTCGAAATACGGAATCATTCCACCCATGTGGTGCGTGATGACTTTCAGGTTCGGCAAGCGGTCGAACAAACCGGAGAACACCATGCGCGACATCGTCGCGCTTGTTTCGTATGGCCAGCCGAATGTCCACCAGATTTCATACTTCGACTTCTCTTCGCTGAGATAGTCCGTGAAGTCTGCGCCGCGAGCCGGATGGATCCAGACCGGACAATCCCTTCGCGCGGCCTCGTCGAAGATGGGCAGGAACTCGGGAGCGTCCAGCGGCTTGCCCGCCACGTTGGTGTAAAGCTGGATGCCGTTCGCGCCGAGTTCATCGAGGGCCCGCATCATTTCCGTGACGGCCTCGTCCGGATTGTTCATCGGCAGGCACGCGGCAAACCCGATGAAGCGATCGGGATGTTTCCGCACCAAATCGGCCAGCCCGTCGTTCCCGACTCTGGCGAGAACCGGCGACTTCTCCGGTCCGGCGATGGTTTCCACCGGCGGCAGCGGAAGTGTGAGGACCTGACAGTAGTCGCCGAACTCGTCCATGACGCGAAAGCGTTGATCGAGGTCGGAGATCGTCGTGATGTTCTGCACACGCTTACCGATGTCTTTGATGGCAGAACCGACGTTGATGTAGTCGTCCCAAAAACGCTTCGGGAAAAAATGATTGTAAATGTCGATCTTCATTTCACCGTTCCTTTTGTGTGCGGGAAGCCGTCATAAATGCGGCCAGCATCGCGATCAGTGCCGGAATAGCGGCCGCCCAAAAAATGCGTCTGGTTTGAGCAGCGAACGACAACAGTACTCCTCCGAGCAACGGACCGACAATCGAACCCATCCTGCCGACGCCGAAGGCCCACCCTACCCCGGTCGACCGAATCTCGGTGGGATAGAACTCCGACGCCAGCGCATTCGCGCTGTTCTGTCCGCCGATAACACAGAAACCGGCCGCGGCGACAGTCGATATCAACAGCGCGATCGACGCGCCCGCTTCGCCAATCAACAAAATGGTGATCGCTGCGCCGAGATAGGTCCACGCCAATATCCGGAACGACAGATATCGATCGATGAGCCTGCCTAGAACAACCGCGCCGGCGGTACCTCCCAGCTGAAACAAACTCGTAATGAGTATGGCGTTTTGCAGTTCAATGCCGGCGTCATGAAAGATTGTGGGAAGCCACGCGTTAAGGAAGTAAAGATTCAGCAGGTTCATGAAAAACATCACCCAGATCAGCAGCGTGACTCTCGCTCGCCCATCCTCGAAGAGCCGTCCGACGAGAAGTGTGGTCGAGTCTCTTCCCTGGATCCGAAAACAATGCGATTCCGGAAGAAGCCGCGCGGAGACGATGGCGATCGCGCATGGCAGCACACCGCCGACGATGAACACCGACTGCCAGCCGAAACGCGTGATCAGGCCCGCCGCGACGAAACCACCAGTCGCCGCGCCGATGGAAAATCCGCAGAACATCGTCATGATCGCCGTCGCCCGGAATCTCTTTGGCGTGTGTTCCGACGTGACCGCGATTGTGTTCGGCATCGCACCGCCCAGGCCGAAACCAGTCAGCAGCCGAAACACAATCAAAGATGACGGCGACGACGACGCTGCCGTCAACAACGAGCCCGCCCCGAACACCAGCGTGCTTGCGACGAGCACGGGCTTACGTCCAACGCGATCGGCCAGCGGGCCGAAGACCAAAGCGCCGATCATCATTCCAACCAATCCACTCGAAAGGACCGGCCCCAGCGCGGCACGCGCGATGTGAAGGCTCTGGCTCAATGACGGCGCGACATAGCCGACTGCCTGAGCATCAAAGCCATCCATGAAAACGATCGCTCCGCAGACTGCAACAATCAGCAGCCGCGAGGCGCCAAAGGCTTCGCCATCAGTATATGTTTCGACACTCACTTGTTGAGTTGGTTCAGCAGAGGGATGTCTTTCGCGGCTGGGGAAAGCTTCAGCGTTCGAATGTACGCATAGATGTCCGCCAGCTGCGCATCGGGCACAACCTTGACCGAGTAAGGCGGCATGCGCGCCGGGTTCCGGACATACGAGGTGAATTGCGTCGCGTTCATGCGCACGGGGACCAGGCGGGCGCCCGGTCCATTCTGTCCGGAATAGCCGTGGCACTGATAGCAGCCGTACTTCAAATAAAGTGCTTCGCCCGCCTTCGGATTTCCTTGTGTCGCGGCAGTGGCGCTGTTGGTCTGAGCGGCGGCCGTTTGGAGGAAGAAAGCGGCAAGGACCGGGACCAGCACAGAGGTTTTCACAGGCTCTCCTCCTTTTACCCGCGTGGTTGCGTTACGACATCAATGAGTACGGGCTCGCCGTGCTTCACCCTTTCGACGCCGCGTTTGAGAGCCGGCGCGAGATCCGCCGGATTCTCGATCGGACCTTCACCGTACATGCCGTACGCTCGCGCCATCGTCGCGTAATCGATGTTGGGATCGCGCAATGTTGTGCCGATGTAGGCACGGTCGACACCGCGATTGTGCAGATTCGCCATCGTCTGAACGAACATCACCTCGGCGTGATAGCCGCGATTGTTGTGCATGATCGTGAGCAGTGGAATCTTGTGATGGACTGCAGTCCAGAGAACTCCGGGCGCGTAATTGAGATCGCCGTCGCACTGGATGTTGATCGACAGCCGGCCGTGTTTTCGGTTCGCGAGCGCCGCGCCAACGGCCGCAGGAGCGCCGTAACCGATGCCTCCGGCACCGGGGCCGCCGATGTACTGATGGTGTTTATCGATGTTCCAAAGCTTCGAGGGCCAGTTGCCGATGAACCCTTGCCAGGACACCAGCGACCAGTCTTCGTTTCGGATCAGCGGCCACAATTCGGCCGACAGCCTTGCAAGGCTGATCGGACTCGCATCCCAGCCGTAGGCGGCGTCGGCCACATTTTGCTCGCGCGCCTTTTGATGCGCTTCGGCGAGCAGCGTTCCACGTTGCAGAAGCGCTCTCTTTCGATCGGGTGTGATCATGCGCTTGACCTCTTCAATAAGTAGCGGAAGAGTGGCTTCCGCATCGGCAGCCATCGCGAGGTCCACTTCGGCCATGCGTTGCGAATCCTGATAGTTCGTCTTGAGGACGAGATCGCCGTCGGAAATGCTGATGGTCTTCGCTCCGCGGGCTGCGGCCTCGCGCGCGATCGGGGACATGTCCTGCACCTCGAGACACAGCGTGACGTCGGCCTGGTACGCGGCATAACCCAAACCCGCGAGCGGATGGCGTGACGGGAAATTCACACGTTCCGTCAGGACCGCGTTCGATTGTGCGCCGCCGACGGGCGCCTGCAGAGCCTCGGCGAGTTCGACCAGAAGTTGGATTCCGGCCGGTGTGCGCGCACATCGTTGCGCCACGATCATCGGTCTCTCGGCTGAAACAAGCATCCGGGCAGCTTCCTTCACGGCCGCAATATCTCCGGCCGGTGGAGAAATCGACGTCAGTTTCGGGATGCGGACACTGCCCGGCTCGAACGCCGCTTCCTGCATTTCCGAATCGACCACCAGGACCACCGGCGCCATCGGCGGCGTCACGGCCACGCGATAGGCGCGGACGGCGGATTCGGCAAAGTGGCCGAGCGAGGCCGGCGCATCATCCCACTTGATGAAATCGCGCACACTGGATGCCATATCGACCGCGCTGTGATACCACATGACGTTCGTTTGCCTGAAAGCGGCATCCACATGATTCCCTGCAATGATGTATACCGGCACGCGATCGGCATATGCGTTGTAGATCGCCATCGACGCATGCTGAAGGCCGACATTCGCATGAACAAGCGCGATGATGGGCTTGCCTTCGATCTTCGCGTAACCGTGCGCCATCGCAACAGCCGACTCTTCATGCAGACACGTCAACATCTCGGGCATGGTGTTGCCGCCGTAATTGATCAGCGACTCGTGCAGACCCTGGAAACTCGAACCGGGGTTCGTCGTCACGTACTCCATGCCCAACGTCTTCAGAACGTCGACCATGAAATCGCCGGCAGGATGCTCGACGATTCGCGACGGCGCTTGCACTGCGGGAGCAATCTCCGCCGCAGCAGAAGGTGGCGGAACCGCACCCGGACGCGGTGCGACGAACACAGCGGCGCCGGCGGCGGCACCCTTCAGAAATCCACGGCGGGTGACCGAACCTCTTCCAGACTTGGCCATGTGAAGTTCTCCCGACGGATTATATGCGCACCTTCTTCAAAAAACGCGAAACGTATTGAGGCTCGCCCTGTTGTCTTCCATTAAAGACGGATGTAGGCTTCCACCCAACATGGCGAAAACCTATCGATACCTTGCCGCGGCCGCCGTGGCCGCGATACTCTCCGGCGTCATGCTCGCGCAACAACAAGTCTACTGGGGCGATGCGGTGCCGCCGCATTGGAACGGGGATTGGCCGCAGGATCTACTGACGATTCCGGAGCGCACACACTTCGAACGAACGATGTCGACGCTGCAGCTTCACGAGTGGATCAACGCGTTGAAATGGAAGACGGACAATCTTCACGTCGTGAACATGTTTACCAGCCCCATGCGCAAGGTCGCTCCGGCGATCGTGCTGGCGAATCCACGCGTCACGTCCTCGCAACAGGCAAAGGCATCGGGCAAGAACGTGGTATTCCTGATGGGCAACATCCACCCGCCGGAACCCGAAGCGGCGGAAGCGCTGCTGATGGTGGCGCGCGACCTTGTCCTCGGCAAGCGAAAGCATCTTCTCGATAACCAGATCGTCATCATCGCGCCGATTTTCAACGTCGATGGAACCGACACGTTTGTCACGCAGGACGGGTCGCTCGGAAGCGTCACGCCGACGATCCTCGGGGTGCGCGAAAACTCGCAGGGCCTGGATCTTAACCGCGATTCCGTGAAGCTGCAGACCGTTGAGGCGAACGGTCTGTACCGGATGTTCAACGAGTGGGATCCGATTCTCTTTCTCGACGGCCATTTGATGAGCCGCGTCTCTCACGGATACGCGAACACGTACGGTACGGTCACCGTGCCGGCCGCGAGCCCGGGCCCTCCCGACTACGTGCACGACAAGCTTTTTCCATCGGTGCGCGCCATGGTGAAAAAGGATTTCGGTCTCGAGGTATTCACACACGCACTCTTCGGCCCCGGTTGGCCGCCAACGGTGTGGAGTCACGATCGCGCGGCGTGGGCTGTTGAAGCGAAGTTTGTGGTCAACGATTACGGTTTACGCAACCGCATGGCCATCATCACGGAAACGCCCGGTCAGCCTACGTTCGAGCGCCGCATCTACGCGCAGTATGCATACATTCTGGCGCTGCTCGAATACTCCAACGCCCACGCGAAAGAGATGCGTGACGTCGTGAAGGCGGCCGATGAGGAAACGGTTGCAAAGGTTCTGGCGGATTCCGAGTCGGGACGTCTCCGGAACTTTCTCGACGGCGAGTACCATTCGCGCGGAAAAATCGACGTGCTCGGTTATGCGTCCAATGTCGCCGAGTATCTGCCCGGCACGAGCGTCCTCGGAACGCGCCCAGGAACTGCGGACGGACAACCGGAAACCTTGCATGGAGTGGACGACCTCACGATGCCTGTCGGCACACGGGAAGCGACGGTGCCGCGCGGATACCTTATTCCCGCGGAATTCGGCGAACTCGCGGCGAAACTTCGAGCTCACAACATCACCGTGCGCACGCTCGACGCCCCGAAGCGTTACGAGGGTGAGCAGTTCGTGATCGACCGGATGCGCAAGATGCGGAGCGCCGGCTACGACATGACCGTCCTGGACGGCCGGTTCTCCTCTCTCCCTGTCCGCGAGTTCCCCGCCGGCACGTATATCGTCGATATGGCGCAGCCCATGGCAAACGCCGCCTTTTACTATCTTGAACCACAGGCGCGGGATGGATTCGTCGGCTGGGGAATGTTGGACGACAGGCTCCGATCGATGGGCGTCGATAAAGGCTCGATCACCTATCCCATCTTCAAATACCGGCGAGAGGCGCGATAGAACTTTCAGCATCAAAACCCATTGGCGTGACCTCGAGAATTCTGATGCAATTAAGCAATGCGACAAATCGTTACACCCGCAATTTTGATTGTCGTTAGTTTTTTCCAAACCCCAACAAACCCGCAGGCACAACGAGGAACTCCACCGACCACAGCCACAACTGCGCAGCGGCGCGGCCCCACGAAACCGCCCGTGCGAATGACACTGCGTCAGGTGATCGAGGCCTTGTCGACGCTCAAGAGTTCCAGCCGTGTGGAAGATCAAATCTTTAAAGCCGGCGGTGTGCAGTTCGAAGCGACACCTGCGACGATCGATCTCCTCAAACAATTTGGAGCCGGCCCCAAACTGATCGGGATGATTCCTGTTCCGCCTCTGCCTCCCGAGCCACCTCGGCCTAAGACCGCAGGGCCGTTAACGATTGTGTGCGAGCCCAAGGATTGCGCCGTCGTTATCGATCAAAGATTTGGTGGAACCACTGCTCAAAGCCAGAAGACGGTCACCGGCCTTTCGCCGGGAGACGTGACGGTGGAAGTCTTCGCCGACGGTTACGAACACGCAACGCGACGAATTCTGTTGGTCGAGAACCAGCCCAAAGAGGAAAAGTTTTTGCTTAAGAGAAGCGTGCTCATTCGGCACCAGAGCGCCAGCGGATCGATGCTGAAGGTCGTGACGAGTCTCGGCGGCATGGAAGGGCTCGGCGAACTCGCAGACATCGAAGGCTCCGGAACGATGCAGTGGACGAACAGCGCAGGTCAGAACGAACAATGGGCGATGACGTTCAACAAGCGTATCGGACGGGACCTCACGATGACGTTCAAAACGAAAGACGGACAGTGCACGGCGTCGATCGTGGCGGCCGCGTCGAAGCAGGAATGCAAAGCGGGATTGAGAAACGGCGGCGACAGGATCGCGGAACAAGGAACCACTCTCTTCCTGAGTTACCAGCCTCATGACGTCATCAGCGCGCTGCTCAAGCGAAGCCTTCTGACGTCGGAATCGGATGAGAACCGCCTTGAAAGCGTCGATGCGACGGATTCGTACGTCCTGACTCTCGACAGTGAAGGCCTGCCCAGGGAGCTTGTTTACCGTATCGGCGACGATCCGCCAATCCAGGTTCAGTATTCGAACTACCTGAGTTTGAACAAGGCTCGATATCCCAGCCGAATATCGATCGGGCGGGTGAATACGGCCCCGGTCTGGGTGTTTATGCTAAACAGCATTCGGAGCAGAGTCGCTCGAAACACCCAGTGATCATTTCAAAACGATCCTCCTCCGGCCGTTCCCGTGGAGAGCCTGTCTGGTGTGCGCGATCGAATGTGATCGCCCGTGATCATTTCCGAATAAGGCCGGCCTGGAGCAACCATTGGATAAACCGAAGCGCCAGGATCGATCATGACCTCGAGCAACGCCGGCCCTTTGTGCGCGATGAACGACTCGAGCGCCGCAGATAGTCTTTCCTTTTCGCTGATGCGCGCGGCGAAGTCGAAACCATCGGCGAGCGCGGCACGAACGAAGTCTTTTTTGTGGAGCGATTTATCCGTGCCGCAGAACCGCTCGGAATAAAACATTCTTTGCCACTGACGAACCATTCCGTCTCCGCTGTTGTTCAGAAGCAAAACCTTAACAGGCACGCCGTAGGTCGCTGCCGTTTCAAGTTCGGCGGCGTTCATGCGGAGGCTCGCGTCACCGTCGACATCGATGACCAAACGGTCCGGATATGCGATCTGCGCGCCGATCGCCGCCGGCAGACCGAAACCCATCGTGCCCATCGAACCTGAAGTCAGAAACGATCGCGGCCGCCGGTGATCGAAGTATTGCGCCGCCCACATCTGATGCTGGCCGACGCCGGTGCAGATGATGGCCTCACCCTGCGTGATCCGATTCAACCTTTCGATGACGTCGTACGGCTGGATAGCCGGAGTCTCCCGGTCATAGTTCATCGGATAAAGCTGTTTCAACCGTCGAACGTGGCTTATCCAATCCGGAAATCTTTTCTTGAAACGCTGACCGTACGAGACAAGATATCGAAGCGCATCCGCCGCCATTCCGACGTGAGACCATGTGACGCTCTTGACCTTGCCGATTTCCGCGGCATCGATATCGATGTGGGCGATGTTCCGCGCCTTCGGAGCGAACCCGCCGGGACTTCCGGCCACTCGATCGTCGAATCTGGCGCCGACCGCGATCAGGAAGTCGCAATCCTCGACAGCGTAGTTGGCATAGGGCGTGCCGTGCATTCCGAGCATGTGCAGAGACAATGGATGGGTCGTGTCGAATGCGCCGATCGCGTGAAGCGTGGTAACGACCGGAACACCGAACGTCGTCGCAAAGCCGGTTAGCTCGCTCGAGGCATCACTCTTGATCACTCCGCCTCCGGCGTAGACCAGCGGCCGTTCGCTCTGTCCAAGCAGATCGAAGAACTTCCTGGCGCTCGGTTCCGAGATCCGGGCGCCGGCCAGGACTGGTGTGCGGTGACGATAGCCGAGGGATTCCAGAACTCCGGAGCCGCGGTACTCACCGCGCCAGGTTTGCACGTCTTTCGGTACATCAATCACCACCGGGCCGGGCCGGCCGCTTTGTGCGATCTCGAATGCCGTGCGGACCGTGGCTTCGAGCTCGTCCGGGTTCAGCACGAGAAATACCCGCTTGGCGCAGCCGGTCATGATATTGAACACCGGCGCTTCCTGGAATGCGTCGCTGCCGATCGCGGCACGTGACACCTGTCCGCAAATCAGCAAAACGGGTACAGAATCGGCCATGGAGTCTCGAATCGGCGTGACGCTGTTTGTCGCTCCAGGACCGGACGTCACAATAAACACACCCACTCGGCCTGTGGCGCGCGCATAGCCGGCCGCCATGAAGCCGGCGCCCTGCTCGGTCGCCGGCACGATCAAACTCATGGGTGTTCCGCCGATGCGTTTCTGTTCTTCGTTATGGCGGAAGATCGCATCGTACGTCGGCAGGATTGCGCCGCCGCTATATCCGAAGATCTTGTCCACGCCGGCTTCCGCGAGGACTTTGACAATGATGTCGCCTCCCGTCATCTGCATGCGGTTTGCTTCTCCTCCGGTTTCAGGAAAGGCATCATCGATCTCAGTTTCCTGCCGACGATCTCAATGGGATGCTCGGCGTCCTGCGACCGCATTCGGTTGAAGGTTCGGCGTCCCCGTTCGTTCTCCTCGATCCATTCTTCGGCAAACTTGCCGCTTTGAACTTCGCGCAAGAGCTGTCGCATCGTTTCGCGGACATGATCGTCGACGACGCGCGGGCCGCGGGAATAGTCGCCGTATTCGGCCGTGTCGCTCACGGAGTAACGCATATAACCGAGCCCGCCCTGGTACATGAGGTCGACGATCAGTTTCAATTCATGCAGGCATTCAAAATAGGCGATTTCCGGCTGGTAGCCGGCTTCGACCAGCGTTTCGAATGCGGCCTTCACCAACGCGGTCACACCGCCGCACAACACGGACTGCTCGCCGAAGAGGTCGCTTTCGGTTTCTTCCTTGAAAGTTGTTTCGATCACGCCGGCCTTCAAGCAGCCTAGAACCGAGGCGTAAGCCAACGCGTCCGGCTTCGCTCCTCCGGTCGCATCCTGATGTACGGCGAGCAGCGCCGGTACGCCGACACCCTCCACAAACAGTTCGCGGACACGGTGTCCGGGACTCTTCGGCGCGATCATCGAAACGTCCACGAATGGTGGAGGTGCGATCTGACCGAAGTGGATGGTGAACCCATGCGCGAACATCAGCGTCTGGCCGCTGCGCAGATGGGGAACGATGGAGGCTTCGTACACCTGCTTTTGCTTTTCGTCCGGGATCAACATCATGACGACATCACAGGTACTCGCAGCGTTCGCCACATCAGTAACTCTCAGACCTTCCGCTCGGGCTCTTTCAGCGGATGGGCTGCCGCTGTAGCAGGCCACTGTCACATCAACGCCGCTATCGCGAAGGTTCAACGCGTGAGCGTGCCCCTGACTCCCATAACCGATGATCGCCACGCGCTTGCTTTGTATCCGCTGGCGGGATGCATCTTTTTCGTAATAGACCTTTGCCATATTGCCTCTCTTTAAGGGTGTTGAAGACGTGCTTCGACGACTTCCGTGAGTTTGTGCAGCTGTTTTATCAGTTGGTCGCCAATCGTGGCCGGACACTCCACCGCTATCGTGACGCGTGCCAGGCCGGAATTTTCGTCGCACTTTGCGGCGGTCATGCTTTCGATGCTGACGCCGCGTGCGCTGAAGAACGACGTGATCTGCGTCAGGACACCGAACCGGTTTTCGACCAGAATGGAAAATGTCACAACGGCTCCTTCATAAAACAAAAAGGCCGTCACCCGGGTTCGGATGACGGCCTAAAGCGCAATGCTTTACATCATCCGAACCCATCGCCGATGGGTCGAATACGGATAAATACAGCGACAGATTGAACGCGGAGGATCGCGCGGATAGATGGAATGGTCTGCTTCAAATTCGCCGGCACGTTGCGAAAGTTAGCAGTCGCCTTGACGCCCGCCTAATCGATTTTGTTGATTAGGTGATAAGTGCAATGGCCTGCGCTACGCGATGCGCGATAGCGCAGGCCCGGCGGTTACTGTTTTGCTGAGCTACTGGTGGCGCCCTTCTTCAGGTATGTGTCGAACCACTTCAGCTCGTTGAGCATGCGATGGACATTGTTCCAATGCCCGCTGATGCCGTGGGGCTGACCGGCGTACTGCAGCATCTTGGCCGCCACACCCTGCCGTCTCAGCGCGAAGTACATCTGTTCGACTTCCTCGTAAGGAACGCGCTGGTCCGCTTCACCCGAAATGAAAAGGGTCGGCGTGCGCACTCGTCCGGCGTGGGTCAGCGGGGACTGGGCGATCATGTGTTGGACAGCGTCCTCCTGCCAGGGAGTCCCGAAAAACTCGGTCTCCTTGGTCCGGTAGATGTCGGCGTTACCGTAATCGCTCAACCAATTTGAAATCCCCGCGCCGCTGGCAGCAGCCGCGAACCGATCGGGATAGGCGGTGATGAGCCAGTTGGTCATGAACCCGCCATACGAATGCCCCATGGTTCCGACGCGCTTGCCATCGACCGGATAGTTCTTGATGACGTAATCGATACCGGACACCACATCCTGTCCGTCCTTGTTTCCCCAGGCTCCCCAGGTGGCCCACTTGAACGCGTCACCATAACCGGTCGAACTGCGGAAGTTCGTATCGAACACGAAATAGCCGTTGGCGGCGAAGTACTGTTGCTTGAAATTGAAACCATATCCCACAGCGGAGTGGGGTCCGCCGTGATTGAAGACGGCCATGGGATACGGGCCTTTGCTTTTGTCGTAGCCGTATGGGAACGTCAGCCAGCCTTCGATCTCCGTACCGTCGTTACTTTTCCACTTCAAGCGTTCGGTTTTCGTGATGCCGATTTCGTTCACGACGTCCGCCATCATGTTCGTGAGCTTCTTTTCGCCGGTTCCGTTGATGTTTGCGACCCACACTTCGGACGGTGCGTCGTAAGTTCCGACGGTGTACGACATCTTCGTCATTGCCTTGTCGAAGGTGATTCCGCTCAGACGGCGCTCGCCTTGCGTGACCTGCTCCACTACGGCACCGGCTCGCGGCGCGATGCGGAACAGATGCGTCGTGCCGCCTTTTTCGGCATTAAAGTAGATGTAGGCGCTGTCGGTAGACCAGCGTGGCGCGTTGGGTTCGAGATCCCATTTCTCCGTAAGGTTGATCGAAGACCCGCTGCCCACGGGCCAGAGAATCAGGTCGTCGGAACCGCCGTGGTTCAGGTGTTGCTTGATGATCATGTCGGTTCCGAAAGTGCGTTCCGACAAAAGAAACTTCCCATCGGGTGAATAGGCGAGAGAACTCCACACGTAGCCGTCATTCGTGACTCGGGTCACCTTCCCATCTGTTGTGACGGTGTAAATATCGGGGCTCTCGTACTTCTGTTCATCCTTCCAGTTCTCGTCGGCGGTGAACGCGATCAACGTGCCGTTGGGATGCCATGACACGTTCGCCGGGCGCATCCCCAAACTCGTCAGCTCTTTCGCCGCGCCGCCGCCAACCGGCGTGATTGTGATTTCAGCGGCGGGCCGAAGGCGGGGATCGGGAGTCGGGAATTGCTGACCATCCTGCTGGAAGCGCATCCAGTCGAATTCCCGTCCCTTGAAGCGATCCATGTGACGCTTCTCAAAATCGTTCGCATAGGACGCAGTTGACGTCGTGCGCGGTTTGTCTTTGGCTTGAGCGATCCACCTGCCGTCGAAGCTGGTGACGGCGCCCTGCGGACCCGGCTGAGCCTGGACAGGCATGGCATTCGGCGTATCGACCGAGACCTTCCACATCGGTCCCTGATTACCTCCGCCTCCGCGCTGCCCCTGCGGAGGCTCGCCGTAACCGACGCTGCCGAGGAATACGGCACTGTTCACTCGGGCGTTCAGCGAGTACTGAAGCAAGTTGTCGTCGGTCCATCTGGGATTCGCAACGTTCTTCCCTTCATGGGTGATCTTGCGGGGCTGAGCTGAACCATCGGCCGGAACGACGTAGGTTTCGATGGATGTCGTGTTGTCGTCTTCCATCTTGGTCGAGACCGTGAACGAAACCCACTTGCCGTTTGGCGACATTTGCGGATCGCCGACGGTCTTGATCTTGTAATAGTCCTCGATCGTCAGCGCCCGGCCTTTCGGCGCGGTTTGAGCGAAGACCAGTCCCGCAAGAGCGAGAACGACGATTCCAAACTTGAGGAAACTTTTCATCTAATCCTCCCAGACATTTCGTTAGAAAGTGATCCTTGCGTTGAGCACGATGATTCGATTGGCGCTGCTGCTGTCCACGCTTGTCGTGCTGGTAATGCGGCCGAAGTTGACGTCATTGATATTGGTATTTGGATTCCCCCAAACGGGCTTGTTCAGAACATTGATCGCGTCCACTCGGAATTCGAAATCTTTCTTTTCTCCGATCCGGACGCGCTTCACAAGGTCCATATCAAAGCCGAACGTCGCGGGACCCTGAATCACGCGATAACCGAGACTTCCGACTTCGCCCGCCGACGGATTAGCCAGAATAATCCGTCCGGATGAATCCGCGATGGCGAACAGGGCACTTCGCGTGCGAAGCCCTTGCGGATCGGTCGCACCGCCCATCAACGCAATCGATGGATCGGACAGCTGCTTCAACCCCTGAAAGAAAACCACACCGTCGCTGACGATTGTCGCGCGGCCATCGGCTGGAAGCGGCCCCAACTGGTTGGGCGTCATATCGGTCTCATTGTTGAACGTTCGTACATTAGTCCCCAACGAGAAGTTCAAAGGTTGACCGGCGTAGAGATTGTAAATTGTTCCGATCTGCCAGCGCTCCAAAACTCGCGCGAGCACGCCGTGGCTGCCGCCGAAGAGCAGCTTGCCCGGTCCGAGCGGCAATTCGAAAGTCCCGCTGTTACGTAACGCATACCTGCGACTGAACGACAGGAGCCGTTTGTCGAGAGCGCGGTTACGGCCGTTGCGGTAGTTATCGTTCATCTCCTGCCCGGCGCCCTCTTCTTCGCCGAGAGCTTTGCTCCATGTGAAATTGCTCTGCAGAGTCCATCCGGCGGAGAACCGCTTTGTCGCATCGATCTGCATGGAGTGATACGTCGAGTTTGCAAAATTGCTGCTGACGCGCGAGTCGGCGAATTGCGGATTGCCCGTAATGTAGTTCTCGGGCAATCCGGCCGCGCGCAGAAGGTATCCGGCCGTGCCGTCGCCGAAATTCTGCGTGGTGTTGATGTAGTTCGCAAAACCACCCGCGGCGTTGTTGATGAAGAAGGCCTGAGTGGTGCTGTTCTGCCGCAGCGAAGCGCCGGCACGAACGGTCGAGCCGTTGATCGCGCCGAGCGACGACACGAGCGTCTGACCTTTGAATATGCGGTCGAGCAACTCGGATTCTCCGCCCGCCTGAACTGCCTTGAACGCGTCGAGCAAACCGGTCTCGAGAATGTTGACTTCGTTCACGGTGACGCCGCGGATCAGTTTCGATCCCTTGTTTCCAACATAACGAACGTCAACCGTGAAATTCCCCGGCAGCTGTCGCTGGATGGCGAGATTGAAGTTCTGTGTGTATGGCGTTTGCAGATTCGTGTCGTAGGCCCGCACGATCTGCGTCCGGTCGGTGACGGGAACGGTTTCGAGAGGTTTGCCCACAATCTTGTTGGTGATCGGAACATTGAAGCCCGTCAGATCGAAGTAGGCCGTCCGCCGGTCCGACGCGACCGTCCGCAAGCCAGGCTGGTCTCCCGAAACGACATTCAACAGCCTCAATGAATTGATTTCATACCCCACGCCATAACCCAGCCGCAGGACGGTTTTGTCTTTGCCGAACCACGGCAAGGACCAGCTGAAACCCACAGCCGGCGCGAAGTTGTTCCAGTCGTCGTTATAGAGTTTCTTGCCCGGATTCGGCGAGTCTTTCCCAACGAGTTCGATATCCGTCAACTTTCCTTTCCTGCTGAACGGATCGTAGAGATCATTCCAGCTTGTCCCCTGCAGGCCGAAGAGACCTGCACTACCGCCGACGACGCCGGCATTGCGCCCATGCTTTTCATAGGGCACGCCGTACCATTCCCAGCGGACGCCGAGATTCAAGGTGAGACCCGGTCTCATTTTGAAATCGTCTTTGAAGAACCAGCTCAGTTCGCGTTCCTGCCAGTGACGATTCTTGTATTGAGTCGTATACGACAGGTCGGGCGGCGCGCCTGAGTTGAACGCCTGTTCGACGAAATCGATCGACCCGCTGAGATTGTTCAGAAGGTTTTGAGCGGCTGTCGAATTCGAACCGATTCCAGCAATGTTGGTGATGTTGGTCACGGCAGAGGCGCCGGGTCCAAGATGGGCTCGCGGCATCGACGAAAACGAACTCGTCACCAGACTGCTCCGCGCCTCGATGTTGACGCCCATTTTCAAAGCATGGCGGCCGCGAATCCAGCTCAAGCTGTCGGCGAGATTGTAGAGCGGCGGAAGACGGCCCTGAGTGTCGTTGTCTTGATTTACGGGCTCCGCCAAAACCGAGGTGGCGCCCACCCAGTCGATCACATACCGTTGGCCGTTGTTTTTCAGAATCTGCGACTCATTCTCTGGAACGTCCCACGGCGCGGGCGACCAGAACTTCGGGTGCTGGCCTCCGGCGCGGAGTTCGTTGACGAGACGCGGAGTCAGCGTCGAGACGAAGTTGAAGGTGAAGAAATAGTCGCGGTTGTTCGAATACCCGCTCGGACCGTTTGGAAAGGGCGCTGCGAGAAATCCATTGACGCGATCCTGGTTTTCCTTCGTGTAGCTGACGTTCATCGTGTTCCTTGAATTGAACTGATGATCGATCTTGATGTTGTACTGATCGCGATGTTCGCCGCCGGCGCGAAGCCACGTGTAGCCTGCGATGTTCAACCCGTCACCCGACCGGAAATCATTCGGCAACGGCATGAGTTTGAGCATTGCGGCTACCGCACTGCTGCGGTCCGCGACGAGGCGATTGGGATCGCGCCCAAACAAGCTCACTTCCTGAAGGTCGCCTGTCGCCGTCGCCGGCTTTCTCGGGCTTCCATCCACATTGACGGTCTGAACGGACGCGATCGCGTTGCCGTTTACGACGCCTGGATAGAATCGGAAGATGCCCTGCCGCGCCGCATCCGTAAATGTATTGCTCGTGACGGAATTCTTCGTCACCTCGCGTTGAGCGTCCCACAGGAAATAGAAGAACGTCTTGTTCTTGATGATCGGTCCGCCGAGTCCGGCGCCGAATTGATTTCGAATTAGAACGTTTCGCGGAATTCCTTTCTGATTGTTGAACCACGTGTTCGCGTTCAACGCCGTGTCCCGGTGATACTCGAAAATACTGCCGTGAAAATCGTTGGTGCCCGATTTCGTCACCATCTGCACCTGGCCGCCGCCGCGGCCGTATTCGGCGTCCGCCGGCGAGGTCACGACGCGCACTTCCTGAATGAGATCCGTGCTGGTCACGACAACGGAATTGAGGCCCTGATTGATGTGCTGCTCCATCACGTTCATGCCGTCTCGCGTGACGTTCAGAGTGCCAATCCTCATGCCGGCCATGTTGTCGCCGACGATGCCTGCCTGTGTCGCGACAAGATCGAGAGCGTTCCGCGAAGGAAGCGGCAGCTCGCGAACTTTCTGACCGGTGATCATGCCTCCGATCGAACTGGTGCCCAATGCCACCGCCGCATCCATCGCGGCTGTTACCTCGATTACCGCCCCTTCGGCTCCCGCAACCTCGAGTTGAAGATTCAGCGCGACGCGCGCGCCGACTTCGAGGTTGACGCCGTTGTTGATCAGCTTTTTGAAACCGGGTAACTCGGCCGTGACGCGATAAGTACTCGGTTGCAGGCTGGGGAAGTTGTACACACCGGCCTCATTCGTGACGGTTGTGGAAACGACTCCGGTCTGCGTGTTTTCCGCCGTCACGGAAACGCCGGGAATAATCGCTCGTGTCGCATCCGTCACCGTTCCTGAAATCGCCGCATTGCTGCCCTGGCCGGTGAGTTTGACTGTGAACAGGACCAACAGAATCGTCGCCAAAACCGCGTGACGTCTCATCCTCTCCTCCACGTAAAACGGTTCCACCCGTACGACGAACCGGAATTATTGGTTAGTTATTGGTTCTTTGGCTGTCCAATTAAAAGCGTTGCCGGGAGGGTTAGGCAAGTAGAAAGCGGAAGGGGAAGGGGGAGGAGAATTTCGAAATTGAACGGAGTGGATTTCTAAGCCGAAATCCGATAGCCGAAATTGGACCGGCCCCCTTGATGAAAAGTCACGCAAGAAGCCCGTCGCTTCGCTCCGGGTTCTGACAGGTTTCGCCGTAACGAGCAGAACCCGCGAGCGAAGCGACGGGCTCCGTCCCGCATACCACGTTTGGGCATCCGCAGTCCAATTTCGGATCTCGGATTTCGGCTTAGAAATCCACTTCGTTCAATTTCGAAGTTTTCCTCAGACCTTCTCGACATCCCGGTGAGAGACTTTGACCTGGTACTTCAGGCCTTCAAGATGGCGGGCGATCGCATTGGCGATCATGACCGAACGGTGGCGGCCGCCGGTGCAGCCGACAGCGATCGTGACATAGGACTTTCCTTCCTTCTCGTACTGCGGGAGCAGAAAGTCGATGAGGTTGTAAACATGCTTCAGGAAGATGCCCGTGGCTTCCTGGGAGTTCAGGTAATCGATCACCGGAGGATCGGCCCCTGTGAACGATTTCAACTCGGGGACGAAATGGGGATTGGGCAGAAACCGGACGTCGAACATCAAATCCGAATCGATCGGAATTCCGAATTTGTATCCAAAGCTGACGAGCGACACGAGCAAGTGGCCGGCGTCGTGTTCTTCGAACAGGCCCGACACATGTTTCCTCAGTTCGTGAATCGTGAAGCGTGAAGTATCCATGACGTGATCCGCGACGAGTCGCAGCGGCGCGAGCATCTCACGTTCGCGGGCGATCGAATCCAGGACAGGCTGATTCGGATCGAGAGGGTGGGGCCGGCGGGTCTCGCTGAATCTGCGGATCAACGCGGCATCCGACGCTTCGAGAAACCACAATTCCGTCATGACTCCGGGTTGATTCCTCAGCTGCTGGAAGATTTCGGGAAAATCCTGAAGGTTTTCGCCTTCCCGCACGTCGATGACGACCGCGGCCTTCGTCATTTCGGCTTCCGATTTCAGGATGAGTTCGTAGAATTTGGCGAGCAATCCAACGGGCAGGTTATCGACGCAGTAGAAGCCCCGATCTTCGAGGGCCCGGAGGAACGTCCCTTTTCCTGAACCGCTCAATCCCGAGATGACCAGAAACTGCGATTTCATCTAGCAGTATTATGCCTCGGGTTCAATCCACCCGATGTTTCCGTCCTTCCTTTTGTACACAACGTTCAATTGATCGTTTTCCGAATTGCGAAAAACGAGGAAATCGCGGCCGGAATCCTCGATCGCCACTGCGGCATCGTCCACGCTCATCGGCTTCGCGGCAACTTCGTGAGTGCGGATGATTCGCGGGATTCGTTCGCCGAGGGCTTCTTCGGCTTCGAGGACGGAAGTGGGCTGAACAACGCCGTTGCCGTTCCGTCGTTTGCGCGACTGGAAACGGCCTTTCGAGCGCAGGATCTGCTTTTCAATCTTGTCCAGGCCTCCCGCGATCGATGTGTACATGTCGGTCGAGACTTCCGTGCAATGGTGAAAATCATGGCGCGTCTTGATATTCACTTCCGCGACGTGACGCTGATGCTTCTCGACGGTCAGAATGAAATGCGCTTCCATGATGTCTTCACCGACGCCGCGCAGCCGTTCCAATCGATCCGTTGAGAATTTTTTGAGGGGCTCAGTAATATCGATGTGTCGTCCGGTGAAATCAATCTTCATTGATCCTCCTGAGCTTGAAACATGTGGCCGCCTACGACCGGAGGCGGCGCTGGTGCGTGCTGGGGATCTTCAGGTCTTCCCGGTATTTCGTTATGCTTCGACGCGTAACCGAGATGCCTTCCTCTTTCAGCATCTGCGCAATCTTCTCGTCGGTCAGCGGATTTCGAGCATCTTCCAGCTCGATGTATTTCTTCACCTTGCGTTTGACGATGAGCAGCGAGGTACCGTTGCCCATCGGTCCGTTAACCGCTTCGGAGAAGAAGAATCGTAACTCGAATACACCTTGCGGTGTATGAGCGAACTTGTTTGCGACTGCCCGGCTGACTGTTGAGGGATGCACGCCGACTTCTTCCGCGACGTCCTTGATCATCATCGGCTTCAGGCAGTCGAGGCCTTTGTCTAGAAATTCGGTCTGTCTCCGGATGACGGCCTCGCAAACTTTAACGATGATGTGCTTTCGCTGCTCGATGTTCTTCAGCAGCTGGACGGCCGACTTGAAACAATCCTTGACGTAATTCTTGACGTCTTTGTTCAGGGAGTCGCGCTCCAGCATATGCCGGTAGGCCGGACTGAGACGGAGCTGAGGAACCTCGTCCTCGTTCGTCACAACCGTGTACTGGCCGCCGACTTTGACGATGAATACATCGGGCTCGATCAGACGCGGAGCCGCACGATTGTATTTTTGCCCGGGCCGCGGATCGAGATGTTTGATGATCTCGACGGCCTCCATCACTTCCTCGAGCGGCCGGTTGATGGCTTTGACGATTTCCTTGAATTGTTTGTTCTGGAGTTTGTGGAGGTGCTCGCAGACGATCTGCGTACACACTTCGTCGTCCTCGCCGATGATGCGGAGCTGAATCATCAGACACTCGCGCAGATCCCTCGCAGCAACACCCGGCGGATCGAAGGATTGCACCGCGTCGAGGGCCTTCTGAACGTCTTCGACGGTGTGTTCGCCGCTCTCGGCAATTTCTTCGAGAGTGATCGCGATTTCACGGCCGTTTTCATCCACCGCGGCGAGATATCCGTCTTCATTGAGATTGCCGATGATCGAATGACAGGCTAACCGGATGGGTTCGTCAAGCGTGGTCAGCCCGAGTTGCCACTCGAGGTGATCGGTCAAGGTCTGCGCCTTTGCGAGAAAGTTTTCAAACGACGGCTTCTCGAAAACTTCCGTTTCGCGCGGGCGCGACGCGCCGTCGTTCAGATACTGGTCAAAACTTTGAAAGTCGATATCCTCGTAGGGATCGTCGTGGGCCTCGGCTTCGGCGGGAGGCGTGTCGACGGTTTCTTCGACCGTCACTTCGCGCTCACTGACCTCTTTGTACTTCGTGTCGTCGAGGTCCTCGGCAACGGTCTCCGGCGCTTCCTGCCTTAATTCAGGCGTCTCTTCAGCCTTTTCGACGATTTCGGTGCCTTCTTCCAGGACCGGATTCTGAACCAGCTCTTGCTGAATCATTTCCGTCAGCTCGAGTTTGTTCAAGGTCAGCAGACTGACCATCTGAACAAGTCCGGGAGTCAAGACTTGTTTCTGCTGAACTTTGACGTTCAGCTTTAATTCGTGAAAAGCCATAGACGCGTTACTTCTTACTTCCTAATTTAGACTGAAGTTCTCTCCCAGGTAAACCCGCTTGACGTCGACGTCATTTCCGAGTTCCCGTGGTGTTCCGGATCGAAAAATAGACCCGTTATTGATGATATAAGCGCGGTCCGTGACCTGCAACGTTTCTCTGACATTGTGATCTGTGATGAGAACGCCAATTCGCCGGGATTTCAGGTGAGCGATGATTCTCTGAATTTCAAGCACCGTAATCGGATCGATCCCCGAAAACGGCTCGTCGAGAAGAATAAACTTCGGCGAGATGACCAGGGATCGCGCGATTTCCACGCGTCGACGCTCACCACCTGAAAGGGTGTCCGCAAGATTCTTGCGAACGTGGGCGATGCCGAACTCATCCAGCAATGTTTCCAGTTTGCCGCGTCTTTCTTTAGTCGACATCGGCAGTGTCTCCAATATAGCCATAATATTGGCTTCCACGCTCAGCTTACGAAATACCGATGCCTCCTGGGGAAGATAACTGATTCCGTTCTTCGCCCGCATGTACATCGGCAGATCGGTGATATTGTCGCCGCCTAACAGCACCGAGCCTGAATCAGGCCGGGTCAGTCCAACGATGATGTAGAACGTCGTCGTTTTGCCCGCGCCATTGGGTCCCAGCAAGCCCACGACCTCACCTTGAGCCACGCTGAGATCAACGTCGCGAACTACCATCCGGCCCTTGTAGGATTTGGAGACCTTTTTGGTTTGAAGCGAGGTCAATGGCGTCATCTACTCGTCATCATTTGATCTTGAGCGTCGTCACGGGCTTTTGGTCGTTCGAGCCCTCGATGACCGCCATTTTGTCTCCGGCCACATTCACGGTAATACGAGGACTTTTTGTAGTCGAGCCCTGTCCGTTGATAACTTCGGAGTTGGGCCCGGTCAGCACGATTCGCTGAGTGGACGCATTGTAGACGGCTTGCTCGCCGGAACCGCGGGCGACGCCACGCGTGATAACGACCTGACCTTTCGCGGTCATATCCGAAACGCTAACAGACCCATCGGGCGCTTCCCGTCCGTTCACGTTCAGATCGGCAGAAGTAATCTTGATGTCCTGCTTCTGAGCCCGGACATTGCCTGCGTAATGGGCAACGTGGGTTGGGTCGTCGTAATCCAGGCGATCCGCCCATACTCGCATGTTGTTCACCGTCGAAAAGACATGTCCCGTCGCGGTTGCCTTGAATACTTTCGCGCCAACCGGCGCTTCGAGCCGATCGGATTCGATCGAGACGTCTCCCCGATACAAATGCACTCGTCCGGTGTACGTGATCGTGTCCCCGGTCTGGTTCAGAGCGTCTGACGTCACCAGAACACGGTCGCCGGAGTCACTCGAAACGCTTTTGACACCCTTCGCGGCGGCCAGTGATTTTGCGTTCTGGTCGAGCCGGATAGTCACGGCCTCCACGCGCGATTTCGCGTCGGAAACCCAGGCCGGCGCACCGGCCGCTCCTTCCAGCGTCACGACGTTGGCGCTATCCGATCGCGCGATGTTCGCGGCTCCCTCGCGATCCTGTTGCTTGAATGTGAAATGTCCGGCCTGGGTCAGCGATACGAGTTCGTTTGTTTTGCTGTCGAATTTCAATTCAGTCTTGTCGGCCGCGGATTCCTGGTCCGCCGTGGTCAACACGGCGGGGCTGTCCGTATTGAATGTGAGGATGTCGCCATTTTGAATAGAGAAGGATTGCCCGCGTATGCGCGAATCGCCGAACTGCAACTCGGATTCGCCTTGCGTCATGATGCTGCCGGTCGGATCGGTCCAGATGGCGTTCGAACGCAGCCGGCGGTCGTCGCCGAAGTTCATGGTCGCTTTCGTTTTCGTCTCGACCAGTTGCACTTCGCCCTTTTGGGACATGTGGGCGATGATCTCGTCGCCGGTGAGAACCACTTTCCCATCACGAGCATCCTTGTTTAACTCGACGTTGTGGCGAGCGATGACCTGGCTCACGAGGCGATCCGCAAATTGAACCTCCATCGAATCCGCTTTCATCCGGAATGTCTCGCCGGTTTTGGCGTTGACGTTCTCGGAAGTCACATTCCCCTCGACCCATAGCAGAAGCGGCTGCAACGTCTCCGGAGTCAGGTCGACCCGCGCGTGCATGCCCCGCACCCAGCCTGTGGAAGTCTTCATAAGAACGTTCGTCTCGGCGATGGCGCGGTTTTCTTTCTGGTTGAAAATGGCGGACTCCGATTCCAGTTCGAGACCGTCGTTGCTGTGAATCTTGACGTGGCCGGCAACGTTGAGCAGAGTGGAATTCAAATCGTATTGAAGGGAATTCGATTCGCCGTTCAAAACGCCGGGCCGCTCCAGCGTGAAATGGGTATTGATGAGGATGCGGCGGTCGCCGTGGCTATAGATCGCCTCGTCGGTGTTCACCGTGGTGTTTTCGTCCAGCCGGAGCACGACGTCGCCTTTGCACAAAATGTTTTGTGTTTTCTGATCGTAGCTGCAGTTGTTGCCTTTGAGCGCACGTGTCGGCTCCCCCGGCTTCGTGCCGAAGATCGTGGCGTCGACGTCTTCGAGCATGTTTTTGTTGTCGCTGGTTCCCAGGTTTTCCTTGGCGTGAATCGTAAAAAGCGTCCGGTCACCTTCCATCTTCGTGAAGTTGAAATTATCGGTGCGGAGCGACAAGTCTTTCGGCAGCGGCGGCAACTTGTGCGGTACCGGTCGAGGCTGCCTCTGGCGGGCCCAATAGTTCCAGCTCGGAATCGCGATCAATACGAGAACCACCACCGGCAGAACCCATCGTAAAACCCGGATCAGGCGGTGCGTGAACAGACTCTCCAAAGGCATCGGGGATAGCATACAATACGACGCGTTCCCCATTCAGGACTCGTTTACGCTGGAGAACGTGTTCGAAATGAAACGTGGCGTCACGAAGCCCGTCGCTGCGCTCCGGGTTCTGCACGCGTTGCCGTTTTGCAAAACCGGCGGCACAACTGTCAGAACCCGGAGCGCAGCGACGGGCTTCGTGACGATTCTTCACTTCGGCGGCGAGGAGCCACAATAAATAGGAGAAATGCGCCTATGACACAGCACGTCAGAATAACGATCAATGGGAAGCTTTATGAAGGGGACGTCGAGCCGCGCCTCCTGCTGACGCACTTCATTCGCGACGTCGCAGGACTGACGGGCACTCACGTCGGTTGTGAAACCAGTATCTGTGGAGCGTGTACCATCCTGGCGAACGGTCTCGCCGTGAAGTCGTGCACGATGTTTGCTGTTCAGGCCGACGGATCGGACGTCGTCACCATTGAGGGAATGGCGCGCGACGGGAAACTGCACCCGCTGCAACAGGCTTTCTGGGAAGAGCACGGTCTGCAGTGCGGCTACTGCACGCCCGGTATGATTATGTGCGCTCACCAGCTCCTGGCTCGCAACGCCTCGCCCGATGAATCGCAAATCCGGGAGGCGCTCGACGGGAACCTGTGCCGATGTACCGGTTATCAAAACATCGTCAAGGCCGTTCAATCGGCGTCAGACAAAATGCGGCGGTCCACTCAATTCGCCGCGGGTGATTAACAGGGGGTGATCATGAAATACGTCGGACAAGCCATCAAAAGAAAAGAGGACCCGCGTCTCGTCTCCGGAACTTCGTCGTACATCGACGACATTTCACTCCCAGGAATGCTGACTCTGGCATTCACACGAAGCCTGCATGCCCATGCACGCATCAAACGCATCGACGTTACGAAGGCTCGCAACCTTCCGGGCGTCCATTCTGTATTCACCGCTGCCGATATTCCGGACATGCGAGTCCCGGTCGCCGGCGAAATCCCCGGCATGAAAAAAGTGGCACTGCCGCTGCTGGCTTCAGGAAAGGTGATCTTCGTGGGCCAGCCGATCGCCGCAGTCCTCGCGAGTAATAAATATGTCGCACGAGACGCCGCCGACCTGATCGAGATTGACTACGAACCGCTGCCCGCGGTGACCAATCCCGAAAAGGCGCTGGCAACCGGCAGCACGGTCATACACGAGCAATTCCAGGACAACCTCGCCTACAAAGCGGGTTTCGAAAACGGCAACTCGGAACAGGCATTCAAAGACGCGGACGTCGTGGTCAAAGAGCGATTCATCAATCAGCGGCTGGCGCCCGTTGCGATGGAGCCTCGGGGCGTGGTCGCGACAACGCAGCTTCCTGAAAACGAACTGGTGGTCTGGTCGTCAACTCAGATTCCTCACCTGCTCAAAACCCAACTCGCTGTGCTTGTCGGAGTGCCTGAAAACCGCGCTCGCGTGATTACGCCCGAAGTTGGCGGCGGCTTCGGCAGCAAATTGAATGTGTACGCCGAAGAGGGGCTTGTTGCTCATCTCGCGCTGAAAACCGGGAAGCCCGTGAAGTGGATCGAGACGCGGCGCGAAAACATCGCATGCACGATTCACGGACGCGACCAGATCAACGACGTGGAACTGGCGCTGAAGAAAGACGGCACGATCCTCGGCATGCGTTTGAAAGTCGTCGCGGACATCGGCGCGTATTATCAGCTTTTGACCGCGATCATCCCGCAATTGACCGGTCTGCTTGCACCCGGTGCGTACCGGATCCCCGCCTTCAAGTTCGAACTGGTCAGCGCCTTCACGAACAAGATGGCGACAGACGCCTATCGCGGAGCCGGACGGCCCGAAGCCACATATCTGATCGAACGCATCATGGATGTGGCCGCGCAGAAACTGAAGATCGATCCGGCGGAAATCCGTCGAAAGAATTTTCCGAAACCATCGGAGTTTCCGTTTCAAACATCGGGCGGCGTCGTTTATGACAGCGCCAACTACGAGGCAGCACTCGACAAGGCCTTACAAATCGCCGACTACGCGGGCCTGCGCAAAAAACAGGCGGAGATGCGGAAGCAAGGCAAACTGATGGGCATCGGACTCTCCTCGTACGTCGAGATCTGCGCGATGGGACCGTCTGTTGCGATGCCGGCCGGCGGCTGGGAAAGCAGTACGGTTCGTATCGAACCCACCGCCAAGGTCACGATTCTGACAGGCGCGTCTCCGCACGGCCAGGGACAGGAAACATCCTTCGCCCAAATCGTCGCCGACGAGTTCGGCATCACCATGGAGGACGTTTTTGTCCAGCATGGCGACACGGCGCGCATACCGTACGGCATCGGCACCTTTGGAAGCCGGGCCACTGCAGTCGGCGGAACCGCGATGTACATGGCCGTTCAGGATCTGAAGGCGAAGCTGGGAAGAATCGCCGCGCACATCCTTCAGTCTTCACCCGAAAAGATCGCTTTTGAAGGAGGGCGCGTCGTCGCCAAAGACGTCGACAAATCGATGACGTTCGGCCAGTGCGTGACTCAAGCCTACATTGCCCGGCAGCTTCCACCGGGAGTCGAACCGGGACTCGAAGCCACGCGCTTCTTCGAACCCTCGAATTTCACATTCCCGTTCGGAACGCACGTGTGTGTCGTTGAAGTCGACGCGGAGACCGGCGCGCCCAAAATAACGAAGTACGTCGCCGTCGATGATTGCGGCAATGTGATCAACCCGCTGCTGGTCGAAGGGCAAGTGCATGGCGGAATCGTACAGGGGGTCGCTCAGGCTCTTTACGAAGAAGTTGTTTATGACGAAAACGGACAGCTTCTGACCGGCACTTTGATGGACTACGCGCTGCCTCGTGCGCACGACCTGCCGGCGCTGGAGCTGGAACGGACGGTCA
Source organism: uncultured Solibacteraceae bacterium (assembly GCA_964584785.1). Classification (GTDB taxonomy): domain Bacteria; phylum Acidobacteriota; class Terriglobia; order 20CM-2-55-15; family 20CM-2-55-15; genus JAHFTY01. The sequence continues at coordinate 120,036 of CAZPBY010000013.1, forward strand.
CGCCGTCACCCGTGAATCCAATGGGAGTGAAAGGCGTCGGCGAAGCCGGCACGATCGGTTCGACGCCGGCCGTCGTGAATGCCATCGTCGATGCGCTTGCGCCATTCGGCGTAACGCACATCGATATGCCGGTTCGACCGGAAAAGGTCTGGAACGTTATAAAGAGGAGGAAAGCGTCATGATTGCTCAGAACTTCGAATACAAGGTCGCAACGTCGCTCAGTGAAGCGGTCAACCTCCTCCAGAAACATGGCGATCGCGCCAAACTTCTCGCCGGTGGTCACAGCTTGATACCGATGATGAAGCTTCGGCTTGCCGCACCGGAAATGCTGATCGACATCGGCCGTTTACCGGAACTGTCGTACATCATCGAGGAGAGCGGAACGCTGCGTATCGGCGCCCTTACCACACATCAAGTCATCGCGATGTCGGATGTGGTTCGGCGCCAGTGCGAAGCATTGCACGAAGCGGCATCGGATATCGGTGATGTGCAGGTGCGGAACAAAGGTACGATCGGCGGAAGCGTTGCTCACGCGGATCCGGCGGCAGACTACCCGGCAACGCTGCTGGCGTTCGATGCCTCGATCGTCGCGATCGGACCGAAAGGTGAACGAACCATAGCGGCGTCGCAATTCTTCGTCGATATGTTGACCACTGCATTACAGCCTGGAGAGGTCGTCCGCGAAATTCGAATCCCATCGGCGAAGGCGCCGAGCGGCTCCGCTTATTTGAAGATGGCGCAACAGGCGTCCGGCTTCGCAATTTGCGGAGCGGCTGCTCGGGTGACGTTGGATGCCGCCGGAGTGATCGCGTCGGTTGGTGTCGGGATAACCGGCGTCGGAAGTCACGCGTTCCGGGCGACCGAAACCGAGAAGGCTCTGACCGGCAAGAAGCCAACCGCCGATGTTCTGCGGTCGGCGTGTGAAAAGGCATCGGCAGGGATTACGGCACTCGACGATATTCACGCCTCGGCGGAGTATCGCCTCGACCTGGCGCGCATCTACGCTCGCCGTGCACTGGAACGTGCGCTCGATCGCATCGGTTAAACGTTTGTCACGAAGCCCGACGCGCGTTCCGGGTTCTGCGCATGGAGCGAAAACGGTCAGAACCTCGAGCGCAGGGACGGGCTTTGTGCCGCCGGCTTTCATGAAGATTGAAGGTCAATTCACCTTTGACAACATCGCTTCCAATGCGGTCTGGAGCTTTCTCACAGATCCGGACCGCATCGCTTCCTGTCTTTCCGGTTGCGAGGAACTCGTGCCCACCGGCGATAACACCTACGAGATGACGATGAGCATCGGCATCGGCGCAATTCGCGGCAAATTCAAGGGCAGTATTCGTCTCCACGATACCCATCCGACAAACGAATTCGCGATGACGGTCTCCGGCAGCGGCGCGCCCGGTTTTGTGAATGGTGAAGGAACCGTCCGGCTTGAAGCTCAAGACGCCGGCACGCATCTGACGTACTCGGGAGACGTGTCGGCCGGCGGCGCCATTGCCAGCGTGGGTCAGCGCATGATCGGCGGCGCCGCGCGGATGGTGATCGATCAGTTCTTCAAATGTGCGGCCGAGAAAATTTCAGGCCGAAGCTGAGTAGAACCCCAGCTTGATCGCTTGCCGTTCGATGCTGTCGATCTCAATTTTCAAGATCTCCAATTCCGCTCGAACTTCCATGCGTTGGATGCGGAGACGGCTTTGTTCAGCCGGTGTTGAACCGGGCCATTGGCGCTCCAATCGGCCAATGCTCAGATCCAACGAAAACGATCGAAGGTCAAGATCCAGCAATTGATTGTGGAGGTGCTGTCTCTGTAGTGCGCGGATTTTTTCTTCGAAACTGCGCATGTCTTCACCTCGTCTCCAGGACGAGCACTCTTTGCTCCAGGTCTGTCATTTTGACTTTTAGCCCTGCGACGTCGGCACGGAGTTCTTCATGACCCGCAACGAGCTGAGACACGGTTGCTTCGAGCCTCCTCAGAGCAACCGTAATCATATGGTACTCCTGAGTCAGCAGTTCAATCTTGCCGGTTTGGTCGTCCAGCAACTCGTAGATCCGGTCGATTCGTTTATCAAGGCGGGCAATCTCGCTTTGATGGATTTGTCCAGGTTCAGGACGTGCGTCGCCACATTCCTGAATTGCTGGTCGTGATTGTTAAGTTTCTGGTGGATGGTTTCGAATTGATTGTCTATCCTCGCAAACTGATTATCATGTTCAATCAGCTTGTCGTAAATCTGCCTGAGGGTGACTTCTTCCGAGGACATGAGTGTCCTTTCCCGGGCCGGCGACCGATCATAGCACGAACAAAAATCTTTAGACCGTTCGCCAAATGCGGTGAGAAAATTCGCTTCGAAGGAGAAACTATGAAACGAGCAATCGCTCCTTTGCTGGCAGGTTTGCTTATCGCTTCCCCTGCTTTTGCACAAAAGAAAACGTGCGAAGACGTGAAGGCCGAAATCGCCGCCAAACTCGACGCGAAGGGTGTCAAGAACTACACGTTGAATATCGTAGCGGCCGAAAACGTGAAGGACGCAAAAGTGGTCGGCACGTGCGAGGCCGGTGCAAAACGAATTACCTACGAACGAAAATAATCACTCAACCGGCGCTGATGAAAATGTCGTTGGACTCGGCAAGATCGCGTGCAGACGGCGTGATGATCGTTTTCTTTCCGATAATGATTTTGGCGTGCGCCAGAATCGCCGCACGCACGTCGTCTTCACAGACGAAAGCCACCGGCGATGATGGTTTCGCCGGCGTTGGCGAGGCCTTCGGTTCCAGCTGGGTGAATGATTGAAGCGGCGGGGCAACAGGGGCCGGTGCCGGCGCCGTGACCACCGCCGCATGAACTTCGGCTGCACCCAACGATCGTTTGCCCAGCCATTGATCAACGACCTGCTCGATAACCGGGCGGCTCGACGACGCAGCCACTGAAACCTTCGCCGGCGGAGCATCTACAACTGCATCCCGCACCCCGTAGGCCACACGCTTCAGATTGACCAGATGCAACGGCGAAATGTTATCCGACGTGATGTTATTCCCAGGCGCGCCGCAGCCGAGCGTCATCGAAGGGAACAGATTCGTGGTATACCCCACAGCGCCGAGCGCTGCCGGCGTATTCACGACGATGCGGAAGGCAGGTTTCTTCAATCCAAACTGCTTCACGACTTCTTCGTCCCTGGTGTGCAGGCTGAGCGTGTGACCGAGTCCGCCGAACCTGAGGATCTCGATGCATTTCTCACAGCCGGCTTTCCAATCCTTCACAACGTAGAAGGCGAGAATCGGCGACAACTTTTCCATCGAGATCGGATAGTCGATCCCAACTCCATCGGCGTGGGCGACGAGCGCTCGAGTGCCTGAAGGAACCGGGAAACCCGCCATCTCCGCGATCCTGTCGGCAGGCTTTCCCACTATTTTTGTATTGAGGGTGCGCCGGGAAGTTTGAATTGTTTTCTCGAGCAATGCCTTTTCAGAGCTGCTGCAAACGTATGCGGATTGGTTTTGGAGTTCCTGCAGAACCTGGTCCTTCACGGGTTCGTCGCAAATGATCGCCTGCTCCGATGAGCACAGCGTCCCATTGTCGAAGGTCTTTCCGGTGAGAATGTCGCGAACGGCTTTCGGCACGTCTGCGGTGCGGTCGATGTATGACGGCACATTCCCTGGCCCGACGCCGAATGCGGGTTTCCCGGCACTGTATGCCGCTTTGACGAGGCCGGTGCCGCCGGTCGCGAGAATCAACGAAGTCAGCGGCTGCTTCCTAAATTCTTCGGTGCCTTCCACC
>CAZPBY010000014.1:0-122436 GCA_964584785.1 uncultured Solibacteraceae bacterium
GCTCGATCTGCTTGTCGATTGTGACGAACACTTCGAATCCGGTCGCAGCGGCGACGGACATCAACGTGCCGTTGCGGAGCTGTTCCCACTTCATCTCTCGTGTTGTGCGGATTTCGTGCCCGGGCAGGTGTTCGCGCAACCTGCGGGGCAGATTATGGTCGAGCAGAATCTTCACGGTTACGGCTTCGGCAGGTCTTCCAGCAGGTGAGACCCTGCCAATTCGAGCAGCGCTTCTGCCTGCTCGCGCGAGACCCCTTCGAAATCCTCGAGAAACTCATCTAGCGTTTGGCCGGCCGCCAGCGAATCAAACAGGGTTTTGATTGGAACTCGCGTACCGTAGAAGCAAGGCGTGCCGCTTACGCGCTCGGGGTTGATCCAAACAAGTCCGAACAACGGATGCCCGGATTGAATCAAATCTCCGACGAGATGCTCTGGAGCTACTGGAGTGACCTTCTTGATTAACGGGCGATCGATTAGCTTGGCCATGTGTTCAAAACCTGAAACCATTATATAGCTTGGCCCGTACACCCGGAGCACGCCGCTCTGCTAGGAGGCCGATCTTGCATCCTAAAATACGGCTTCAAAGCATCGGAGTCGAAACTTTCGCCCTGTTAGGAGCCTGCAACGTGTATTCCTTTCGCGATTGACGGCTTACAAAGCGAGTCGAGACTAGCTCGTTGAGGCTGAACGCTGGCGTCCTGCCAGAACCTGCAGTATGGAATCCAGGACTCCGTCCAAATCTTTGCCAAGATCTTCTGCAAGAAACCGCAAAACAAGATAGCGGTTCTGCAGCAGGAGGCGATCCTTTCGGCGGTCACGTCGGTACGCTTCGGCATTGGAAAGATGCTGCTCTCCATCGAGTTCTATGACGAGGCGCAATCGCTGGCTGATGAAATCGACTTCCATTTCGCTCTGACCATCGAAGGCGATCGGCACACAAGTGTTCAATTGGAACTGACCTTTGGTCTCAGCGAGTGTTTCAAGGCGCCGATAAAGAAACGCCTCGCTGGCGCTACGCGCCCGTGCCACGCCGGTTAACTCTGCCGATGACGGCTTGATGGCACGGACAAATAGATTAGCAAGTGGGATGTCGACTCCGCTAGTGGCTTGCCTGGCGGAGATGTACGTTCAGGGCGTTTCCACTCGCAAGGTCAAAGCGATTACCGAAGAGCTCTGCGGGCATGCGTTTTCCGCCAGCAGCATCAGCCGGATCGACAAGACGCTGGATGATGAATTTGAAGAAGTTTGGCGAACGTCGTCTGGATGAAGACTACCCCTCCCTGATTTTGGACGCACGTTACGAGAAAGTCCGTGAGGACGGCGTCATCCGCACTCGAGCGGTTATGATTGCGATCGGAATCAACTGGGACGGCCGGCGTTCGATCCTGGCCGTCGAGCTGGCACAACCGCTCCATTTAGGTCGGCATCATTACTTAGTCGCCACGAATACCCAGACGGCAGGCCGCTCGCATATCGCTACAACTCATTCACCGCCGTCGCGGTCGACCAAACCAACGTGCTCGTCCGAGGCAGGCAGCAGGAGGCCGAAATGCTGCACCAAATCCTGCACCTGCGCAGGGCTGAGGTGTCGCGGATTTAGCTTAAGAAGGAGGAGGTGTAATTTCGCGGTTTCTTCGAGTTCCTCGGTCGCGTAGACTGCGGCTTCCAGGCTGGCTCCCGCGACGACCGAACCGTGATTGGCGAGCAGCACTGCGCTGTAGCGACCGTCCAAGCCGCGGATCGCATCAGCAACTGCGGGATCGCCTGGGCGATAGTACGGCACGAGCGCGGTCTGTCCCGTGCGCATGAGATAATATGGCGTTAGGGGCGGCAGGACGGCTCTCGCATCGATGTCGGGTAGCATCGAAAGAGCGACCGCGTGGGTCGAATGCAGGTGAACAATAGCCTTTGCCTGCGGCCTGCTTCCGTATAGCGCCGAATGAAGCGGGATTTCCTTGGTCGGCGGATCTCCGGACAGCAGACGTCCCATTGCGTCGAGCCGGGCGATCCGGCCGGGGTCGAGGAAGCCCAGCGACACGTTCGTCGGCGTCACGAGCCAGGCACCGTCGTTTAGGCGGACGGAGATATTGCCTGACGATCCCGGCGTGAGGCCGCGCTCAAATAGGGAGCGTCCGAACCTGCATATGTCTTCCCGAAGGATCTGGTCGTTTTCCGACATTCGAAGATTTCTCCTGGTTATTTCATCAGGTCCAGTGCACGGTTGAAGAAGTCGGGCCCGCCGAAGTTTCCAGATTTGAGGGCGAGAAGCATCGGCTCGGATGTCGCAACCGTTCTGAGCACCGGCACGCCGGCAGCGATCTCGGGGCCAATCAGGAAGGCCGGCAGGGTGAGGCCATCAACGATCGCCCCGGACGTCTCGCCACCCGCCACGACGAAGCGCCGCACGCCGCGTGTCACAAGCCCCGTCGCAATCGATGAAAGCGCCGCCTCGATCGTGCGCCCGAGCGTTTCGGGTTCATGCTGAGCGTGAAGGGTGCCGACGTCCTCGGGCGCGGCGGAAGTCGCGATCAGAACCGGTCCTGACGCGAGATGCTCGTCGCAGAACTGCAGCGCCCGGCCAATTTCGTCACCGCCATCCAAGAGATGGGAAACGTCGATCATGAGAACCGGCATGTGCGCTTTGGCATTCTGCACCTGCTGCCGCGTCGCCTGCGAACAGCTTCCGGCGAGGCACGCGGCGAGGCCTCCGACCGGCTGGACAGCCTTCGGGACGGCGTTGCGGTTCGGGACGCTGGCGCGCGCGACCATCGCATGCGCCAAGCCCATACCCAGGCCGGAAGCGCCTACCGAGAAGGCTTGCCCGGCTGTGGCGTTGCCGAGGATATCGAGATCGGTGGCGAAAACCGCGTCGGCGATCGCCGACCGGCAGCCGTTGGCCGCCAGAGCCTGCAGCCGTTCGCAGACCGCATCCGGCCCCTGCGTCACCGCATCGATCGCGACCAACCCGACGGGTGCCGCGCTTTGTCGCGACAGGACGCGTACGAGGTTGGCGTCGCGCATCGGATTCAACGGATGATCCTTGAGCGGGCTTTCGTTCAGTGGCGCCGCGCCAACAAACAAATGTCCTTGGTAAACACTGCGGCCCGTCGCGGGAAACGCCGGCGTTACGAGAGCGATACTCTGGCCTGCATCTTCGCGCAGGGCGTCGGTCACCGGCCCGATATTTCCCGCATTCGTCGAATCGAACGTCGAACAGATTTTGAACATGACGTGGCTTGCGCCTCGCATGCGAAGCCATCGCGTAGCCTCCCGCGCGCGCGCGACCGCGTCGCCCGCCGCGATCGAACGGATCTTGAGCGCCACGACGATGGCGTCGACGTCGGGAAGGCACAGATCGGAAGACGGCACGCCAACGGTCTGCACGGTGCGCAGCCCCGATTTGGTCAGCGTATTCGCGAGATCGGAGGCACCAGTGTAATCGTCGGCGACGCAGCCGAGCACCAGGGATCTCATGCTTTGCCTTCTCACTTGACCTGATAGGCTCTGCGCCAGGAAAGCCCGGCGACCGTTTCCGACGCCGGGATGTATTCGCAACCCACAAACCCCGCATAGCCGAGCCGATCGAGTTCATCGAACAGGAAGAAATCCGACAACTCGCCCGTATCGGGCTCGTGACGGTTTGGGACGCTGGCGATCTGCACGTGTCCCGTGATCGGCATGAGCGCACGCAGTCGCATAGTTACGTCGCCATGAATGATCTGGCAGTGGTAGATGTCGAACTGCAACTTCACGTTCGGCAACATGAGTTCCTGGATCAGGTCCGCCGCCTGCCGGAAATCGCGCAGGAAATATCCGGGCATGTTGCGACCGTTGATTGGCTCCAAAAGCAGGTCCACGCCGGCGTTGGCCAGCTTGCCTGCGGCGTAAACGACGGAGCGACGGTAGGTGTCGTGTGCGTGCGGATCGTCCGGATCGGCGAGTCCCGCCATCATGTGCAGCCGAGAGACACCCGTCGCTTCGGCATACCGCAGGGCGATGTCGACGCCTGCCTTCATCTCCCCGACGCGATCGGGCAAAGCGGCGAGGCCGCGCTCCCCGTGCGCGAAGTCGCCCACAGGCATATTGAACAAAGCGACCGTGAGGCCGTTCGCGCGCAGGCGCTCACGAATGGCCGCCGGGTCATGGTCGTATGGGAACCAATATTCGACGGCCTCGAATCCCGCTTTCGCGGCCGCTTCGAATCGATCGAGAAACGGAACCTCGCAAAACATCAGACTCAGGTTGGCGGCGAAACGTGGCATGGGTTTAAAGGTGCGATAAGGCGGTCTGCGTTTCTTGATGTTTCGCATCCGCCTCCAATCGCCTGAGTTTTCCTACGACGAACGCATAGCAACCGGCCGCCGCGAGGCTGTGCAGCGCCACGAAATAGAGGGCGCTTTCAAAGGAACCGGTCGCCTGCAGGATGTATCCGATAACGATCGGTGTGACGATCCCTGCCAGGTTTCCTGCAGTATTGAAGATGCCGCCCGCAAAGCCCATGAGGTGCCTGGGTGAGGTATCGGACACAATCACCCAGCCCATCGCCGCAAGGCCCTTCCCGAAAATGGCGAACGCCATCAGACCGATCACTGCGGCCGTCGACGATGTGAAATTGCAGAGCACGAGCGAGCTGGCCAGCAGCATCCCGATGATGAAGGGCGTCTTGCGTGCAACCGTCAGCGAATAGCCGCATCTAAGCAGATAGTCGGAGAGGAAGCCGCCGAACATTGCGCCTATGAATCCACTGATGCCCGGCAAGGCGGCGGCAAAGCCGACTTTTAATATGTCCATGCCTCGACCTTGGACAAGATAGATCGGGAACCAGGTGATGAAAAAGTATTGCAAGGCCGTTATGCAGTACTGTGCGACATAGACGCCAATCATCATTCGTGAGTTGAACAGAAGAGAAAGCTCCTTCAACCTAGGACCCTGCACGGCCTCGGTCGTGCGGGGCTCCGCCTTTACCGGCGGTACCCCACCGCCAGATTCGATGTATTCGAGTTCGGCAGGACTGAGCCCGGAATGCTCCCTTGGATTGCGCATGACGCGGAACCACACGGCGCTCATGGCGATCCCCAGCGCGCCCATGAACCAGAAGACCGAGCGCCAGCCCAAAGCGTGCGTGATCAGGCCCATGATCGGGGTGAAGACGAGCACGGCCACATACTGTGACGAATTGAAGACCGCCGCGGCGAACCCACGTTCCCGGGTTGGAAACCAAGAGGCGACAATCCGGTTGTTGGCAGGAAACGCAGGCGATTCGACGAACCCGACGCCGAACCGCAGGACGATCAAGCCTCCCACGACCATAGCCAACGGAAGGCCCCCGACGAAACCCTGGAGCAATGTGAACAAGGACCAGAGAAAGAGGCTGATCCCGTAGATGCGTATCGCGCCGTAGCGGTCCAGCATCCAACCGCCCGGCAGCTGCCCCAAGACATAGGACCACGCAAACGCTGAGAATAGATAACCCATGGCGACAGGACTGATCGCCATCTCCTTCGCCAAGGCGGACCCGACGACCGACAGATTGGCGCGATCACCCAAGTTGATAGCGGTCACGGCGACGACGAGCGCAAGAACCCGATATCGAACGCGTCCACTAGAAAGTTTCAAGACGGTCGCTTTACTCCAAGTTGGGGCCTTTATACGCCAGTAGGCTACCAAGCGAAGATAAGCTAGGCCCTCAACCCACAATTAATTTCTGTTTATGTTTGACAAGTCACGCGGCAAAGGAGGCGCTGCGGGACCGTGAAGGGATCAAAGGAGAGGATTGGGCGTCCAGAATCGGCCCCTGGCAATTGAATCAGGCTGAGCCCGATCCGCCATTCGTCACGAGGGATCGTTCGACATTTCGGCCAACGTTGTGGACGTGCCCGCACGATCGTTTACATGACTGCTGGGCGTATAGCTGTCGCTGCTTTTGTGAAAAATCGGAAGCGTGACGGCAACAATAGTCATCTTCCCTGGCTCAGAAACAAACCGGATGCGTCCCTTGTGCGCGGTGACAATCCACTTTGCAATACTTAAACCCAATCCGCACCCTTCTGTCGTGCTTGAGTGGCTGTTATTGCCTCGGAAAAAACGATCAAAAACGTGCGGTTGCCACTCGGCGGCGAGTCCGGGGCCAGTGTTCTCAATTCTCAATTCGCCAAGCCCACTATGGCACAGTAAAGAAACATTTATCACACCACCGGGATGGTTGTATTTAATAGCGTTATCCAACAGGTTTAACAGCAACTGCCGCAGGCGGTCACGGTCGCCCCACACTGAAGTCGGCGAGCAGCCCGTGATGTTGACTTGGATATTGTGCGGCTGCGCGAGGACTTGCCCGTCCGCGACGTATTCGCGAACCATTTCATCCAATTGAACCGGCTCACAATTAAGATCCACTCGGCCGGTATCGGCTTTTGTGAGGAGCGTCAATGCATCAACGATTTTGGCGAGCCTTTCAACCTCAGCTATCTGACTCACATGGCGCTCTTTTTGAAGGGGAGTCAGGTTCTCGTCGCGCAAGGTCATTTCCAGCTCTCCGCGCAAGATCGCCAACGGCGTTTTGAGCTCGTGCGACGCATGTAACGAAAACTCTCGGACGCGCCGAAACGATTCATCCAGCCGGGCGCTCATCGCGTTAAACACTGTAGTCATGCGATCTAATTCATCGCCGTTGCCAGAACTGCTCAACGGTTCGTTCAAATTGTGGTCGTTGGTGTTTTCCATGGCTTTCGTCAGGGCGGTCACAGGCGCCAGGGCCTTTCGCATAATCCACGCTCCGCCGAGAGCCCCCAAAACGACAGCCGGAATTCCAACCGAGAACGTGATTTCTCGTGTCTGAAAAAGCACATACTCCCAGACGCCGTGCCGAGACTGCTTGTGTTCGCTTTCGCCGGGAAAGAGGCCACCGATGAACCCGATGGACACATGCAAACACCACAACGCCGCCGCGAACCACAATGTCAACCGCGTTCGGATTTTCATCCTCTTAAGACGTATCCCACGCCTCGGACCGTGTGCAGCAGACACGTTTCAGACCCTGCGTCAATTTTGGCGCGCAGGCGACCGATGTACACTTCGACCAGATTTGTGCCCGGGTCAAAACCGCAGTCCCAGACTTTTTCGATTATGCTCATTCGCCCACAGATGCGTCCCTGAGAACGCATTAGGAATTCCAACAAACGAAATTCACGCGCGGTCAGTTCAATGCTTTTGCCATCACGTTCGGCGCGATGCGCGACGGTATCCAGCTTCAAATCCGCTACCTGTAACACAACTGATTTCGATTCTCCGCCCCGCCGTCCCAATGCGTGCACCCGCGCGACAAGTTCGGCAAGGACAAACGGCTTGGGCAAATAGTCATCTGCACCCGCGTTCAACCCTTGCACACGTTCATTCACCTCGCCACGTGCCGACAGCAGCAACACGGGGGTATTGATGCGTCGTAGCCTCAACTGTGTCAGGACGCTCAGTCCATCACGTCCGGGCAGCATGATGTCAAGAACGATGGCATCAAAAGGTGTGCTGGAAGCGACGTCCAGCGCCTCATTGCCGTTGGAGCAGGCGTCCACTGCGAAACCTTCGGCCTGCAAAGCCTTTCGGACAAACGAGGCCATTTTCTTTTCGTCTTCAACAACCAGCACGCGCATTTTAGTCAGTATAGATCCGAAACCATTTCGGCGAAGTCCTTCTAAAGTTCAACGGGATCAAGGACAACCGCAATAATTCGCCGCACTCATTTGCTGCCCTTCCACCTCGGGTGCTTGTAGACTTCTTTATCAGCAACTTGAGGCCACTGCTCACCCCGCAATACAGCCAGTGTTCCCTGCGCAGCCATTACTACCCCCTTGGCTGTAGCTTCTCTCGTCTGCGCGGCCAGATGCGGCGTTATGACAAGGTTTTCCAAGGCAAGTAGTGGGTGCCCGGCTTTCACCGGCTCTTCTTTCAATACATCTAATCCGGCCGCGGCAATCACACCGTCGCGCAACGCACGGAATAGGGCGTCTTCATTGATGAGTTCACCGCGAGAAGTGTTAATCAGAAACGCAGAATTCTTCATGGATGCCAATTCCTGCTCAGCGATAATGTCCTTGCTTTCAGGTGTGGCTGGCAGGTGCAGAGTGACGATGTCGGCAGTAGCCAGCAGGACATCCAGAGTCGCGCAGTGATGATGACCGGCTGACGTAATCGAGACGGCGTCGACGAAAGGGTCGAAGACCATCACCGGCATGCCGATGGCCTGACACAGGCGCGCGACTTCTTTACCGATATTGCCGAAGCCGACCACCCCAACCTGTTTGCCCAATAGTTCAATGGCCGCATACTTTTCCCGCACATTGAAATTACCTCTGCGAGTTTGAACGTCACTATCTACCAGATTCTTGGCGGTGGCGAAGAGTAGGGCGAGGGCGTGTTCGGCCACCGAACGGGAGTTTGCTCGTGGTGCGACGACCACCGGAATGCCCATTTCGGTGGCGCTGGCCACATCGACGGAATCGACTCCAACTCCTGGGCGGGCAATCACCTTGAGACGAGGGCAGCTCAGGATGGCTTTCCGATCGATCTTGCCGATGCGCAGAATATAGGCATCTGCCTGCTCTAGCTGCGAGATGATGTCGTCACTATTGCCGTTATTCGTGATCACGACATCGGCGTTTCCTTCAAGTACGTCCATCCCATCTTTGTACAATCTGTGAGAAAGAAGCACTGTATGCATCGTGGACCTCAGTCCATGTTTTGGAGAGTCTCAACGATCTCTCTGATCTTCTTGTGAATTCTTTCTTCCTCTGCCGGAAGAATCGGTTCGGTAGGAAGAATTGCTCTCTTGTCGAAGAACCCAAGACAGCTAAGGGCATACTTTGTGGCCGAGGTCTGGCTCTTTGTCATCGAGAAGATGCTGCAGATATCCTCGATAATGTCGTGATACATCATCGTCTTTTTGATGTTTCCGCACATACCGTATTGGTAGACCTTCAAGAAGGGATCGGGAAACAGGGGCGCCATCGAGGGAATAAAGCCGTCGGCGCCCAGCAACATACTCGCGGCCGCCAGGTTGGTTGCACCCTGGTGAAGCGTGAAATCGGTTCCCCGGAAGTGAGACAGGCATTTCTGGAAGTCGGCGAAATTCCCCGTGGTGTCCTTGTAGCCGACCACCTTGTCGATCTTAGCAATCTTGAAGATAGTGTCGGGTTTTAGCGTCTGGCCAGTAAAAGGCGGTATGTTGTAGATCATCAGATCCACGGCGGTGCGCCGCGAGATTTCCTCGAAATGGCGGACGGTTTCATCCTGCGTTGCGTGGCGGGCATAAAACACGGGAGTGATGACGGCCGCTTCGCCGCCCATTTGTTCGAAGCGCTTGATGTTCTCGATTACCCGGCGGGTGCTGGCATCCATCACGCCCGCTAGCACGGGAACACGCCCGCTTGCCTCGTCAAGGGCGATTTTTATGGCGCGGTCACGTTGTTCCTGTATCAATGCAAGGCACTCGCCATTGGAGCCGGCTACAAAAATACCGTGCATGCCGGATCGGATACTGTGGTCGATCAGTTTGCGGAAACCAGCCTCATCGACATTTTCGCTCGCATCAATGGGGGTGATGACCGGCGGAATGATGCCGATATATTTCTTTGCCATTTCCAGGTCCTCTACTTGGTGATGTCCTCGGGGCGAATATTGTCGACCTGGCCGTAGATGCAGACTGCATCGATGAAGCCGCCCTCCTCGTATTCGAAAACGTGCCACTCAAGTTCGTCAAAGTGAAGGATCGTTCCTTTCACTAACGCAGTCGTTTCGTTCAGATCGTCCTTGGCAGGACCCTTTCGGACGCGACCGCCCTGAGCATCAAGGATGTACACGGTCTCCTCCGCGTGATGATGCGGCTCCATCGGGCCGCTTTCTGCTGCGTAGCGGCAGAAGGAAACCGTCATCTTTCCGCTAGTCGACGCAGAGTTTTTTCCGATGGCCCTCTGAAGGACGCGTCCAGGAAGTTGTTCGCGATGAAGGTCGTTTCTCTGAAGAACGCGCATTTCTTAGACTCCTGTTCACAAATGTCTGCGTCCTGGTCGAGCGAAACAATCATGACGACTCCGGGGTGCCTGAGCCAAGTGGGTTCACCTCTGCGCATCAGAAGTCGAACTTGACGCTCAACCTGACGTATCGAGCCAATTGCAGATTCTGCGGAACCTGCCATTGTGAACCGTAGGTTGTGGTCCAGCTATCGATACCGGTTCGATTGAAGAGGTTGAGAAGATCGAGGCTGGGCACGACTTTCATCCGCTCGTTCCCACCTAGGGAGACTGGCCTTGAGAAACGAAGGTCCATTTGACGTTCCCTGGGGGCGTACATCGTACCAGGCTGGATCAGTTCGACGTTGACCGACGACCCACTCGACAAATTACGGCCGAGGCCGGAGATCTGGGCATTAGACGCACTGTAGCTCGCGGTCAGCGGGATACCCGGCAGATCTCGATAACTTACGCTGGTCACAAACCCGAAGGGCTTGACCCGGCCTATGATCTGGATCGTGGGAAGCATGGGCGGATTTACGTCGCACCATTTCTGCGGTACCAGGGCGCCGACACTGAAGCCGAGACCGGGGAAATTGGCGAACGTAGGCATGTTGTTATTAACTGCGATGCAGTCTTCTATGTGCGTTCTTCCCCAGGTCACGCCACCAGACACACTGGCGCCACGAGGAAGACTCAGTCGTGTGGCGACGTCGAGTCCGTCGAAGATCTGTGCTCTGCGACCGTAATCCGATGCAGGAACATTACTGTTTTGCACCTGGCCTACCTTCGATGGGTTGAGATCGTAGTACCCGCATATCTGGTTCCCACCTCCACCAGGAAGGCGCGGATCCACGGGCACGTTCACACAGTACGGGTCGTAGTTTGCTGGGCTGACAAGCGTGTTACGAGTCACTAACAGGTTACCCCACGCCCTGTGGTAGTAGCCGAGCGAAGCGGCAATGCTTTTACCTAGCTGCTGCTCGACGACCACGCTCGTCTCCCAGATGTCGGGCCGACCGCCGTGTGTCAAGCGGCTGTCGAAGGTCGTGGCGGCCGGGTTGTTTTGACCGAAGTTGAGATCGCTGATCCTGCCACATCCTCCGTTTGCAAGGGGGTTGGTGAGGTCACAGTTAATCGAATAGCTGCCGTCGGGGTTCTGTGTGGGGTTAGTCCAGGATCTCGTCACCGACAGCACCGACCCAATAACCGGGTTAGTGGCGCCGAAGCCACCCGCTGAGGCTCCCTGATAGGTGACGTATCTGGCCTCGGTCATTTTTAGAACGGTTTTCCCTTTGCCGAATAGATCATAGGCGACGCCCACGCGAGGATTCCAATCTTTCCAGCGCAGGAGCGAAGCTCCTGCGAATGTCCGCGCTGGAACGAACGGGCCTGCCGACAGACTCTCCGGTGCTGAATTGAGTGCGAAGTAGTCGTAGCGGAGCCCCAAAGTCATCGACACCCGCTTGTAGGTCCAATGGTCTTCCGCGTACGCGCCGACGTTGGCGGTAACGTCGTTCTCATATTTGATGGGGGTTGCGTACTCCGTGATCTGGTTGGGCAACGCGTTTCTCAATGTCACGCCGTATCCCGCGTTGGGTACGACCGTGACCCACTGGCCGCCGCGTTGAAACGCAACGCCGAACTTGAGCTGGTGCTTGCGGACGAAATACGAAACGTTGTTATTCCATTGCCAGAGGTGGCCGGCGTTGTGGCCATAGTTGTTGGACGCGGTGACGGGAAAGATGCCTGCACCCCACACGGTATTGGTTGTTGCCTCGGTCTTCGAAATGATGCTGGTAGCGACCGCCGGCGCTTCGCATTGGCACTTGCTCGGCGTTTGAAGCTGATTTACGAAATCCGACAAGTTGATCGCAAAGGTTGAATCGAGCAACAGATGTGCCGTCAGTGGAGATTTCCAGGATACGATTCCAAACGCATTCGGTACAGCCGGAGTGTAGGCCGTCGCCTCCGGAGAAATCCGTCTGGAATCGCTGTACCCGCGGTTATATTGGATATACGGAGCGACGTCGAGGAATACACTAACTTTGTTCCTGGGAGACGCTTGCCAGGTCAGTCTCGCACTTGCGCTTTCCTCCCCCAGTCTGGCGAGTGATGGGCGGCTCAGGTCTGGCGTATAAGTCCAGCCGAGCGGCGTCAGATTGTCCCAGACACCGGCGCGTGTTTGAGCGAGTTGCATCCTGTGAACGGTGGCAAAGAACCACAGCTTGTCTCTGATCAGCCTTCCGCCAATCGCCGCACTGATATCGTCGTAGTGTGCCTGCTTTGTGAGGCTGCCTGCGGTCAAACCCTCCGCCTGAAGCTGTGACGTGAGGTTGCTTCCCGAGAGAGCGGAATTCGTAAAGTCCACAGAAAACGAACCATGGAGATCGTTGCCGCCTTCCTTCGGAATGACGTTAAGGACCATCCCGCCGTTCGCCGACTCGATCATCCCTCCACCGGTTGTCACGTTTACCTGCGAGGTGTATGCCTGCGAGATTCTAAAATTGCTACCCGCGCCTAAATTCCCGTTGAACGTAGCCGTGGTCACTCCGTCGATCTGATAGTCGCCGTTCTTGTTGTCTCCGTGGGCAGCACCGCCCATTTCTTGCGAACTACCCGGAAGCTGAGCGATACCAAATGCCGTCACGCCAGGGATCATCGCTGCCATGGCTTGAGGGGCTCGGGCCGTCGGCATCGCGTCGATTTGCTCCTTGTCGAGCACCCGCTGGGTACCGACGTTCTTGGCATCCACCAGTGGAGCCGAGTCAGTAACAGTGACCGTTTCCTCGACAGAGCCAACACGCAACTCGACGCTTACAGTGGCCGTAAATCTCGGTGGCAGTTCGATGCGTTCGCGCTTGACCCCGCTGAAGCCCTGGAGAGAGAAGGTCACCGCATAGGTGCCTGGCCGCAAATCAATGATCTCGTAAGTGCCGTCCTCACCGGTGACAGCCCTTCGAACCTTCTCAATGAGTGCGGGGCTTGACGCCTCCACGGTAACGCCTGGAACGACCGCCCCAGTTGTATCTTTGACGATGCCCGCAATTCCACTTTGAGCAAATGCGACCTGCGGGGCGAGATAAAGGACTAGGCTCGCAAAAACAAACAGGAGTCTACATGGACTCATAGAGAATCTCTCCTCTAGATGCTTAAGATTCCGCCTCCAAATGTGAGCAACCGAACTCTCGGTTAGTGGGAATCCGGTGAGGCTTCGCACCGGCACCGGTGTTCCGGGGCTCGCTACTTTGAATCCGCCAGGCCGACCACGACGATGCCGAACTTCCCGTCGGGCAGATTGCCCGGCAAATAGCCTCGATGACTCTTTGCGTCGTAGGCAATTCCCCTGGCGCTCACCGTGGTCGGCAAAGTCTGAATCGGCTCGAAAACGCCTGGACTCGCTTCCTTGGTGATGGTGAGCGTGCCGCCCGTGCCACTGGGGGTCAGCACAATGCCGAGGGTTGGGTCAAACACGGCAGTGGAAGAGCCGTAGATGCCAATAGTCGAAGTAGTCAAAACCTTGCCGGTAGTGGCATCCAGCACGACCAGTACGCCGGGCGTTCTGTCCGTTTTCTGATTTTTGTCGGTGGTGCGGCAGCTGACAAAAAGGCGGTTGGTCTTCAAATCGAGTGCGATGCCGGCCGGGACATTGCCAGGAGCCACTTTCAAGCGATCCACCAACGTGTTGGTTTTCATGTCAATCCGGTCGACTTCGTTCAAGTTCTCGTTGGAGACCCACACGTTACCCTTACCGTCGGAAACCCCGGATTCCAGGCCGCCTCCCGATCCCAGCTTAATGACAGCCAGCGCGGCTGTGAGATTGTTCGGGTCGATGATGGTGACGTCCTCATGATTGTTGACCACGACGTGTTTGCTGAACGGGTCGTAAAACATGAAGTTGGGATTGACAGAGGATTTGATCCTGGCCGTGATCTTCAACGTGGCAGGATCGAACGCGGCCACGTTTTCGTCCTTACCAGCCGAGGCGAAGCCGAGCTTCCCTCCCGGAACGAAGACGACGGCGTGGGTAACTTGATTTGTGACTTCAGGAATGACAGCGACCAGCGCTCCAGTGTCAACGTTTACGATCTGGACGTTCTTTTCGCGGGGGACGTAGAGCCGATGAGCGTCGGCATCGAAGAACGGATAGCCCCACTCGCCTTCGCCGCCGAGCGGGATCATCTTCAAGACTTTGAACTGCGGGCCGGTTGAGCCCGCGCGCTCTTGGGCATGCACCGGAAGGCCGAGGAAAACAAAGGTGGAAAAAAGGCCAATGGCAATCCCGGGCAGAAGAAGACTCCTGATTTTCATGAGCGATCCTTTTCTATTCGTTTCTGTTTGGAACTCCGAAGCTGGAGTATTCATTGGCCAGGAGTCTAGCAACCGAACCTAACCTAGGCCCTCACCCCACAATTAATTTCTGTTTATGTTTCGACAAGTCAACTCACGCTTCTCCGGAACGTGGAACGTAAGGGAATCAAGCGGGACATGCCAAGTATCGGCGGTGGATTTCAGGACACCGGGTGTCGCATAAAATTGGTTCAGCTGTTCGCGCCGAACACAAATATCAAAGTGAAGGTGGGCCTTCCTTCAAACAATGCTTCGATCTCCTGCGAGCTGTCTCCAGTGCTCCCGTCATCGACCTGCAGCGCATGCTCGACGCGGCGATCTTCAATTACCTTATTGGCAATCACGATGCCCACGGAAAGAACTTCTCTCTGCTCTCCGGCACAGGGCAAGACAACGTGAGACTTGCTCCACTCTATGATCTTGTCTGTACGCTCTATTACTCCGAGTTGAGCAAGAAAATGGCGATGAAGATCGGCGGCGAGTATCTGCTCGATAAGGTCGCGCCCAGAAACTTCGAAAAGCTCGCCGAAGAGACCGGACTTGCGAAGCCGCTTGTGAAAAGACGTGTTCCGGCATTAGCCGGGCAGATTCTTGAAGCACCACTCACGATAGACTTGAGCCAGGCAGACACACAGAGAGTCGCTGCGATCATCAAACAGCGGTGTGAAAGGACGATTTTCCGAATTCTGAAACTGCCGCGAGACGAACGCGAAATGAAAAACCCTGTTCGATGAGTGCGAATGTGGAGAGCGATCTGTGATTAACGCGATTACACCGCCGAATCGTACGCAGTAACCCTAGAAAGAAAGCGGCCGCATTGAACTTTTCAATCTTGGAAATTCAAACGGAGTTCATGGAGAGGATATAGTACTTCGATGGAATTCGTCTGCGGATGGAGTGCCGTTGACAAAAGAATCTGACGCAATCGATGGTTTGGATGTTCTTAGGATCGCCCTCCGCAAAGAGGTTCCGATCGTTGGAGTATTCGGTCAAAGTGCGGGATGGAGTGAATCACATCCCGATCCGATATTGAAAGTAGCATTGGATCGCTGGAAGAGATGGATCAAATTGGAAATCACTCTTGGCCACCGAGTCACTCGATCCACACTTCTATGAATGGTAAGGCGAGCGATTTGTCCGACGAGCCCCTTCGGAAGCGCTCGAAGTGATTGGGAATTCCTATCTCAGCTCAGTGTTCCTTCTTCAATTGATCCTGGATTTGCCAACTTGTTCGCTACAAACGGACGCGAGCCGGAAGCAGTCCTATTAGGAGATCCAGGTCCACCAGTACTCAGAAGTCTCCGCCGTCCACCAATCCATTATCTGTTCGGACGCGCTGGAGCGAGTACACCCGCAATGCGTCCACCCCTAACCACCGTGGCGCTGACACAACGGCGTGTTCGTCACGCAATCCCCATGCTCACGATGAAGCAGCCGCCAACCGTTCGCGCTCCTCGATCGCCCGGTTGCAAGCCTCGATATGATCGTTGTAACGCCGGATAGCTTGGCGCGCCTCCTCACGTGAGCGAGCGTCCTGCGCCAAAGCGGCTGCGAATCGCTACTGAAGCGATGCGGGTTCAATCGATCCGGCGTTCACATCCTGAGGCACACGTTCGGAGCGCATCTCGCACAAAAGGGTGTGGACATGGCCGTGATCCGCGATTTGCTCGGACATCACAGCGTGACGCTGACGGAAAAGTATTACGCGCATCTGCCGCCGAGCAGCCTCGCTTCGGCGGTGCAGCGTCTCCACAAAAAGGAAAATTTATTACCCAAATTGTTACCCAAAACGGATTTTGCACCATTTTCGGGCATCAAAAACGAGGATGGCGAACTGCCGTTGACCGATTCATTCGAAAGGTGTTACGTTCCTGAGGTTGCACTCTTAGCCGGAGTGGCGAAATTGGCATACGCAGCAGACTCAAAATCTGCCGGGGTTCACTCCCCGTGGGGGTTCAAGTCCCCCCTCCGGCATTGTTGGACTTCTCATCGTTAGTCTCGCCTGGACTTTGGACGCCGCAAGAAGCTGCGACATCCATCCGATAGAATTAAATTGTGAAATCTATTTCCGAGGATGGGCAAGCGGAGGGCT
Source organism: uncultured Solibacteraceae bacterium (assembly GCA_964584785.1). GTDB lineage: Bacteria > Acidobacteriota > Terriglobia > 20CM-2-55-15 > 20CM-2-55-15 > JAHFTY01. Next base: position 16,441 of record CAZPBY010000014.1, read on the forward strand.
CCGATGGTTTCGGACGCCGCGTGCTCAGACGAATTCGGAACAACGAAGAACAACTGTTCCTCGTGGTGACGCTCCTCATCGGGGTAACCGTTGGACTGACGATCGTGGCGTTTGTCGTTTTAACGGAACGCGTCGGGTTGAGATTGTACCCACCGGGAGGAGCGGCATGGCGACGATTGGCGATGCCCGCCCTCGGATCCCTGATCACCGGATATTTTCTCTATCGCTATTTCCCGAATGCGCGAGGCAGTGGCATTCCTCAAACAAAAACAGCGCTGTTTGTCGGCGGCGGTGTCATCACGCTACGGACGGTGCTCGGAAAATTTCTTTGCTCGTCCGCATCACTGGCAAGCGGCATTGCACTTGGACGTGAAGGGCCGTCCGTTCACATCGGAGCGGGTATTGCATCAGTCATCGGACGAGCGTTGCGGCTCAGGCCGAAGAAAGTCCAAGCGCTTCTTCCCGTGGGCGCCGCCGCCGCACTGGCGGCCGCTTTCAATACACCCATCGCTGCCGTCCTTTTCTCGCTGGAAGAGGTGATGGGCGATCTGCATGCGCCCTTGCTTGGTTCGGTGGTGCTCAGTTCCGCGACTTCGTGGATGGTGCTGCACCTCGTCCTGGGCGATGAGCCGCTCTTCCACGTGCCTGCATACAAATTGGTGCATCCCGTGGAATTTGTCTTCTACGCCGTACTTGGTCTGGTTGGCGGACTTGTGTCGGTATGGTTCGTCAAGATGATTCTGTGGATGCGTCCGAGATTCCTGGCAATGCCGGAGACCACCCGATGGTTTCAACCTGCAGCGGGCGGTTTGCTGGTCGGAGGGCTGGGATGGTTCGTTCCTCAGGTCCTCGGTGTCGGTTATGTGTACGTAGGCGACGCTTTGAACGGTCAGATGGCATTTCAGATCATGGCCATGCTTGTCATTTTGAAAGTGATCGCAACCACTTCATCGTATGCGTCCGGAAATGCCGGTGGAATCTTCGGGCCAAGCCTTTTCATAGGAGCGATGATGGGTGGCGCCGTCGGCAGTCTGGCACATGCCGTTCTTCCAGCCTACACGGGAAGTCCCGGCGCTTATGCGTTAGTCGGCATGGGGACTGCGTTTGCCGGAATCGTGCGGGTCCCCCTGACTTCCGTCATCATGATTTTCGAGATGACACGAGATTACAGCATCATCGTGCCGCTGATGATTTCCAACCTCGTTAGCTTTTATGTGTCCTATCGATTGCAGCGGCAGCCCATCTATGAAGCGCTCGCGCATCAGGACGGAATCCATCTCCCGAATGCGGCCACGCAGAAGGTCTCCCGTCAATTGCGTGTTAGTGCGGCAATTCGTCCGCCTGTTGCCGTAATAGATGTTTCCATGACGACGGCTGGGGCATTGTCGCTGATGGAAGCGCAGAGTTCGAATCAGTTGCCTGTCATGGACGGGAAACGATTCCTCGGCATGATTTCGAAAACCGAGTTGAAGGATACGAAAGTCGATTCTCAGAATGTGCGGAACCTCTTGAAGGATGAGTTTCCACACCTGCATTCCGATCACACCCTCGATGTTGCGCTGCACCGGATGGGAACCAGTCGAACACTGGAACTGCCAGTGGTCAGCCGCCGCGACATCCATAAATTAGAAGGCCTGGTGCAGCTCGATGATGTGCTGCGGCTATACGGAGTGGACCGGGACGCACAGTCAGCGGACTAGCTCGGCGAATTAAAACCGATAAAAAATCTTCCGAACTGAACCAGTTTTCGTTATCGTCTTGCCAACCCTGTGCGAACGAAAAAACTGTTAGGAGGAGTGCGTCTTATGAAGCGGATTCTGGTGGGATGTATCGTTTCGATCGCGCTGCTTTTCGTCGCGGCATCTTTTTTCAACGTGGGGTACACGCAATCTCTGCCGGCGCCGACTGTAGATCGCGTGGGTTTTCCGACCGGCTACAAGGACACTTACAAACTTTTCTATGTGTTCGACAACTATCAAAACCGGCAGATCCGCAAGGTGTACGGCAACGCCATTGCGGCATCCGTGTCGCCCGGAGAAGTTTTCAACTTTCCGTACGGCTCGATCATCTTATTCGAGAGTTACTCGGTCCAACAGGACTCGGCGGGAGAACCCGCGCTGGACGACAAAGGACGCTTCGTTCCCAATACGCTGACGACGATCTTTGTCATGAGAAAGGAGAAGGGATTCGGTGTCGATTACAAGGAGTTGCGTAACGGCGAATGGGAGTATGTGGCGTATCGGCCGGATGGCAGCACTTCCACGCCGCCTTCGTCCACTGGATCATGCGCGCAATGCCATCTTACGGGCGGAGCGCTGACAACGACTCGGAATGTCGGCGCGCAATGGGATTACGTGTTCCGGCCGGATTTGTATTTCGCCGGCGGTTCGGGAGCGGTTCCGAAAGGAGTGTTGCAACACTACGTCTTCGTTCCATCGACCATTCACGCGCAGGCCGGTGAAACCGTCACGGTCTACAACTCCGATCAACTACTCCATCGCATCGTTGCGGATGACGGCAGTTTCGATACGGGCGTCATGGGCCCCGGCGCCAGCTTTACGTTGAAAGCAGGAGCGGCCGGTACGAGCATCGCTTACCACTGCACACTGCATTCGCGCGTGAAAGGAAAACTCGTCGTAGACGATCCTCCTATCGTGCCCACGGTCACGGCCCTCAGTTTGAGTTCGTCCACGGTTCGCGTGCAAGCCAGCTACACGGCTTCGTTTGAGGGCCAGAACCTGACGGACAAAACGTACTTCGATATCCGCTTTCGAGTTCCGGACAGCGCAATTGATCGCGAGGCGCAGAACTGGCAACAGGGAGCGTCGGCGCCGCATGCGGTGGATTCAAGCACCACGCCCGGAACGTGGACCATCACGGGCGTTCGTGTGCACTATGATGTCAACGACCACAACGGGACGTTCATCACTTTGTCCGTGCCCCTCCGGGTGATTTTGTTCTAACGTCTGTCGCCCAAGCTCGTGATTCGGTAGCGCGCGCCGGCCCAACTGGCGCGTGCTGCCATTGACACTCCACATGCCCCCCACCTAGAATTTTCCCGACCTTCCTAAATTCACGGAGAATTTCATGAGCAACGTGATCGAGCAGGCACCGGGTCAAACGCAGGTGGGCGAAGGAAAGTACGTCTACTGCATCATCAAGTCAAAGGAAAGCCGGACGTTTGGGCCATTGGGCATCGGATCCCGCGGCGATGATGTCTACACGGTCCATTACGAAGACCTCGCTGCAGTCGTCTCGAACACGCCGATCATGGTTTATGACCCTACACGCGAAAACGTGCTCGCTCACGAGCAGGTGAACGAAACCGTTATGCGTGAGTACACGGTGCTGCCGATGGCATTCGGCGCGCTGTTCCGCACTGAAAAGGACATCATCGAGTTGCTCCGCGGCACCGGTGACGCCCTGCGCGACGTCTTCACCAAAATGGAAGGGAAACTGGAGTTCGGTCTGAAAGTGAATTGGGACCGTGACAAGGTTATCGCCGAGATTGAAAAGCAGAATGAGGAAATCCGGAACCTCAAGGAGCAAATCACGGCTCGATCGGGATCGACGTACTTCGCCAGAATGCAGCTCGGCCGCCTCGTCGAGGCAGCATTGACCGAACAGGCCGACACCTACGTCCGCGAGATCTACACCGACCTTCGAAACACGGCCGTCGCGTCGCGCGCCAATAAGACGATCGGCGACAAGATGATCATGAACGCCGCGTTTCTTGTGGAGCGCGAACGGGAGTCGGACTTCGATCAGCAGGTCAAAGCGATCGCCGCGAAATACGAAGGGAAGTTATCGTTCAAGTACAGCGGACCCTGGCCGCCGTACAACTTCGTGCACATCCGGTTGAAGCTCGAGCGTGGCGAGGCGGTCGGCGAATGAGGCGCATCCATGTTTCTCGTTGACGATCTGCTGTTCCTCCCCGTGGACGGGTTCAAATTCATCCTGAAACAAATCCAGCAGGTCGCAGACCGCGAACTCAATGACGAAAGCGTGATCAAATCCCAGCTGCTTGAATTGCAGATGAGGCTCGAGCTTGAAGAGATTTCGGAAGCGGACTACAAGCTTCAGGAAGCGGAACTCTTCGAGCGGTTGCGGGCGATCAAACAACAGCAGCTGGATATGCTGCACGAAGCGGTACATACCTCGGATACATCCTCGATCCAGATCGACAGCAATCTCGACTCTTTCGGCAGTTTCGGCGAAAGTTAGTTCGTGAAGAACGTCGCGACGCGCAGGTCGATTCCTCGCACGCCTTACTTGTTTTTCGCCGGCAAAGGCGGCGTCGGAAAAACTACCTGTGCTTCGGCGACAGCCCGGCTGCTTTTGGAGCGAGCCGGCGCCGCCGACAAGATCCTTCTTTTTTCCACGGATCCCGCGCATTCCTTGTCGGACAGCCTCGACATTTCGATTGGAAACAGAATACGCCGCGTCGACGAACATCATGGTGCCGTGCTCGACGCCTGGGAAATGGATGCCGGAGTCGCGCTCGACGCTTTCAAGTCGAAACACCGTGCGACACTCGCGGAGATCGCCGATCGTGGAACCATGCTGGATGAAGCCGACGTCAACGAACTGCTGAACCTCTCACTGCCGGGCATGGATGAGGTAATGGCGCTCGTCGAACTCAGCGAAAGAGATCGCGAGGGCGGCTATTCGCGCATCATTGTCGATACAGCGCCCACCGGACACACGAGCCGGATGCTGGAACTTCCGGACGTCTTTGAACGCTGGATAGCCGCGCTGGATCGCATGTCCGAAAAGCACCGCTACATGGTTTCGCGGATTGCGCGAGTGCATCGGCGAGAGGATCCGGTCGAGGGTTTTCTATCGGATTTGTCGGAACGTTTGAAACGCGTAAGGAACATTCTGTATTCGGCGGACACATCCTCATTCCTGCTTGTGACGATCCCCGAGGCGATGGCTTTGGAAGAAACGTCCCGATATTTCGAGTTCTTACGGCAGAAGGGTGTGCCCGTAACGCATATCATTACAAACCGCGTCGAGCAGGCACATAACGGATGCACGTATTGCGCGGCGCGCGTTCGGGCGCAGCGTCCTTATCTGAAACGGATTCGCCTGGAATTTACAAGTGTGACGCGGCGCGATGCGCCCGTGCTGGCCGATGAAGTACGCGGTTTTGAATCGTTGGGATCGTTTGCCAGACTGCTTTGGAGCTCCGAAACGCTACAGCAGGACGCCCGTCGCTCCGCTCCGGGTTCTGCTTCAACGGTCAAGGTGGTGTCCGCGTTCAGAACCCGGAGCGCAGCGACGGGCTTCATGCCGACAAGCACCAAACGGCTAATCATTGTCGGCGGCAAAGGCGGCGTGGGCAAAACGACAACGGCCGCGGCCCTGGCTGTTCAACGGGCGGAAGAACGCCCGCAGGATCGATTGCTCGTTTTTTCAACGGATCCGGCCCATTCGCTTTCCGACAGCTTCGATACGCATGTCGGCAGCTTTCGCAAAGGCGTGGCGGGAATCAGCAATCTCGATGCGATTGAGATCGATGCTGTCGCAAAGTTCGAGGATCTCAAGAATCGATACCGGCAGTGGATCGAGGAAATCTTTACTTCGATCACCGGCGGCACAAACTGGAACGTCCAGTTCGATCGTGAGGCGATGCAGGAACTGATCTCATTGGCTCCTCCGGGCATCGACGAGATCGCGGCGCTCAGTTCCGTCAGTGATTTTTTGGAAAAGCGTACTTATACTTCGATCATTCTGGACACTGCGCCCACGGGACACTTATTGCGGTTTCTTCAGCTGCCGACCATCGCGCTCGAATGGGTGCGGACTTTTCTTCGACTGCTGTTGAAGTACCGGGAAATGTTCACATCATCAAGCGTCGCGGAAGAATTGATCGCGCTCTCGAAGAGCATCAAGCGCGTCATCGCGATTCTGACGGACCCGGCGCTTTGCGATTTCGTTGCCGTGGCCATTCCGGAACGCATGAGCCTTGCGGAAACGGCTCGACTGGTCGAAGGTATCGAAGCACTGCATGTGAATTTTGGAGTGGTCGTGATCAACAACATCATCCCCGACGATGCTGCGGGTTCGTGCGCGTTCTGTTCGAACCGGCGTGCTTCTGAACGGCGGTACATCGACGCGTTTCGCCGGAAGTTTGCGTCGGCTGCGCAAATCGTGATGGCGCCGCAGCACGTCGCTGAGATTCGCGGCGTCCGCCGACTGCGCGAGTTCACGGCGAGTTGGACTGTGCGCGCAGCAAAGAAAGGAACCGCGTGAAACCATCGTCCGAAGCGAGTGCGCTGTACGTGTATGCGGTCGCGGCCCAGGATCGATTGCGCACCGTTTTCGGCGCCGGCAATTTGCCTGGCGGTGTCGAGGACGGAATTCCGGTGGCGCTTGTCACACACGAGGATCTGGCGGCGGTCGTCAGCGAGGTTCCGTTGGCTCAGTTCGGCGAAGGCCGGTTTGAAGAAAACCTGAAGGATGCCGCGTGGGCCGCTGAAAGAGTGATGCGGCATGAAAAACTCGCAGAGTTTCTCGCTGCGCGCGCTTCGGTTATTCCGCTGCGCTTCGGCGTGATGTATTCAACGCCGGATAAGATCCGCACGATGTTGTCGGAACGCGGCGCACGGCTGCGTGAGATTTTGAAACAACTTGAAGGCCGCGAGGAGTGGGGGCTAAGCATACAGCTCGATCGCGCAAGGCTGAGGGACCACCTGGTCGAACTCATTCCGCGGTTGGCTGAGATCGAAAAGCAGGCCGCTTCGGCGGCGCCGGGGCAACGCTATCTGCTCGAGAAGAAACTCGACGGGCTGCGCATAAGCGAATCCAAAACGGAAGTCCGGCGAGTGGTAGGACAAATACGGGACACACTGCAGGCGCCAGCGCAGGCAGTAAAGGATCTGGCAATTCGTCCGATCGAGTCAAAACAGGAACCTCCCGTCATCGGGAAGATTTCATTTTTGATCGACAAAGGAGATTTGAAGAAGTTTCAAAGCGTCGCGGAAAGACTGGCCGGACAGTATGAGCGGTACGGCTTCACGATGGAATTAACCGGGCCCTGGCCGCCGTACAATTTCTCCGAATAGAGATGATCGACAACACCGGAACCGACATTCTCGGCGATTTTCAGGACGATGAGCTTTCGCTCTTCGAGCTGCTCGATCACGTGCTCTCGAAGGGTATCGTCATCGCAGGAGAAATCACGATCTCGGTTGCGGACGTGGACCTGCTGTACCTTGGCGTCAATGTCCTTGCCGGATCGATCGACACCATCAATAAGGCGCTCGCAGAGCGCAGCGCGCCGAAATGAGCCTCTACATTTATGGCGTCACGGACACGGTGGATCCCACGCCGCTTCAAGTATCCGGCATTCAAGGGGAGCGTCCGAGATTCATCGACATCGAAACCCTGCGAATCCTCGTGAGTGACTACACGGGTACTTCCATCATTCCTACAAAGGAGAGCGCGCTTTCCCACGAACGTGTTGTCGAAGCCTTGATGGATCAGGCGACGCCTCTGCCTTTCCGATTCGGCTCCGTAGTCTCCGAAGAAAAGCTTCGGGAGTTTGTCCGGTCGAACCAATCGCGACTGAAGACAAGTCTCGAACAGGTGCGAGGCTGCGTGGAAATGGGCCTGAAGATTATCGTCGCCGCGGTTGAGCCCGAAGCGCAACCATCAACGGGTACCGATTTCCTGCGTGCGCGGAAGCAGAGTCGGCTCCAGGAAAGGAACGTCGCGTCGTGGGTGGAGTCGGCGGTCGCTGGCGCCGTTCGCCGATCGGACGTCAGTTCAGTCGAAGGAACCGTCAGGCCCGTCGTCAGAATCGCGCACCTGGTGCCGCGGCCACTCCTGGGCGACTACAGATCGCGCGTCGACGAACTGGTGCAGCGGCGCACGGATCATCGTTTTTTGCGAAGCGGTCCGTGGCCGCCTTACTCGTTCGTCGCCGCGCCGGACGTCATCCAGAGCCCGGAGGCGCGTTAAAAACATCAGCCTGCCCTTGCTTTTATTGATGGCCGTTAGGCATAGTTTGGCGGTGCCACAAAAACCGGAAGTCCGTGCAACCGCGCCGGATGAGTTTGTTCAGGAACTCAGGCAGGCCGCGGATTTGCTGCCGAGCCGCATCAATATCGACGCGCAATCGGTGGAGCAGGGCCTCGCGAAACTCGTGCTCACGTTGATCGAGTTTATCCGGCGCCTGCTTGAAGCGCAGGCATTACGAAGGATGGAGGGAACGGACCTCTCTCCCCAGCAAATTGAAGAGTTGGGTCTGGCCCTGATGAAACTGGAATCGCGAATGAGAGAGTTGAAATCCCAGTTCAACCTTTCCGACGAAGACCTCAATCTGAATCTGGGCCCCTTCGGCCGGTTGGTGTAAAGAGTTTCAGGATTGGAGCAGTTTTGTCGACAGAACGAACAGGTTTGATGACTGTGCGTCCGCCCGGATTGGTCGATGTCCTCGACCGGATTCTGGACAAGGGGCTGGTTATTGCAGGTGACATCAAGATCTCTCTTGCGAATGTAGAGTTACTCACATTGCAAATCCGTCTGCTGATTTGTTCGATCGACAAAGCCGAACAGATCGGACTGAACTGGTGGAAATACGATCGAAATCTTTCGTCATCCGCCAAAACGTACGAACTCGAAAACAACGAACTCCGCGAAAAGGTCCTGCAACTGGAGCGGGAGTTGAAAGCTCTCACGACCTCCGCCGGACCTAAGACGAAGAACAAGGCAAAGGCAGCTGGTAAATAAGTCATTCATGCCCGGATGTCCAACGGGCACGACAGGAAGGAAATATCCATGGCTGTAGAGAGAGCACCCGGCGGAACCAGTTTGATCGACGTCCTCGATCGCGTGCTGGATAAAGGCATCGTTGTGGACGCCTGGGTCCGCATTTCGCTCGTTGGTATCGACCTGATCACAGTAGAGGCGCGCGTCGTCGTCGCCTCGATTGATACGTACCTGAAATACGCCGAGGCTGTCGGCATGACCACGACGATGTCCCGCGCCGGATTGCCGGCCTCCGGAGCCGAGCCGATCGAGGAACCTCGCCGCAAAGCCGCAGCGCACGACATCGAGAACCGTAAGTAGCAATCGATCCGCGATCGCGGGGACCCGTTATGCAGGATCAGGCAAAGAGGGCGCTTCAAAGCGAGCCCGAGGACGTAACGCAACTGGTCGAGTTGTTCTACCGCCAGTACGACATTCTGTATCGCTTGACGACGCAGATGTTGGCCACGCAGAACATCGACGACAAACTTTCCCTGATTCTCGACGCCATCACATCTGAACTTGGCTATTCGCACGCCGCGCTCGCGCTGCTCGATAACGACAGCGGCGAACTGCGAATCCGAATGGCTATCGGATTTCAGGATGACCACGTGCTGCCGGGTGTCGTGGTTCCCGCCAAGCTCGCATCGCCGGCCGGTCCCGTCAGCGTTGGAGGGCGGCCGTTTTGGATTCAGCGTTCGAACGGCGGCATCGAAGCATCATTCCTCAATTCCATCCGTTCGACATCCGATCTCCTCGCACTGCCGTTGTTTGGCGGCCGCTGGCTGGCCACTGCCACTGCCGAGTATCGAAAAGCATGGATCGAACCCAGTCTGGACGCCGGCAACTCGCGATTCATGGGCATGCTGTACATTTCGTGCCCTCGCCAAACAAACGATGGCCCATCTCTAAATCTACTGCTCCGGCTTGCCGATCGTGTGGGCCTGACCATCGCACTGGCCGAGCAAAACGAACGTCTGAGCGCCACGATCGGGCGGCTGGAACGTGAGCGGGAATGGGTGAATGCCATCACTCAGTCGGTTGCCGATCCGATCGTTCTGACCAATCTCGACAATCAAATCCTGCTCCAGAACAAACGCGCCGAAGAACTGTTCAGCGGATCCGAAGAAGAGCAAGCCAGCGAAGGAAAACTGCGCGCGCTGAAGATGAACGACCTTCTTTTCTCGGCGTACTTGTCGAGCGTTGGGTTCTCCAGGACTGAAGCTGCCGGCCGCGATCTCACACTCGTCGATCCGATCGAAGGTTCCGACGTGCACTTCGAAGTCGTGTCGACGCCGGCTTTCGATTCTCTCGGTGAACGCATTGGGATGGTTTCGGTGTTCCGCGATGTGACCGATTTGAGAAAAGCGAATGAAGAGATGATTCGCAACCTCGCGAAGCTGCAGCAAGCCGAGGCGGAAGCACGCCACGAACGCGACCGCCTGAATCTCATTATCGAAAACGTCGGTCACCCGGTAGTTGTGGGCGACGCCAACGGAAACCTGATTCTGTTCAATCGCAAAGCGGAAGTGTTTTTCGAGCAATCCTCGGATCCCACGCCGGATGCTTTGACCGCGATTCGCACGAACTCCGTGAAACTCACGTCGTTCATCTCAGCGTTGGCCTCGGATCCGAAGGCGGAACGGCAGGCGGAGATCGAGTTGATCGATCCTCAGACGGGCAACACGATGCCGATGGAAATCACATCGGTGGAAATCGCCGGGCCGCGCGGCCAGGTTAACGCCGTGGTGTCGATTCTGCACGATCTGTCCGGCATCCGCGAACTGGAACGGCGGCGCGTTCAGCAGCAGCTTTTCGAGTCCGAAAAACTGGCCGCCATCGGCCGCCTGACGGCGTCGATCGCGCATGAGATCAACAACCCGTTGGAGGCGATCAAAAACTCTCTGTATCTGCTTCAGAGCGGTGAGGGCGCAACGAGCAAGCGATTCCTGGAAATCGCGTTGAAAGAAACCGAACGCGTCTCACACATTATTGCGCAAATGCTTGGATTCACGCGCGGCTCAGGCGAAGTCGAAACCGTCGATGTGAATAACCTCCTCGACGAGACGCTGGTATTGATCGACAAGAAACTGCGTCAGACCGGGACACGGCTTATCCGTCAATTTGACGAGACGCTGCCAAAGATCCTCGCCCGGCCGGATCAAATGCGACAGGTTTTCCTGAACCTCTTGCTGAACGCCCAGCAATCCCTGACGGGCAAGGGGAACATCACGGTAAAGACACAATGGCTGACGAGTGCAGCCGATCCCTGGATATCCGTGGAAATCAGCGATACCGGGACCGGCATCAGCGATGACGATCTGACTCGAATCTTCGACCCCTTCTTCTCCACTCGCAAGAAGGGAACCGGGCTCGGCCTGTGGGTGACCCAGGATATCGTCCGTCACCACGGCGGACGCATTGAGGTTTCCAGCGCGGTGAATCGAGGGACGACGTTTCGCATTGTGTTGCCGGTAGAGGGTCCGGCGCAAGTACAGGACGCCGATTCTTCGGCATTGAGGGTGTGACAAGATGATCGAACTGATCCGGCGAACGGATAGCAAGAGCCTGCTGGTAGTGGACGACGAAGAAAACGTGGCGTTCACGGTCAGCGAAGTGCTGCGCCGCGAAGGATTCGACGTGGAAACAGCGCTCACGGGTCACGCCGCGATCCAGCGCCTGCACGAAAAAGAGTTCGACCTCGTCCTGACGGACTTGCATATGGAAGGCATCGACGGCATTTCTGTTCTCAGCGAACTTCGCCGCCGCCACCCGCTCACCAGCGCGATCGTCCTGACCGGTTTCGCGTCGCTCGAGTCCGCCGTCGCATCGATGCGCCAGGGTGCATACGACTACCTGATCAAGCCGTGCATGATCGAGGACCTGAAACTCACGATCCAGCGCGGGCTTGAGCATCGTCGACTGCTGTTGGCGGAACAGGAGTCCAAACGGCGACTGGAAGGCATCAATGCCGAACTCGAAAGGCGCGTCGAAGAGCAAACGCGTCAGTTGCGGATTGCCAATGAAGAACTGCTACGCAACAGCGCTGCCAAGGATGTCTTTCTGGCCACTCTTTCGCACGAACTGCGCACTCCACTGACACCCATCGTTGGATGGGCGCGAGTATTGATGACGAATTCCTCACCGCCGATGCTGGATAAGGGACTCAAGGCAATCGAGCGAAATGCGCTGCACCAGGCGAGATTGATCGAGGACCTCCTGGACGTTTCGCGCATCATTACGGGCAAGTTGTCTTTCAATCCGGAGTACATCGATGTGCGGCAGGCGGCGGAAGCGGCCGTCGATACCATGCGCGAAAAGGCAATGCAGAAGGGCATTCAGCTTTCGATGCAGGTTCCGGAACAGCCCGTGTTCGTCTACGGCGTTCAGACCAGGCTCGAACAGATTCTTTTCAACCTCATCTCCAACAGTATCAAGTTCACGGAAAGCGGCGGTACGGTGTCCGTGAAGCTGGATGCGATCGGCAATGAGGCACACATCGTCGTCGTCGATACGGGGATCGGCATATCACCGGATTTCCTTCCCTATATCTTTGAACGCTTCAAACAAGCCGAATGGTTCGAGCGTCGAAAGCATGACGGACTTGGGTTGGGTTTGTCGATTGTCGAAGGATTGGTCGGTCTACATCAGGGCCGCGTGGCTGCCGAGTCGGAAGGCATCGGGCACGGATCGACGTTTACGGTGCTGCTGCCTTTGGCCGCGGCCCGTCCGTCCTCCAGGGAAGTAACGCCGCAGGAGAGTCCTTCGGCCGTCACAACTGAGGAGCCTGTGCTGATCATCGACGATTCGAGCGATACGCTCGAGATACTGACCATCATCATCAGCCATGCCGGCTTTCGCGTCGTCACCGCTCAAAACGTTCCCGAAGCGTTGATGTTGCTCGCCAAAACACGACCCTGCCTGATCATCACGGATATCGGTCTGCCCGACGTGGACGGTTTCAGCATGATGGCCAACTTCCGGCATGCGCTGCCCGCTCGAGTTCCCGTCATCGCTCTGTCCGGCTTTGCCGAAGAGGATCATCGTCTGCGAGCGTTGCAGCTCGGCTTCGCGGACTATCTGGTCAAGCCCGCCGATCCGGACGCGCTGATCGCCAGCATTCGGCGCCTGACATCGCAAGTTTCTTCAGTACGCTCGTCGGCAAAGTCGTAATTCGAATTCCGAATTCTGGGGACGCACACCCGAATTATCTGAACCCCTCGATAATTCGGGTGTGCGTCCCCAGAATTCACTCTACTGGCTTTTTACCTCCGTGCGGCTTTGGGATTTGTCCCTGTCGCTTCAGTGGTCTTGGTCTGGGCTTCCGCCTTCTTCACTTCCTTGCCGGTTTCATCCGCCGGCAAATCCGGACGTAACGAGTGAACCGCTGCGCCGAGCGACATATGATCGGTTCCGGTCATCTTCGCTTTCAGCTGATCGAACGGGATGTTGAGATTCTGCGAGACGTGCAAAGCTGCGATGAACTGGCCCTGGTTTTTGAATCCCGACGACGCGTCAGCGAGAGACATACCGGCCGGAAGCAGAAGTTTTACTCGCGACGCCAGTTTGTCGTTCGACTCGATTCTGGACGCGATCGTGGTTTGCTCATGAGTTTTTGCCGAAGCTTTGGCGTCAGCGGATCCCTTCTGTTCCTTGGATTCCTTGGCTTCTGCCGAAGCGGTCGACTTGTCATCTGTCTTCACGTGAGTATTCGGTCCCATCGGTGCTTTGCCGGCACCGACGCTTTTACCCTGACCTTGAGCGAAAACGGGAACGGCTATGACAATAAGAGACAATAAAACGATCATTACAGTGTGTTGCTTTTTCATTGGTCCTCCTCAGAAAAAATCAATGGCCAACTCGAAATCCCATACCGAAGAACAAACTGTTGAGCTGGTATGTCGCACTTCGGCTGTAGCCAATCTGAAAATCCGATTTTGCGTCGGCTCGAAAGCTAACCCAGGTTGAAAAACCTCGATCGTTCGCGATCCCCGACGAGCCCACAGTCAAATATCGCTCCTGGAACACGCCCTTGCTTTGATTGGAAGTGACGGTCGTCCCCGTTTTCTTGACAACCTTGCTGACAACCTGCTGCTCGCCGCTGGCCTGAAGCCCGTAGCCTGAAGCGCCGAGAGTGAATCGAGGCGCGACCGAGAACAGGGCGCCGCCTTCAAAGTGAACAACGGCTCCCTTTGACGTGAAGGGACGGACAAAGAACGAGGTGTCTGAGACAGTATTTGCTGCACCGATACTACCGAAGGGGGTGACGGACGACAGTGTCTTGCTGAAGGTGTTCGTCCAATCCACCGTTGCGTGGCCGGTGCTGAAGCCGCGATCCTGGTCGCCGGTTGGAGCCGTTGCAACCAGATCCGACGAATACTTTAAAGAGTCGTTATTCACGTTCACGAGAAATCCGAAGAACGCGTTGCCCGGACCGCTCGAAAAGCTCGAACTCTTTGGGCGCGCAAAATAAAACGGCATCCCCGCGTACGTTTGGATATATTGGTTGAAGTCGTATCCAACGGTTGAGTTCGACTTCATTACCACACCCGCGGCGTTTGAGCTTCCCTGAAACCGTTGCGAGAAACTCCAGCCGCGTTCCTCTTCAGGAGCCGCTCCGTAACCGAGCACGGGAAGAAGCAGTCCTGTAACCATCACACCGAGACAAATCTTTCTAATCATCCTGGATCCTTTGAATATTTATTGTTTAGTTGAGCGAAAAGCGGGACCCTCCGCTGCCTGAACTTTGTCTTTAGGCGCACTCAGGTATCCGCGAATACGGTCTTTATCGACGTAATTGACGACCAGTTCGTAGCGAAGACGATCGCGGCCGACAAGAAACGTCACAGGCTCGTTGGCGATGCGATCCTTCTTCTCCAGCTTGTTATCGTCAGCGAAGAGGACAACGTCGTACTTCTGGCGTTTGTTGTCCGTCTTCTTCAGCTGAACCTTCACATCGGCGACTCGCGCAAAGTCTTTCGACTTGGGAATATCGAACTCGAAGTAATCGCGTTCACCGCGGCGTCGCAGGTCGGCGAGTTCAGAAGAGTTGTGTGCGATCTGCTGTGAGAGCGTGTCTCGGACGTCGCTGATTTCTCTGCGGCTCGCGGCGAGATCGTTCTTCGTGCTGTCGAGGTCCGTGCGAACACCCTGAACATCGGTGGAGACGGCACCGATCTTCGAGTTGGCGTCCTGTTGTACAGCTTCGGTTTGCTGGCGAAGTTCGTTCATCGTCTGTGATTGTGAATCAATCTGTGAACGGAATCGCTTGGAGCTCTGTGCGTTTTCCTGCTTCAGTGTTTCGGCGAGCTTCCGTGCGTGCTCGAGGTCGCGCGACGTGACGTCCATCTTGTCGGCGATGAATTTCAGGTCTGCCGACATTTCGTCGATCTTCGTCGCATCCTGCGAGCGCACGGCCTGGAGCTCATGCTCCATCGCGGCCATACGTTGGTCAAGCGAACTACGCGTCGAATAGACGCAATAAATGGGAAGTCCAATCGCCAGTAGCGCTCCAGCTGCGATCGCGGCCATCTTTGAATTGAAACTCGGCATATCGTTCGAACCTCCGGTCAGATGTCGTGCAGCGGATTCATGGCAATATCAGTACCAACCTGTCGAATACCGTGTTTCCAACGCCTTACATGAAATTCACCGTCCGCCCATCCACAAAGACAGTGGAGCAATGGAATATTTCCGTGACGAAACCTTGGAAGCGGAACCCAGTATTCCATCGCGGGGGAAATGTATGAGTTTTGCGCAGGATTTCCGGTACACCATTCGCGGGATGCTCCAAAAACCACTATCTACGGGAGCAATCGTCCTGACCCTGGGCATCTGCATCGGGGCGGTAACGGCGGTGTTCAGTGTCGTCAATGCGACCCTGCTGCGCCCGCTGCCCTATCCGGAACCCCATCGTCTGGGAGCCGTCGGCGTCGTTTCGGATTACAAGGGAGCGACCAGTTATCAGGCCGGCAGCGACGGTGCAAATTGGCTGTTGTTTTCGCAAAACGTCCAGACGGTGGACCTGGCCGTATACAGCGACAGTTTCCGAGAGCTCAATTTCAGTTCAGGCGGGCAGGTCGAATACATCCAGCTCCAGCGAGTCGGCGCCGGATTCTTTCGAGTGTTTGGTATTCAACCCACCATTGGACGGGAGTTCACGCGCGAGGAAGACGTTCTAAATGGACCCGCAGTGGTCATCCTGAGCCATGCTTTATGGCACCGCGCGTTCCACGGCGACGCGTCCGTTGTCGGGCGGGCGGTGACGATTGCCGGGCAGAAATATGATGTCGTCGGCGTCGCCTCGCCGCGGTTCGAATCGGATGCCGATGTGTGGACGCCGCTCCGTCCATCCACGTCTGGTGAAGGTGGCGGCTACAACTACACGATCGTCGGCCGTTTGCGACCGGGGATCAGCAGGCAACAGGCGGAAGCGGAGCTCGCGTCGATCGGACAATCGATCATTCAAAAGCGCCGCCTCCACGAAGGCCTGACGCAACGATTCGGCCTGATCAATCTGCAGGAACTCTCATCGGCCTCGCTGCAAACGCCATTGCTGATGATTCTCGCCGCGACGCTTCTTGTCCTTCTGATCGGCTGCGTCAATATCGCCGGTATGCTGCTGGCGAAAGGCGCGGCGCGAAGTTCGGAGATTGGGACGCGCATGGCATTGGGAGCGAATCGTTCGGCAATCATTCGGCAGCTGTTGACCGAATCCCTCGTTTTGGCGCTGGCCGGCGGGGCTGTTGGGATTCTGCTGGGTTACCTCGGTCTGGACATCATGAAGTCGATGCTTCCGAACGCGTTTTCAAATCTCAAGTCTGCGAGCCTGAATTCCCGGGTCATGCTTGTGATGAGCGCGGTGGCTCTCTCCACTAGCGTTCTGTTTGGCCTGTTCCCCGCTTTGCAGTCCGGACGCGTGGACATTCGTACGGCACAAACCGGACGAGGAATCGCCGGAAACGCAAAGTCATGGCCGCGAGGCGCTCTCTCCACAGCGCAGATCGCAGCCGCCGTGGCAATGCTGATTGGCGCGGGGCTGGTGATCCGAAGTTTCGATTATCTGTGGACTCTCGATCCCGGCTTCGATCCCACGAACGTCACAACTGCCAGCTTTGCTCTGCGGGATGCGCGCTATTCCACCGGCGTCGCAGTCAACAATTACTATCGGGATACGCTGACGAAACTTCGGGCAATCCCCGGAGTGCAGGCCGCTGCCGCGACGTTGAGTCTGCCTTATCAACGCGGCTTAAACGATCTGATTCGGCGGCCGGGAGACAGCGCCGACGACATCCGGCTGACCAACGTCATTTACGCGACTCCGCAACTGTTTGAAGTTTTTCGCATGCCTTTGCTCCGCGGACGCGGGATCGTCGATGCGGATAGTTCGAATTCATTGCCCGTTGTGGTAGTCAACGACGCATTCGTCAAAATGCACGTGAAGAACGAAGAGCCCGTCGGCGCCGTCGTCCTTTTCGGAAAGGAGGAGCGCCAAATCGTCGGTGTCGTTGGGGATACTCTGCAGCAGGCGGGTTGGGGCAACTTCGGACCGGTGGGAAGAGTTCCGACCGCCTACGTGCCGGTGATGCAGTTCACCGACAGCGGCTTTCAATTGGTCCACACCTGGTTCTCACCGAGTTGGGTGATACGCACGGCAGGCGCTCAAGCTGGATTGCAGCGGCAGATCGAGGAAGCCGTTCGATCGGTGGATCCTTTCTTGCCGATCGCTTCTTTCAAAACGATCGACGGAATCAAGTTGCAGACTTTCGGATTCGAACGATTCATGTCGACACTGCTCGGCATCGCCGCCGGGTTGGCTTTGCTATTGGCAGCAATCGGAACCTACGCGATGATCTCGAATTCCGTCGCCGAGAGGACTCGCGAAATTGGAATTCGTCTCGCGCTTGGCGCGACCGTCGGCCAAACCGTTCGAAACAGCGCCAGACCCGGTTTGATTTGCGCCGGCGCTGGAATGTTTATCGGAGTAGTGCTTGCCCGGATGGGAACACGTTTCGTGCAGGGGATGTTGTATGGGATTGCCCCTGCGGACGGTTCCACGTATGCCGGTGTCGTTATAGGCGTCGTGATCATTGCCGGCATGGCAAGCGTCATACCGGCTTTGAGAATCACGAAAGTCGACCCTGCGCAAACGCTTCGGCAGGAATAAAGATCACTTCACACCGACGGGTGTTTTATCGCGGTTCGACGCAGCGGGTTTCGCCGCTTCGAAAACCGGGTGGCACCAACTTCGATACTTCGGATTGCGGCCCCGCACGACATTAAAATAAACGTCGCGTAAACGGACGGTCGCTTCGCCCATGGTTCCAGTGCCGATGTCTCGAAAATCCGCACGAGTGATCGCGCTGATCTGGACGCCGGTTCCGCAGAAGAAAGCTTCGTCGGCAAGATACAACTCGGTTCGATCGATCGGCCGCTCCTGCACTTCCATTTTCAGTTCGTCGCGAATCAACTGAATCACGGTCCGGCGTGTGATGCCTTCGAGGACGTTGTCTGTGACCGGAGGCGTGGCGAAGACGCCATTCCGAAGCAGGAAGAAGTTAGCAGCGGACCCTTCCGAAATATGACCGTCGTGATTGAGCACGATGACTTCATCGAAGCCGGCACGCTGTGCGTCCGTCTTTGCAAATGCCGAATTGACGTAGGCTCCCGCAATCTTGCCGCGCGCCGGAATCACGTTATCGTCGACACGGCGCCATGACGATACCGTTACGTGCATGCTCTCTTCATTCGAGTTGTAATGTCCGAAAGGAATCGCAATGATCGAAACTTCGGCATGCAGGTTATGAATCCTTACGCCGATCGTTTCATCGGCGTAAAACGCGAGCGGACGAATGTAACAGTCCTCGTGATGATCCTCCGCGCGAAGCAACTCCACAAGCGACCGGGTGAAATCATCGGGTGTGTACGGCACAACCATGTTCAGAAGGCGCGCGGACTGCAGAAAGCGCTTGAAGTGATCCAGGGGCCGGAAAACGAAAAGCTGCTTCTCACCATCGTTCCAATAACCGCGTAACCCACCAAAAACCGCCGTTCCATAATTCAGAGCGTGCGTCATCACGCCCACTTTCGCTTCTGAATAAGGAACAACGCGACCCTTAAAAAAGGCGTATTTAGGTTCCATAGACCGTTTAGTTTAGCACGCGGCTGACTCCCGCTGAAACCGCGTCGACCTCTTCTACACGGTGTGCGCGGGTTCGGCGGCGCGGACACTCTCCAGATGGAATGACAGAAGGCTGACACCGGCGACAATGGTCGCGGAAAAAAGAAAAGGAGCACCGTGACCGACTCGCTGAAACAACGTCGTTGAGAACAGAGGAGCAATAACGCGCGCAATGCCGGCAAATGTCTGCGCGGTACCCATCGTCACTCCGAGTTCGGCTTTGTCCGACGCGCGCGACATGAGCGCGGTGGTTGCTGGAAACAGCAATGCTAACCCGACAGGCACGAGAGGAATGACGATCGCCAGACTCCACAGGTTGCGCGCCAGCGAATAACCGATGAGACCAACCACCAGGCTCGCGGTTCCGGCGCGCATCGACCAGAGTTCACCGATTCGGTCGACGATAGGCCCGATCATTGCAGACCGCATCGATACCGAGAAAACTCCAACGTACAAGAACACGTATCCGATCGTTCGCTCCGTAACGCCGAACTCGGATCCCAGATACAACGCAAGTACGGACGTCATCGCGGCGTTCGCCAGCATCGCCGCGGAATAAATCAGAGTCAGTCGTTGAACGACTCCCTTCGGATGACGAATCACCATCCACGCGGCGTGCCACACCGGACGCTTCACGACTGCGTGCGCGGATTTTTTGGATTCGGGTAGCCAGCTCCACGCGAATATCACATTCAAGACGCATAACGAAGCCGCCAGAATACCTGGCGCCATCTGTCCCCATCGCGAAGCAAACGATCCGATGACCGGTCCGATCATCGTTCCGAGGTTCGTGCCTGCTGAAAGCCAGCCGAGCGACCGAGCCCGATCTTCGGCCGGGACGGTGTCTGCGATGTAAGCCTGAGTGACTCCGGTGGTGCCGCCGCCGGCTCCCTGTACGAATCGCGACAGAAACAGTAGCCAGACCGAATTCGCGAAACCGAACACGACGAAGGCGATCGCGGATGCGCTCAGGCCGACCAACAAAGCGGGACGTCTTCCGTAACGATCGGAAACTCTTCCCCAGATCGGCGCGGATATGAGTTGCGCTCCCGAAAAGGCAGCGATGATGATCCCGATCGTCTGAGGTTGGGCATGCAGTTTCAGCGCGTAGAACGGCATCAGCGGGAAGATCATCGCGAAACCGATCATGTCCACGAACGCCACGGCAATGAGAACACTCAAGCTTCGCAACTGGTCACGCGCCGCTCCCGGCTTGGGTTTCGGCTGGATCGGTTTCGCCACATCATCGAGTATACTCAAGCGCCGATATGCCTTTAAACGATGAACACATTCAACGCGGGTTGCGTCATCTTCGACGCGCGGATCCCGTGATGCGCGGCCTCATCCAACGGGCAGGTCCGTATAGGTTGAAACTGCGGCGTGATCGGTTTCATGCCCTCGTGTCTTCGATCATCTCGCAGCAGATTTCCGGAAGCGCGTCGCGATCGATCCGTCAACGCCTTCATGATTATTTCGCTCCCGACAAACTTTCACCGGAAGGTCTCGCCGGGTTGACTCCGGAGAAACTGCGTACACTGGGACTTTCCTCGCAGAAGGCGGCTTATTTATTGGATCTGGCAGCGCGCGTATCGTCCGGCGACTTGCGCCTCGAGAAGTTGGGGCGGTTATCCGATGAAGCAGTGATCGAAGAATTGATCCGGGTGAAAGGCATCGGCGTCTGGACGGCTCAGATGTTCTTGATGTTTTCTTTGGGAAGGCTCGACGTATTTCCTCACGACGATCTCGGCGTCCGCACCGCGATTCGCAACCTGTATAAATTAGATGAGCTGCCGGATAAGGATACCAGCCATCAAATCGCCGCGCCGTGGCGGCCGTATGCAAGTATCGCGAGCTGGTATTGCTGGAGAAGTCTCGAACTGTAGGGCTTGCCGGCGAAGATTCGGGGACGCACACCGCATTTCAGGTGTGCGTCCCCGAATCTCCCCGATGGGACGTCTAGATCTTCACAGAGCTGGCGAGCGTGAAGCTGAGTTTGGTCTCCGGCGGGTATTTGATTTCCTTCCCCTTCGTCGCGAGCACTGTACCGGTTCCCGCGCCGGCTCCAACCGCTGCGCCTACCGCAGCGCCTTTCCCGCCGCCGGCGATACCACCGATCAACGCTCCGACGCCGGCCCCACCGCCGATGATTCCGGCGTCACGCTTTTTCGTGTTTTCGGCCACAGCGACGAATGGACGTGTCGAGATGGCGACGTCCTTACCCTTCCATGCAATGCTGGTCAAGACGAGCCGGATGCTGGCTCGGCCCTTCACACGGCCGGACTCGTTAACGTCCGTCACGCGGCCTCGAACCTTCGTTCCCTTTTCGAAAACGGTTCTGCCGTCGATCACCACCGGATCGACCAGGCTGGCGAGAAACTCATCGCCGGGAGAGCTCTTGCTTGTGCTCACGCCGTCGATCAACGCCACACGCAGTCTCGTGCCGTCCGGAACCGTTGTCTTCGATTCAACGGCGGCCTTGAGCGCGGCCGGCGCGGGCGGTTTGTCAAAATCTGCATTGGCATCAGCCCGGTTCTGACTGCATGCCGCAAGCAGCGACGTCAGTCCAAGAGCCATTGTCCATTGAAGTACGCGTTTCACACTTACCTCCTTAAATCGAGCTCTGCGTCAATTCTTCTTGACGCCTATGAGCAACTGCAGCTGGGCGCCACTGGACACTTCAAAAGTCCTGCTTTCGGATGTCATGACAGTGTCGTTATTCATATGAGAAAAAATCTCCAGCGATTCCTTGGAGCCACCCGCGGTCACCACTTCTCCATTACCGGTCACAAAGAGTTGGTCTCCCGAGACGCCGAAATTGCTTTCGAGCGACTTCGCCGTCTTCGCATCCGCCGGAACAACTGTAGGCATTCGCATGAGTGCCTTGTTCAACTGTAAATCCGCCTTCGTCCTCGCAGTCAGCGCACTGCCCGCGCTTTCGAGTACCGGCCGGTCACCTGCAATGCCGGTCGGTGTGCCGCGGCTCGCCTGTAAAACCGATTGAACGGCGATGAGCAACTCATGCGAGCCGGCAACAAAAGCAGGCGTGAACCATTCGATTTCCAACATCGAGAGGGCCGCGCCCGAAGCTTCGGTCTTTCCGTCGAGCCAGCTGACCTTTCGAACCACACCGTTGATCGTTGTTCCCTTTTGAAGGACTACCTGTCCGTTCGATTTCACGTCATCTTTCAGCCTGAGTACGACCTGATCTCCTGCTTTGCTTTCGGACGGACTGAGCAATCCCTGCGTCATCTCCGCGCCAACGGCCGTTGCTGTCGTTCCACTCATCTTCTCTAAAACCGGCGGTTTCTTTCGTGAATGCGACCGCTTCTGCGAGAACAACGGCGTCGCCGCCAACGCGATGAACGCGAAGGCAACGAAGGCCTGCCTCATGGATATGCCTCCTTGGGCTCATACAGGGAGGAAGCAATAAACCTGCCATGTTCCAAACGACGGCCGGAAGCGTGGGAAATGCTCGCATTCCACTGATTTGTAACTGATTTGAGAGTTACATCTCGTGGACGTGCTCCATCTAATTGGTGGATCGACAGGTGGTAAACTCCGCCCATGAAAAATTTCCGCGAATTGCCGACTCCCTCTTTAGTGCTCGATCTCGGGGCGTTCGAGAAGAACGTCGCACGAATGAGCCGGTTTGTCGCCGAACGCAATATCGCTCTGAGACCTCACGCCAAGACTCACAAGTGCGTCGAGATTGCTCGACGCCAGTTGAGTCGCGGTGCGATCGGGATT
The DNA here is from genome assembly GCA_964584785.1 of uncultured Solibacteraceae bacterium. Taxonomy (GTDB): domain Bacteria; phylum Acidobacteriota; class Terriglobia; order 20CM-2-55-15; family 20CM-2-55-15; genus JAHFTY01. The sequence goes on from CAZPBY010000014.1 coordinate 39,125, forward strand.
TGTGTCGCGACGATTGCCGAGGCTGAGGTGATGGCGCGATCGGGCATTCGAGGATTGCTGGTGACGGCCGAGATGGTCGGCGAGCCGAAGATTGAGCGATTGCTTGGCGTGCTGCGGGAGGCTCCCGACACGATGGTCGTTGTCGATGATCCGGACAACGCAGCCGATTTGCAACGCTCTGCCGAACGCGCCGGTATGACGATTCATGTCCTGATCGATCTCGATGTCGGACAAAACCGAACGGGCGTGAAGCCGGGTTCCGCCGCAAGATCGCTCGCAACGGCAATCGGCCGCAGCCGTAATCTCGAACTCGACGGGATCTGCGCATACGCCGGGCATCTCGCTCACGTCGCGGACTTCAACTCGCGATCGCAGAAGTGTCGCGATGCGTGGCGCGTGGCTCTCGAAACGCGCGATGTCCTCCGAAAGGACGGCCACGAAATCCGCATCATGACGGGCGCCAGCACCGGTTCGTACAACATCGATTCCGATATCGAAGGTCTGACGGAACTGCAGGCGGGATCTTACGTCTTCATGGACGTCGAGTATCTCGGTGTTCACCAGGACTTCACGCCTGCTTTGTTCGTTCTATCGACGGTGATCCATCGATCGGAACAAAAGGCGATCGTCGATGCCGGACTGAAGGCGTTCGCAACCGATCGCGCATTTGGCCCGCAGTGTTTCGACGTTACCGGCGTACGCTACGAGTTTGCCGGCGACGAGCATGGACGGCTGCTGCTCGAATCACCGTCAACAGGTATCCGGCTCGGCGACAAACTTCGCTTCATTCCTCCGCACTGCGATCCTAACGTGAATCTCTATGACTGGATTTATTGCTTGCGTGGCGAGGAAGTCGTCGACGAGTGGTCGATCATGAATCGATCGGGTGGATACTTCTAAAGTACGGTGTCCGTTGCAACGAGCGATTCAATCGCGTTATAAGGTGCGGTGTTCAGAAGAAAACCCGGAGGTTCACTCATGAGGAATGCCGTCGTCCTGACAATCGCCTTATCCCTGATCATTGCGGCCGCAGTTGTGTACGCCGAACAGTCCGGATCCACTGCGGTGCCTCCGCCGTGGGCTTACGGTTTCGCGACGCCGCCCGGCGCGCCTGCGGCCAATCCGGCGCCGCCTGCGGGGGGTGCTCCGGCAGCTGCCCAACCTCCGGCAGACTCACCGCAGAAAGTTGCAGGCAGCAAATTCACCTTTACGCTGGCACAGATTCGTGACGGATTCGGCCCAGCGGACTGGTTCCCCGAAGATCATCCAACGATGCCGGAAATCGTCGCTCACGGCAATCGCGAGAAACAGGTGACGGCGTGCAGTCTTTGCCATTATCCCAACGGTAAAGGCCGTCCGGAGAACGCAGCGGTTTCCGGACTGCCCTATGCGTACTTCGTTCAACAGATGACCGACTTCAAGAACGATAACCGGAAAACAGCGGATGCGCGAAAGGCGAATACCGGTCGAATGGCGGCATTTGCAAAGGCTATGACCGATGACGAGATCAAAGCGACCGCCACATATTTCTCATCGATGAAGTGGACTCCCTGGATCCGGGTCGTCGAAACCGACACTGTTCCGAAAACTCGCATTGCCGCGGGAATGTTCATCGCACTCGAAGGCGCTCAGGCCGCCAGGGAACCGATCGGTCAACGCATTGTTGAAGTCCCGGAGAAGGGGGACGACACGGACTTGCTCCGCAACCCGCGATCCGGCTTCATCGCGTATGTTCCGCCGGGAAGCATTAAAAAAGGTGAGGCGCTCGTCAACACAGGCGGCGGTAAGACCACGCAGTGCGCGGTTTGTCACGGAGCCGACCTTGAAGGTCTTGGACCGGTTCCCGGAATCGCGGGGCGCTCGCCGAGTTACATGGTCCGCCAGCTTTTCGATATGCAGCAGGGAACGCGTAAAGGCCTGTGGTCGGATCTGATGAAAGGCGTCGTCGCAAAACTGTCGGTTGACGACCTGCTGAACATCGCCGCATACACCGCCTCGAAGGGGCCCACCGCAGATTCGCGTCGCGCGCAATGAAGGAATGGTGTGGTGGGAAAATCAACGTCTGGATTTTCCCGCCACGGTTCTCTCAAGAACCGCGACGCAACAACGACAGCGCCTCGCCCGGCGCATCACCTTTAGTGATCGCCCAGTCGACCATCGAGAGAACGGAGCGGTTCAACAACGTTTCATCCGGCGTGACAAACGCAAACCCGTACATCTCCTGAGCCCGACTTGAAGCCGCCGATTCCAATTGCGGCGGCCAAATCTGATCACTTCGATCGATGAGCACCCAGTGCGGCCTTCCGGTTTTCCCGCGAAGCTCCAGAATCCGCGGCAACAGCATTTCGAAAAACCGGGGTCTCTCGTGTATATCCAGACCGGTAATATTGACCGTGGCGCTCTGATTGACCTTGCCGATCACGTCGAGCACCTCGGTAACGCTTGGCGGCCGCTGACGATCGCCGAGCAGGATCGCGTGTTCGAACGTGGAATAACCACCTTCCGAATCGATAATCAAAAACTGGTATTTCTGTCCGGCCAGACTTTCAAGCAGCGCCGTCGCAACCGTCGACTTGCCGCCTGGCGAATCGATGATCAAGATATTCGTCCCATACGGTTTGATACTGACCTCGCGGCCGTTGGCGTCGTGTCCGAGGACGACTTTGGTGCGCAAACGATCTTCGATCATTTTCAGATCCGACGACAACATCGCCTCGATCAATTCCTGAACGCCTGATCCGTGATCACCCTTCGTCACGAAATCTGCGCGCTGCCGGATCATCTCCAGCCCGTTGGCAACGGCTACGGAGCACTCGCACAGCGCCAAAAAGGCATGGTCGTTCTCTGCGTCGCCTACACCGACGACGTTGTGCGGCGACAAACACAGCTCTTCAAGGGCGTGGGTCAATCCGAATGCTTTGTTGATGCCGGACGGCAGAATCATGACGGCGCCTTTGTTGAAGATGACCTGGAGCTCGAGCTGCATTTCATGGATCACCTCCAATGCCAATTTTTGGTATGGCTCCCACGTGGCCACGATGACCCGGCCTACCGACACGCGTTCCGCACCCCTTGCGATCAGCTTCTCCGCAAACTCCCGGGGAGGCGGTTCGGCGAGTGGCTTCTCCTCGCGCGTGGACGGGCGATACAGCAAGGCGCCGTTCTCGGCAACGATCCGGTCGAAGATCTCGGGCCTCGGAAACACGCGAAAAAGATCGCCGAGTTCCCTGCCGGTAACCAACAGCAATTTGCGGCCGGATGCGCGGACACTCTCAAGCGCATCCATTGTTGTTCGGTCGACAGAGCCATGGTGCGCCAGCGTTCCATCGTAGTCACAAGCCAGGGCGTGATATCGCATTGACGTACCTGCTGCGAACGGACTGCGGCCACTCGCGATCACTTGGGAAGATGGATTCCCGCCAGCATGCAGCGAGCGCTCCCCCCTTCGGTTGCTTCGATAATCGGAATCGGCGATTCGACAATCGTTCCGTACTTCTGCATCACGCTCCGCTGCCGGGGTGTGAACGCGAGAAACGCTGCGTTCGACATCGCAACCACGGTGCCGCCGGCTCTGCTGCGCAACTGCAGAATGTTTCCCGCAAAACGGTCGAGTTGAGGGAAGTCAATCAGCAACACTTCGCGTCCGCTTGCCTGAAGCCTCTGCATGACGAGATTTCGTTCGACGGAATCTGAAATGGAATCCCCACCCAACACCACGAACCCATCACCGATCGTCATCATCACATTCGTGTGGTAGATCTCTCGGCCGCGGGCGTCCACAGCACGAAAAGTGACGGGCGAATAGTTCAAGGCCTTGCACAGCTCGTTGAGCACATCCGGATGGGTCCTTGCCGAAATGTTCGCGTATGCCAGACGCTGCGCATGGTCGAAAACCACGCTACCGGTGCCTTCGAGATATCTGCCGGCGGTCTCATGATGCGAGATGTCGATGACGCGCGTCACCCGATAGCCGCTGGTCTCGACCCGATCGATGATGTCGCGGCGCCGTTCGGGACGACGGCTGGGCGCAAACATCGGATACAAGACAACCGTCCCGTCATCGTGAAACGAAATCCAGTTGTTTGGAAATACGGCGTCGGGTTTTGGCGGTGACTCCGTATCTTCGATCACGAGGATATCCACACCGGCGGCCGACAAGCGTTCAACCATGAGGTCGAACTCTCTCTTTGCGCGAATTTGCACTTCGCGACGGCTAAGTTCCGCGTTCTGTTTTTGAAACGAGTTGGTCGCCGCCGTTTCAGGGTTGAAGCCGAACGCCGCGGGCCGTACCATGACAACGGCCGCCGGAAGCTGAGTTTGGGAACCGCGGTCCATCCTGATGATCGTAACTTAATGCAGTTCACACGAGAAGCCATCGAAGCCAAGAACTCCCTGAGCGTCCTGACGCCCGCGCCGGATCTATACGCGGAGTTCGTGCCGCAGCGATGAGCGTTGTTAAAGCCGTTCTCTTCGATCTGGACGACACGCTGTTCGATCATTCCGCCTCCGTCGCCCATTCGCTCGACCGGCTGCGGCGTGATCATGCATCGCTTCAAACACGGAGCCTCGACGACATTCTGCTCGAACATCGGCGCCTGCTTGAAGTCCTCCACACCGAAGTGCTCGCCGGACGTTTGACGCAGGATCAAGCGAGAATCAATCGGATGCGCGGCATTTTCAAATTCTGCGGCGTAAACGCGAGCGACGAACTAGCCGGCCGGTCCGCCGTTCTTCACCGTGAAAGGTATCGGAGTTTTCAACGGGCAGTTCCAGGGGCTTTGACGCTTTTGACTCACATTCACTCCCGCGCGAAGATTGGAATCGTGACCAACAATCTGCTGGCAGAACAACGCGCCAAGCTTCGAGTTTGCGGCCTCAGTTTGGTCATCGACCAGATGGTGACGTCGGAAGAGTGCGGCCACACGAAGCCTGATGCCGAGATCTTTCGAATTGCACTCGAACGACTCGAGTGTGCTGCGTCCCAAAGCGTCATGGTCGGCGATTCGTGGGAAACGGATATTTGCGGCGCCCGAAACGCCGGCATTCGGGCGCTCTGGTTTAATCGCTATGCGTTTCGTCGACCTGGGGGTGAACCCGTTGAAGAAATCGCCTCATTTGAGCCCGTTCAGCCAGCCCTGGCAATGATTTTCGGAAAGGCCGGGACGATAGTACCATTCGCAGGGTCATGACGCAGTTTTACGATCTCTCTCACCAAGGATTGGTAGCGAATTAGGAGAATTCGCTGACAAGGAAGTCAACAGAGCAAAGGATTACTCAGATCGAAGATCATTAAGAAAACGCGCTTCCACGCACATAACGGAGCGAACCAGCCGAATGGCCGAGTCGCTCCGTTTTGTTTTTGTGGCTCAAATTTTTCGCGCTCAAATCTCGAGCAGCATTCTCGCGGGTTCTTCAATCAGATCTTTGATCCGTTTGAGGCATGTGACGGCTTCGCGGCCGTCAACTATTCGGTGATCGTACGTGAGGGCGGCGTACATCATCGGACGAATCACGACCTGTCCGTTCACCGCGACCGGGCGGTCTTCGATGACATGCAATCCAAGAATGCCGCTCTGCGGTGGATTCACGATCGGCGTCGACAGCATGGATCCGTAAATTCCGCCGTTGCTGATGGTGAAGGTTCCGCCCTGCAGTTCTTCGACACGAAGCTTGTTTTCCAGCGCTCTTTTTGCGAAGTCGGAAATCGTCGTTTCGATTTCGGCGAAACTCAAACGCTCCGCATTGCGGATGATCGGGACGACCAACCCTTTGCCGCCGCCGACGGCGATTCCGATGTCGAAATAGTTGCGATAAACGATGTCATGACCGCGGATTTCCGCGTTGATTTGCGGCACCGTCTTCAAGGCTTCGATGGACGCCTTCACAAAGAACGACATGAAACCGATCTTGATCCCGAATCGGGTTAAGAAAGCGTCCTGGTGTTTCTTCCGAAGAGCGATGACTTCCGACATGTCGATTTGATTGAATGTCGTCAGCAAGGCGGCCGACTTCTGCGCTTCAACCAGACGCTCGGCAATGCGGCGGCGGATGGGCGTCATCGGAATGACTTCTTCGCTTCGCCCCTCGGAACCATGAGACACGGGCGGTTTGGCCGGCGCGGACGCCGCGGTTGTCGCAGGCGTTGAGATGGACGGCTCGACGCCCGGAGCCGGAGTAACTGAGGGGCGAGCCGATTGAACTTCTTCGCGCAGCGGCTTGATTTCAGGCGTTGACGCGGCGCTGCCTTCTTCGAGATAACCGATCACGTCACCGACAGTCGCCTTGTCTCCCTTGTGTTTGAGAACGGTTTTGATCGTTCCGGCGGCGGGCGCCGGCAATTCGACATTGACTTTGTCTGTTTCGATCACGACCACGGGATCGTCGGCGTCCACGTGCTCGCCTTCGTTCTTGAGCCAGTCTCCAATTTCCACTTCGTTGATCGACTCGCCAACAGACGGAACAACAAGCTCTACCGCCATAATCATTCATCCTTGCTGTGCAACACCGGCTAACCAAACGCGGCGCTGATGATTTGTTCCTGCTCTTTCTTGTGTGCGCTATGCGAACCTGTTGCGGGACTGGCGGACGCCGGTCGCGAGATCGCGCTGAATGGAAATCGCCCAACCAGCTTGTGACAGAACCGGACGCGCAGGTACTGCCAGGCGCCCATATTCGCCGGCTCTTCCTGCACCCAGATTGCCGGCGTACCCTCCTTATACATTCGCAGAGCGAAGTGGATCGTGTCGTCCGGCAGCGGGTAGAGTTGCTCGACCCGAAGAATCGCGACATCCGGGCGGTTCAACTTCTCACGCGCCTGCTCCAGTTCAAAATAGATTTTCCCCGAACATAACAGGATGCGCGTGATGTCTTTACTGCGCTCGCCGAGATTATCCGGCAGGATTCGCTCGAACCGGCCGTTCGCGAGATCGTCCAGCGACGAAACGACGCGGGGATGGCGCAGCAGGCTCTTCGGTGTAAACACAACCAGCGGCTTCCGCCAGCGGCGCAGGACCTGACGCCGCAGGCAATGAAACAACTGGGCGGGCGTTGTCGGAACCACGACCTGAATATTGTCGTCCGCAGACATCTGCAGGAAGCGTTCGATTCTCGCGCTCGAATGCTCCGGTCCCATGCCTTCGAAGCCGTGCGGCAACAGAAGCGTGATGCCGCTCAGCCTCCGCCATTTCTCCTCGGCGGCAGCAATGAATTGATCGACGATGGGTTGTGCGACGTTCCAGAAGTCACCGAACTGCGCTTCCCACATCACCAGACCGTCCGGACAATCGAGGCTGTAACCGTATTCGAATCCCAACACGCCAACTTCCGAGAGCGGACTGTTGTATATCGACACCGGCCCCTGTCCCGCCGCGAGGTTCTCGAACGGCATGTACGTGTGTCCATCCTCGTAATCGTGCAGCACCGCGTGACGGTGATTGAAAGTACCTCTCTCCGCATCCTGCCCCGACAGGCGCACCGGACGACCTTCGAATGCCAGCGTCGCGAATGCGAGCGATTCCGCCGCAGCCCAGTCCAGCGACCGCTCTCCGCGCGCCATTTCACGACGATGGCTGGTGGCGACGACGATCTTCGGGTGAGGATGAAACCCTTCGGGAAAGCGTGTCTGGGCGTCAAGCAATTGAGCCAGTTGATCGCGGGCGAAGCTGGTGTCGACTTCTTCGACGTCCTTTTCCAAACCTCCGAGATATCCATCCCACAAACCTCTCGGCAGATCCGACGGCACTCTGTACGTGGCGCTCGTCGCCTGCTTCAACTCCTTCTCCAAATGCTCCTGACGGCCCACCGCGATTTCATCCGCTTCTTCTCGTGTCACGCCGCCAAGTTTTAGAAGATGCTCGAGGTACCCTTCGCGTACAGGTTTCCGGCGTTGGATCCGGTGATACAGGACGGGTTGAGTGAAGGTCGGCTCATCGCCTTCGTTGTGGCCGAGTCGCCGATAGCAATACATGTCGACAACCACGTCGCGCTTGAACGTCCGGCGGAAGTCCATCGCCAATCGAACCACTTGAGCGACTGCCTCCGGATCTTCGCCGTTCACGTGAAAAATTGGAATCTGGAGCAGTTTCGCCGCATCCGTCGCATACGGACTCGACCTCGTTTGATCCGGCGACGTCGTAAATCCGATCTGATTGTTGATAACGATGTGCAGCGTGCCGCCAACCGAGTAACCCTCGAGCTGACTGAGATTCAAGGTCTCCTGCACGACGCCTTCGCCGGCAAAGCTGGCATCGCCATGAATCAGAATCACCATGCCGCGTTTGTGATCGACGTCGCCGGCGAGATCCTGTTTGGCGCGCATGCGGCCGAGGGCGACCGGGTTCACGAACTCGAGGTGACTCGGATTGAAGCACAGCGAGAGATGTACGGTTTCGCCTGCGGCGGTCTTCCAGTCGCCACTGTAGCCGAGGTGGTACTTCACGTCGCCGCGGCCCACGTAGAGATCCGGGTCGAGATCGGCGAACTCACGGAAAATCTGACGCGGACTCTTGCCCACAATATTCGCCAGCACATTCAAACGGCCGCGATGCGCCATTCCGATGACGATTTCCGCGATACCTTCGGCCCCGGCCAACTCTATCGAAAGTCCAAGAAGCGGAATCAGGCTTTCCGCGCCTTCCAGCGAAAAACTTTTGGCGCCGATGAATTTCTTGCGAATGAATTCCTCGAAAATGACGGCGTCCGTGAGACGAGTGAGGATGCGAAGCTGCTCGGAACGGCTCAGCGTGATGTGATTCGACGTCGCCTCCATGCGCGCCTGCAGCCACTGTCGGACGAACAGTTCGTCGATGTGCATGAACTGCACACCGATCGACCGGCAATACGTGTTTTGCAGACGCTCAATGATCTCGCGCAACGTCAGCGCGCCGTCGCTTCGCATGCTCTGGCACACGAACCTGCGATCCATGTCGGCATCCGTAAAGCCCCAGAACTCCGGATCGAGTTCCGGCGGCTTGGCGCGCGGAACGTCGAGCGGATCGACTCGAGCAACGATGTGTCCGCGGACCCGGTAATTCCGGATCAGCTGGTCGACGCGTTCCTGAAGAATCGCATCCGTGACGTCTTTCGTTCTGGAACCGTTTCCATCGGAAGGATTGAAAATACTCGAAGGCTTGAACGTTGGAGCGATCGTCTGACGCCGAGCGGATGAGGTTCCGTCGGACAGGCCGCGGAAATAATTTCGCCAGTCGGCGGTCAACGAATCCGGGTCTTGCAGGAATCGCTCATAGAGCGTCTCGACGAATGGGAGGTTCAGGCTCCCAGGCAGATTCTTGCCGTCACTCATGAATGACTAGGATACCAGACTTGCACGGTGCCAAGGATTACGCAGGCTCGACCAAAGCAGTGACGGAACCGTGACTATTCGGCATTCGCCAATCAGGGCCGTATGCGTGAACCTGGTCCCGCTTCTTCTCCGCCTCCGTCAGCCCGCACGTCCATACAACGCTGCTTCCGGTGTTGTGCGCCTCCATGGTCCGATCGAGCGCTGTCTGAACGTCAAATCCGAATACGGCCTGGAGCATCTCCACGACGTAATCAATGGTGTGATCGTCATCGTTGAGGATGATGACGTTGTAGAGCTTCTCCAGCTCTTCCTCTTCATCCGTCCGTTCCTCGGTTTCCGGAGCAGCGATCATCAGTTGAACCGGAGCTTCCGGACAAGGTACAGCCCCGCCCCCGCCACGCAGGCAGAAAGGAATGCGAGTTTGTTCTCATTGGGCGCCTTGAAGAAGAGCCACACGCAGAGTCCCATTCCGATCAGTGGAATGACCGCGCCGAAAGGAAGCCTGAATTTCGGGCCCTCCGCAGATTTCTTCCGAAGGATCGGTGCTGCCGCACAAGTCACGATGTAATTGCCGAGCCGAGCCAGCACACTGAGCAGCACGAGCCACTCGAAGGTTCCGTAGATGGCCAGGATCGAACCGATCGCCGCGAAAAAGAGAATTGAGACGATCGGCGTTCCGTACGCCGCATGAAGCCGGCCGAAGATGCGGGGAAAGTCGCCTTTCTCGGCGAAAGCCAGAGTCAGGCGCGGTGAAACGAGCATCAGCGCGCTGAGATTCCCGATAACGGAAACACAGGCGAGCAGCGAGATCATCGCGCCGGCGACAGGACCGAGAAAGTTGCGTCCGGCGTCAGCCAGAGGCCGCGCGGATGCGATCAGATCGTTGATCGGCAGAGTTCCGAGCGTCACGACCTGAACGCCGAGATAAATGAGGGCGCACACCGTTAAGGCAAACACCAGCGCCCATCCCAAATCACGCCGCGGATCACGGGCTTCAGCGGCAGGAATGACGGCATACTCAAAACCCGTGAAGGTGTAGATCAGTCCGAGAATCGCGACGCCCCAGTTTGCGTTCTGGGGAATGGTCAATGCCGAGACGCGTCCCCAATCGACGTAGACCAGACCGATCGTCGCAAAGAGGATCAACGCTACAAGCTTTGCCGCCGCGAACACCACGCCGAATTTGGCGCCGCCGCTGACTCCACGGATGTTGATGGCGGCCAGCATCGCATGTACGGCGATCAGGAGAGCGGCGCGCGCTACGCCCGTCCCGACTTGCGGAACAAAGAACGCGAGGTAGGCGACGAAGATGTTCGAATTCGTCGCGAATGCGCTGACCCGCGCGAGCCAGACGGACCATCCGACCTCGAAACCGACGAACGAACCGAAGATCGTCCGGCCATAGATGTAAGGTCCGCCCGTTTCAGTGAAATGACTCGCCACTTCCGCAAAGCACAAGACGAAAACAAACACAACCGCGGCACACAGAATGAAACCGAGGGGACTCGCATAGCCCAGAAGCTTCGCGGCAGTTGCAGGAAGTCCGAAAATGCCGGCGCCGATGATCCCGTTGACGGCGAGCGCCGTCAGGTCCCATCGCGTCATCGCTCGAACAAGCGACGGCGCGGTTGCAGGTGTATCCGCCTTCATGCTGATCGACATTTGGTCGGCATCATACCATTTCACGACTGCGGTAAGATGGTGTAGGCGAAAGGGGATCGACGATGAAACTCAGCGAATTGTTCTTGCCCGAATTCGATCACGAGATGATCAGCGTTCAAAAAACACTTGAACGAGTTCCCGAAGACAAGCTGTCCTGGAAACCGCACGAGAAGTCGATGCCGCTCGGACGATTGGCAGGGCACGTCGCGGAGCTTGTAGGTTGGGCGGTTCCGACGATCAATCAGGACTCGCTCGACTTCATGCCGCCCGGAGGACCACCGGTTCAACCCACCATCGCGACTTCCAGAACCCAACTGCTCGACATCTTCACCAGAAACCGCGACGAATCACGCCGCGCGGTCGCAGGCGCAACCGACGAACATTTGATGAAGAACTGGTCCTTGCTGCGCGCGGGTCAAACCATCATGACGATGCCGCGCGTCACGGTCCTGCGCATGTTTTGCATGAATCATCTGATTCATCATCGCGCCCAACTGGGCGTTTATCTGCGGCTGAACAACATTCTGGTGCCCTCCGTTTACGGCCCGTCAGCCGACGAAGGAACGTTCTGAGTGAACGCGCATCGCTTTTCTTCCTTCCCCGTAGCGGGCCTGCGCTTCCTGCGATCGTTGAAGCGGAACAACAACCGCGAATGGTTTCAGGAGCGCAAGGCTCTTTACGAGAGCGCCGTCAAGACGCCGCTCGAAGAACTGGTCCAGACCCTTGCCGGCGATTTCGGCAGGTTCGCTCCGGAAATGGTAGCAACGCCCAAGGCGTCCATTTATCGCATCTACCGCGATACTCGATTTTCAAAGGACAAATCCCCTTACAAAACACACGCGGCGGTTATATTTCCGAGACGCGGCCTGGAGAAGCATCAGGGGGCAGGCTTCTACCTTCACATTGCGCCGACCGAGTTATTCATCGGCGGCGGTGTCTACATGCCGATGTCCGAGGATCTGAACGCGATCCGCTCTCATATCGCAGAGAACTCCGACGCTCTGTTCCGCATTGTGAAGGCAAAACCGTTCCGCAAAATGTTCGGCGAACTTCGAGGTGAGCAATTGAGCCGTATTCCTCGCGGATTCTCCGAAGAACATCCGGCGGCGGAGTATTTGAAATACAAACAGTACGTTGCCGGGCGGACGTTGCCGCCGGAGCAGGCAACCGCTCCTCGTTTTTACAAAACGGTTGTGGACACCTTCGAGACGATGACGCCGCTTATTCGTTACCTGAATGAGCCGCTTTTGCGGATGCAGCGGTCGAAGGCTTTCGTACTCGATGAAGGGAGCCGCCGGCAAGGCTAATTCGAGGGCTTCACCCATTCGGACGGAACCCAGCCCACTCTGCCCTTCGAGGGACCGGCGAGAATCCGGACGCGCAGGCCCCGGATCGATGCTTCGCTGACGCGTACCGGAGTGTCCGTTGTTACGAAAATAAGCCGATCGCTGACGCCGGTCATGCTGCCCGGAGTTCGCGGCGGGGCTTTCGCAAGATCGGGAACCAGTTCTTCGTCGAGGGCGAGAGCAATGATGCTTATTCCATTATTCAGACGTCCGTCACTGCCCACTGAGACGGACGCGGTTCCGATTCCTTCCGGGGACAACCTCGGTGACCTTGAACCAAGCGCGATGAGGATGTACATTGCCGCAACGGTAATCAGGACGGCGATGATGAATCCCTTGAGGCGGCGGCCGATTTCGGTCATGGTGTCATTGTAAGCCTGAGCGAGGAGACTGACATGAAGCGATGTTCCAACTGCAATTTCGAAAACATGGAAACGGCGAACTTCTGCGCGTCGTGCGGCCACAAGCTTGGTGCCGATTCCGGACCCCGGACACACACACGAATGAGTGGCGCCGTATCTCACGCCATGGTGACCACAACATTTGAGTTGACCGGATTCGAAGTGATCCGCAATCTCGGACTGGTGCGCGGAATTGTTGTGCGGTCCAGGTCCATCGTTGGGACGGTCGGCGCTTCGCTGCAGACGCTGGTCGGCGGAGACATCAGTCTTTTCAGCGAACTCTGCGAGAACACGCGCAGCGACGCTTTTGAGCGCATGCTGACTCATGCTGCCGAGCTTGGAGCAAATGCGGTTCTTGGTGTTCGTTACGATGCCACAGAGATCATGAACGGCGTGACGGAAGTGCTCGCATACGGAACCGCTGTGGTTGTGAAATCGATCGAGCCAAAGAATGACTGAAAGCACGTCTCACTTTGAAAGGCGGCGGGACTCGTTTTGCATCACAACCGATCCCGAGATGCTCGACGTCGACGCCGTGCACAGGTATTTGACACGCTCGTATTGGGCGGAAGGAATCCCCCGGGAAATTGTCGCCAGGTCCCTGAATGGTTCGCTCTGCTTCTCGCTGCTCGACGGCGGCCGGCAGATCGGCCTGGCTCGCGTGATAACCGACCGTGCTACGTTTGCTTATCTCTGTGACGTTTATGTCCTGGAAGATTATCGACAGCAGGGCTTGGGCTACTGGCTGATTCAGACCGTCTGCGCGCATCCGGACCTGCAGAATCTCCGCCGGTTCTCACTGGTCACGAGGGATGCTCACGGTCTTTACGACAAGTTCGGGTTCAGGCCGGTTCGAAATCCCGGAGGGCACATGGAGCTCCTTCGCCCGGAGCCGTACAAATCGACGCGCGCCTAAGTCTCGGTTTTAAACGAGCGGTTTGTCATTCCAAAAAATGGGGATTACTTCGGGGTTGACTCCGAACCGGGATCCTTCGGCATCCAGTAGCGAGCGGACGATCTGCTCCTGACGATCGATTTCTTCAATTGCGCGCGCCGATCGTTCAATGATCTGGTCACGCCGCACTCTGAGGTACTCGAGTCGTTCGATCAAGTCCGGACGAATATCCCTCATGGGCTCGTATGATTGCTATGAATTGAGAGTCCGTCAAGAGTTAAACTCGAACACATCTATGCAACTGCCTCAGGGTTTCAAAGCCGCAGCTGTCGCGTCGGGAATTAAGAAACAGGGACTGGATCTTGGCCTGATTTACTCGGCCCGCCGCGCGACCGCCGCCGCGGTGTTCACGAAGAATGCATTTCCGGCGGCTCCTGTTCTGCTTTCCAGGTCGAATCTCCTCCAGTCCGGACATTCCGCTCGAGCGATTCTCGTGAACTCCGGCAATGCGAACGCCTCAACGGGCGAGGATGGTTTGAAGGTCGCGCAAACCTGCGCCGGGCAGCTCGCACGACGCCTCGATTGTCCTCCGGCGGAGATACTGATTTCATCCACCGGCGTCATTGGCAGGCCTCTCTCCGCCGATCGGATCTGTTCCGCGATGCCGCAGCTGATCGAATCCTTGAGCGCGGAGAATGCGGAAACGTTCGCTCGCGCGATCATGACCACGGATACGTTTCCGAAAATCGCTTCTGCCGACGCGGGAGGCGTGCGAATTGTCGGTTTCACGAAGGGCGCGGGGATGATCCATCCCAACATGGCGACGATGCTCACGTTCATCCTGACGGACGCACGGATTGATTTTCCGCAGTTGGATAAGGCGCTTCGACACGCCGTCGATCGCTCGTTTCATTGCATGACGGTCGACGGAGACACTTCTACAAACGATACGGTCGCCGTTCTTGCAAATGGATCGTCCGACGTCACACCGAGTCCCCAAGAATTTATGAACCAGCTGACAGCCGTCTGTCAGGAATTAGCCAAGGCCATCGCTCGCGACGGAGAGGGAGCCTCGAAGTTTGTGGAGCTGATTGTCGAAGGAGCGCCCAGCGACGAAGCGGCGCGGGAAATTGGAAGGACGATCGCTCGATCGCCGCTGGTCAAGACCGCGATTTACGGATGCGATCCGAACTGGGGACGCCTTATCGCGGCGATCGGAAATTCGGGCGTTCCACTTGAAAACGATCAGGTCGAACTCTACATCGACGACATTCCGCTGGCGGGTGGAGATCTTGCCGCAGCTCAGCAGCGGCTCCGATCGAAGGAAATCCTCATCCGGGTCGTTCTGCATTGCGGAGCAGGCTCCGCGCGCGTCTGGACCTGCGATTTCACGGAGCAGTACATCAAAATCAACGCCGAGTATACGACCTAGGTTCAGTGCTGCAAAGGCGCGGGCGCGGACTCACCGGCGATCCAATCGGCGATCTGTTCGCGCGACCAGGTGTGATCGTCGTTCAAATGGACGATGACCGACGCCAGCCCCAGTTTTTTCGTGCAACCCTCGGCGGGACACTGGCGCAGCGCTTCCAGACAATCAAACATGCGATCGAGATCTCGCGTCGGGCGCATTTTGGACGGATCGCCCGGCACGTGATACATGCCGTCGTAGGCAGCGCCCAGCGCGCAGGACGCGTTCTGACCTCTGAAGTAGTCGCCGAATGCCTGCTCCGGCCGCCTCTCCGCGCCGGCGCGGATGTATGACGCCAATTCCTTCTCACAAAGTGGATCACGACTTGGCATAACCAGCTCCTCAATTGTCGATCAAGAAATTTTTCGCCGCTCTTTTTTCCCATTGTAGCTTGAGAGGCACGCGCTTCGAAACATTCTGAATCATGCCGGCGGCGATTTTTTCGGCAGCATTGCGGAGTTCCAGCGCAGGTATTCCGACCGACGAAGACGTCGGGATGGAGCACTGCGGCGATATAATGCGCGGCCACGGTAATGAAACGACACGTTTTCATTTATGGCCTGTTTAGCGGCTTGCTGATCGTCGCGCTGAAATGGATGGAGTACCGGTTTCTAATCGTCGATCATTCGATCGAGATTTATGGCGGCTTGATCGCGGCTTTGTTTGCCGGTCTTGGCATTTGGCTGGGATTGAAACTGACCCGGCCGGCCGAAAAGATCGTGGTTCGGGAGATCCCTGCCCCCTCCGAGTTTGCGCTAAACGAGAAGAAGCTTGCTGAGCTGGGCGTGACGCGAAGGGAACTCGAGATCCTCGAGCTGATCGCCAGGGGATTGAGCAACCGCGAAATCGCCGAGACGCTCTTCGTCAGCGAGAACACCGTCAAGACCCACTCGAGTCGCCTCTTCGACAAGCTGAGCGCCAAACGCCGCACCCAGGCTGTCCAAATTGGAAAAGAACTGGGACTGATTCCCTAATTTGGGACGGAGGAAAAACTCCGGTGGAACATTTCCAGAAACACTCCGGGTTTTTCCTCCGTCTCGTAATTCGGAGTTAATCGCCGGAAAGGGTGATTTTTCTAGTGTGGATGCAAAATCACCTTAAAGTATGACGACAGAATTCGCGCGGGACCCTATGGTTCGGTCCGGAGGTTCAATCACCATGAAGAAAACGGTTCTCAAGTTCGGGCTGATCTCAGGGGCAATTTCGGCAGCGCTGATGTTTGGCACGGTGCCCTTCGCCGATCGAATAGGGTTCGGCGCGGCTGAAGTCCTCGGGTACGCCACAATCGTCCTATCGCTGATGATGGTGTTCTTCGGCGTCCGGTCCTACCGCGATATCGTCGCCGGCGGATCGATTACGTTCGGTCGCGCCTTCACGGTGGGCATACTCATCACGGTCTTGTCCTGCACGTGTTACGTCGTTGCCTGGGAAATCCTGTATTTCAACTTCATGCCCGACTTTATGGACAAGTACTCGGCATCAATGACCGAGCGGGCCAAAGCGTCGGGCGCCAGTCCACAGGAGATCGAGGCCCAGCTGCAGCAGATCAACAAAGTTAAGGAGCTATACGCGAATCCGTTCTTTAATGCCGCGATGACCTTCATGGAACCGTTCCCCGTCGGCCTGGTTGTGACGCTGTTGGTCGCCGCGATTCTGCGGAAGAAGCCCGATTCCAATCTGGGAGAAGTTGCGCGGGTTACGTAGGAAAGATCTTTCCGGGATTCATGATCCCGTTCGGATCCAGCGCCAGCTTGATGCGTTTCATCGCTTCGATGGACTCGACCGTCAACGCCATCGGCAAGAATTCCGACTTCATCATGCCGATGCCGTGTTCACCTGAAATGGTTCCGCCCATCTCGACGGCGATCTGGAAGATTCGCCGCTTGACGCTCTCGGCGGCTTCGCGTTCGGCTTCCGTCGAAAGGTCGGCCATCAGGTTGACGTGGATGTTGCCGTCGCCGACGTGACCGAAACAGACAATCATCAGGCCGGACGCCGTCTGCAAGCGCTCCATCGCGGCAAGATAGTCACCGACGCGTGACCGCGGCACGACGATGTCTTCGTTGATCTTGTTCGGGCGAAGCCGTCCGACCGCGGGCGACATATAACGCCGGATCGCCCAAAGATCGTCTGGATTTGCGGCCGAACGGATTTCCCCGCCGGCAGTGGTGACGACGCGTTGAACTTCGTTCATCGACCGCTCCACCGCAGCTTGATCTCCATCGACTTCGATGAGAAGCAGTGCCCCCGCGGATTCCGGAAGATCGCAAGCGGTCAGGATTTTTTCATCCTTGAGGTATTGGCGAATGGCCGCCAGAGATTGTCCGTCGATGAGTTCGAGCTTCGACGGAATGATCTTCGCTTCAATCAAGCCTGTGGCGGCCGCCGCGCAACGGCGGACGGACTTGAACAGAGCCATGATCGTCGCGGACGACTCCGGCTTGGGAAGCAACCGCATCGTGAGTTTCGTTACGATGCCGAGAGTTCCTTCGGAGCCACACATCAGGTTCGTCAGATCATAACCGACGGCGTTTTTGACGACGCGTCCACCACTCCTCACGATGTCACCGTTCGCGAGCACAACTTCGACACCGAGCAAATACTGACGCGTCACGCCGTATTTGAAGGCTCGCGGGCCGCCGGCATTGTGCGCCACATTGCCGCCGATCGTGGATTGTTTGAGACTGGCGGGGTCCGGCGGGTAAAAGAGTCCCTTGGCTTCGGCCGCTTTGTGGAGGTCCTCCGTAATCACACCGGATTCGACGACGGCAACAAGATCGACGGGGTTGACCTCCAGAATCCGATTCATCCTTCGCATCGAGACCACGATTCCGCCTCGGATCGGAACGGCGCCTCCCGAAAAACCGACACCACCACCGCGCGACACGATTGGAATTTTTTCGCGATTCGCGAGTCTGACGATCTCTGCCACCTCAGCCGTGGTGTTCGGGAAAACGATGACGTCGGCAGGATGGAACACCTTCGTCGCGTCGGTACTGTTCTCTCGAATGCTGTCGGCGTCGGTGCGAACGTGATCGGCGCCGACAATGGAGCGAAGTTCATCGAGCATTGGTCGAATTATACGTTACGGCCCGAAGCCCGTCGCTGCGCTCCGGGTTCTGACAACTGTTGCCTGGAGATTCGGGGACGCACACCGCAGTTCAGGTGTGCGTCCCCGAATCTCCAGACGTCACTTCGCGCTGGCGCGCCTGAGGAACGCGGGGATCTCGAGATCCGGCGCCGGAGGAATCGATGGCATCTTCGGACTGGCCGCCGCCGCGAGGGCGTTCGCGCTCGCCGCATGTCCGGCGCGATCAAATCCCGTCGCGATGACAGTGATCTTCACTTCGTCTTTCATCGTTTCGTCAAGAACCGCGCCGAAGATGATGTTGGCCTCCGAGTCCGCGGCATCGTGGATAATGCTCGAGGCCTCGCTGACCTCGTGCAACAGCAGGTCTGGCCCGCCGGTGATGTTGATCAACACGCCGCGCGCACCTTGAATGGATGTCTCTTCGAGGAGGCGGCTGGAGATGGCGCGTTTCGCCGCCTCGATGGCGCGGTTCTCGCCCGATGCCATTCCAGTGCCCATCAGCGCCATTCCCATGCCGTGCATCACCGTTTTCACGTCGGCGAAGTCGAGATTGATGAGGCCGGGAACGGTGATCAGATCAGAGATGCCTTGAACTGCCTGACGAAGGATGTCATCGGCGATGCGAAACGCATCGAACAGGCTGGTTCCGCGTTCCAGCGTGGCCAGCAATCGTTCGTTCGGAATGGTAATGACGGTATCGACGCATTCTTTGAGATCCAGCAACCCGCGTTCGGCCTGCGACAATCTCTTGCGTCCTTCGAAAGCGAACGGCTTTGTAACAACGGCTACGGTAAGCGCACCCAATTCCGCGGCAAGACTCGCGATGATTGGAGCCGCGCCGGTTCCCGTGCCGCCGCCAAGTCCGGTCGTGACGAAGACCATGTCCGCGCCTTCGAGCGACTCGATGACTTTTTCTGTGTCTTCGAGCGCGGCCTGTTTGCCGACGTCGGGGTTTGCGCCCGCGCCAAGTCCCTTGGTGAGCTTTGCGCCGATCTGAATCTTCACGGGCGCTCGAGATTGTTTGAGCGCCTGAACGTCGGTGTTTGCGACGAGAAAATCCACGCCGTCGAGGCCGGCGCTGATCATTCGATTGACGGCGTTCGAGCCGCCGCCGCCGACGCCAATTACTTTGATGCAGGCACCAGTGCGCAGTCCCTCTTCGAATAGAAACTTGATGGAAGTGTCGACTGGTAAGCTTGCCGCCAACGTTGCTCCTTTTTTGTCCGTCAAATCAATGCCCTCACTTTCGAGAAAAGTTTTCGAAAACCCGAATTCGTGTTTTCGTGAAAGTCGTGCATCTTGCGCCGCCGGTCTCCATACAAAACCAACCCTGAGACGGTTGCGAACTCCGGATGCTCCAGCCGCGGCATCTTTGCAAGCGGAGACTCCGGAAAACCAACGAGCGTGCCTATGCGCACCGGCAAATCGAGAATGTCTTCGCCAAGCTCCGCCAAGCCCTTCAGCGTCGCGCCGCCGCCGGTGAGAATGATGCCGGCTCCTGCCTGGCGCTCGTATCCGGCGTTCCGGATTTCGCTGCGGACGAAGTGAATGATTTCCTCCGCGCGAGGCTGGAGAATGTCGCTCAGGACTTGCTGAGCAATCGCGCGAGGCTGACGCGAACCGATACCGGTAACCTCGAAGACGCTCTCCTCGCTGGCGAGAGACGAGAGAGCGCAACCCTGTTCACGTTTGAGCCGTTCAGCTTCGGGAATCGTCGTGCGGAGCCCCACGGCGATATCGTTTGTGAAATGATCCCCTCCCAGGGGAACGACGACGGTGTGGCGCACCGCGCCGTGATGATAAATGGCAACGTTCGTCTTTCCGCCGCCGATGTCTACCAGCACGGCGCCCAACTCCTTGTCGTCTTCGGTGAGGACGGCCTCGCCTGCTGCAATCGGCTCGAGGATCGTGTCGCCAACGAGGAGGCCGCTGCGATTGACGGCAGTAATAATGTTCTGCGCCGCCGTCGTTGAACTCGTCACGATGTGGACGTTGACTTCGAGACGCGTGCCGATCATACCGAGCGGATCACCGATCCCCCGCTGATCATCGACCGTAAATTCCTGCGTCAATATGTGGATGATTTCGCGATCGGGCGCAAGCGCCACCGCGCGCGCCGTCTCGATCACACGTCGAACATCTTCATCCGTTATTTCTCGCGCCCTCTGTGCAATGGGCGTAAGGCCCTTGCTGTTGAAACTCCGGATGTGAGGCCCGGCGAGCCCGACGTAAACCGTCTCGACTTCCGTCCCCGCCATCACCTCCGCTTCGCTGACGCTCTTCTTGATCGACTGAACCGTTTCTTCGAGGTTAACGACGACGCCCTTCTTCAATCCCTTCGAGTCCGCTACACCGATGCCAATCGGATCGACACCAAAGTCGCGCACGACACCAATGAGAGTACAGACCTTTGCAGACCCGATATCGAGCCCTACAATGATTTTTTCGCGCCGTCCCATATCACCTGTTCGTTAGCGTTCTCGTCGTCCTTCATGCTGACGATCACCTGGTTCTTAAAGCGAAGATCGATCTTCATCGCCTCCGGATAACGTTGCTGGATCTGCGTCTTGAGTTGCAGGTATCGGACCCAGCGAGTGCGAAACTCAGACGTTCCAAGGTTAACGACGAGTGGATCGCTCGCCGAAACCACTGAGACTTCTTCGGCATCATTGACGTGGATTTCCGACAGTTCCGTCTGGCCGAGTTCCTCGATCACCTTTCGGTAGAGAGCCACTTTCTTCAGGTTGCCCTCCGGACTGTTCCGCCGAAGCCCATCGAGAACGGGGAAACTCGCGTTCGTCGTTGAATCGAGATCGAGGATCGCCGCATCTTCATCGAACTGATAAATCTCGCCCCGAAGGCGTCCCAAGCCGATGGGTTCGCGTTCGACAACCTTGATGATGATCTGATCCGGAAGAACTCGCTGAACGATCGCATGACGTACCCACTGCAGGCGCTCGACTCGCTCGCGCATGGCGTTGAGATCGACTTGGAAAACGTTTGACCCGAGTTCGAACTCGGCCTGACCGACAACCTGCGGTTCTGAAACGCGCTTCAACGGTCCGTTCACACCCGTAACGACGAGGGCTTTGACTTCGAAAGGCGGCGCGGTTCGCAGGAAATGAATGACCCGGTACGAACTCCAACCGGAGATCGCGACTGTCGCTAGAAAGAACACGACTCGACCCATCAAAAGAAGTCTTGCTCTCATGCCAGGTCCTTCCTGTTCGCCAGAATGTCCGACAATTTCGTCACGCTGCCGGCGCCCATCACGATCACGGCGTCGCCTTCGGAGGCATTTGCGGCGATGTACGATTCGATCGCTTCAAACGTCGGCGCGTACATCGCGTTCTTGTGTCCGAAGCTCTTGATTTTCTCGATGAGCGCAAGCGTGGTCACACCCTCGATAGGCGCTTCGCCGGCTGGATAGATATCCAGCATGAGCACGACGTCGGCGAGGTTGAAAGCGCGGGCGAAGTCATCGAAAAGATGAAACGTCCTGGTGAACCGATGAGGTTGAAACACGGCGAACAGCCTCCGGAAATTTCCGGCCTTCGCCGCGGCCAGCGTGGCTCGGATCTCCGTCGGGTGATGCGCATAGTCGTCGATGACGGTCACGCGCTTGCGGCTTTTGACCTGAAATCGCCGCTCCACACCCTGAAACGCTTCGAGTCCCCTGGCAATTGTCTTTGGATTGATTTCCATTTCCCGCGCCGCGGCAAAGGCCGCAGCGGCGTTCAACACGTTGTGCATGCCCGGCACACTCAGGTGCACATGCTCGGTGGATCCTCCGTCAAAACGGACGCTAAAGGACGACCCGAGGTTCTGGAGACTCACATCCGAAATCGAAACGTCCGCCTGGGCTGACGTCCCGTACGTGACGATACGGCGCTTCATTTGCGGGATCAGCGACTGAACGATCGGATCGTCGATGCAAAGCACAGCAGCGCCGTAAAACGGCACTTTATTGACGAACGTCAGGAAGGCGGTGCGAATATCGTCGATGTCTTTGTAGTTATCGAGATGATCCGCTTCGATGTTGGTCACGACCGCGACTGTCGGTGTGAGCAACAGAAACGATCGGTCGCTCTCGTCGGCCTCGAGCACGATGTAGTCACCTTTGCCGAGCCGAGCGTTGCTGCCGATCGTATTCAGCAGGCCGCCGACGACGATGGTGGGATCAAAACCCGACTTGTCGAGAATCGTGGCCACCATTGAAGTCGTCGTCGTTTTACCGTGTGTGCCTGCGATAGCGATGCTGTATTTCAAACGCGCCAGTTCCGCCAGCATTTCCGCTCGCTGAATAACGGGAATCTTCTGCCGTTGCGCCTCCACAATTTCGGGATTATTCGGGTTGACTGCTGACGATGTGACAACAACGTGCGCACCGGCGACGTTCTGCGGGTCGTGCCGATAAAACACTCGGCCTCCCAGCGATTCCAGATGTTCGGTTATGGCTGTCGATCGCAGATCCGAACCTGTCACTTTGTATCCCAGGTTCAGCAGCACCTCGGCAATCCCACTCATGCCGATTCCCCCGATGCCGACAAAGTGAATTTGTTTAATCCGCTTGAACATAGGTTCCGCAAACTCCCCTCCTAAGTCAGGAGGGGAAGCTGCGCCTGCAAAGGCGCAGCGGGGTGGTTCATAACGTTGCGCGCCGGCGCACCCGATTGTTCGGACAACAAGGAGCGCTTCGCGGGCTTTAAAGGTGGCTTCGCATTATATGGAACCACCCCGTCTGCGCCTGAGGCGCAGACTGCCCCTCCTGACTCAGGAAGTGAGTTTTTTGTTTTAGCGCCAATCCACATCCGTCAATTCCTCCGATGCTTCTCGATTGCCGCTTCGACCAAACTGACGATGCGCTCCTCGGCATCGACTATCGCGATCCTCCGGGAGTTCTCTTCGATAGCTCGCAAACGCTCGGGATCGCCGATCAATCCGCGGATCTCGGCCGCCAGACGGTGGCCCGTCAGTTCCGCGTTGCTCACGAGAACGGCAGCCTTCTCGTCCGACATGGTCCGCGCGTTCTTTGTCTGGTGATCATCCGTTGCGAAAGGAAATGGAATCAGGATCGCTGCTCGACCGGCGGCTTTGATCTCGGCGACGGTCGTCGCACCCGATCTCGAGATGATGAGGTCGGCCGCGGCATACTGTTCGTGAAAATCGTTGAAGAAGGCGCGGACGTCGGCGGTGAACGCTTTCGCATTGTAAGCGCGTTGCACTTCCTCCACCTGGCGCTGGCCGGTTTGGTGCACGAATCGAAGGTCGTTTTTCAAATCGGACAAGTGATCCAACGCCCCGATCACTGCCTGATTGATCGACTGTGCGCCCTGGCTGCCGCCAAAAACCAGAATCGTGTAGGGAGGGACGTGAGGCTTGACTGCAATCCGCTTGAATTCAGGACGTATCGGATTGCCCGTTACAACGGCGCGATCACCGAAGAACGAAACCGTGCGCGGATCGGTGACCGCGGCAAAGTCGACCCATTTGCCGAGCACCCGGTTGGCCAGGCCCGGAATGGCATTTTGCTCCATGATGACACGGGGAACGCCGCCTAGAATCGCAGCAGCAAGCATTGGAAAGGAGGCGTATCCGCCGACACCAATCACGACGTCGGGCTGAAATCCGGTGAGGATACTCCGAGCCTTGAACAACCCGCTGAACATCCTTGCGAGGTTTTTCACCATGAGCTGAAATCGAATCCCCTTTAATCCACCAATCGGAAGCGTGCGAAGCTCGAAACCTTCTTTCGGAACGATCTTCGTCTCAATCCCCTGCTCGGCGCCGACGAACAGGATCTCGGATCCCGGCGATCTGCGTTGGATCTCTCGCGCCACGGCAATGCCTGGAAACAAATGTCCGCCCGTGCCGCCGCCAGCAATAATCGCTTTCATAGATGCCAGATCAGGTCACTCTTCGACCGCTCGCCTGTTGCGACACATTGAGCAGAATGCCGACTGCCGCGAGCATCACCACGAACGAACTGCCGCCATAGCTGAGGAACGGAAGCGGAATGCCTTTGTTCGGCATCAAGCCCAGAACGACACTGATGTTGATGAATGCCTGCACAACGATCATCAACGTGATGCCTGTTGCCAGGAAGAAGCCGGAACGATCGGGCGCCCGCATCGCCGTACGAATACCGCGCCAAAAGAAAAGGAGAAACAAGAGCAGAACGAAACACGTCCCGATGAGCCCAATCTCCTCACCGATCACCGCAAAAATGAAATCGGTGTGCGCTTCCGGCAGATAGAACAGCTTTTGTTTCCCTTCCATAAAACCGAGACCAAACAAGCCTCCACCGCCCACCGCAAGTTTGGATTGGATGACTTGAAATCCCTTCCCGAGCGGATCCGCATCGGGATTCATAAATGTGAGGATGCGGTCGTAACGGTACTTCACGCGGTAGACGAGCAGATAGAATGCGGGCACCGCAAGAACGAACGAAAACAGATACCACCGCAGATCCAGACCGGCAACGAACAACAGAACCGCCGAGACCACCAGCAATGAGAGGGCGGTGCCGAGGTCTTCGACGGCCACCAGTCCGGCCAACAGCGTCATGACGATCGAGATCGGTATCAGCGTGAACTTGACGTCGTTGAGGTTTCTCTCGCGCTTTTCCAGGAAAAACGCCAGAAAAAAGATCAGCGCCAGCTTGCCGATCTCCGACGGCTGGATCGAAAAACCGGGAAGCAAAATCCAGCGGTGCGTGTTGGCTTGCGCAGGCAGAAAAAACACAAGGACGAGCAGCGCAACCACAATTGCCAGCAGAGAGAAGACGAAGGCCGGCTTGCGGTACACATGGTAGTCGACCTTCATCACGACAAACATGACGGCAAGTCCGATCATGGCAGCGACCAGTTGCTTGAAGGCGAAGTAATACGCGTCACCAAATTTCTCTTTGGCAACGACCGCCGACGAACTGAACACCATGGCGACGCCCAGCGCGACGAGCGTGAGCGTCACGACGAAAAGCACCCGGTCTGGTCTGACTTTCTTAGCCATTCAACTTCTGCCTGACGGCGTCCTTGAAGACACGTCCGCGGTGTTCATAGTTATCGAACATGTCGAAACTTGCGCAGGCCGGCGACAGCAAAACGACATCGCCGGGCGACGCGAGATCCAACGCCTTGCCGACAGCGTCCTGCATGGATGTCACGAATGTTTTCGGGAACGTGTCGCCGATCGCCTGCGCGATCTTCCGTGCCGCCGCGCCGATCAGCAGCACATGCTTGACGCGTCCGCGCATGGTTTCCACAAGAGGGGCATACGATGCCCCTTTGTCCTTGCCGCCAAGAATGATCATGATGTTCTTCTCAAAAGACTCGACGGCCTTGATCGCGGAGTCGACGTTCGTGGCCTTCGAATCGTTGTAGAAAGCGATCCCGTTGACGGTCGCGACAAACTCGATCCGATGCTCGACACCTTTGAAGTGACGGACTGTTTCCGCGATACGGTCCGCGGCCACGTCGTAAGCGGATGCCGCCGTGGCGGCGGCCAGAACGTTCTCGACGTTGTGCCTTCCCCGCAGCGGAATCTCGTCGATGCCCATGATCCGCGTTCCACGAACCACAAGATCGTTCCCGACAATCGACTTTCGGCTGAAGGTCCGCACGGCCGCTTTCAGCGGCCGTAGCGGCGGATAAACCTGCGGATCGTCGCTGTTCAATACCGCCACATCGCTCGCGGTCTGGTTCTCGAAAATCCGGAACTTCGAGGCGCGATAGCCTTGAAAATCCGCGTAGCGATCGAGGTGATCCGGCGTAATGTTCAACAGCACCGCAACGCGCGGCCGAAATTCGCGAATGCCGTCGAGTTGAAAGCTGCTCACTTCGACGACGTTGATCGTCTGTGACGTCGACGTCGGCACAAGGGCGCTGAGCGCGACGCCGATATTCCCGCCCACTTGAACGTGCCGGCCGGCCGCCTTCATGATTTCGCCGAGCAAAGTGGTTGTTGTGGTTTTGCCGTTCGATCCGGTAACCGCAACGATTTCTCCTTCGAGATACCGGTACGCAAGCTCGACTTCACTGATGATCGGCACACGACTGGCGCGTGCCGCCGCCAATGGCTCGATATCAAGCGGCACTCCGGGACTGACGACGATTTCTTCCGCATCCAGAAACATGAGTCTCGTATGATGACCGGTTTCGTACGGGATTCCCGCCGCATCCAGCTCTGCGGCCGACGCGGGCTGTCCGGAGTCCGTTACAAACACAGATCGGCCGCGGCTTTGTAAGAGCCTGGCCGCTGCAATTCCGCTCCGAGCCATCCCAACAACAAGAACCATCGGGCTATCTCAACTTCAATGTCGACAGACTAAACAGTGCGAAGATCAGCGCCGCGATCCAGAAACGAACAATGACCTTCGATTCCTTCCAACCCTTCAATTCAAAGTGATGATGTAGCGGCGCCATCAGAAAGATCCGCTTGCCGCGTGTCTTAAACGAAACGACCTGAATCATCACCGACATCGCCTCGAGAACGAAAACGCCGCCGATGAAAACCAAAAGCAGTTCCTGCTTGATGACCACCGCAACTGTCCCGATGGCGCCGCCCAGCGCCAGCGAACCCACGTCGCCCATGAAAACCTCGGCGGGATGCGCGTTATACCAGAGGAAGCCGAGACTCGCCCCGACCATGGATCCGCAAAAAATCGTCACCTCTCCAACGCGAGCCGTGAATGGAATGTCGAGATAGTTGGCCAGAACCGAGTTGCCGGTGACGTAGGTCAGAGCAGTCAGCGCTGCCGACGCCACCAGAACACATCCGATCGCCAGGCCGTCGAGTCCATCCGTAAGATTCACCGCATTCGAACAGCCGACAAGAACCCACACAATGAAAAACAGGAACGGAACATATCCGACGAAGTACAGCGAGGTCGGGAAAAGGCGGTCGATCAACAAATCCGGCTGGAACGATTTGAAGAACGGAACCGCGAGCCGCGTGGAATACAGGCGGACGTTGGTCATGTACAACAGCACAAGACCAATAGCCATTGCGATGACGATCTGCAGTCCGATCTTTTCACGCGCCGTCAGGCCGAGGTTGCGCTTGTTGACGACTTTCAGATAGTCATCGGCGAAACCAACACAGGCGAACGCGGCAGTCGACGCAACGGCAATCCACATGAATGGATTGCGCAGATCCGTCCACAGCAACGTCGGAAAGATGATCGACAACACGATCAATACACCGCCCATCGTGGGAGTGCCGGCCTTCGCCTTGTGCGATTGCGGTCCTTCTTCCCGGATATGTTGTCCGATCTGAAAATCACGTAATCGAGCGATCAACCAGGGTCCCATCAACAGACTCAACATCAGCGCGGTCAGGCTGGCGAATGCGGTGCGGAATGTGAGATAGCGAAAAACTCTCAACACGCTGAGCGGGGTCCAGACCGAACTCAGCGGATAAAGAAATTCGTAAAGGATGTGATAGAGCATTATGGTTCCAAACTGGAAAACGCTGCACGCAACGTGTTGAGCGCCTGTTCGAGCTTCACTCCTCTCGATCCTTTCAGCAAAACGACATCACCTTTTCGAACGGTGCGCGCCAGCAGATCGCCGGCGTCTCTTGAATCGCGCAGAAAACGCAGACGAGCACCGTCCATTCCCGCTTCGCGTGCTCCATCGATAAGATCGCGCGCAGATCCCTGCACGCCCACGACCAGCGCGGCACCGGACTTCGCCGCCTCCCGGCCGCATGCGCGATGGAGTTCCGGGCCTTCAGACCCTAATTCCAGCATTTCGCCGGCAACGATGATCTTTCGTTGGAACCCCTGAAGTTTTGCAACGAAACGGATCATTTCCGTCAACGCCCTCGGATTGGAGTTGTACGAGTCATCGATGACAACAAACCCTTCACGGAACTTCACCACCTCGCCGCGCATCTTCTCGGGTTTCATCTCAGCGATGGCTTCCCGCGCTTGTTCCCACGACACCTCGTTCGTGATTCCGACAGCGACGGCCGCCAGCGCGTTGCTGACGTTGTGCTGGCCGAGCAGCGGCAGAACGAAACTCACGTCGTGGCGGGCGTGATGCACCGTGAACGCCGTGCCTTCCAGTCCGAGATCCTGGATCTGCTGGACTTTGAACGCCGCGACGGCTTTGATGGCATACGTCACGATCTTACCGGTGAACTTTCGCGACATATTGCGAACGCGAGTGTCGTCATTGTTGAGATACGCCGTCCTGGGCTCGTGCAGGCCTTCGATCAATTCCGCTTTGGCTTCGGCGATCTCGTCGACGGACTTGAAGAACTCGAGATGGACAGGATTGACGTTCGTAACGATGCCCTGGTTCGGCTCGGCGATCGACGCAAGCTTGCGGATTTCGCCCTTTGCGGACATGCCCATCTCGAGCACGCCGATGGTCTGATACTTCTCGGCTCGCAACAGGCACAGCGGCAGTCCGTACTCGTTGTTCAAATTGCCGACCGTTCGCAGGACCGTGAACTTTTTGCTGAGAACGGCTGCGATCATTTCCTTCGTGGTGGTTTTGCCGGCGCTCCCGGTCACACCGATGACGGGCATGCCCCATCGGCGGCGCACGTTGCGCGACAACTCCTGAAGCGCGTCGATTGTCGATCGAACGCGGATCACGGCCCCGCCAAGCGCGCTCGCGGGCTTCCAGCTCTGATCGACGACGACCGCCGCGGCCTTCCTCGCGAAGACCTGATCCACGAACGTGTGACCGTCATAACGCGGACCTTTGATCGCAAAAAACAACTCGGCAGCGTTGATCGTTCGGGAGTCGATCGAATAGCCGCGCACTTTCGCGGCGCCGGGTCCTTCAAGCGTCCCGTTGACGGCTTTAGTTATTTCGTCGAGCGTTAAGTTCATGGAGTATTTCGAATGCTACAGCCTTGTCATCGAATGGGAACGTTTGATTCCCGATCTGCTGATACGTCTCGTGCCCTTTCCCGGCGATCACTACAGTGTCTCCCGTTTTCGCTGCCTGAATCGCGGATTGGATCGCCGCTTTCCGATCCGGAACGACGTCGTACGGTGCCGCGTTCGGAACCCGATTCACTCCTTGCTCGATTGCTTGAATGATGGAAAGCGGATCTTCGCTGCGCGGATTATCCGATGTCAGATAGATTCGGTCGGCGCGACGAGCCGCCGCCTCACCCATCAGGGGTCGTTTCGTGCGATCGCGATCGCCGCCGCAGCCAAAAACAATAATCAGCTTTTTTGAAGTGATTTCACGCGCCGATATCAGGAGCTTCTCGAGTGCGTCGTCGGTATGCGCGTAATCGACAATGACCCGAAAGCTTTGACCTGCAATGACGGGTTCAAACCGGCCCGGTACGCTCGGCAGCAAATCGATCCCTCGGCGGATGGCATCCTCCGGAATTCCGAGCCCCACGGCAACGCCGATCGCAGCGCCCATGTTATAGAGATTGGGAGTCCCCATCAGCCGCGAGCGCACTTCCAGGTTGCCCACGGGCGTTTTGAAAACGGCCTCCGTTCCTTCCCATCCAAACCGATGAGATATTGGACCGATATCAAAAGCACTTTGCATGCCATAGGAAATAACCCGTTGAGGCGCGATCGCGCGCAATTCTTCATAGGTCGCATCGTCGGAATTCAGCACCATGATCCGCGGCATGTCGTCTCGCATTCCGGTGAACAGTTTCTTTTTCGCCTGAAAATACGACTTCATGTCGCCGTGAAAATCGAGATGATCCCGGCTCAAATTCGTGAACACCGCAACGTCGAAATGAAGTCCGGCAACTCGTCTCAGCTCGATCGCATGAGACGAGACTTCCATCACGGAATAATTCCAGCCCGCGTCCACGACCCGCCGGAACAATTGCTCCAGGTCGGGAGCTTCGGGCGTTGTGCGTTCCGCTTCGAATGCGAAGCCGGGACCGCGATATTCGATCGTGCCGAACACAGCGGTTGGACGGCCTGCGGCCTTCAGAATCGACTCGACGAAATATGTTGTCGTTGTCTTGCCGTTCGTTCCAGTCACACCCACAAGGTGCAACTGGCGCGTCGGGTGGCCGTAGAAATTCGACGCAGCGGTGGCCACGGCGTCGCGATCGTCGGGCACCTCAATCCACGTTGCGAAAGCCGGCGGCGCCGACGAGATGACGGCGCGGGCACCGTTCGCGATCGCCTGGGGAACAAAGCGATTTCCATCCCTCTTTTCTCCGCGGATGGCGATGAAAACGAACCCCGGCTGGACCTGGCGCGAATCGTACGCGATACCCGACACGTCGACGTCGAGATCCCCTGATGTCGAGAGGATCCTGCACCCCGACAAAAGCGATCGCAGCTTCATACGCCCACTCGTCGAAACGCTACCGTTTCGGCGTGAACCTGACTTGAACTCGTGTGCCGGCCCGGACCGTTGCGCCTGCGGCGGGAAACTGCTCGGCTGCGGCCCCGGAACCGCTCGAGCGCAAGCGCAGACCCAGCTTGAGGCACTGTTCCGTAACCTGTCGCAAGGACTTTCCGTAAAAATCGGGCATGGCGATTTCGCCCAACTCGAATCCCGGCGACGCCGCGGCCGCAGTCGCATAAGCCGTGTCGACAACTTTCCACTCGCGTGACGGAGCGGCCGGTGCGACCGGACGCGGTGGCAACTGCTCGGGCTTCTTCTCTTCGCGAAGCGTGTATCGGGGCGAGTAGAAAGGAATATCGGGAGGCACAGCCATATACCTCAACGATTGCTCGATGACACTTTTGAAAACCGGCGCGGCAACCTGCCCCCCCTGATGCAATCCGACGGCTTCATCCACGACGACGATCATCGAAAGCACAGGATTCGTCGCGGGCGCAAAACCGGCGAATGATCCCCAGTATTTCGTTTTGGAATAGTGTCCATCGACGATCTTCTGGGCTGTCCCCGTTTTGCCCGCGGCGGTGTAGCCCTCCAGTTTTCCGGCTCGAGCGGTCCCGCCCGTCACCACATCTTCCATCATCGGCCGCAACTGTGCCGTTGTTTCAGCCGATAAAACTCGTTCGCCTTTCGAATCGTTTAAAGTGACGCCATTCTTCGGATCCTCGATCCGCTTGACCACGAACGGGCGATACAAAACTCCGCCATTGGCAATGGCCGAGACCATTCTCAAAATTTGCAGCGGCGTCACGCCGATCTCCTGTCCCATGGACATCGATCCCAATGACATACCCGACCATCGAGATGGCGGCTTTGTCAGACCTCGTTCTTCACCGGGAAGATCGATGCCCGTCGGACGACCGAAACCGAGTCGTTGAACGTAGCTGTAAAACCGTTCTTCACCCACGCGCTGGCCGATCCGGATCGCGCCGACATTCGAAGAGTGAGTCACGATGTCGGTGACCGAAAGCAAGCCGTATTTCGCATGGTCCGCAATGCGATGGCCGCCGACCACAATGGATCCACCGAGACAATCGATGATTTCGTCCGGCGTGGTCAGCTTCTCTTCCAAAGCGGATCCCACGGTCAGCACCTTGAAGGTGGATCCCGGTTCGTAAACCGAGTTCACCGCGCGATTGATTCGGACGTCGGGGGAATACCGCGAATAGGCGTTTGGGTTAAATGTCGGATAGCTGGCCATTGCGAGGATCTCACCGTTCCTCGGGTCCATGACGATCGCGGCAATGCCCTGCGCGTGCGTTCTCTCGGACGCCTCGCGGAGTTCCTTTTCAAGAATATATTGGATGTTCTGGTCGATCGTCGTCACCAGATTGGCGCCGGGAGTCGGCGGCTGCTCGGCGCTATCAAACCGATGCCCCCGGGCATCCGTCATCACGACCAGGCGCCCCGGTTCTCCACGAACCGCGCTGTTGTACTTGTACTCGAGGCCCCCGATCCCCTCTTCATCCATGTTGACGTAGCCAAGGACGTGTGACGCCAGATCGCCTTTCGGATAGACACGTTGATCTTCCGCTTGAAAGTAAATCCCGGTCAGCCTGGCCTTACGGATTGCGGCGGATACCGATTTCGAAACCTTGCGTTTGACCCAAACGAACGACTTGTCGGCCGACAGCCGGCTCAAAAGCTCGGCTTTGGGAATTCCCGTGAGTTCCGAAAGAACTTTCGCGGTTCGATTCGGGTCTTCGATTTCATCCGGAATCGCAAACACAGAGTCGGCCTTGACGCTGATGGCCAGTTCGTTGTTATTGCGGTCATAGATGACGCCCCGGCGCGGGCTGACGTCGAGAGTTCGCTGTTGCTGCTTTTCAGCGCGTGATTTGAGCTCCGCGGATTGGACGACCTGAAGAAAGTACAGGCGGGCTCCGATAACCGCTCCCCAAATTCCCATGACGGATATCAAGAAGTACACCCGCCCATTTGATATAGCGTATTTCTTCATCTTTTGACGCCTGTCACCGTTACCTTTTTGCCGCCAGCTGGTCCTGATCCGGAGCTTTCGGGATCGAAAGCGGCGTGTCCGCGCTGAGAATGACGAGCTGCCCCGGCATCGGCTGAACCATTCCCAATTCACGCCGCGCAATGGAATCGATTCGTCCGAGGTCGCGCAAGGATTCGCGCTCCAGGCGAAGCTGGTGCCCCATCTCCGTGAGCTGTTCCTTTTGTTTTTGGGCGGCCTCGATCCTGTATCCGTTCATTCGATACCGGTAGTGCTGCCATCCATAGAAAAACATGCACAGAAGGAACGCGCCGAAAAGGCAAGTGACGCCGACGTATTCCCGGCGGTACTTCGTGTCCGCCTCACGAACGACGTTGAGATTATTAATGCGCTTTTCAAAATGAACTTCGATGGCCATCAACTTCTCTCCCAGGCTCGGAGCTTCGCGCTTCGAGCGCGTGGATTGTGTCGCCGTTCATCATCGGACGCGATCACGACTTTTTTCGTCAGTACCTTTCCCGGCACGGCTTGCGTCCGGAATCTGTTTTTCACGATGCGGTCTTCCAGCGAGTGAAATGTCACAACAACTGCACGACCGCCCGGTCGAACGAGTCGCATGGCCCCATCCAAAAACGATTCGAGACTTCCGAGTTCGTCGTTCACATAGATCCGCAGTGCCTGAAACGTTCGAGTGGACGGATGAATATGCCCGTAACGCGGCGCACCCATCACTCGCTGAACGGCCCGAACCAGATCGGTAGTCGTCGTCAACGGCCGGGATCGAACGATCGACTTTGCGATCGCTCGTGATCGCCGCTCCTCGCCGAAGTTGAAAAGGATGTCGGCGATTTCCTTTTCTCCGAAGCTATTCACCACGTCCGCCGCCGTCAGCCTCTGTTCGCGATCCATCCGCATGTCGAGCGCGCCCTCACGCATGAATGAAAAGCCTCGCGACGCATCGTCCAGCATCATGGAAGAGACGCCGATATCCGCCAACACACCGTCGACTGCGGAGAACCCGCGCGGCTGAGCGATGTTCGTTATTTCGCGGAAGTTGGATTTCACGATCTCCAGACGCGGTCCAAATGTTTGCAGGGACTGCTGGGCCAACTGAATCGCCTGCTCGTCCTGATCGACGGCAAGCACCCGGCCGTCTGGCGATGTTCGATCGAGAATCGCTTGCGTGTGCCCGCCCGCTCCAAGCGTCGCGTCGATGAACCGGCCGCCCGGTTGCGGATTCAGAAAACGCAACACTTCGTCGATGAGAACGGGCGTATGCGACAACATGCATCACTTAGATTCCCAGTTCCGCCAACGTCTGATGATCTTCGTCCGTGAACTCATGTTCCTTCAGCCTCGATAGGAATCGCTCGTGATTCCACACATCGAGGTAGTTCAAGTTTCCGAGGACCACGACTTCTCCATCCATCTTTGCGGACTCACGCAGCAGCGAAGGAATCAAAATCCGTCCCGATTTATCAATGGAGGCTAATTGACCGTAATAATTCGAGCGGTCGAGGAACTTCTTTTTAGTGGGGTTGAGGGCAGGAAGCTTGAATAATCGATCTTCGATTTCTTGCCAGACGGGAAGGGGATAAATCAGGACGGAATCTCCCTGAAGACTGGTGACGAAAAAGTCGGCCGTGCCGTGGGACTCTTCAATCTCGGCGCGATAGACGGATGGGATCTTGAGACGTCCCTTCTCGTCGATGGTCGCGATTTGATTACCACGCATGACCTACGTTGTCCCTCGGAGAAACAGATTTTGCCAATTTGGGCCACTTTCGGCCACCACAGACTACTGCGAGGGCTAAATCGTGTCAATCTTAAGTTTTAGTGCGTGTGCTACCTTTAAGCTCGAACTATGAAAGCCGGAATCATCGGGCTGCCGTCGGTGGGGAAAACCACCATATTTAATGTGCTCACCCAGGGCAGGGCGGTCGCCGCGGTCGGGGGAAGCCGCCGTCAGGAACCGAATGTCGGGATCGTGAAGGTGCCGGACGCCCGGCTCGACAATCTCTCGTCCGTCTTCAAGCCCGAAAAGACAACTCACGCCAACGTCGAATTCGTCGACGTTCAAGGACTCGTTCGCGGCAAAGGGCAGGACATGGCGCTGGCTCCCGTCCGAACGGTCGACGCACTCGTGCACGTGGTTCGCTCTTTTCAGGACGAAGCTGTTCCTCACTCGGAAGGCGACATCGATCCCGAACGCGATCGCCACAATTTTGACTTCGAGCTGATGCTCGCCGACATTGCTTCCATCGAAAAGCGAATGGAGCGCCTTGAAAAAGATTTGAAGAAACTGAAGAACGCGGAACTCGAAAAGGAGTTTGCGTATCTCCAGAGGGCCAAGGCATGGCTCGAGTCGGAGAAGCCGCTGCGCGAGATGCAGGTTTCCGACGACGAGAAAAAACTGGTCAAGGGATTTTCGTTCCTGTCGGAAAAGCCGATGATCTACCTCGAAAACATCGGCGAAGACCAACTCGATAGGTTAAGGCACGCCGTTGCCGCTTCGGATCTGCAACCCAACACGGAGTCGACAATTATCTGCGGAAAACTCGAAGCGGAAATGGCCGAACTTCCACCGGAAGAAATGAAAAGCCTTCTAGCCGATTACGGATTGACTGAATCGGGATCGGAACGTTTGATTCGCGCGACGTATCGTCTGCTCGGGCTCATTTCGTTTTTCACGGTCGGCGAAGAAGAGTGCCGCGCATGGACGATCGTCCGCGGAACAAATGCGCAGAAGGCGGCCGGCGTGATTCATACCGATCTGCAAGATCATTTTATCCGCGCCGAAGCATGCAGCTACGACGATTTCACAATTCACGGGAGTCTGCATGCGCTGAAGGAGAAGGGGCTTCTGCGTCTCGAGGGAAAAGAATACATCGTCAAAGACGGCGACATCCTGACCATTCGCCATAGCGGCTGACTTTCATGACACCTTTCACCTACTCCATCGTCTTCGCGCTCGCTGCATCGCTTGCCAACGTGTTAGGCGGAGTCATCGTCACCACACACAAGTGGGCGAGACGTTCACTTCGTTATTTCATCGCGCTCGGATCGGGGTTCATGCTTGGAGCCATCTTCCTCGAGATGGTGCCGGAGAGTATGAAAGTCGCGCCTGTGATCCTGACACGTTTTTCGGCCCCGACGACTTTGCTGCTGCTGGGGTACCTCATCGTCCATACGTTTGAGCATACATTTGCATCGCACCTGCACTTCAGCGAAGAAACCCATCACGACGAAGTGACCGATCCCATCGTCGGCATTTCCGCGCTGGTTGGAATGCTGGTCCACACGTATTTCGACGGCGTGGCGATTGGCGTCGGCTTTCTCGTTTCAAGTACCGTCGGAGCACTGGTCTTTGTTGCCGTGTTTCTGCACAAGATCCCGGACGGTTTCACCATCGCGTCGATTCTTGTGAGTTCGGGTTACTCCAATCGAAAGGCTTTGTTGGCGGCGGTTGGGCTCGGCATTTCGACGCTTCTGGGAGTTGTCAGCATTCACCTCGTGCCCTCGGGAAAACCGTACGCGTTGCCGATTTCAGCCGGCTCGCTTTTGTATGTAGCGGCGACGGACCTGATGCCCGAAGTGAATCACGAAAAAGGTGTGAAGATGGCGGTGGTCGTTTTCGCGGGAATGGGTCTGTTTCTACTGCTGCAGATTATTGCCGAGGTCTAAATTTTGAATCGCAAGTCGCGAAATTGCGATTCGCGACTCGCGATTTCTCGATGGTTATTCGCCTTCTTCTTCGTCGTCGTTTTTGAGCATACCTGCCAGTACCGGCCGGTTTGTGGTGCCTTCCTTCTCCGCTTCTTCCTGACAGTTGATGCAGAGCGTGGCCCATGGCACAGCGAGAAGACGCTTTTCGTTGATGTCTTCGCCGCAGCGCAGACACTCGCCGTATTCTCCGCGGTCCATGCGTTTCAAAGCTTCCTGAATGGACTTCAATCGTTGGAAGTCGCTCTCGTGAAGGTTATATAGGAGTTCTTTGTTATGGCTGATTGTGGCGAGATCGCCTTCATCTTCGGTGTTCTCGAGTTTGATTTCTTCCTCGGCCAACCGGTTCCGATTTATGGAGCGGATGAGTTTCTGATATTCCTCAAGGAGTCTCTGCTTGAATTTTTGAACCTTCTTCTCGTCCATTGTGCGTGTCCTCTCTAATCCTCACGAAACCCTGGTCTTCATCTAACGGAAACCCGAATATATGCCCGCTTTCGGACGCGTCAACCCGTTGAATGACCCAACGCCCCTCAAGCAGGGAAGAAACCATAGCAAGGATTGTACCAAAGTGAAAGCGGTTAAATTGGCTCGCAACCGCTTGATATTATCGACAGGTCATCGAAAGATCATGTTCTTTGCCAAACGTGCCTGTGGCATTTCGTTGCCTTGCTTATCTAGTTGGTGTGCGACTCGTGGAGCGTCATCGGTACGAATCAAAATAAATTAAGGAAGGCATTTTCCGGTAAAATTTGGGCGGCCACAGGGTATCCCCTGATGGGATCTTTTTCCCGTTTTTGCAAAAGTCCTGGACCGTCGTGTGACCTCATCCGAAAATGCTGAAAACCCGGCACAATCGAAGGACGAACAGGCCAGTAACAGTCGCGGTGAGCCACAAATGAAAGTACGGCCGCGTACCAGTGCGATCATCGAGGATACCCTCACGGTAATACTCGCGGGAGGGCAAGGGGAAAGGCTATACCCTCTCACCAAACATCGTGCAAAACCGGCGGTCCCATTTGGCGGAATCTACCGCATCATCGACTTTGCGTTGTCAAACTGCCTGAATTCCTACCTGAAAAGGATCTGCGTTCTCACGCAGTACAAATCGGATTCTCTCGATCGTCATATTCGTCTCGGCTGGAACATATTCCATTACGAAAGAGGTGAATTTATTTTCACCATCCCTCCTCAGTTCCGCGCGTCCGAAAAGTGGTATCAGGGGACTGCGGACGCTGTTTATCAAAACATCTATACCATCGAACGGGAGAACCCCGAATATGTCCTCATCCTTTGCGGCGATCACATCTACAAGATGGACTACAGCCAGCTCCTGGAGTTTCATGTCGCCTCGGGCGCCGATGTCACGGTTTCGACAACCGAATTCCCGCGCGACGCCGCAAAGCATCTCGGAGTGCTGGAGGTCGACCAAAATCAACGGATCGTTGGATTCGAGGAAAAGCCGCGCGATCCGAAACCGTTGCCCGAGAATCCGAGCCTCGTTCTCGCATCGATGGGGATCTACGTCTTTAACACGCCCGTGTTGATTCGGGCACTGATGCAGGATGCCGAAAAGGACAGCAGTCACGACTTTGGTAGAAACATTATCCCGAACCTGATCGGTGAGAAGCGCGTGTTCGCCTACAGTTTTCGGGATATAAATCGCAAAAAATCAAAATATTGGCGGGACGTGGGGACGCTTGACGCCTACTTCGAGGCGAACATGGACCTGATCGCCATCGACCCGGAATTCAATCTGTACGATAAGGAATGGCCAACTCGAACGCACGTTCCACCTTATCCGCCTGCGAAGACGGTGTTCGCGTTGGAACACGAAGGACGCGTCGGAGTGGCCATCAATTCGATCATCTCGCAGGGCGCTATCGTCAGTGGCGGGCGGGTGCATGATTCCATTCTTTCACCCGAAGTGCGAATCAACAGCTACTCGACTGTCGATGATTGCATCCTGATGCACGGTGTGGACGTCGGACGTCACGCGAAGCTTCGACGCGTGGTCGTTGATAAATACGTCCACATTCCGCCAGGTGTGCAGATCGGCTACAACCTCGATGAAGACCGGCGCCGGTTTACCGTAACGGAGTCCGGAATCGTGGTCATCCCGCGCAACGCCTGCTTCTGGGATTAATCGATTTCACGAACACATACCTTCTCCGAAGTCCGTCGTGCAAACCCCTACGGCTTGGGTACGGGTGGTGGAAGCTTTCTGGCTTCGACGATGGATTGAAAGCCGTTCTTATGCGACGAGTCGCAGAACGGCTTGTTGTTCGACATTCCACACCGGCACAACGAAACCGTCGTGCGGCCGGAAACGTCAAAATCCTTTCCCTGGGCATCCTTGATCACGAAGTTACCGCTGACGCGTAGCGGACCATTATCGACAACTGCGATGACACTTGGATCTTCCATTTATTCATCCTCTTCAGGCGTGTGCGTGGGCTCCGGCCATGCACGTCTTGTTGGTGATGTGATATTCAAATTCGGCACGGTATTTGTTGATCATCGCTTCGACCGGCATCGCGCACGCATCGCTCAACACGCAGATCGTGACGCCTTTCATGTTTGAACACATATCGAGAATCGTGTCCAAATCCGAAATCTTGCCCTGACCATGCTCGATGCGATGCAACACTTGTTCCATCCACCAGGTACCTTCGCGGCACTGCGAACACTGCCCGCATGTTTCTTCGGCGTAGAAACGCGCTGTGCGCATCGCAAGGCGGACCATGCACGTGGTCTCGTCAAGAACCATACAACCGGCAGAACCGAGCAGCGTGCCATTCGCCGCAAGGGAATCGAAGTCCATTCGAACGTCGATTTCATCGGCCGTAAGGATCGGAACCGACGAACCTCCAGGAATAACACCCTTCAGTTTTCGTCCTCCGCGGATTCCTCCGCAAACGTCGTAAATGAGTTCCGGAAGCGGAATACCGAGTTCGCGTTCAACGACGGCGGGCTTATTCAGATGGCCGCTCACGCAATAGAGTTTCGGGCCTGTGTTCTTCTCGTTGGACCCGATGCTCTTGTACCAATCCACACCGCGATTGAAAATGTGCGGCAGATTCGCAAGCGTCTCAACGTTGTTCACAACCGTTGGACATGCGTACAAACCCTGAACAGCCGGAAATGGCGGCTTTTGACGGGGATGGCCCCGTTTACCTTCGAGTGATTCGATCAAGCCGGTTTCTTCTCCGCAAATGTATGCACCGGCGCCGGAATGCAGAACGATGTCGAAGTCGTAATTCGATCCGAAAATTTTCTCTCCGAGAAAGCCTTTGGACCGCGCTTCTTCGAGCGCGCGTTCGAGCACCTGAAATCCGTACCAAAACTCGCCGCGAATGTAGATGAAAGCCAGATGGCAATCGACCGCGAACGACGCGATGATCATTCCTTCGATCAACTGGTGCGGATCGCGTTCGATGATCACGCGATCCTTGCAAGTGCCGGGCTCGCTCTCGTCGGCATTGCAGCAAAGATAGGTTGGTTTTCCGGTGTTCTTCGGCACGAAACTCCACTTCAGACCGGTTGGAAACCCGGCGCCGCCGCGGCCACGCAAACCGGTGCATTTGGTAGTTTCGACAACCTCTGCCGGAGTAAGTTCGTTGACCACTCTCCGCGCCGCCTTGTAACCATCGAGTTCAATGTAGCGATCGATTTCCTTCACCCGCTCGTCGTGGATGTTCTTGAAGAGAACGAGTTCGTACATAAGAGACGATCATAGCATGCGCGAGCGGTCGTTATTTCAGAGCGGAGATACGCCGGATTCGGCAGAAGAGATATGATCGAGAAGAACTCGAAACGACGGCAACAGATCCATCCGCCGGCGTTCGAGTTCATGGACGCGCTTCTTGAGATCGGGGCGATTGAGCAGTTCCCTCGCGGGAATGACCTTGTATCCGTCGTGATTGCGCCTTCGTGAAACGACCTGAAGATCACCGCGAGCCATATCCACGTAAATCCAGTCGCCGGTGCGAAGCGCGCTCAGCGGTCCACCATCGATGGCTTCGGGCACGAGGTGCGAGATCGAAACACCCGCGTAGTGGATCGAGACGCGCCCATCGGTGACCAGTACCGCAATGGATGCGAGATTCGGATTCACCGGACACGACAGACGAAGCTCCGGCATACCCGCGGCGTGAGGACCGGCACCCGCCACGACGATCATCACGCGCAGCGAACCTTCGCCAAGGAGATAATCCCAAAGCCGGCTCTTGGTCCACGACTCGACGGCGGCGCCGTTTGGCAGCCCGGCGCGATTGAACATCCATGTGTAGTACAGATCGTCGCGATCGATCTTGCGCTTGAGCCTTTCGAGAACTCCCTCGGCGGATTCGAGATCGGCCTGCAGTTCCTTCGCACCGAGATAGCACAGTGACAGATACAGTTTTTTGTCGAAGCTGCTTAATCCGTTGCGGCCTGCGGCCAGGCGCGCGACTGCCGCGCTGCACAGGTTGCCGCGCAAACCAACCATGCCGCAGGTCGGTGCGTAAGGGGTCATTGTGGAATACACGAAGTTGCCATTCGCGGAGCGCGCATCCATGATGCGCTGCATCCACGAACCGTCGAACGTCACGGCACGATCTTCGATCAAACGTTTTTCGGCCAGGGTTCGCATGATCGTGTCGATCCCGGAGTTGCCACCGTTCTCGGTCTCGATACCCATCGCGTAAGCGGAATTTCCGTCGGGCTCGCTCATCGCCAGAAGCTGCGGAACGGTTTTCACCTTCTTTATGATGTCTTCCATCGCAAGCTTTTTGCCGACCGCGTTCGCAAGATAGCTCAAATGAAGAAGCCATGCGGGATGACCTCCGGTGGCGCTCCAAACGGCGGAAGCATTCACGAGATTGGATCGAACAAGGCTGGCAATGCTCATCCGGCGTTCGCGTTTCAGGATCGCCGCCAGAAGTCTTCGGACGATCTCAGCCAGTTGCTCATCCGACGGCGGTTTGACGAGGATGTCCAGATGTCGCGGCACAAGGCCGAGTGACGCCAGCATCATCCGATGAACCATCGACGCTTCGGACGCGGCACAATTGCTGCCGGCGACGGATGTGCACCGCACCAGACAATGCTCCAATTCGTCCTTTTCGCCTTCGGCAATAATCCGGTGATTGAAGGAGCGGTCGAGAATCAGTTTGATCCGCGCATAAACATGCGGCTTCATCGGTACGCGCAGCAGATCGTCCAACTCCTGTCTTTCATCTTCATGAAGCCGCGACTTCACGAGTTCGAATCGCCGTTTGTCTTCCTCGTTGACGAAGACTTCCCGGCCGATCGTTGAAGGCAGGAACATCGCAAAGACCGGCCGCGCGCGCCGCCGCTGGCGGGCGAGATCCGTTTCGATCAGCGCTCTGAGATTTCCCACCATCATCTTGTCGCAGGCACCGATGACGATGGCGCTGTCGTAGCCGTGCTCTTCCATGTGCGAAGCCATGTTGGCGGCACAAAAGTTTCGTGAGAGTAAAGCGTATTGAGCACCCTCCGAAGAATACGAAAGCTCTTCGCACGGAAATGACTGCGCCACTTCGAACGGAAGTCCACCATTCGCCCAAATAAACCGAACGAGCCGCCGGGATGTTTCCTTGGAGCCTATCGCAGGCGGATGATCTTCGCTGCCGTGAACGACGGCGACACGAGGAGACGCCGCCATAAACCGCTCGATGATCTGGTCGCGATGCGGCGGGACGCCGGCCAGCCGTAAACTCTCCTCAAGGATCGGGACGAGCACAGTCACCGGCTGAGCCCGGCTGATCAGCGGGTCTTTGAACTTGGTCGAATGCATTTTCATGCTGTGAAAGTGGGCGCAATATACAATAAGTGTGGCCCCCGTTCAATAGACCCAGGACGGAACGAAGCGTGGTTACCGTGCGCCGATACGCTTCCAGAGACGATTCTTCATGAGGTGGAGCTTCTTGTTCTCCATTTCGGAAAGCTGGTCGCACGCGCCGTTTATAGTGTCCTCCCACTCCTTCATGTCAACGCGGGATGAGATGCGTGAGCCGCGTTCCTTCAGCTTGTAATAAAGGTCGGAGTACTGGCCGCACAGCTCGCGGATGTAATCGAAAGATCGCCGGTGGATCGGACATGGACCAAGCTCGCGGATTGCGATCTGGTGTTCGGGAGTAGCGTACCCCTTGTGACCAGCAAAACCATATCCCGGATATATCGAATCGATTTCGGTCATTAACCTATCGCGGTAAACCTTCGCCACGATCGACGCCGAGGCAATCGAAAAATTCAAACCGTCCCCTTTGTCGAAACTGTTTTGAGGCTGGCGGACATCAGGGATCGTCCGGCTGTCGACGAGAACGTGCTGCGGCTCGACGCAAAGCTTTTCCAGCGCGATCTTCATCGCGCGGAGTCCGGCGTGGTAGATATTGACCCGATCGATCTCTTCCACTTCGACGATGCCGATTCCAACCGATGTGGCCTTCCCGCGGATCTCGATATCGAGGCGCTGTCGTGTGGCTTCGTCGAGCGCCTTCGAATCGTCGATACCTTCGATTTCCGTGCTCGGAGGGAAGACAACGGCGGCAGCCACAACAGGACCTGCCAGCGGTCCCATGCCTACTTCGTCGACGCCCGCGATGTGGACGATTCCCGCTTTCCAGAGCAACCGCTCGAAATGCAGCATCGCATCCAGCCGGTTGCGTTCGTTTTTCTGTTCCTCGAAACGGCGGGCCAGCGACTTGTACAGCTTCTGGGCGCCGATTCGCGGATCACGTTGAAGTTTGCGCAATATCTGCGGGGAAACGATCGCGCTGGAATCGGCGTACTTATCCTGGATTTCCTTAAGCGAGAGTTGTGTCAGAGTGGCACGCATAGTCTATATTTCACATGTCTATGGGTTCGATTCGCTCTGTTACTCCGGTGAAACTATTCGTCGGCGTTCTTATCTCCGATCGAAACCTGATTCCAACGATCAAGGACCGGTTGGCGACATTGTACGGCACGATCGATCACGAGTCTCCGGTGATTCCCTTCGACTTCACGGATTACTATTCGCGGGAAATGGGCGACATTATCGACCGCGTGTTCTTTTGCTTTGAACGCCTGATCGATGCGGACCAACTGCCCGAGATCAAGCGAAGGACGAACGCTCTCGAAGAAGAAATGGTTCCGGCTGAAGGCGTCGCGGCCGGGCCGAAACGCCCGGTCAATCTGGATCCCGGCTACATCGAACCCGCGAAAGTGATCCTGGCCTCCACGAAGAACTTCTACCACAGAATTTATCTGGGCCGCGGGATCTTTGGTGAGGTTACGATGCACTTCCGCAACAATACATTTCAGTTTTTTCCATGGACATACCCCGATTACCAGTCGAAGGATTACCAACAGTTTTTTCTCAGGATGCGGCATATCTATCGATCGCAGCTCAAGACGATGTGCATCATGAGTCGTGAGGAGTCCCAGTGAGCGAAACATTCTGGAAAACGTCGCTGTCGTCGGTCGAAGAAAACAAAATCCTGATCCGTGGATATCGTGTTCAGGACCTTATGGACCG
The DNA here is from genome assembly GCA_964584785.1 of uncultured Solibacteraceae bacterium. Lineage (GTDB taxonomy): Bacteria > Acidobacteriota > Terriglobia > 20CM-2-55-15 > 20CM-2-55-15 > JAHFTY01. Next base: position 82,844 of record CAZPBY010000014.1, read on the forward strand.
CTGCAGCTTCGGCGACGTGGTTTACCTGACGTTCAAAGGCGAACTTCCGCGCGGGCGCGAAGGCCGGATCCTGGAAATGATTTTTGTTTCCAGCACCGACCACTCCCTGCTCGCGCCTTCGATCGATGCGACTCGCTTCGCCGCGTCCGGCGGCACACCTCTTCAAGCGGCCGTCGCCGCCGGCGTCATTGCGCTCGGCGAACATCACGGCGGTGCGATCGAACAATGTTCGAAGCTGCTGCAAGAGTCCATCGCTGCGTCGCGAGGCGTCTCGGAGATCGTTCGCAGTTTCAAAGAACGGAGACAACGGATTCCCGGAATGGGACATCCCATCCATACCCGGGACCCACGCACGCTGGAATTAGTCGCCAAAGCGCATGAATGGAGTCTGGCAGGGCCCCACCTGGCGCTTGCCGAAGGTATCGCTGCCGAATTGAAGCTGCCATTAAATATTGATGGTGCGATTTCCGGCATCATTTCCGACATGGGCATTCCGTGGCAGTATGGCAAAGCGTTCTTCATCATTCCGCGCGTGGTCGGTTTATCGGCTCACGCCGTGGAGGAAGTCACTCGGGAACGGCCGTTCCGAGCCGTCGACATGAAGGACGTCACGTACGACGGTCCCGCTGAAAGGGATGTGCAATGACGATCTCCGGAACTCTCGCATCATTCATCACTCAGTGTTCATACGATCGCCTCCCTGAGGAGATCCATGAATTCGCGAAGCAATGCCTGCTCGACTGGCTCGGTTCGGCAGTTCGCGGTTCGATCGAACCGCCGGCACGCATGTATGCGGACGTAGCGCGGCAAGAAGGCGGAAACCCACGCGCGACGGCACTCCCCGACTTTTCAAAAACGTCCGTTTCCTGGGCCGCCCAAATCAATGCCGCTGCCTCTCATACCGTGGAGATGGATGATTTGCATCCGGCGTCGGTTCTTCATCCGGCAGCACCCATCATTTCGGCTGCCGTCGCGGTCGGCGAATCCGTCAACGCGACCGGTCGTGAACTCATGGAATCCATCGTCGCAGGCTATGAGATCGGCATTCGAGCGGGAGAAGCCGTGGGCCGATCGCACTACACGCTTTGGCATACGACCGCGACCTGCGGAACCTTCGGCGCAGCCGCCGCGGCCGCGCGTCTTCTTGGTTTGAGCGAGGACCAGATCGTCAATGCGCTGGGCTCCGCCGGAACGCAAGCGGCCGGCCTTTGGCAGTTTCTTGAGGACGGCGCCATGAGTAAACAACTCCATCCCGCACACGCCGCCGCGGCTGGCATTCTCGCGGCTCAACTCGCCAGGCGCGGATTTACCGCCGCCAGGAAAATCTTCGAGGGACCTAAAGGATTTCTCGCGGCCATGTCCAGGGATGCCGTTCCTGAATTACTGACGGCGGGATTGGGAACCTCGTATCGGATTTCCACGAACTCTTTCAAGAAACATGCGTCTTGCCGTCATACACACTCGGCGATCGACGCCACGCTGCTGTTAAGACATGAAAGGAAACTAAGACCAGACGCTGTGCGCCGTCTCGAGGTGCGGATTTATCCCGCCGGTTTCGATCTCCTGAATGGGGTTCAGCCGAACACCGCTTATGCTGCAAAGTTCTGTCTGCCTTACACCGTCTCCGCGGCGTTGAATAAAGGCAGAGTCTCGCTTGTGGAGTTTGAGGACCTGAGCTCGAGCGATATTGCTGCCACAATGTCGCGCATTGCCGTCGTCCGTGAAGAAACTCTCGGCGTCGAGTATCCGGAGAAGTGGCCTTCACGGGTCACAGCCATTCTCGAATCGGGCGAAACGATGTCCGCGACGGTGGAGTATCCGAAAGGTGATGCCAGGAATCCGCTGACATTCGATGAGTTGAAGGACAAGTTTCGCGGACTCACCGAGAAGATCCTGACGGTCCCGCAACAGGATCATATGATCCGCGTCGCCGAAAACCTTCAGGATTTCAACACCGCCGACATCTGGCCGCAGCAGCAAGCAAAGTAACCATTCGGCACCTCTGAGGTTTATCCCGTCGAGGTGAACTATGGGCACGATCCTGCAGGATTTTCGCTACGGAATGCGCCTTCTTGCCGCGCGGCCGGTATTCACTATTGTAGCGATCATCACGCTCGCACTCGGGATTGGCGCGAACACGGCCATTTTCAGCGTTGTCCACGCGGTGCTCCTGAAGCCTCTTCCCTACAGGCAACCGGACCGGCTGGTGGTGATCTATCACGACTATCGCTCGACAAACTTTCGAGCCTCGGTATCGGTCCCCGGTTTTATCGACTACCGAACGCGCAAGGATTTGTTTGAGGACATCGCAGCCGTGATCGGTTGGAGTGCCAATCTCACCGGAGGAGATGAGCCCGAGCGTTTGCAGGGTCAGCGGGTTTCCGCGTCCTATTTCGGAATTCTCGGAGTCCGTCCCGTCATTGGTCGTGATTTTCGCGAAGAGGAAGATGCGCCTGGAAAAGATCACGTTGTTATCCTGACCGATGGAAGCTGGAGAACCCGATTCGGCGCCGATCCGGCGATCGTCGGCCGGACTCTCACCATCAACGGCGACAGCTACAGCGTGATCGGAGTCATGCCGCCGGATCTTTGGCTGCCTTCTACCGCCGAAGTTTTCACGCCGATTGCATTTCGTCCCGAACAGTTGGGACCCGGCGAACGCCGCAACGAATTTCTCAGCGTGATCGGACGACTCAAGGATGGCGTTTCTCTCGATCAGGCACGCGCGGCAATGGAACCAATGTCCGACAGGCTCCGTGCGCAGTTCTATAACCCGGGCTCACGTTGGGCGGTCGGCATCGAACTGTGGAAGGACCTTATCGTTCGAGGTGTCCGACCAGCACTGGTCGTTCTACAAATCGCGGTCCTGTTCGTCCTCCTGATTGCCTGCGCAAATGTCGCGAACCTGTTGCTGGCACGTTCATCGGATCGTCGAAAGGAAATGGCCGTACGAACCGCTCTCGGCGCGAGCCGCAACCGGGTGGTGCGGCAGCTGATCACGGAAAGCGTGATGCTTGCAATAGCCGGAGCGTCGATCGGAACCGCACTGGCATTCGCCGGCACGAAGACGCTTCAGCTGAACGACCGGCCATCCAGCATCACAGAGATTCAACCTGGCGGCATTCCGCGCGGGCAATCCATATCGCTCGATTCGACGGTTCTCGCCTTTACGCTGGTGATCTCCATCGCGACGGGAATCGTCTTCGGTCTCGCGCCGACCGTTCAAGTTTTTCGCTCGAATCTTTCCGAGACGCTCAAAGAAAGCGCTCGGGGCGCCGGAAGAAATCTGCGAGTGCAAACAATCGGTCATGCGCTGGTGATCGCGGAATTTGCCCTCTCCCTGACGTTGCTCGTCGCGGCGGGCCTTCTTGTCAAAAGTTTCCTGCGAGTGCAGCAGGTGCATACAGGTTTTCGCTCGGAAAACGTCATGACGGCGCGGGTTTTCCCACCCGCATCGAGATACGCCGACGAGCAATCGCTTCGAGTCTTCTACCAGCGCCTCGTCGCTGAGCTGGCGGCGCAACCCGGCGTCACCGCCGCCGGTGCGACTAATGTCCTGCCGCTTTCCGGTCAGAACAACCAAACATCTTTTGAAGTCGAGGGTCTGGTACTCGCACCGGGCCAGCCGGGTCCGCACGGCGATCATTGGATGATTACGCCCGACTATCTTCGCGCCATGGGAATTCCGCTCATCAAAGGCCGTTTCTTTACGGAACAAGACGGGCCTGATGCTCCACTCGTCACGATCATCGACGACACGCTCGCCGCGCAGTTTTTTCCAAACAGCGATCCGATCGGCAAACACTTGCTCTATGGAAATGGCATCAGGATTCGGACGATTGTCGGAATCGTCGGCCATGTGAAGAACTATGGACTGGACGGTGAAGACAAGGTTCAAGTCTATCTGCCACACCAGCAAATAACCGATCGCGCGATGTTTGTCGTGGCGCGCGGCACTTCGGTCCCATCGGTGAACGCGCTTCGTTCGGCGATTCGCAATGTCGATCCCGGCCTGCCGTTGTTCGACATTCAACACATGGACAAGGTCGTTTCCAATTCGATGGGCGACCGCCGATTCTCCACGACGCTGCTCGGACTGTTCGCAGCCGTCGCGCTGCTTCTGTCGGCTGTGGGCATCTATGGCGTGATTGCGTACTCCGTGACGCAGCGCACGCATGAAATCGGTGTCCGAATGGCGCTGGGCGCGGCGCCGAGGAACGTGCTCGGCATGGTCGTCAGGCAAGCGGTACTGCTTGCGGTGATCGGCGGCACGATCGGAGTCGCCGGCTCTTACGCGTTGACCGGATTCATCACGAAGCTGCTGTTCCAGGTCAGCGCGACCGACGTACCGACGTTCGCAACGATCACCGCGGTGCTTGTTGCAGTCTCGCTCCTCGCCGGCTACATTCCCGCGCGCCGTGCCAGCCGCGTGGACCCGGCTATCGCCCTGCGCGCGGAGTAAACGCAAGCCAGTCAGAATAATCCGGTGGGATTGATCGGCGATCCGGTGCCGTGCCGCAACGGGAGCGGGGCGGCTGTGACGAGGAATTCCCAGCGTCTGCGACGGCTGCGGGTTATCGGAATCCTTCTCGGTGGCGGCGTCGCGCGCCGGCGACACGGCGAAAACCCTCTTTCACCAATACTGCCGCCTGCTTTCGTTTTTGCGGAAGTGATGAGATTGAGAGTGCCTTTCTCGTCGTCCTTGCCCCAGCGTCCCCAATTCGACAGCTCCTTCTTCCAGCGGTCCATCTCGGCTTGAGTCCCGTTGTGATTGGTCCGCGCAGACTGGGGCTGTTGCCATGCGGTAACGGCGCCAGCAGCCATCAGGAGGATTGCGGCAAACGCGCCGGCAGCAATCGACTTCAATTGTTTCGATTGGGAGCTTTGGGTGCCTTATCCGGACGCGTGGGGTTCACGCAGACCGACGCCCAGCACGTGTTCGAAAACTCGGACCCGAGTTTCATCAGCAATGTGACCGTCTCTGGAAACTGCAGAACTTTTTCGATCCAGCCATTCGCCATATCTGCGACGGTATCGCCCTGACCGGCCTTTACAGGCTGCTGCGTCGATGGACCGTTGCTGATCTGATTGGCCCGTGCGGTCACGTCGGCCCCGCGCGCCACGAGGTACTCCAGAAGGTCGTTCCGGCCGATGAAGGCGGCGCCGTGCAGCACCGAATAACCTTTGTCGTCTCGAGAGTTCACGTCCGCGCCAAGTTCCTCGACCAGGTAGCGGATGACGCTCAACCGCGCTTCAGGAACAAAGTTCGCGCCCTGAAAGTCCTGCTGCATCCCGGCTGCGGCCAGCAGCGGCGCACAGCCATGAGTGGTGGCGATCGTCGGATTGGCTCCAGCGGCAATGAGAAGTTTCATCGCGTCGAGATCATTGGCTTGTGCAGCCCGCCAGAACGGTGTTGAGCCCGCGGGATCCGGACCGTTGCTGTCGCCGAAGGTTCTGAACCACGGCTTGGTTGTGAGTCTTGCGTTCGGATTGGCGCCGGCGGTGAGCAATGCTTTGACGAGATCGATGTGCGTCGTTTTCTCCTGTTCGACGTTCGGCGACGGATACCACGCACGAGGAGCATAACGAGAGTCGATCGCGGCCCAGAGCGGCGTGAGGCCTTCTTTCTTCGTCGCGAGATTCGGATTTGCTCCGTGATCGAGCAAGTATTTCGCAAGGTCGTAGTGACCGGTGATGATCGACTGCACGAGCGGGGTCATGCTGTCCGTTGCGCTTCCTTGATTAATGTCCGCGCCGCTGGCCAGCAACTCCTGCACGGCGTCAACCTGACCTTCCCGCGACGCAAAGTGCAGTGCGCTGTTGCCACCGACGGAAACCGCGACGCTGCGGACGCGCTCTGAAGCATTAACGCCTTTGTCGGAATTGTTCGGGTTCACGACATCGACTCTCGATGTCATCCGGAGATCCGCGCCTCGTCGAGCAAGGAGCTGGATCGCGGAACCACGGTTCAACGCCGCGGCAAACATCGCGGCGGTTTGCCCGTGATTGACGTCGCGCGCATTGACGTCGGCGCCCTGGTCGAGCAAAACGCCGAGGGCGTCGGTCTTGCCGGCTGAAGCGGCGAGCATGAGCGGTGTGGTTCCGTTGCCGTTCGGCAGGTTCACGTCCGCTCCGGCTTTGACCAGCAGTTCAATCATCGATGCGCTGCCGTTGGCCGCGGCAAGGTGAAGAGGCGTCAAGTCCGCAAGGCGTGTCCTGGCTTTCACGTCGGCACCAGCCTGGATCAGCAGGCGGGCCATTTCGAGATCATCCCGATACGCCGCCCAGTGCAAGGCAGTGTTGCCGTCACCTTGTGCAGCGTTGACGTCGACATTCTGCTTCAGCAGCGACTGAACGAGTACTCGATCGCCCTTCATGGCTGCTTCGGAAAGCCGCGTGTCTCCAGCGGTGCCAAGCAACATTGCCAAAACAATGATGGCGGTTTGACCTAACATTTGCGCTCCTTCCCCGGATCAGATCGAGATCGTTCCGGTGCTGTCGCCGAACGAATCGGCCTCCACTCCAACTTTATGCAGCACCGTCAACAGGCCATTCGCTTGCGGCGTTCCTTCGGGCACTTTCAAATGCCGGTTGCCTTTCAGCGTTCCATTCGAATGGCCAAGCAGGATGAACGGCACGCGTTTGTGCGTATGAACGTTGGAATCGCCCATGGCGCTTCCGTAAAGGACCAAAGAGTGATCGAGCAGGCTGCCGTCGCCGTCCGGTGTGTTCTTCAATTTGTCGGCGAAATAGGCCACCAAGCTGTGATGATAAACGTTGATCTTGGCGAACTCTTCAATTTGCTTCGGCGCTTCGGCGTGATGAGAGGCCGTGTGGAACGACGTCGTACAACCGCTCTCGGCGAACACTCGATTCGATACATCCCGGCTGAATTTCGTTGTCGAAACGCGGGTGATCTCCGCAGAGAACGCCAAAACCTGCAGGTCGAGCATCAATTTCACGTGCTCTTCCCACGAGTCGGGCACGCCGATGGGCGCGTTGGGTAATTCCCGCTTTGCGCCGCTCGAGTTATAGGCTTCGATCGCCTGAATGCGGCGTTCGATTTCGCGAACATTATCGAGATACGTGTCCACTCTGCCCCGGTCGCTTGCGCTGAGGCCCTTCTTCAACGCCGCGGCGTTGTGCACCAGCCCGTCCAGAATGCTTCGGTTGATGCGGCGGCGTTCGGCGCGATCCGCTTCGGTGCCGCCGCTGCCAAACAGTTCTTCGAATGCCATGCGCGGGTTGTACGTCATGGGCAGCGGCTGAGTCGGTGTGGCCCAGCTGATCGTGTTCATGTAGACGCAGCTGTAATTGAAGAAGCAGGCGCCGGTGGAGTCTTCGTTCTCGGTTTGAAGCTGAATCGAGGGTAGTGGTGTGTCCTGCCCGAACTTTTGCGCGTAGACCTGATCGACCGACGGGCCGCAGAAGATGTCGGAACCCATCGTTTGCTTTGGATGACAGGCCGTCAGGAAAACCGCGGACGAACGGAAATGGTCAGCGCCCACCTCTTCCGGCGTGATCGGATCGGCTCCATGACAGTCCATCAAACTGACGACCGTGAGGTCGTCGCGAAACGGCTCGAGCGGTTTCAGGATCTTCGTGAACTCGAAATCGGCGCCTTCCTTCTCGGGCATGTGCAGGTGTTGATTGGTGCCGTACGTGGTGCTGCCGGCGTCGCCATGCACGACTTCGATGCACGCCAGGCGCGGCTTCGAGACCGCCGCGGTCTGACTCAACCGCGTCTGAGCAGGAATCATCGCCTCCAGCAGCGGCAGGGACACCGTAGCGCCGAGTCCGCGTAAAACCGTTCGCCTGGATAGATGTTTCTTCTGGATAAACATACTTATCGCTCCGTTTCGCTGTTCCGCGACATTTGGAATGACGGGCTTTTCACAACGCCCAAAACGAATGCCGAAAAATGATTGTTCTTTTTCGCCGCATCCTGCGCTATCGCGCGGACGACAGGCATGTCGCGGTAGTCGACCATTCGGCCCAGACCGAATTCCAGCAACTGGCCGGCAAAGTTGGCCGTGAACGCTTCCGAGTGATTCAGAACCGCCTCCCTGACGCTGACGGGTCCGTTCAGCGGTGTTCCGTCGTACATCTGTCCGGAGGGATCAATCGGTGAGCCGCTGTCTTTCAATCGCCACAGACCGACGGCGTCGAAATTCTCGAACGACATGCCGATGGGATCCATGATCTGATGGCATGAACGGCATGGCTCCACCTTACGATGCTGTTCCATGCGCTCGCGCACCGGCAGAACCTTCTCAAAATCACCCGCTTCCTTTAACGGCGGCACGTTCGCTGGTGGTGTGGGTGGTGGAGATCCCAGCAAAACTTCGAGGACGTACTTGCCGCGAGCCACGGGCGACGTGCGATTCGGCAGCGCGGTCATCACGAGCACGCCCGCTTTGCCAAGCAATCCAAACCGGTTCGGGTCGCTCAACGTCACGCGCTGGAACCGCGGCCCGGCGATGTTCGGAATGCCGTAATGTCTTGCGAGAACTTCGTCGACGAACGTGTGATTCGACGTCATCAGATCGAGAATATTGCGATTTTCATGCATGATGCTGCCGAAGAACAGTTCGACTTCACGCCGCATCGATTGCGCCAGGTTTCTGGTGAAGTTCGGGAACAGCGTCGACTCGGGAGTAACCTCCCCGAGGCCCCCCAATCGCAGCCACTGGCCGGCGAAGTTCGTGATCAACGCATCGGACCGCGAGTCGGCCAGCAACCGCTTCACCTGCTGCTCGAGCACGGCGGGATCTCTCAGCTTTCCCTGACTGGCGAGCGTGATCAACGGATCGTCGGGACTGCTGCTCCATAGGAAAAACGCTAGCCGTGACGCCAGTTCGAGATCGCTGATGGTGTAGTTCTGGCCGGCGGCAACGCTATCCGGAGTTCGTTCGAACCGGAAAACAAATTCGAGGTTGACCAGCATCGACTGAAGTGCCGTCTGGATGCCGCTATCGAAGGTGCCGTTCTTTCTTCCGAAATCGTACTGCGTCATCAATGCTTCGAGGTCCTCGGCATTCACAGGCCGTCGATACGCCTGCCGCGCAAGCCGGGTGAGGATCTGCGTCGCGCAGTTCAATTCCTCGTCAGGCTTCGATGGCCGGCAGGAAAAAATCTTGCGGCGGCTGGGAGTGTCGGAGATTCCGGTGACGTTCAGCGGTCCGGTGATCCAGAAATTCTTCAGGTGCGGAAGAGCGGTCATTTCCGGATGACTCGAGACTGTCGTGTCCACCAACAGCTGTTCGACCAGCCAATACTGATCTTCGACGGGACCATCAAACTTCGACAGAAAGACCACCGATACTCGACGCGGACCCGCTTTGATCTTGATGGGAGGTGTGACGAGATCGCCGTCGTACTCCTGCACTTCCGGATCGATCGTAAAAAGCCACGCTCGATCGCCGTTTATCGACACTTCGAGTTGCTGGTTCTTGATGGACTCCGGCAATCGAGCGCCGACGAGCTGGCCCTGCGGGTGATACACGAGCGCTGCCTTGAATCGGTACTCGCCATCCGCGGGAAAGTTATGGATCACCGAAATGCCGCCGCGCGTGCCAAACGGGGCACCCTCGACGCGGCGAAACTGATTGGCGGCTTTGCCGACCTGCGTCACGTCGTTGTAACCGACCATGGCCGGGGACGTCTTGGGATCGCCGACCGCGTCGCGGCTGATTTTTTCGGCGGCTCGCACGTAGCCCTGCATGAGCGCGGGCGTCACGGTTAGCGAATCGGCGATGTTGTCGAAGCTATCGGTTTTGGGATCCGAAGGCAAAAGGCCCGATACGTCCACGTCGATGTCGAGCAAATCGCGGACAGAATTCCGGTATTCCGTCCGGTTCAATCGATGAAGCGCCGGCGGCCTCACATAAGGATGGGATACGGCGCTCTGATCGATTCGCGATTCGATACCCGCCGCCAATGCTTTAAGAGACGCCGCGTCCGGACGCCGGGCCCCTGCCGGCGGCATCATGCCGGCGCGCAATTTGCGGATGACCCGCTCCATCTGCTGCGAGTTCTGTTCGGGATGCGCCAAATCGACGTCCATCCAGGAGAAACCGCCCGACTTCAATTTATCGTTGTGGCAACCAGCGCAGTAGTCGTTGACCAGTGTCCGTTGAGACTCGATGGTGGTGACGCTGCCGACAGTCTGGGCCGAAATCATCGTGACGCTCTGCGCAACAACCACGGCAAAAATGAGGACGCCACAAAAACCCAGCCAAATCGCCTTCATTAGAGGTCTCCTCGGGGAAATGCTGTGAGAAATATAAACCAACTGCGCCCGGAAGACACGCCCGAGCGAACAGTGGCAGCACAAAAGCCCGTCGCTACGCTCCGGGTTCCGCACATGCCGGGTTTCACGCTACAGCGTTCAGAACCCGGAGCGCAGCGACGGGCTTTGTGACGTTACCTGCGGTCCTGCTCAATACGCGATCTTCAAGCCGTATTGAATCTGACGGGCATCAAACCCCGGAAGCGTGCTGAAGATTCGACCCGCGTTTGCGGTGTTGATCTGCGCATTCGGCAGGTCAAAATTCGCATGATTCAGCGCGTTGAAGAGCTCGAGCCGGAACTGCACGGACTTCGATTCACCGATTCGCGTGTTCTTGATCAGCGACATATCGACGTTCACCATGTTCGGCCCAATCAGAATATTCCGTCCCGCATTGCCAAACGTTCCCACCGCAGCCGTCCGAAACGCGGCAACGTTGAACCACTGGCCCGGCGTGGGGTTGGCCACTCGCCAGTCTGCGACAAGATCGGGCTTATCGCGATTTTCCCCGGTGTTGCTGGTGTCGGTTGTGACGGTCGGATTGAACGGCTGTCCGGATCTGGCCTGCATGGCCGTGTTGACCTCCCATCCGGAGATCAGCGTTCCGGCCTTTCCCGCCGTTGTGGACGCGAACTTCCGGCCCTCGCCGAATGGCAACTGGTACACGGAACTGGCGGAAAATCGATGCCGGTTATCGTACTCGGACAGACCGCGGCTCAAATAAATGTTGTGGGAATCCTGCGGCGTCCCGAAATCGATCATCTTGCTGAACGAATAGTTCGAAAGAATCGACAAACCCTGGCTCAGCCGCTTTTCCACCTTGATCGATCCGCCGTGATAGATCGATTTGCCGACGGGATCCTGATAGCTGACCGTCGACCACTGCTGGAATGGACGCCGCGCCTGGATCGATCCTGAACCGGCGTACGGCTGGTTCGGATCCCACGTCAGCGGCAGATTCGCGCCTCTTTTCCCCTCGTAGATGGTCTCGACAACGAGGTTCTGGCTGATTTCCCGTTGAACGCTTAAACTCCAGTTCCCGTAGTACTGCGTTGCGTAGTCCTTCGGAGCGCCAAAAACGGACAGGCTTGTGCTCGCGCGGCTCGCCGGAAATGGATCGGCCAGCGTAACCTGCGTAGTCGCGTCCGAAGTAAACGTCTGATTGAAGAAGTTGGGTGGATTCACGGAGTAGAAACTGCAATTACAGAGACTCTCCACTCCATAGAAGACTCCACCACCCGCGCGAATCACCGTCTTCGTATCGTTAAACGGCCGGAACGCCAAACCGATCCGCGGCGCAAAGTTGTTCTTATCGGTGTTCTGGACAGCGTGGTTGACTGGACCGTCCAACACTCCCGTCGCAAGATTGAAATTGCGCAGTTTGTCGTACTTCTCCTTGAACGCGAAATTCAACTCGTAGCGGAGGCCGAGATTCACGGTCAATCGCGACGACGCTTTCCAGTCATCCTGCACAAACGCGTCGACCGAACTGATCCACGGATGGAAGTCGATACCGCATCGATCGCAGGTTCCGGGCACGTTGCGCGACGTCTGCGACGGGAGTCCGAGAATGAAATCAGCGAAGCCGTAGCTCGTCTGGGCGCCGCTGAAGGTGAGCGTCCCGCGCGGGTTTGTGACAAAGATCGTGTTCTGACCCTTTTTGTAGTAATCGGCGCCGAACTTGATCGAGTGTTTTCCGCGCTGCCACGATACGTTGTCGACGATTGTATAAACCTGATTGTAGTTGTGCTGCGGAATGTTGGTGTTGTCTCCGATGCGCTCCATTCCGGAAACGTTGACGAACGGAATACCGTATGTCTCCGGGAACCGGCTCGCGATCGTACCCGTGATGCCCAGAGCCGCGTTCGCATTCACACCCTTGTACTTCAACGGATCCCGCACACGGATCAAGCGATTGAATCCGATGCGAAACTCATTAATCACTTTCGGACTGATCGTGTAAACGTCCGACAGCGCCAACAGCTGCGAGTAGATGTGACCATCGACGGCAAAATCCGGAATCGTCGGATTGCCTGCGATCGGATACTCGATCAGATCTTCGTGATGATACGTGTAGCTGCCGAAGATGCTGTGGCTCGCGTTGAATGTGTGATCGAGGCGTCCGTTCATCAACCGGTAGTCGTCTGGCGCGGGCTGCCGCGCCGTGTAGTTCGATGCCGCCTTTGTCAAATCCGTCGGCACCGGATAGTACTGGCGATACTGCAACGCCTGCTGGCTGATCCGGTTCCCCGGAATGAGGTTGCCGGAAAACGGCTGTTTGGTTACCGGATCCGTGATGGTTCTTCCGGCGCGCGAAAAATCGCCGCTCCAGAATTCCGGCAGGGGCAGAGTTCCGGTCTTCGTGATCAGCTGAAACTGCCGCTGACCCTGGAATCCGTAAAAGAAGAACGTTTTGTCTTTCTGAATCGGACCGCCAATCGTCGCGCCGTATTGATGGCGACGCAGTTGCGGTTTCTGCGGATCCGGATACGGTTCGAAGAAGTTCCGGGCATCCAGCGCGCTGTTGCGGCCGAAATAAAAGAGGTTGCCGTGCAGTTGATTCGTACCGGACTTCGTTACGGCATCGACTTGCGCGCCGGGAAAGCGGCCATACTGCGCGCCGTAAGTGTTGGTCTGTACTTTGAACTCTTGAATCGCGTCGAGATTGACGCGTGCGGAAATCTCGTGCGTACCGCCGCCGTTGTTGTTGATGCCGTCGAGCATCAACTGGTTCGCGCTTTCAACCTCACCGGCGATCGTGAATCCGCCGCGGCCGCCGAGGCTCGAACCGCTGCGGGGTGCGGAAGCGCCCGGGATCAAGTACGCCAGACCCGCGAAGTCGCGGCCGTTGATCGGCAGTTCGACTACTTTCAAATGGTCCATGGTCGAAGCCAGCGACGCGTCTTCCGTCTGAACGAGCGGCGCCGCTGCATTGACCTGAACGATTTCCTGGACGTTGCCGACTTGCATGGTCAAATCCAAACGCGCCTTTTGGTCGACGTGGAGATCGATGGGACCGCGAATCTCTTTCTTGAATCCGGGAAGCTCCGCCTCGACGCGATAGGTTCCGACGGGAAGCAGTTCGGCTGTGTACGATCCCGTTTCATCGGTAACAATCGAACGGGTTTGATTTGTGTTCTGGTTCGTGATGGTGATGGTCACCCCGGGAATCACCGCTCCGGTTCCGTCGTGAACCACACCCAGTATCGTGCCTCGCGCTACTTGAGCAGTCGCAGTAAGAGGAAACGCGAGTAGCAGGGCAAACAGTAAGAGTCTGGATCTATCCTTCACCTTATCCCTCCATGTACGCAGTATTCGATTTGGTGAAAGATTTGTGCGAGTAAATGCCTGGCTCGGGGGCTTTAGCACTTTTATGGGTGGTTGCAATCGCCTCAAATCATTCCACCGGGACAGGTTTCGATTCTCCGCTTCTCTACCCGGCCCTGTCAACTGCGGCGTATAATCCGCCCGCGGTGGCTCATGACGCGCGAAGAAGCTTTCCTGATTTTCGACAAACTCAAATCAGACGACTCTCTCGTCTTCTGCATGGGGCGGCTTTGGGGCTGGACCGTCGCACTTCGCGGCAAGATTGTTTCCGCCACAACAGACGAAGTCATCATCGTCTCGACGGACAGGCAGTGCGGGTCGCTTTCGCTGCGTCTCGATATGGAAGATCTGATCATCCGCTACGCCGAGCCGCGGGAGCTTCCCATTCTTCAGGGCACGTGCGATCGCGATTCCACTTTGGCCAGCGTACTTGTGTCGCTGCCGCTCCGCATTCGTCCAGCCGATCTTCGAAACCGGTTGCTGGACGCTCCGCCGCGCGAGTCTCTCTTCATTCTGGAATTGCCACGTGAGAAGTAGTCGCGGAATCTCTTATTGACTGCTCATCATGGTCACTTACTTTTTCGGCGGCAAAAATTTCTTATCGATCATCGTAATCACGACGAAGTTGGGGTCCACCATCTCGGTAAGGTGAATCCGTCCGGCGACTGAAATGAGTTCGTAAGCATCCACCCGGTTCAGGCCGTAGTCCTTTTCGATCCACTTCACGAGTTCCGATGTCGCGATGCGAAGCGCGTCATCGAGCGGACGAGTGCTTCCGACCGCCATGAGCGTCTCCGCTGTTTCGAAGCGAGGCCAGTCGATCGTCCGGCCCTTGATCACATCGACCTGCAAACGCACACGGGTTGGGACTTCGATCGCCGTCCCTGCCAGCTCGCCATCACCTTGCGCCGCATGGCCGTCGCCAACATACAGCAGAGCACCGGCGACACTCACGGGCAGATACAGCGTGTGGCCGACGCTCGCTTCCGGCGAATCCATATTGCCGCCCCACTCGCCGGGAGTTTGCGAATTCCGTGACTCGCCTCCGGCCGGCGCTACACCGACGCATCCAAGAAACGGTTTCATTGGAATCTTCACGCTGAAGTTCGAGTGGTTCGCTTTGAATGTCGCCGTATTCGAAGTCTTGTCGATGGTGTAGAACCACATGCTTTCCGGAAAGTCCGGACTGATCATGGGCGTGTACTTGTTGGTGTTGAGAATCCCGAAGCCGGGAGCGTTCGCACCCCATCCGAGCGTTCCTTCGACCTGGAGATCCAGAAACTTGAGGGCGATCGTGTCGCCCGGTTGTGCTCCTTCAATAAAGAACGGTCCGCTCAGCGGATTGAATCCTTTCGCCATGCTGATCTTATCGCCAGGCTTTTTGTAAGCTCCGCCTGCGGCATCCAACGTATTGGTTTCGAGAATGTCTCCAGAACGTAAACGGGCGACAGGCTCCGCGGGTCCGAAGTTGTACTTTACGGTATTGATGTTGGCCTCGTAACGAACCGTGCGCGGTGCCGTCGCGGGTGCGGCCTGCATCAATAAGAGAGTTCCGAGCATCCATCCACCAACCATATTCCCCCCTGTCCTCAGCAATTGATTTTGGTTGGGAAAGGGTACAACTCCGGTCGGCCGGAGTCCATCCGAGACCGTAGTGGGTCAGTCACCATTGCTCGTGCTATAAGAAGGGCGCAATGAAAACCCTAATTACCACAGTCATGGTTTGCCTGTTAGTGACGAGTTATCAGGCTCAGTCGCCGAAACCGGTCGCCAACGCTTCCTTTGAGGCAGCCACCGTTAAGCCAGCTGCGACGGACGCAACAATGGTGAGGCTTCCGAGCGGCCTGAGCATGCCGATCGGACAAGTGGCGGGCTGCCGCGGCACCGACAAAGGCACGGTCAACGTTCCATTGAATCGGTGCGTTGCGAGAGGCTATTCGTTGAAATGGCTCATTGCTGTGGCGTACGACGTGCCATGGCAAAGGATAAACACGATCAGCGGGGGGCCGGACTGGCTGGACTCCGTTCGATTCGATGTCGAAGCGAAAGCGGAATCGGCCGCCACCGAGGCTCAGCTGCATTCCATGCTGCGGGAGTTGCTGGCAGAGAGGTTCAAGCTCAAGCTCCATCGCGAAAAGAAAAACATGACCGTGCTTGCACTCATCATCGCGAAAGGCGGACCGAAACTCGTCACCGCTCCGAAGGACAGAGATTGTGTTCACGAAGTTGGGGTCCATCCGCCTTGCGGGAGCTTTGAAGGTGGTCAGGGCCGCGGATTGACGGGGCGATCTGTCGATATGACGGTTTTCGGTCACACCCTTGAAATGTGGACTCCGGGCTTAATCATCGACAAAACGGGTCTGTCCGGCTTGTACGACATCAAGACAACACCGTTTCGACCGGAGAACCCAGGCCCGAACTTCGCCGCGGAAGCCGGTACCGATCCGGATTCGCTCGGGACAATATTCAATGTGCTTCCGGAGCAACTCGGCCTGCGGCTCGAGTCTCAAAAGGCCGACGTCGATGTCATCGTCATTGACTCCGCGGAAAGGCCGTAATGATGAAGCGATTCGTCTTCCTTGTCGCTATTCCCCTGGCCAGTCTGCTGGCCACCGCTGCAGCTCAGCAACGTTCAAAACCGGCAGCAGCCGCTAAAGCGCCGTTCAACGTGGTTGAAGCAAGCATTCCGGAAATGCAGAAAGCGATGAAGGAAGGCCGGCTGACATCGCGAGACCTTGTCGTCCAGTATCTCACTCGAATCGGAATGTACGAGGACAAGCTGCACGCGGCCCTCGCCATAAATCCGAACGCGATCAAGGAAGCGGAACAACTCGACGCCGAGAGAGCCCAAGGCAGGCTGCGAGGTCCGTTGCATGGCATTCCGATCGCGCTGAAGGACAACATCCACACAACCAACTTGCCGACCACCGGAGGCGCTCTCGCCTTCGACGGTTTCATTCCACCTTACGAAGCCACTCTCACGAAGAATCTTCGCGACGCCGGCGCCATCATCATCGCGAAAACGGGACTGACTGAACTCGCGAACTGGGTTGCCGGGGCGCCCACTCCGATGCCCGGCAACTACAACGCGATTGGAGGATTCGGTTTGAATCCGTACGATCCGCGCCGCGATCCTCGTGAGGCTACAGGTGACGGCAGGTCCGCGCTGGCCACCGGCGGCTCGAGTTCCGGCATCGGCACCAGCGCCAGTTTCTGGGCAGGCAACGTCGGAACCGATACCGGAGGATCGATCCTTCAGCCATCGAACGCCACGATGCTGGCGGCCATCAAACCAACACTTGGCAGGATCAGCCGGTGGGGCGTCATCCCGATTACTTCCGATCAAGACACGGCCGGCCCTATGGCGAAGACCGTCGCCGATGTCGCGATCATGATGGGCGCGTTGGAAGGCGCAAAACCAGATCCGAACGACTCCGCGACCACCCGCTGCACACCGCCACCGAATCGCGACTACACGCCGTTTCTCAAATCCGATGGGCTGAAGGGAGCCCGCATCGGCATTCCGCGAACAGGCTTTTTCGACCGGTTGAATGGCGAAACCGCAAAGCTGATGGTTGACGCAGTCGCCGTGCTGAAACAACAGGGCGCCGTGGTGGTCGATCCGGCCGACATTCCGAGCGCTGCCGAGAAGGACCCGCAGAACAATTTCTTGTCGTTCAACATCTGTCAGAATCCAAGTCAGACCAGAGGCAAGGACGAGAACTGTTCCATCGTTTTCAAGTACGGAATGAAACGTGACTTCAACAAGTGGCTGGCCTCGCTCGGCTCATCAGCGCCGGTGAAGACGCTAACCGAACTGCGCGAATGGAACCTCGCGCATCAGAAGGCGGGGGCAATCAAGTTTGGACAATCGCTTCTGGATCTTTCCGACGATGTGGATCTCGAAATGGACCGCGCTCGATACGAAGCCGATCGCGCCAGGGATTTGCGGCTGGCCGCGACACATGGTCTGGAGGAAGCCATTCAGTCGAACAAGCTCGACGCGCTGATCTTTCCCGGCGCGAATCTGAATGGGATTGCCGCGAAGGCAGGATATCCCGTGGTGGTCGTGCCGTTCGGTATGGTGCCGAACGCGCCGAACAACGCTCCATTTCCTCCGGGATTCAACGCCAAACCCGGCCCCTTCGGCGTCAGCTTTGCCGGCCTTGCCTGCACCGAACCCCGCCTGCTGACAATCGCGTTCGGTTTCGAACAGGCAACCAAACGCCGCGTTCCGCCACCTGGCGCGCCGTAGGTCGATTGTGCTGGAGACAACGTCGCCGGCCGGGCGTCAAAACCGGATCACTCGCAGACCCGCCGCTTTCGCCGCAGCACATTGATGCCCGTCCGCCGATGCAAAGGCATCCGCTTTCCAGATCAAGGCGCTCGAGATGTGAATCGCCTCCGAAGCGCGAAGCGGATGAGATTCCAATAGGCGGACACTCCCCAAAAGCACTTCGTCGATGATCGCAATCATGGTGGCATCCGACAAGTCCGCCTCCAGCGCCGCTTTTGCGGCGGCATACTGCGATCCGGTCAAGTGGCGTTCTCTCCGGCGTCTGCATAGCGCCGAAATGATTTCCGGCAGGCACAACACCGATACGGCGAGGCTGCGGGCGTCCCGGAGCAATCGGTCAAAATGCTCACTTCCTTCATCGGCGATGTAACGCTTTGCAAGTGCGGAAGAATCGGCAAAAAGATTCACCGGCGATCCTCGATAACGGCCTTACTGAGGGAAGGAGCCTTTGTAACCAGTCTTAATCCCGACTTTTTCCAGGCCGGTTCCTCTGTCGCGACCGCAGGGACAAGCCGTGCAACGACCTTACCATGCCTTTGGATCTGCACCTCTTCACCCCTCTCGACAAGATCGAGGAATGAGGAAGCATTGTTTCTAAAATCGGTAAACGACACGCTCTTCATCGGTAAATTGTACAGACCTGCACAGAACTGCACAAGATCCACATTG
This sequence comes from uncultured Solibacteraceae bacterium, assembly GCA_964584785.1. Lineage (GTDB taxonomy): Bacteria > Acidobacteriota > Terriglobia > 20CM-2-55-15 > 20CM-2-55-15 > JAHFTY01. Next base: position 101,428 of record CAZPBY010000014.1, read on the forward strand.
ATCGAGTTCCGTCCAGCCCCCAAACGACTCCTCGGACGAGCGCTGACCAAAAAGGAACGTGAGGACATTCTGGGCTTCGGTGCCCACGGCGTATGATTCTGGATTCCTCTGCGATCCTCGCAATTGTGCTCAGGGAACCCGGTTCCGAAATCCTCATCGAGCGGATTGCTGAAGCTACCGACATATTCATCGGCGCGCCAACATTGGCCGAGGCCGGTATCGTCCTGGAGAATCGTCTCGGGAACAGCGCACCCGGTTTGCTGGTGCAGTTTCTCCACGAGTGGAAGATCACGATCCTCGCATTCGGCGAAGATCATTGGCGGGAAGCCGTCGCCGCCTACTCCATATACGGAAAGGGAAAACACAAGGCCGGTTTGAATATCGGAGACTGCCTGACCTTTGCCGTCGCTCGATTATCTGGCCAACCTTTGTTGGACGCAGGCGGCGGCTTCAGCAAGACAGATATCGAACGAGCGCTCTAGTATCGTTCCTGGAGTGGACTGCAACCGAAGATCAAGGCCGATCATAACAGATTCCGCAATACGGCCGATTTGCTGCTAATATCGCGAGGTTTTCGAGATGCAATAACTTTCCCTTGGAGGATGGAATGCCCAAGTATCTGATCGAAGCAAACTACACATTAGAAGGCGTCCGAGGCTTCATGAAAGATGGCGGCACGAAACGGCGCGAAGCCGCCGCAGCGGCCATCAAGAGCGTCGGCGGCAAAGTCGAAGCGTTCTATTTTGCGTTCGGAAATCCGGATGCGGTCGTGATCATGGACGCTCCGGATAACGTCAGCGCAGCTGCCGCATCGGTGGCGATCAATTCGAGCGGCGCGGTCCAGGTGAAAACCATCGTGCTGTTGACTCCGGCGGAAATGGATGAAGCGGTGAAGAAGCCGGTGAAGTACCGGGCCCCCGGCCAGTAAGCTAAAGAGTCGACCGGCATAACGAGGCAGCGGTTGGAATCGCAATCCGGACGGTTATCCCTGGCTATTTCGGCGCTAATCGTCTGCCTCGCCGCCGGAACTGCGGTCGCTCAGTTCCGTTTTGGAGCCCGCATCGTCCCCGATCCTTCTCCCGAACAGGAATTTCATCCCAGTTCCGAATTCCGCATGGCCCGCGTGAAGTACAAGACAGTCGGAGGCGCGGGATCTCACGGCCTGATTCAGCCATGGTGGGCCATTGATTATCCGTTCGCCGAAGAACACTTCTTTGCGGCATTGCGTCGCGTGACGAATATCACCGTGTCCGACGTTGAAGCTCAGCTCGAACTCACCGATAAACGCATTTTTGAGTACCCCTTCCTGTTTCTACAAGCACCGGGCGCCGGCTATTGGCGTCCGACAGAAGACGAGGCAGTAAATCTGAGAGAACACTTGATGCGCGGCGGATTCCTGCTGGTTGACGATTTTCACGGCGAATACGATTGGGCGATCTTTCAATCGGCGATAAACCGCGTTTTCCCGGACCGGCGGATCGTGGAGATTCCGGAGAGCGATCCGCTGATGCACATCTTTTACGACCTCGATGAGCGGACCCCCATTCCGGGCGAACGTCACCTGCGCGGCTTCGGCGGTCAGTACGGGCTGAGGATGCAAGGGCCGCCGCATTGGCGAGGCATCTACGATGACCGGGATCGACTGATGGTCGCCATCAACTTCAACATCGACATGGGCGACTCGTGGGAGCATGCGGACGATCCGTCCTATCCGGTGCCGATGACCGCGCTGGGTTACAAGTTCGGCGTCAACTACGTCATCTATGCCATGACCCATTAGCGTCAACTGATCGTCAGGACTTGCGCGTGACCGGCGGAACTGCCATGTCCGGTGAAAGCGTGGGCCGTTTCGTATGCCACTGCGTCGCCTTTTCATAGGCGTTTGCGAGTGCGAGGACCTTCGCTTCAGAGAACCGCGGGCCGGCGATCATCAGGCCGATCGGCAGACCATCCTTTGAGAAACCACACGGAATCGAAATCGCGGGTAATCCGAAAATGTTAAACGGACCGGTGTTGGAAACCGTTTCCGGTTCACGCGGCACGACGACTTCTTCGCGGTTCAGCGCGTCGTTGATCATTCGCGGCATGATGCGCATCGTGGGCAGAGCCACAAGATCGAAGTTTGTAAAGGCGGCATCGATATTCTTTCGCAGCAAAATGAGTTTCCAGTTCGAGGTCACATAATCGACGATCTTCTCGGCGCACGGCTGCGTCGTCCCATCGTTCATTCCCTTCAATGTGCTGTCGAGACTCTGGCGGACGGCTAGCGAATATCGACCCGAGTTTCGCCGAAAGAGTTCGAGATGATACGCGATGCGTTCGCCGCCGAGCGAAAGCGCGTCGAATCCGGCGGTGCCGGGCAGACTGCAGTCCAGCGTGGATTTGGTGAGCCTGGATAGAACGCCGATGGCATCCTCGACCGCTTTCGCAACTTCCGGATCCAGCGCATCAAAAAATGGTGCGCGCGGAATGCCAAGCCGAAGGCCAGACACGGGCTGCTTCATCGTCTGGACATAGTCTTCCTTGCCGTGCTCGATGCTTGCGACGTCGTGAGAATCGTAGCCGGTCATATGATTCAACATGATGGCGGCATCCTCGACGGTCTTCGTCATCGGGCCGCAATGATCGAGCGAGTAGGTCAGTGGAATAATCCCTCGAATCGACACCAGCCCGTACGTCGGTTTCAACCCGACGATGCTGCAATACGCCGCGGGCATCCGCACCGAGCCGCCGGTATCGGTGCCGAGCGCTCCAAACGCCATGTCCGAAATGACGGCGGCGGCCGATCCACCGGACGATCCGGCGGGCACTCGATCCAAAGCCCACGGATTGCGAACGGGACCGAAGTACGTTGAAGCCGAGGTATTGCCGTTGGCGAACTCGTGCATGTTGGTCTTGCCGATGAAAACCGCTCCCGCTTCCTTCAGACGGCGAACAACGTCGGCGTCCTCGTCGGGGATGTGATCGTCGAGAACCTGACTGGCGGCGGTTGTGCGCGTTCCAGCGGTATCAATGTTGTCCTTCAGCGCGATCGGAATTCCGTGAAGCGGGCTCCGGAACTTGCCGGACTTCGCTTCATCATCCAGCTTCGCGGCCTGAGCCAGCGCCTGGTCGCGCATGATCGTGATGTAGGCGTTGACTTTCGGGTTGTAGACCTTGATCCGTTCCAGCAACGCCTGAGTCAACTCGACGGAGGTGACCTGCTTCGTGTGAATCCGTTTTGAGACTTCGCTCAGCGGCAACGCCAACAACTCATCCGGTGGCGCCGGCAAAAAGGAGGTCCGCGGCGCGGCAACCGCGGGCAAGGCGGCAGCGCCGACACTCATAGCCACAAATTCCCGACGACTCATTCCCATAAAAGCAGTCCCCTTTCGCGCGTTGTTTGAATGCCGCTACCATAACATCGCCAATCGCAAATCGAAAATCGCTTATATCAACGGAAGAATTGCCATTACGGAGGCCAACTGAGCAGCCGGCCGCCAATGACGTGAAGGTGGAGGTGATAAATCGTCTGACCCGCGCCCGCATTGACGTTGAAAACGGTGCGATAGCCCGTTTCGTGGACGCTAAACTGCACAGCCAGGGATTTAGCAACTTGAAACATGTGCGAGAGGAGGGCGTTATCTTCTTCCTGCACGTCGTTAAGTGTCGGGATGTGCTTTGTCGGACATACAAGAACATGCACAGGCGCCTGGGGCCGTGTGTCTTTGAATGCCACTACGAGCTGATCCTGGTACACGAACTGTGACGGCGACTCGCCTCGGATGATCCGGCAAAACAGGCACGACGACTGCATCTCGACACGATAATCCATTTCGATGGAGTAACAAAGATGTGGAAACGATCATCCGTACGCGGCGATTCCGAAGCGGCGTCCGCAATTCGTGTCCCATCTCCAACGTCAAATTTAGTCGTAAATCCCGACAACAACATTATCCCGGCTTTGCGCGGCGAGGAATCTAACAGCGACATGTAAGCGTTTGAGATCGGACGCCCCAACATTTCACAATATTCCGAAGCGGCGTCCGCAATACGTCAAACAGTCGTATCTCATCCGAGGGAACGGTTGCTTCCGCTTTCCTCCAAACGCGTGGAGATTATCAGCGCGACTACAATGAGTACGACCTGAATGACGCCAAACGACGCGGCGGTGCCGTAATTGGCGAGATACAACTCGTCGTTGATCGCGATCGACAGTGGGCGGTGCCGCGGCGTGTAGATGAGGATTGTCGCAACGAACTCTCCAACACCATTCACGAACGCAAGGAGCGCGCCTGCCGCGATCCCGCGGTAAAGCAGCGGGAGAACGACTCTCCTCAACGCATACCACCAGCTGCCGCCCAGGCTGCGGGCCGCCTCTTCCAACGACGGATCCAGTTGCGCCAGCGCGGCCGTCGTTGAACGGAACACCAGCGGTGAAAAACGGACAAAATACGCAACCGGCACGATCCAGAATGTTCCGATCAAGACTTGTCCAAAGCTGAACACCGAAGCATTCGCGAACGCGGTTATGAGATTGATCGCAACAACCGTTCCCGGCAAAGCCCATGGCAGCATCATCGCAATGTCGATAGCGCCGCTAACCCGATTGCGCATCCGCGCGATCACATACGCGCAAGCGACGCCGAGCACAATCGTTCCGATAACCGCGATTGCGCTCATCTCGAGACTGTTTTTCACGGGATCCCAGGCACGAGCGTCCGTAAACAGACTCGTGAAGTTTTGCATCGTGTATCGCGACGGGACCGGTGAACCGCGCCACGAGCCGTTTACCGAAAAGGCGAGGATGAAGATCATCACGATCGGAAGCAGGAGAAACACAGTGGAGAGCCCGGCGAGTGCGAACACGACGGCTTTGGCGCCGGGGCGTGTGATTCGCTGTTGCTTCCTCGCGCCTCCCTTGGACTGCGAACGGTAGATCGTGCGCCGCTCATAAGCTCGCATGACGATCAGGAACGCGATGGAGATGATCGCCAGCATCACGGAAACCACCGAAGCGAAGCGCAAATCGCCGTTCGTCTTGGCGTTCACGATTTGTGTGGTCATCACTTGATCGACGCCGAACAACAGCGGCGCGGTGTAGGACGCCATCGAAGACATGAACGTCAGCAGCGCGCCGGACACAACGGCCGGCGTCAGCAGCGGCAAAACGATTCGCGTCCAGGTTTGAAACCTTGTCGCGCCCAGACTGTAGGCCGCCTCCTCGATCGAATCGTCGGCGTGGGCGAGGGAAGCGGCGGCCGTGAGATAGAAATACGGATACATCGTCAGCGTGTGGACGAGCAGCACGCCGGAAACGCCGGTCAGCGCGAAGTTCCTGGGATCGGAGTGAAAGAGGTTGCCGAGGATCTGAGGAAACGTGCCGCCGATGCCATACAGCAGAACGAACGCCTCCACGCCCATCAGCGGAGGCAGAGCGATCGGAACAAGCACCAACACGCGGCACACGCGCTTCATCGGAAAATCCCAGCGGTTGAGCAGCACTGCCAGGAATATCCCGACGAGCCCCGACGTGATGACGCTCAGCAGCGAAATCAGAAGACTGCCGAGCATCGCTTCGCCCTGAGCGCCGTTTTGGAAATCGAAGAATCGAGCGTATGCGCTGAAGGGCCCGCCGTCGCCGTCGATGCTCAGGCGGAACGTCGAAACGAGCGGACCGACAACGTACCCCCACAGCACGAGTGCAAGAACGACCAGAACGAGGATTGATGCGACGCGCGCTTTCATGGCACGTCTTTAGAACTCGATCCCTCGACAAGATGCAGTGATTTCACGGGCAGGCCCAGCTTCACGTGCTGACCCGGTTCCAGCGGACCGGCCAGGCTCGGCACTTCCACAACCAATTCACCGGCGTCGGTTCTCACGAGGCATGACCGGACAGAGCCGCTGTATTCCACATCCGCAACGACGCCTTCGAAAACGGCGCCCTTGTCGACAATCGTCAGCGACTCGGCGCGAATGCATACGCCCACATCCGCGCCGATCTTCAGCTCGGGGGCGGCCACGGACAGTTCCCGTCCGTTCTTGAACCGGACCACTGCGCGACCGTTCGAGACAGCACCGACTGTGGCATCGAGCACATTGTTCCGTCCGATGAACCTGGCGACGAAACGATTGGCCGGCCGCTCGTAAATATCTTCCGGAACTGCGACCTGCTGAATTCGGCCGGCGTTGAGAATGGCTATCCGCGAGCTCATTCCCATGGCCTCCGCCTGATCGTGCGTGACATACACCGTGGTGACGCCGGTAGCATTGTGAAGCGCCCTCAAAGTCGCGCGGGTTTCTTCGCGGAGCCTGGCATCGAGGTTCGATAGCGGTTCATCGAGAAGCAGCAGCCGGGGACGGATCACCAACGCGCGCGCCAACGCGACGCGCTGCTGCTGGCCGCCGGAGAGCTGATCGACGCGGGCGGAACCCATCGTGTCGAGTTGCACCTGCCGAAGCGCTTCTTTCACACGCTGGTCGATTTCCACGGAAGCAAGTTTTCGGACTTCCAAACCAAAAGCGACGTTCCTGGCGACGGAAATATGCGGAAAGAGCGCGTAATTCTGAAATACAAGACCGATGTCACGTCGATTGGGAGGTTCATTGGTGATGTCGCGATTGTCGAAGAGCACGCGACCGCTTGTCGGCTCCTCAAAACCAGCGATCATCCGGAGGATCGTCGTCTTGCCGCATCCTGAAGGACCCAGAAGTGTGAAGAACTCTCCATCCTCAATTCGCAGGTTTATCGAGTCCACAACTTTACCCGCGCGTTGGAAGATCTTGGTCAGAGCCTCCAGCGTGAGAGCGGTCACTTGCCTCCCTTACCCTTGATATTCTGCGACCAGTAATCCATCCACTCGGTTTGCTTCCGGCTCATCAGGTCCCAATCGATTTTCATTTCCTTGATACTCAGGTTGCGAAGCCAGTCGGGTTTGTCCGAATCGGGAACCTGGATGGCAGGAATCTGATAGTAGTCTTTGGCGAGCTGCAGTTGAAGTTGCGGATCGAGAAGGAAGTTTTCGAAATCCAGAGCGGCCTTCATCGTCTTCGGATTGTTCACCACGCCGACGCCGTCCAGAAGCACTGGCACGCCTGACGACGGAATAACGTACGACCATGGCCGATTGTTCTTCAGCGGCTGGATCAGCGCATCCTGTAAATTCCAAAGCGTGACCGTGCCGACGCCGCGATCAACCTTGAGGTACATGTCGTCCGGCGTTGGCGTGTAGATCACCGTGTTCGCATCGAGTTTCTTCAACCACGCGTATCCGGCGTTCGCGGAACCTGTCGCGGCATACTGGCGATAGATCATGGCGCTGTAGATCGTGCGCATGGTACCGGACGGCATGACATCGCGAATCACAATCTTCGATTTGAATGGCGGCGTGATCAGGTCATCCCAGTCTTTGGGCGCATGTTCGGGTTTGAGAAGATCGTGATTGTAGATGATGACTTCCGGAAGCAACATTTCCGCAAACCAGCGTCCCTGCGGATCTTTGCGGTCGGCATCGATCAGGTTCGCGTTCGCCGGATTCGATGGAGCGAGCAAGGCCTCATTTGCCGCCTGCTGCAAACCCTGGAGCGTTCCGCCCCACAGGAATCCGGCCTGAGGATTGCTCTTCTCCGCACGCAGACGATCCAACGCCGCCTGCGCGCCGAGGATGACCGTATCCACATTGCCCTTGTATTGCGGAAACCTCTGCTCAAATAGATCGACGACCGCAGCCACTTCGTTTTTGTCGCGGCCCGTGTAAATGATCAACCGTTGATGCTCGCCGGTCCCTGCATTCCGGGATCGATCGTCAGAGCCGGCATGACAGCCGGTCAGCAGCAGACATATAACCAGAGGAATAATCCCGATCCGAATTCTCATGCGCATGGGTCCTTACGTTAAGAACGGCTCATAGAACGGAATGATTCTCGCACAACGTAGCGGATCATTTTGCAATACACCGGAGGAAAATTGTCAAACTGACACACTCGCTGACTGTGACAAACATCGGTTGACTAATGAACGTCAGGTAGGTGAACTTCTAGTATCCATCGGACAGCGGATGAACACGGGAAAGAGGCCGGCACTCTTGGGACAGCGCGCACAACCTTCCGAACCCGATTTCAAGGCACTCTTTGAATCCAGCCCGGATCTGAATCTTGTTCTGACACCCGATTTACGTATTGTTGCCGTTAGCGATGCGTATTTGCGCGCGACGGCGGCGAAGCGGGAACAGATCCTCGGCAGGGACGTGTTTCGCGTATTTCCGGACAACCCCGACGAAATCGAAGCTCACAGAACCCGGAACCTGCGCGAATCGCTTCAGCGCGTCATCGACACTCGTGCTCCGGATGTGATGAGCGTGCAAAAGTACAATATGCGCCGGCCGGATTTCGAGGGTGGAGGGTTTGAGGCGCGGTACTGGAGCCCGATCAACACGCCGGTCATCGGAACAAACGGCGAGCTTTGCTACATCGTCCACTCGGTGAGGGACGTCACCGGCTTCATACAGGAGGGCCACGAACTCGAAAAAATCACCGAACTCGAGTTTCGGGTGCACGAGCGTACCAAGCAGCTTCAGGACACGATTCGTGAATTGGAATCGTTCAGCTACTCCGTATCCCACGACTTGAAAGCGCCGCTTCGCGCGATCGACGGCTTTTCGCGAATCCTGATCGAGGAGTTTTCCGACAAACTCGACGCTGATGGCCGTCATGTGCTGAACGTTATCCGCACCAGCACTCTCAAGATGGGAAACCTGATCGAAAGCCTTCTCGACCTGGCGCGCCTTGGCCGCAAGCAAATGCAACTTGTCGACGTCGACATGAAAGCGCTTGTGAGAAATGTATTTCATGAAGTCCGGTCGGCCGCGCCCGAACGGAACGTCGAACTGCGCTGCGGACCGCTGCACCATGTCAAAGCCGATCCTGTACTGATGCAGCAGGTGTTGATGAACCTCCTGTCGAATGCGTTCAAATTCACGCGTCATCGTGAGCAGGCGACTGTCGAGGTCGGATCGGAGTTGCGCGAATCGTCCCGGGAAGTCGTTTTCTGGATCCGTGATAACGGTGTGGGTTTCGAGATGCAATACGTGGACAAGCTGTTCGGCGTTTTTCAACGGCTACACACCGACCGCGAATTCGACGGCACCGGCATTGGTCTGGCCATCGTCCAACGTGCCGTTCACCGGCATGCCGGCCGCGTCTGGGCCGAATCCATCCTGGGAGAAGGCGCGACGTTCTTCTTTTCGATACCTGCAATCCGAACCAGCGCCTACTAAGAACGTCATGACTCACGGGCATGTTTTCCAGATCGTGCCTGAATCACCGGAGTGCGGGCGCAACGTCGACCGTGAGCCTTTCGCTGCCGCGCACAATTTCGATCGGAACGGCGGACTTCAGGTCGTGCGAGGCTAACAGCCGGTGGAGCGCGTCAATATCCGGTACCGGCTGACCGGCAAACCCGACGATGATGTCCCCGTCTTTGATACCTGCCTTTGCTGCGGAGCTATTCGGCTCCATCGAGATCACGAGAATGCCGCTGCTGACGAGAAGATTATGGCCTCGCACAAGACGCCGGTGCACCGGCACGTTCTGACCCGCGATGCCCAGGTAAGCGCGCCGAACTCTACCTTCCTTAATCAAGCGTCCCGCAACGAATTTCGCCGTATTGATGGCGGTCGCGAAGCAAATCCCTTGCGCAGGCAGAATCACGGCGGTGTTGACGCCAATCACTTCGCCTCGCGACGTGACCAGCGGCCCGCCCGAGTTGCCCGGATTGAGCGCGGCGTCGGTTTGTATGACGTTGTCGATCAACCGGCCGGACTGCGATCGCAGCGATCGGCCCAGAGCGCTGATCACACCGGAGGTGACGCTCGCTTGAAATCCGTACGGATTGCCGATAGCGATGACCAGTTGGCCGACACGAACCCTGGACGAATCTCCGAGAGCCGCCGGATTGAGATTCGGAGCCGTGATGCGTATCACGGCGAGATCCGTGTCGGGATCGTCGCCAACGGTGTCTGCCTGGAACTTTTGACCGTCCGGTAACGTGACATGGATTTGGGTCGCGGCGTGAACAACGTGACTGTTGGTCAACACGAATCCGTCCGGCGTAAACACAAAACCCGAACCGGCGCCGGCTCGCTGAGTCTTCTGATGGACTTCGATGTTGACGACCGATGGGCTGACGCGCTCCGCCGCGCTGATAACAGCCTGGGAATAAGCGTCCAGGAGGGACTCGTCCGTGATGGGCGTCGGAATAACAGCCTCCATACTTTCACTGTATGCCGAACGTCCCCATTTGCAAGCTACGTCAGAAATACGTCAACTGTCGGGGTGTCCCAACTCCAACGTCAACTTTCCTTGTTCGATCTCCCGATGCACTCACCGTCTTCACAGAACAAGCGCACAGCCATGTTTGGCGATGGACAAGTAAAATTCACGCTGGAGATCGAACATCCCGACAGTTGACGTATTCAGAACGGCGATGGAACTCGAACAGCGTACACATAATACTTCTCGGGTGGCGCGATGCGGTGCGCCGCAACAAGATCGTCGACGACGCCGTTCACCATCGTGTTGTAGTACCACGCAAAAACCTCCGCGGCGGCGACATAATTCCCGGACGACATCTTCGCGCCCTGCGCGAGGAACTCCGCACGATGATTTTTGAAGTACGGAAGAAGATTGTCGCGGCAGAAAACCGCAATGAAGCGCCGGTACTTCACGGCGTCCGCTTCGTCGTAGACGGTGGCTTTGCCGCGCAGATCATCGGCGTTCAAACGCTCTTCCGGAAACTCCGTGCCTATTGAAACGATTCGATAGTTGTCCGATTCGCGAAGCTCACGTCTCAGCTTGCCCGCTGCTGCAGGATTACTTTCGACGAGCCACGCAAAATAGCGATCCGTACCATTCTTGCCGCGCCGGGGCGGCGGCGGCATCAGAGTTTTATCTTCATAAAACGCATCGATCATCCCTCCGAGAAGAATGCCCGACACGGCGGTCTCGTACATGACGCGTTCCTTCGGCAGCGATTTCGAACCTTCCAGCCCGGCAATCATGGTCTCGATTTCGGGCCAGTGGCTTTGAAGAAGTCTGGAGAACTCCTGGGTGTGATTCTTCAGGCCGTCCTTCACCCGATCAAAATCAAGCTCGCGAATAACCGGCATTCCCGGACGCAAATCGTTGCCGTCGTCGCGGCGCAACAAACGCTCGTCTTCAAGCTTGTCGGACACCTTGTTCAGTTCCTGCAGCGACAGTTGCTGCTGCTTGTAGTTCTTGACGAGCTTATCGGGCTGCCAGCCCTTCGAGTACGCAACAACCAAAAGACGCGCCAGTTCCGGCGACATCAGTTCCAGCGAGGAACGCGCCGACGGATATGAGCCGAATTGAAAGTCGGCATGTACATCCGGCTTCTGTTCTCTTTTTTGCGCCAGAAGGGGAGAAACAAGCAGCATCACAAGAGCGAGAGTGGTTCGTTTCATTGGATCACCAGAGAAATTTTAATCCAAATTGCAGGATTCGCGGTGACCGCGCTACAAACAGCTTGCCGAAGCCATCCGTGTCGAGGAAATTCTGCATCGACGGCGGCGCCACGAAATTCGGATGATTGAACAGATTGTATGCGTCCGCTCTGAATTGCATTCGTGTGAAGTCCGACACGCGGAAGGCGCGAGACAAGGCAAAGTCGACGTTCGACAGGCCGGGCCCGATGATCACATTCCGGCCGCTGTTTCCAAATTGCCCCGCGGCCGGAATTCCAAAAGCCGTGGTGTCGAAATACTGCGCAACGCTTGTGTTCGAGATGTTGGGATCGCGCAGCAAATTCGGCCGGTTCACGATCGGATAACCGGTCCCGGCGACATCGGCATTCAAAACCGCGGACAACGGCGTCCCGGATTGAATGACGCCGGCCGTCTGCGCCTGCCATCCTCTCAACACGTCTCTCAGGCGTAAAGGCGAAGCCGGCGCCGGAAGGTTCACAGTGCCTTCGAACGACAGGCGATGTTTCATATGGAAATCCGCCAGAGCGCGCTCGGCACGCAGGTTGTGTGAATCCTGGGGCAGCACGCTGATCAACGTGGCATCGTCGATCATGCGTGAAAACCGGTAGCCGACCGCAAAACCCAAACGGCCGCCGAAACGGCGCGACACACGGAGGTCGGCGGCGTGCGCGATCGAAGACGCGCTGGTCTCGAACTGAAAAATATTCCGGAAGTCCTCGTACGGCCGGCGCTCATCGAGTGTCCCGATCGGGCCCGGCGACGGCTGATTGAGGTTCATCTGACGTCGTAGCCGAGTGCCTTTTTGACCGTAGTATCCGGCTTCGACAATGACACTCCACGGCAACACTCGTTCCATGGATACACTCCACTGCTGCACGTATGGATTGCGAAGGTCCCGTGAAGCCGAGAAGACACTCGGATGAACCGACTCGATGGAGTTTTGAAATGCGGTATCGATCGAAAAGAGAGGAGCGACCGGACCGTTGTCCTCGACGTCGAACCGGACGAAGGGAGGATTGAGCCCGAGAAGAAACAGGCTGTCGCCCACGGCGAGCGTATCGTAAAAAATGCCGTAACCCGCTCTGACGACAATGTCCTTCGCCGGCGGCCGCCATACCAATCCCAGTCGCGGCGCCAGATTGTTGCGGTCGGCGTTGTACAGTCCGTTTGAAGGTGCGGCCATCTTTCCAGCCACAGGATCAAAATTCGCCGCTTTCAAGTTGATCTCGGTGTAAGGCGACTGGTAGTCGTAGCGGACTCCGCCGTTGAGCGACAACCCGGGTCTCGGCTGCCAGTCGTGCTGCACATAGAAACTCCACGTCCACGTTCGAAAGTCGCGCGCGGAATCGCCGTTGATGCGCAGCGCGTTGGTCGGATAACCCAAAAGAAGATTCGCGAAACTTTGCCCGGTGAAGATGCCGTTGGTGAATTGAAACTGCCCGCGGCTATACAGATCGATAAAAGCGTGAAACGGCAAGTATCGAAAATCCGCTCCCAACCGGGTCGTCTTGTTTTTGTCTTGCAGCGACAGGTCGTTCGACACCTCGAAACTTCGATTCCGCCGTGACTGTGGAAGATTCGCGGCATCGCCGATGTGTGACAGTCCCGTCATCAGCACGGCAGGCAGCGGATTCGAATTCAGGATCGTCCGGGGCTGGCTGAGGTGTTGGAATGAAAAACGAAGCTGTTGGATGAGAGTCGCTGAAAAAACGTGGCTGTTGTTGAGCCTCAGCGAATGGGTTCGCAGAGCGTCGCGAACGCCGAAAAACGGCAGGTTGGTGATGCCGCTCAAAAGGTTGAAAGGATCGTCGGTGGTGTCGCGGCTGAATTGATATTCGGCAAACGTCTCGTCCGATAACGACAGGCGATGATCCATTCGGAAACCGAACGAGTCGACCGCTGTTGTCAGCTTCGCGACCGCTCGATAGTTTTGAGGACTGCCGTCCGACACGTTGGGCAGCGGATACTGCCGCGCCAGCGACAGCCCGGTCCGATCGAAACGCTGCGGCGGAATCTTGTTGCCCGTAAACACGAAGCCGGTCTGAGGATCGACGAGCGTGTCTGGAACATCGGAAAAGTCCCCGCGAAGCCACGCCGGATTTGGAACGATGGCCGCCCGCGTCAATGATTGCCCGATTCGCAGCCCCCAGTATTGAGTGTAGAGATACGTTCCCTCTCGCAGCCGCCCGCCCGAGTCGCCTCCGAAAAAGTTGTATTTGAATGGCGGGACGGCCGAATCCGGCAAATCGAAAAAGTTGTGGGCGTTGAAATGATCGTTGCGGTGAAAGTAATGAAGATTCCCATGAAAAGCGTCTTCGCCGGCCGGCAGCGCGTCGTCTACGGCGACCGAGTCACCGAGTTCCGCGGAGAAATCCACACTCGAACGGACGCCGGTCGCGAGCGACGAATTCGTGAAGACATTTCCCGTCGTGGCGAGCCACTCCTGACCGGTGCCTTCGCGAATGCCGGAAACATTCACGCCACCGCGCAATCCGAACAGACGGTCCGCTTTCGGCAGCGCCTCGCTGGCGGTCGGGTCCGTTCTGTTCTGGACGTCCTGAACTTCCTGGTGCTGGACATCCAGCTCTTCGGGAGCCGAGTTCGAATCGCCAGGAACGATGGGGATGTCGACGCGATATACCGCATCACCGGAGAGTGAAGACGTGGATGTGCGCGCAGGGCGAAATCCCTCGCGCCGCACTTCCAATCGAAAGCTGCCCGTGATTTCGATGCGAATGGAGCCGCGATCATCGGTGGTGCGACGGACGTTGCGGCCATCCGACATGACGATCAGAACCTCGGCGTTTAAGACGGGCTTGCCAGTGTCGTAAGAGACAACGCGAACGATGAGAGTCGGCAGTGCCGTGCTCAGAAAAAGCGCTAGCCAAAGAAGAAACATTTACACTCGAATCACCCTCGCCGACAGCACGTTCTCGATCTTTCTTACCTGTTCAATCACTTCCTGGCGCACGGGATTGTCCACGAGCAGCAGAGCCAGAGCCTTTCCGCCTTGCCGCTCGCGTCCGAGATACATGCCGGCGATATTGACGCTCGACTGGCCGAGGATCGTTCCGATCTTGCCGATGACGCCGGGCCGGTCGTTGTTTGTGAAAAAGATGATGTGGCCGCGCGGAACTACTTCGACGCTGAAGCCGTCGACGCTGACGATGCGCGGCAGTTTGTCCGTGAAGACCGTGCCCGAAACACGGTGAGTCTCGTTGTCGGCTCGGATTTCGATAGTGATCAGGTTCGTGAAGTTCTCGGGAGCCGGCACTCGGGTTTCTTCAATCTTGATTCCGCGCTGCTTGGCGACATGCGTGGCATTGATGAGATTCACACCCTCACGCAGCGCCGGCGTCAGCAGGCGCCTGAGGATGATCGATGTCAGGTAGTTCAGATTCATGTCGTTGACTTCGCCCGAGTAACGGATCGAGACCGTCTGCATCCGGCCGTCGCAGAGTTGGACGACGAACGTGGCCAGACGTGTGGCGAGATCGACGAAATGCTGGTAACGCTCAACCTGTCCCGCATCGAGTTGCGGAAAGTTCAACGCGCCGTTAACGGTGTTCTTGAGCAGGAAATCCGCAACCTGCCGGCAAATATCTTCCGAAACCTTCCGCTGCGCTTCGACTGTGGAAGCGCCCAGATGCGGCGTCGCGATAAAGTTGTCGAGTTCGAGCAGCGGCGATTCGGTATTGGGTTCTGTCTCGAACACATCGAACGCCGCGCCGGCAACCCTGCCGCTTTTCAACGCCGTGTACAAATCCGCTTCGTTGATGATTCCGCCCCGCGCGCAGTTCAGGATGCGAACGCCGTCTTTCATTTGTGCGATCGTGTCCGTGTTGACGATGTTTTTCGTCTGGTCCGTGAGCGGAACATGAACGGTGATGAAGTCCGCCTCCCGGAAGACCTCGTCGATCGAGACCATGACCAGACCGCTCGTGAGATTGGCATCGGGATTGATGAATGGATCATAGGCGACGACCTTCATGCCCATCGCCTGGCACTTTCTCGCGACTTCGCTGCCGATGCGGCCAAGACCGAGCACGCCGAGAGTTTTACCGGCAAGTTCGACGCCCTTGAAGCGGTTCTTATCCCACTTTTTCGCCTTTAGCGTCCGGTACGCCTGAGGAATATTTCGAGCCAGCGCAAACAGCATCCCGACGGTGTGCTCGGCTGTCGTCGTGGTCGACCCGCCGGGCGAATTCATCACCAGAACGCCGTGCTCCGTCGCTGCTTCGAGATCAACGTTGTCGACTCCCACTCCGGCACGCCCAACAACCTTCAACTGCGCGGCCTTTTGCAGAAGGCCGCGGTCGATCATCGTCGCGCTCCGAACGATGATGCCGTCCGCGTCGGAAACGATTCCAAGAAGTTTATTCCTCGAAATCGTCTCGTGAACGACGGAAGTTATCGATTTCGTATTCTCCAGAATCTCAATGCCGGCGGGATCGATGCCATCGAGAAGAAGAACCCTGAAATACGACATAAGGATGGATCGCTATGAGAAGAGAAGAGGAATTTTGAAAATGGACGAGTCCTGCATTTCTAATCCGAAAGCCGAAATTTCAAAATGGACTGCCCGCGTCCAATTTCGGATCTCGGATTTCGGATTAGAAATGCAGGACTCGTCCATTTTCAAAATTCCCCGGACAATTAGAGCGTATTCACGAACTTCCGTACACGTTCAATAGCCTCTTCAATGTTGGAGAGGGAGTTGGCGAACGAAAAGCGGAGGTAGCCTTCGCCCTGCTCGCCGAACGCGGTTCCGGGAAGAGCCGAAACGCCGAAATCGTTGAGCAACCGGTCTGCAATTTCCTTGCTCGGACGGCCGAGACCGCTGACGTTCGGGAACAAATAAAAAGCACCCAGCGGACGCAGACAGCGAATACCGCGAATGCTGTTCAGTCCATCGACGAAAACATCGCGACGCCTCCGGAACTCCTGGACCATGCGCGCGACTTCCTCGTCGGTTTGTTTTGTGAATGCCTGCAGCGCGGCTTTCTGAGTAAACGTCGACGTGCTCGAAACGCTGTTGTTGATGAAAAGGGCAACCGCCGGAAAAACATCGCGCGGAACAACGCCGTAACCCAGACGCCAGCCCGTCATCGCGTACGTTTTGGAGAATCCGTGCACAAGGATCAGGTGATCGAGAATGTTCGGCAAATCCAACATGCTGGCCGGAGGCTGGCCGTAGAAGATCTCGGAGTAGATTTCGTCGGAGACGATGAACAGGTCGTGTTTTCGCGCGAGATCGCCGAGTCCTTTGAGATCGTTGATCGTCAGAACGCCGCCGGTGGGATTCTGCGGCGAGTTGGTGACGATCATTTTCGTGCGCGGTGTGATGCGGCGTTCGATCTCGGCCAGGTCGAACCGGAACTCTCGCGATTCCTCGAGCGTCACCGAAACGGGCGTCGCGCCGGCCATTCGAATGGCTGCCTCGTACGCGGGGTAGGCGGGAGCGGGATAGATCACCTCGTCACCCGCATCCACGAGTGAGTGGATGATCGTGAAGATCATCATCTTCGCGCCCGGGCTGATAATGACGCACCCCGGATCGATGTTCACCTTGTGCGCCGTCGACAAATGTTTGGCGATGGCATCGCGCAGTTCCGGGATTCCGGGCGATGGCGGATAGTGTGTGGCGCCCTTCTTCAGCCAGTCAACGGCCGCATCGACGATGGGAGCGGGCGTATCGAAATCCGGTTCGCCGATCTCGAGGTGAATGATGCTTCGTCCCTGCCTCTCGAGTTCATTGGCCCGCGCCAGTGTCTCGAAGGCGGCCTCACCGCTGACGCCGTTCATCCGTTTGGCGATTCTGGATCTGGTTTGCGTACTCATACGGCCGCCGGCTTTCCGTGGGAAACATGAGACAGCCAATCTTTGTATCGCGGCACCTTGCCGTGAACGGTGTCGAAGAACGTCGTCTGAATCTTTTCGGTGACCGGCCCGCGGCGGCCGTTGCCGATGAGGCGATCGTTGACTTCGCGTATCGGGGTCACTTCAACGGCCGTGCCCGAGAAGAAGACTTCGTCGGCGGTGAGCACGTCGTTGGGCGTCATTGTTCGGACCTCGACCATGTAGCCCAGATCGCGCGCGATTTGCAGGATGGAATCGCGGGTGATGCCCATCAGGATCGAGGCATCGGCATCGTTGGTAATCACAACGCCGTTTCTGACGATGAACAGGTTTTCGCCGGAACCTTCAGCGACGTCGCCATCGGAGTTCAACAGAATCGCTTCGTCGTAGCCTTTGCGAAACGCTTCCTGAACGGCTCGCACGGAATTGACGTACTGGCCGCACGCTTTGCCTGCAGTGGGAATCATCGAGGAATGGAAGCGGCGGGTGGATGAAAACATCACGCGAACGCCGCCCTCGATCGCTTCCTTGCCGAGGTACTCACCGCGCGGAAAGGCGATCAGCGCGACGCTGACGGGACATCCCTTCGGCCACACACTCATCGAATACGCACCGAAAAACGCGAGCGGGCGGATGTATCCGTTTCCGATCTCGTTTCGGCCGACGAGTTCGAGAGTGGCCTTCTGCAATTCATCTTGTGTGTACGGGATGTCGAGTTCGTAGAGCGAAGCCGAATTGAAGAAGCGTTTAAGGTGCGCATCCAGACGGAAGACGGCGGTGCCGTCCGGCGTCACGTACGATCGGACTCCTTCGAAAACGCCTGTGCCGTAATGCAGGCAATGGGTGGTTACATGGACCTGGGCGGAATCCCACGGCACGAATTTGCCGTCCATCCAGATGGTTTGAACCTTAGGAATAGCGCTCATCTCGATCAATCCCCCTTGAGTTTTGGAGGCGAAATTATAACACCACGCCAAGGCGCGCCACGAAGCGTGTCGCGGCAGCGATCTCCGCGAATCAATGCGTCAGGGCGTAGATGACGTAGTTCATACCGAGACGGACGGCTCGCGAGCTGTCGCCGAGCGGCTTGTCGCCCCAGTCCAGGTATTTCCAGAAATCGCCGACGTCGTTGTTGTAGTTCGCGACGAGCTGCAGGTTGCCGTTGTCGTCCGACATTCCCCAGAACTGCGGCGGGCTGGGAAGCTCATAGGGCGGTTTCATGTCGAGCGTGTCGACGTTGTAGAAAGCATGAAAAATGGGATGACTGATGTCGAGTCTGAACAGTTCGCGTTCGGGGACAGCGCGCTTCAGGTAGTATCGCAGGACGTCCAGTTCCTCCGGACCTCCCCGCAGAAAACCCTTTCCGCGAAAATCGTCCACCATGATGAAGCCGCCTCGTCGGATGTATTCGCCGAGGTTGGCGATCTCTTTATCGTTGAGAACCAGAAATCCAGGCTCCGACAGGTAGGCAAATGGATACTTGAACACCTCAGCGCTGTCGAGCGGCACGACCTTGAAAGAACGCGATGTGACCCGCACTCCCGTCAATTCGTGCAGAAGCGAAATCAGATACTCGTCCGCATCGGGAAAGTCATGGTGCCACGGTGGATTGTCCGGAAAATAGTTCGGCCAGTAGAGAAAGGGATCGCGATTGCTGACCTTGAGCCGCGCGAGCACAAATTCGGGATTCGGTTCAACCCAGTCGGAGATGGCGGGCCGGGCAAGCACCACCAGCAGGACACACAGGATTAAACGCGTTTTCACGGCGACTTGAGAATATCACACGGACGGGTTGCCGGTCAGATCAGTGTGTCATGGAATAGATGACGTAATTGACTCCAACCTGGTAGGCAACCGCGGTCATGGGAACCGGGTATTCCGGATCATCGGCGTGCTCCCAGGCATCGCCGGTGTCCATGTTGAAATTCATGACAACCATCAAACGGTCATGATCGTCATAGATGCCGCGCCAATGTTGCGGACCCTGCATCTGGGCCACAATCTCGCCTCCGTAGGTCCGGCGCAGATGCCGCTTTCCCGGGATCTGAATGCTCTGGTTGATGTCAAAGAACACGTGCATGATGGGATCGTCCGGCGGGATCTCGACGATCGAACGATCCGGAAGCACCCGGCGAATCGCCGATTCGAAAATCATCCAGTCGTACTCGGCGTGGAAATCGTCGACAAATAAGAAGCCGCCCCGCAGAAGATACTCCCTCAGGCGTTCGGCTTCGCGAGGCGTGGGATTCCAGTTGCCTCGTCCCGGTTGCTGCATGAAAAGAAACGGATAATCGAAGATTCGATCGTCGGTCACCTCGAGGTGACGGCTGTCATCGGCAACGGATATCGTCGTCATGCGGCGCAGCGCCGGCAGGAAATGCTCCTCCGCAAACGGATAATCGATCGCCCACCATGGCTGAAATAGCCCGTGAGAACCGCCACCGCCGCTCGTGCGATAGATCATTCGCGCCAGGTGGAACTCCGCCTGAGGCAGGTCGCGCCTCTCGTCGAGTGTTCCGTTCGCCGCCGGAGTCGTCAGGACGAAACAAACCCCAACAACCAGAACGGAGACGATCTTCGCTGCCTTTGCCAACTGCATTCGGCCTCTTCCTTAGCACAGTTCGACCCGTGTTAGAAATGGAATCGCATATCATTAGAACTCGGAGGCAAGATTGGACACATTTCGTCTGGAGGTGCCGGTCAACGTCCGGTTCCGCGACCTCGACATCTTTGGCCACGTCAACAACGCGGTTTATTTCACATATCTGGAGGTCGCGCGAAACGCCTACTGGACGAAATTGTTCGGGCCGCGCCGATCGCGTACATCCAACTTCATCATTGCTCGCGCCGAACTGGACTACCGGTCGCAGACTACGGATGAACACAGCATTCTGGTCGGCATCCGTATCTCCTCCATCGGCCGCTCGAGTTTCGAATTCCACTACAACATTCTTGAAGAAGGATCGCGGCGGCTTATCGCTGAAGGGCGGTCGGTGCAGGTCATGTACGATTACAAGACCAACCAGAAGGCCGGCGTGACGGACGCGGTGAAAGACCGGATTCTGGCCTTCGAAGGGGCCGCGAACGTCGTCGTCCGGGGTGATGCCCATCGTGGGTAACTGGCATCGCGTCGCGTCCGTGTCCGAACTGGCTCCGGTAGGCCTCGGTCACGCGGTGCGGGCGGATGGTCTGGACATCGCGATCTTCCGGTGGAACGATCGAGTATACGCCGTCGAAAACCTGTGCCCACATCTGGGGTTCCCTCTCAGCGAAGGCGTCGTTCAGGACGGCGAGATCATCTGCTCATGGCACGGCTGGCACGTCCGATTGGACGACGGCTCGTGCCGCCGTGAACGCGAACGCGCCAAAACCTATCCGTGCGAAATCCGCGGCGAAGACGTCTGGGTCGAAGTCTGACGCTGCCCGGAGACGTTCAACGTTAAGTAGCCCCGGGGAATCGCACCCCGAGGCTCTCCCAGAACCGTACGTGAGAGTCTCCCCTCATACGGCTCCTATGGTGAAAACCCCGCGCTGTCGAGCCCACAACACGAGCAGAGTGGGCTCGCGGTGAATAACCCGCAGCAGCCATTCCCAAGCTCGAGTGCGGTGATTGCGCAGCTTCTTGTATTTGCGAGTAGCCCAGCGAACCAACGATTGGCCGACATAC
>CAZPBY010000015.1:0-121026 GCA_964584785.1 uncultured Solibacteraceae bacterium
TCCCAAACGTCGGCTTCTAGGAAATTGCAAACGGTCAGTTGTCGTGAAGTCGGTAAACCGGAAAGTAACACTGGCCGACGAATCGACAAGGTTAGGGGGCACGTGGCGCTAATGTCCGCTCGAATTTCGACGCGCTGCTTCAAGGAGATCACAGTGAGGGGGCAAAGAGAACGAGCACCTGCTGTAAAGGCAGTTGGTCGGCGCGACATCTCGTGCGAATTGCCGTTTAGATTTGAAGACGAAAGTTGGCTTAATTGATAACGCTGTTTTAACTGTAGACGATTCTGTAGCTGCTGCTTTCCTACAATTTCAACGAAGAGTCGTTCTCTACCTTCGATAAATCAGTGGGACCAACAGGGCTCGAACCTGTGACCTCATGCGTGTGAAGCATGCGCTCTTCCAACTGAGCTATGATCCCGTTCGGGGCGGAAAGTAGTTTACCACTAAGAAAGCAAAGCAGACATGGCCGCGCCACTTTCGCCGCGGCGGATCAAACTTTGCGGGCGGCGGATCAAACTTTGCGGCGACAGTTCAAACTTCGCGGCGACAGTTCAAACTTCGCGGCGGCGGATCAAACTTCGCGGCGGCCGGTAAAAATCGTTCAGGGGTGGGATCTTTTTTAAAACGATCGAGAAGATTTTGCGCGATCAAAGGAACCTTGCGCAACCGGACGCCGAAGTTCTTTCGGACGCGGGAGCTTTCTGCGACGGTCCCGCGAAATTTGCCGGAACGTTTTCGAACTTGCATCAAAAGTTCCAATGAGAAACCGGGACAGTACCCGAGCGAAGCGAGCTGGCATCCTGATAATTGCCCCACTCGCTTCGCTCGGGTACTATTTGGCGTGCGCACAGGCAGTTTTCGCCAGGACCGATGACTTTTGAGGCAAAGCCTTTTCGAACCTTGCCGACACTGTTGTCTTGCCGGACGTTCCAAACCGGAAGTTGCACCAACCAAATGGCTTGACTCTGTCGTTTTTTTCGAAATCCACAGATTTTTCCCAATCCCGGCCCTAACTGTAGTAACTAATACACGCTTCAGGACGTACCGTAATTAAGTCCCGAATCCTCAACCAAGCCTGGGGCTAAGACGAAGGTGAGAAAACCGGTAATGAAAATTGGGTTTATGCGGCCGTGTGGACTCCTATTTATTGCATCGGCACTTGTATTTAGTGGCTGCAGCGGCAGCCAGGCAGATCAGCAGACCAAAGGCGGCGGCGCGGACGGTAAGGCGCAGGGCCAGGGACGTGGCGGGCGCGGGCAAGGCCAGGGTGGACCCGGCGGCGGCCGAGGCGGCCGTGGAGGCGGTGGCAGCGGTCAAACGGTTTCGGGCGTCCGGCTTGTCCCCGTGGAGCGCATCAGCTTCCAGCGCAGTATTGACGTCTCCGGATCGCTGCTTTCATTGGACCAGGTTCGTGTTAGCAGTGAAGTGGACGGAGTTATCAAAGATGTCCTCATCGAGATCGGCCAGGAAGTAAAAGCCGGCCAGGTTCTTGTTCAAATCGACACGCGCGAATTACAGCTTGCCGTTGACCGCGCAGAAAGCGCGCTGCGCCAGACCGAAGCACAAGTCGGAATTAACGAAACCGGCGCCATCACTCCTGATGATCAAATCGCGGCGGTTCGAACCGCGGCCGCAAACCGTGACGATGCTAAAGCCCAGCTTGCCCGTTCGCAGGAACTGAATTCGAAAGGGTTGGCGTCACGCGCAGATCTGGATACCGCACAGACCCGTCTCAAAGTCACAGAAGCCCAGTATCAAACCGCAGTCGACAACGCTCGTGCGACGAAAGCCAGCCTCCAGGACCGGCGAGCAGCTTATGATCTGGCGAAGAAGAAGCTGGCCGATGCTCAGATCAAAGCTCCCGTCACGGGTGCTGTGTCGGAACGTCTCGCACAGCGTGGTGAATACATTCGGGCCAACACGCAGGTCGCAACCATCGTAGAACTATCGTCGCTGAAATTGAAAAGCGCCGTTCAGGAAAAGTATCTCACGCTGATCAAACCGGGTCTGCCCGTCAAGTTCAGTGTGGAATCGTATCCAAACGAGGTCTTCACCGGTAAGATCGCCAACATCAGTCCATCCATCGATCAGGCAACTCGAACTTTCCCGATCGAGATCTTCGTCGACAACGGCACGCGCAAGCTGCGGCCGGGTTTCTTTGCCAAAGGCCAGATTTTGACGAAGAAAGATTCGAACATTCTGGCAGTGCCGGACGAAGCTGTGGTCATGCTGGCCGGCGTGGCTTCTGTTTATACGGTGGACAAACAAACCCGTGAAGTAAAGCAGACCAACATTCAAACGGGCGACCACCAAGGCAAGTTTCTCGAAGTGACCGACGGGCTCAAGGGTGATGAAATGTTAGCCGCCAGCAACTTGAACCAACTCGTCAGCGGCATGCGCGTGTCCTCGGGTGAACGGCGGGGCGGCGGTGGTGGTAGCGATGAAGCCGAAATAAAGGGCGGTACCGATCGGGGTGGTGCGGCTGGCGAAGGCGCTGCCGGCGCAGGAGGCCGAGGTGGTTCCGGCGAAGGTCGGCGGCGCGGCGAGCGCGGAAAAGGCGGCCAGCGCAGCGGCGAACAACATGGAGGAAATCAGTGAAGATTGCAGATGTATGTATCCGGCGTCCTGTGTTCGCAATCATGATGTCGGTCGCCCTTGTTGTCCTTGGCGTGTTCTCCTACCGCGATATCGGTGTGGATTTAATGCCTCGAACGGACTCACCCACGGTCAGCATCATGGTCCGCTTGAATGGCGCCAGCCCTGAAGAAGTCGAGACTACGCTCACCAAACCCATCGAAGAGACCGTCAATAGCATCGACGGTATCGATGAACTGCGCACCAATTCCGGTCAGGGTAATTCCAACACGACGATCACTTTCAACCTCGAAAAGGACATCAAGGTTGCTGTTCAAGACGTACGCGACAAGGTTGCGCCCCTGGTTGGACGCTTTCCGCGAGACACAAATCCACCGCAAGTCACAAAAGCAGATCCCGACGCGGCTCCAATTCTGATGTTGGCGGTGTACGGCGATCGCGACCCGAAAGAGTTGACGCAAATCGTCGATGAACAGATTAAGCAAAATCTGGAGTCGGTCAGCGGCGTTGCTTCGATTCAGTTCTTTGGTGACCGTCGGCGGCAGCTTCAACTGCTCGTCGATCCTGATCGTATGGCTGCCTACGGCGTGACAATCGATCAGGTCCGCAACGCGATTACGCGGCAGAACATTGAAGTTCCCGGTGGAAACTTTACTACCGGCCAATCCGAATACTCGATGCGAACGATGGGTCGCATCCTCCAGGTCAAGGATTTCAACCGGGTCATCCTCTCGCAGCGGGACGGGCAAACCGTCCTCTTCGGTGATATCGGACGCGTGGCCGACAGTGTTCAGGAAATTCGCAACATTACGCGCGTCGACGGCCAGCCATCCGTTTCACTGTCGATCATGAAACAAACCGGAACGAACACCGTTCAGGTCGTTGACGACGTCATGAAGCGGTTGGACAAGTTGAAGCCGACGCTGCCTGGCGATATCAAGGTCGCCGTACGCCGCGACCAGTCCGTGTTCATTCGCAAGTCGATTGACGATATCCAGCACCATCTGGTTTACGGCAGCATCCTGGCCAGCATCGTGGTGTTCTTTTTCCTGCGCAACTTCCGGACGACGCTCATTGCTGCAGTCGCGATTCCGGTCTCCCTGATCGGTACGTTCATCATCATGCGAATGATGAACATGACGTTAAACAACATGACGCTGCTGGCGCTGTCGCTCGCTACAGGAATCGTGATCGACGACGCAATTGTCGTTCTTGAAAACATTTTCCGGTACGTGGAGGAAAAAGGCGTTACTCCGCAACAGGCGGCCGCCGAAGCGACCGCTGAAATCGGTACGGCAGTCATGGCAACAACGCTGTCGCTGGTCGTGATCTTTCTTCCGGTTGCGTTCATCACCGGACAGATTGGTCAATATTTGCTTGCCTTCGGTATCGCGTCGGCCAGCGCGATCATGCTTTCGATGTTCGTCTCGTTCACCCTCACTCCAGCCCTTTGTGCGATGTGGCTGCGCACTTCCGATGCGACTGCTCAACACTCGAAGAGCCGCGGATTGTACGCGGCGATGGATCGTCTCTACGGCCATATGCTGAATTGGACGATTCGTCATCGCTTTGTGATGTTGCTGATTGCCGTGGGCGTGACCGTTTCGGCGTTTTACATATTTCCGAAAATGGGTGTGGAACTCGTACCGGATGACGATCAAGGCGAATTCAGCGTCAACGTCAACCTCCCACCCGGTACCTCCTTTGCGCTAACCGAGCAATTCACGCGCGATATCGAACCGGTCCTGCGCCAATTGCCGAATGTTCAGACGGTCTTCACCAATATCAACAACAACAGCGCCAGCTATTTCGTCGATATGATTCCGCTCGAGGAGCGGAAGGTTTCCCAACAGGAAATGATGCGAAATGTTCGAAACCTGATGCGGCAGAAATGGCCCGGCTTGCGTGTGAGTGTCTCCGGAGGCACCGACATTTCAGGCGCATCGACTGCCGGTGGCGGCGGACCAGGTGGAGGCGGACCAGGCCGTGGTGGCCCGCCCGGTGGAGGTGGTGGAAGCGGTCTATCCCTGCTGATTCAAGGCCCTGACCTGGATCAAATTCAGATTTACGTTCGCGAATTGGTGGCCAGGTTGAAGGAGACACCGGGATTCGTGGAAGCCACCTCGCCATTTGAGCGTGCGCAACAGGAGCTTCGAATCAACATCAATCGTGCTCGTGCCGCCGATCTCGGGGTTAATCTGGACACGCTCGCCAGCAATATGAGAACGCTGGTTTCGGGCGATCAGCAAGCCAGCATCTTTAGAGAAGGAGACCGCCAGTACGACGTTCAACTGCGCCTCGACGAGCAGTTTCGCGACCCGGCAAAATTGGGCCAGGTCATGATCTCAACCGGCGCTGGAGGCGGCGGTAATGCGATCGGCGCTCTCGGAGCGGGCGGCGCACCGCGCATGGTTCACGTTAGTGACGTCGCCGAACTCACGATGGGTGAAGGCGTCAACAACATCAGCCGGTTCAACCGGCAGCGGCAGGTGACGGTCAACGCGAACTTCGACAGGATTCCGCTCGGCGAAGCGGTGACACGTGCTCGCCGGGTAGTTGACGACATCGGCATGAAGCCAGGTTACAACGTATTCTTTGGCGGCAGTGCAAAAACGCTGGAGACCGCATCCAACGATTTCGCGCTCGCCATGCTGCTCGCGGTCGCGTTCATTTACATGGTGCTGGCGTCGCAGTTCAACAGCTTCGTCCATCCACTGACCATCATGACCGCTCTTCCGTTGAGCCTTCCCGCCGGCCTTCTGGCGCTGCTGGCGTTCGGAATGACGATCAATGTGTACAGCGGCATCGGGTTATTGATGTTGTTCGGCATCGTGAAAAAGAACTCGATTCTTCAGGTGGACTACACCAACACGTTGCGCGAACGCGGCATGGAGCGCCACGAGGCGCTCATTCAGGCCAACCATGTCCGGTTGCGGCCGATCCTCATGACGACGATCTCGATATTCGCGGGCATGCTGCCGATTGCTCTCGGCAAGGGCGCAGGCGCCGGCTCGCGCGCATCCATGGCGGTGACGATCATCGGCGGTCAGGCGCTGTGTTTGTTGCTGACGCTGCTGATCACGCCGGTGGCGTACTCGTACTTCGACGATCTGCGCGAGTGGCGTCCGTCGCACCTGTTGGCGCGTTTTCGTCGTCGCAAGGCTCAGCATTCTGCAGCTGCAGGTGATTAGAGAAATAGTCAAACCACGTTCATGGTTGTTGAGTCCTGGCGCGCCCGATACGGGTTCGGCAGAACTCAACAACCGGCCCTTCTCTTTCTTGTCGGAGTTTCTTATGAAAATTAAACAGCTTTTGATCTCTACGTTTTTGATTTGCTCATTGGCGGCGCCGCTACTCGCGGAATCCAACTGGGTTGACGAGTTTCTTCGACGGTATCAGCCTGTCACGGCGACGGAACCGGGCGCGCCGGTATCCGACGTCTCGGAGATGCTTCAGACAGGAACAATCCCGATCAGCGTCAACGACCTCGTGAATCTGATGTTGGACAAGAACCTCGACATTCAGTCCAACCGCTTCAGTCCGCGATCGTCGTACTATTCGAGCCTCGTCTTCTATCGCGCGCTGCAGCCGTCGGTGCGACTCTCGGGAACGGGGTCTCGCGACACGACACAGGTGACCAGCCAGGTCACCGGCCTCGGTCAACAGGTCAACAGCCAGCTCCGTCACAATTTCGCCGCCGGCTTCTCGCAGGCACTGCCGACGGGAACGAGTTTGTCTGTCGACCTGACCGTGAATCGAAGCTCGACGAACAGTAACGTCAGCACGTTTAACCCTTCATACGTGGGCAGGCTGACGTATACGATCGGGCAGCACCTGTTGCGCGATCGCGGACGGCTGCCCAACACACGGCTGATCCAGACCGGACAAAACACCCAGAAGATGTCGGAAATCAATTTCGAAATCCAGCTGACAAGCCTCCTGGTGCAGGCACAAAAAGCATACTGGGATCTGTTTTTCTCAGCGGAAGACCTGAAATTGAAGCAGCGCTCTCTGGATCTCGCACAGAGCACACTCGCTGAAAACCAGATGAAGGTCGAGATCGGAACGCTGGCTCCCATCGACGTCGTTCAGACCAAGGCGGATGTGGCTACCCGGCGCGACGCGTTCGTGACGTCGACGTACTCCGTGACAACCGCCGAGGATCAGATCAAGAAACTGGTCTCGGCTGAAAAAGATCCTTCGATGTTCCTGCTGAAATTCTCTCCCAAGGAACAGCCGCGCCAACCCGATGCGGTAACCACACCGACCCTGGAGGAAGCGGTCCGGATCGCGCTCGAAAATCGTCCGGAGCTGCGAAGCGCGGAACTGGATCTGCAAAACAAGGACATCGACGTTCGGTACACGAAGAATCAGGAACTGCCGGTTCTCGATATCACGGGAACCTACAACCAGAACGGTACCGGCGGTACACAGATTGTGCGCGGGAACACACTGGGCGGCACTGCCAGCACCATCATACCGGGCGGATTGGGAGATGCTTTCCAGAGGTTGTTCGGCTATAGCTACACCGGGTTCTCCTTTGGATTCAGCCTCACCATGCCGATCAGCAACAAAGCCGCCGAAGCGGATCACGATCGCGCCGTCACGGAAAAGCAACTCTCCGAAGCGAAAATGAAAGCAACCGCGCAGTCGATCATGCTCGAAGTGCGAAACGCGCTGACGCAAGTCGAACAGGCGCGGGCTCGAATCGAAACGGCGCAAACCTCGCTGGAGCTGGCCAAGAATAAAATGGATGCCGAGCAGACGAAGTTCAACCTGGGAACGTCAACCCTGCGTTTCGTCCTCGAAGAGCAGCGCAACGTGGCGCAGGCGGAAACGAATGAACTGCAAACACGCGTCAACTTTACGAAGTCGCTGATCGATCTGGATAAGGCGATCGGCATGACGCTTCGCAACAACAATATCGAGTTGCAGAAAGCGCTCAACCAAACCGCCATGTCGGAGTACAAACCCGCCACGATTTCGGCTCCGGCGGTCGGACAGAAGTAGCGAGACCGGAGATCTCGGGTACGCCGGTTTGCACAAAAAGTGTCGCGGGGCGTGTTCTGTTTTAGCGGCGGTCTATGACATGTCTATGACCGCCGGTTTTATGTTGCCTTCTTGCAACATTTGCCTCGACGAGAGGAACCGTAAAACCGGCGGTCATAGACCGCAGCTACAGCAGATGTAGTCCCCCAATAAGCACCCTTGTTGTGCAAAGCCGGGGACGACGGCATGCGGCGGCAGTGAGCCCGGCGCTCGGCGCTCCCCGATCGCCTGAATCTCTTTGCTTTTGTGGCCACATGTTAGACTAGCCGTCTGTAGTCATGAAAACGATAGACGCGCCCCTAGCCTCCACACAGGAAAGACTTTCCGCTCTTCGAACCGCAATTGCCCGGACCATCAAAGGCAAGGAAGAGACCATCGAGTTAGCGATCGTCACGCTGCTCGCGGAAGGCCACCTTTTGATCGAAGACGTTCCGGGCGTGGGCAAGACCACGCTGGGTCACGCTCTGGCGCGCTCGCTGGATTGCACATTTCACCGGATTCAATTCACCAGCGACCTGCTTCCGTCCGACGTCCTTGGCGTTGCGGTCTTTAACCCGAAGGTGAATGAATTCGAATTCAAGCACGGTCCGATCTTTGCAAATGTCATCCTGGCCGACGAAATCAATCGCACGACGCCAAAGACGCAGAGCGCGCTGCTTGAAGCGATGAATGAGAGTCAGGTCACGATTGAAAACGTGACGTATCCGTTGCCGCGTCCCTTCATGGTGCTCGCGACGCAGAATCCCGTGGAACATCACGGCACCTATCCGTTGCCGGAATCTCAGCTCGATCGTTTTTTGATGAGAATCGAAATCGGATATCCCGATCCTTCAGCGGAAAAAGAGATCCTGAAGCGCTACTCGAACGGCAACCAGAGCAATTACAAAGTGTCGCCGGTCCTCTCCCCCGATGAGGTTCGCACGCTCCAGGCGGAAAGCCGCAAGATCCACATGGACGAACCGGTTGTGGACTACATGCTCGCGCTGGTCAACCGGACACGCGTTCACCCCGAAATCGAACTCGGCGTAAGCCCGCGAGGCACTGTGGCGTTGTTCCGCGCGGCGCAGGCACTCGCCCTGGTGGAACGCCGCGACTTTGTTCTGCCCGACGACGTGAAACGTCTGGTGAACCCGGTTTTCGGCCACCGGCTCGTCATCGCGCGCAGTGGAGCACGATCGCGGAGCGACGCCCGAACCATCCTCAAAGAGATTCTCGATCAAACCCCGGTCCCTGCCTGATGCGCGCCGACCGTAGTTCCCGAGGCGCCAGTCGCATTCCGCCGATGTGGAAAACATTCGGAAGCGCGATCGGATTGCTGACGATCGCTCTGCTGTTCGCTTTGTACTCCTCCGGTGTCGCCCGAAACGGCCGCATGGTCGCGGCAGGCCTTTCCGCAATCCTGGCGCTCTCGATTTCCGTGTGGGTCGCCGTGCGTTTCGTACCGCGGCTCGCGTCGAGTGTGGAATGGAGTTGGCTCCCTTTTCTGACGCAGTATCACGTCACTCGGGAAGGCTGGATTTATTTCGGCTCGGTGATCGTCGTGATTTTCGCCGCCATCAACACCAACAACAATTTGTTGTACATGGTGCTGTCTGCGTTGATCGCGGTGTTGCTGCTGTCGGGCATTTTTTCGGGCGTGAATTTTCGTCTGCTCCAGGCGGAGCTTCGCGTACCGCCATACGCTTACGCGGGCGAGTCCTTTCCGATTTCACTTCAAATACGCAATCAGAAGGCGGTTTCTCCCAGCTTCTCGCTCAATATTGAAACCATCGACGACACCGGATTTCTGTTTCAGCCGTTTTACGTCGCGTGTGTTCGCCCGAAGTCCCAGGCTTTTAACAATGGCGAAGCGATGCTCCGGTATCGCGGCCACTACCAGATCCGCAAAGTGAAGGTGCAGTCGCGCTATCCGTTCGGATTCTTTCTGAAGGCGCGCGACTACGCGGTGAAGGCGGAATGTATTTGCTATCCGGAAATCATTCCACAGGACGAAATGAGTTTTTCGGCAGCCGACATCCTCGGATCGAATCAGCGTTTCGAACGAGGAATCGGCAGCGACCTTTATATGATTCGTAATTATCTGCCCGTCGATAGCGCGCGGCACGTGCACTGGAAAGCGTCCGCCAAAACAGGAACGCTGAAGACGCGGGAGTTTGCGGCCGAAGAGAGCAGACGAGTTTTGATTTATCTGGACCGCTTTGGCCATGTCGATCAGATGAGCGATTTTGAAAAGCTGGTGTCGTACGCCGCTTCCATCGCGTTCTATTTGATCAGGGACGGCATCGATGTTGGCGTGGTGACGGATGAGTGGGCGAGCGGATACGGCGGCAATCAGTCGCACCTCGAGACGATCCTGAGATATCTGGCGCTGGTTCAACGGTCGAATACGCCGGTCCGGCAGGGCGCGGATGCCGCGGGTACCGCCGTGGTGCTGTCGTTGAAACAGACAGCCGTGCCCGGAAGTGCAGCGGCTGCCATGAAATTTTAACGATGCGCAAGTACTTTCAAATTTCGGTCCATGCGCTGATCATCACCGCCTTTTTTGCTCTCGCATCGACGGGACGGCTGGACACGCTGTCCCTGGTCATCTTCACTGCCGGAGCCGCATGGAGCCTGTTCCGCGCCGTCAAGGATGCTCCGCCGCCGTTGACCGCCCGGGGTGGTTTCATTTTGTCCTGGGTGTACCTCGGAGTGTTTCTGCTCGATGTTGTCGCGTTCTCGCGGTCGTTCATCCCGGCAACGATTCATCTCGTCCTGTTTCTGGAACTCGTGAAGCTGTATCAGGAAAAGTCGGACAAGGATTATCTGTACCTCATCGTTCTCGCGTTCCTGAAGATCCTGGCGTCGTCGTCGCTCACGATCGATATGTCGTTCGTCATCACGCTGGTGCTGTTTATGATCGCCCTGGTTTCCACATTGATGAGCTTCGACATGTTTCGGGCCGAGAGGAAAGCCGGCGCACAAACCGAACACGTTGCCGGTCCTCTCGGCCGAATGAGCGTTTGGGCGACGGTATGGATCTTCCTCATCGGCGGCGCTCTGTTCTTCATGATTCCCCGCGTCGGAACGGGTTACTTCAGCCGCGCCACCACGCCGTCGCTGCTGCTTTCGGGATTCACGGAGAACGTTCAACTCGGGCAGATCGGAGCGGTGAAGTTGAGTTCCGCCGTTGTGATGAGGACCCGCCTCGTGGCGGGCCAGCCGAACGTTATGGTGAAGTGGCGCGGCATCGCTCTCGACGTCTTCGATGGAAAGAGCTGGTTCAAGACGGATCGATCGCACGCGCGACTACCCGGCTCCGCCGGAGAATTCACGCTGCGTCCGGCGCAACCCGCGGCATCGCAGGTACGCTATGAAGTCTTGCTGGAGCCGCTCGCGACGACTGCGCTGTTCGGGCCGCATCGCATCCGGTCCATTCGAGGTTCCTTTCTTGGATTGGAAACCGATCACGATGATGCCGTATACACGCGCACCGCGACACTTCGCCGCGTTCAATATGAAGTCACGGCGGAAATCCCGTTGCGGCCGCGTTTGCTGGCGAAGAAGCCCGCGTTTATAGACGAAACCATTCCTCGCGACGTGCGAGCGCAGTACCTGCAGCTTCCCCCCGGAATGGATCCGCGAATCACGGCGCTCGCTCAGGAAATA
This sequence comes from uncultured Solibacteraceae bacterium, assembly GCA_964584785.1. GTDB lineage: Bacteria > Acidobacteriota > Terriglobia > 20CM-2-55-15 > 20CM-2-55-15 > JAHFTY01. The sequence goes on from CAZPBY010000015.1 coordinate 11,293, forward strand.
ACAAAGTCCTCGGGCACAATTCTGGAGAAAACGGCCGCCGTCGAAGCGTATTTGAAGCGTACTTATAAATACACGCTCAACCTGACCTGGGATCCCGGCCCGCAACCCGTCAGCACCTTCCTCTTCAAGGCCAAAGCGGGCCACTGCGAATACTTCGCTTCGTCGATGGCGATTCTGCTTCGCGCCGTCGGAGTGCCGACACGATTGGTGAATGGATTTCTCATGGGGGAATTCAACCCGGTCGCCGAGGATTACATCGTCCGTCAATCGGACGCGCACAGTTGGGTGGAGGTATACATCCCGGGAACGGGATGGATCGAATTCGACCCGACGCCGCCGGATCCGAACGACCCGCCCACCGGGATGTTCGCGCAGCTCTCGAACTACGTGGATGCCGCACAACTCTACTGGAATTCCTACATTCTGATTTACGATTCCGGAGCCCAGTTTCAGCTCTTTCGAAGTGCGCAGGATAAAGCCCAGTCGCTCCAAACCAATTTGCGCATCACCTCGAACGATTGGATGGAATGGGGGCAAAGGTTCGCGGAACGCGTCGCAAACCAGGTCCAGCGCGTGCTCGACAATGCATGGCTTCGGTTGCTGGCTCTGGTAACCGTTATCGGCACTGCCGGTTTTCAGCACCGGAAATGGGTCCGCGTGCAGATCATGATTTGGCGGCTTCGACGCGGAACCGGCGCGTTGAATCCAACAGTCGTCGAGGAAATGTTTTATCGCGCGGCGCGCCTGGCCGAGAAGCAGGTCAAGCGGCGTGGTCCATCTCAAACCTGGCGCGAATGGGTTGAAAACATCACCGACCCGTCGAGGCGTTCGTCGCTGACGAAGGCTCTGAGAGTTTTTGAGCGGTCCAAATACGGCCGCCTGCCTGTGTCGGCCTCCGAATTCACGATGCTGGAAGAGACAATACGGGAGATGAAAGCGACATAGGGCAGCATAGAATACTGGCGTGTTCCGGCGCATCTTGATCGTCTGGTTCCGCCTGTTCCCGTTCGTCCTCGCCTTCGCCCGCGACCGGCGGCGCTGGATCTTTGCGGGTCCGCCTCGCCTTTTCCGTGACGACGATCATCGCAAACGCGCCCGAAAGCTGACCGCCACCATCGCGTCACTCGGACCGAGCTTCATCAAGATGGCGCAGGTGTTCGCGATTCGCGCCGACATCGTTCCTCCCATCTACCTCGAAGCATTGTCGCAGCTTCACGACCGTGTTCCCCCCTTTCCCACAAGCCAGGTCCGGCGCCGCATCAAGGAAGACCTGAAGCGCGACCCTGACCTGATTTTCGAAAGATTCGACGGGGAACCATTGGCTGCCGCTTCGCTTGGCCAGGTCCATCGTGCCCGCTACAAAGGCGAAGAGGTGATCGTGAAAGTGCTGCGGCCGCGGGTTCAGGAACTCGTCGCGACGGATGTTCAAATTGTCCGCAGCCTTCTTTTCTTACTCGAGCAGCTCGGCGATCACTACACGCTGCGCGCTGCAGGAACGATCATCGAGGAGTTTTCCCGCGTTATCGCCGAGGAAATGGACTTCGAACATGAAGCGGACAACATTGAGCGTTTCCGCGAAGTCTTTCGCGAAAACGATTTCGTCATCATCCCGACGGTTTTTCGTGAACTGACGACAAGTCACGTCCTCGTGATGAAGTTCTATGAAGGTCTGCGAATCACGGAAGCCGCGGAAATCCTGAAGCACAACATCGATGTGGCCGCGATGATACGCAACCTCATCGAGATCTACGGCCATCAGCTGCTCATCCACGGCATCTTCCACGCGGACCCGCACCCCGGCAACATCCTGATCCAGCCGGACGGCCGCATTGTTCTTCTCGACTTCGGAATGGTCGTCGAAGTCACGGCTGATTTTCGGAAGGATCTGATCCGTGTCGTGATTGCCGTCGTCAGGCAGAATATCGATGAATTGATCGCGCTGCTGTACCGGCTGGATTTGATCGAACCCGACGTCAGTCCGGCGAGCATCAAGGAGGCGGCGCAGGCGATTCTCGCCATCACCTACGACGAAACCCAGTCGACGCGGCAGATTCAGGAAATCGCGAATCAGATTCTGAACACGTTTTACCGGTTTCCGTTGCACCTGCCGTCGAGCGCTGTTTACATCCTGCGAACGCTGGTGCTGATCGAAGGCATCGGCCTCACCTACGATCCGAAATTCGTGCTCGGCCGCGCGGCGCGGCCGATCGCGAAAGAACTCGTCGACCGTGTGCTCGGGCCTCCGACCATTGCGTCGCTGAAAGATCGGGTCGTCAAGGAGGGGCTCGGCCTCTACAACTTCCTCAAGAACATGGAATCGGTTTTTGCGCGGATGGATCGCGATCAGTTGCGTATCCGAATCCATCCCGCGGACATCGACGGCCTCGAGAAATTCATTTCGCATCTCTTCCGGCGCCTGGTGATGACGATCGCCGGAGTCGGCTTCGCCATTGTCACGGGCCTGATCTACGTTCGATTAGGCAGCCTCGTTCTGCTGGCGGTCGGGCTACTTTTCAGCTTCAGCCTGATTGCTCTCGTCTTCCTGCTGCCGAACCCCCAGCGCTATCCCTTCCGCATTCGTCGCGCACGCCGGGCGGGCAAGGTTTTGTAGGCGTTCATTTATTTTCCCTTGCCGATGGTCCGTTTGAGGGCTTCGGGCAAGTCCTGAAGAATGCGCTGATGGTGGAGCAGCAGAGCTTTGATCTCTTCAAATTCCTTGCGCATCTCGCCATTGCGGCCATTCTACTCCTCGCTTGACCGACTTGTTCCTTGCGATGCAGGGCCCATCTGTCGATACTTGGAGCCGTTGTTCACATGAAAGGACGCAAATGAACAGAGTCGAACTCGGGAATACGCTGCAAGGCAAGCCGCAATGGATAAAATTCACGCAGAAGCTTGCAAAGGCCATGAAGGAGTACCCGCTCGACGGCGTGACCGTTGTCGTCCGAGAGCTCACGACCGAAGAGATGAACAACGACGACGACCGGCAGGTGCTCAACTTCAACTCTGAAAAACAACTGTTCGAATTCGCCGTCGGTCCGAACGAAAATCCGCCGGCCGCGTGGACAATCGCTGACAGGATTGATGACTTCCTTAATCCCGACGAGGACGCCGCCCGCTACAGTAAGTGAATCGCGATTGCCTCGAGGAATTCAATCGTCCCGCTCTTCCTCCTCCCAGCGCTTCTCGATTTCAAGATTTCGTTGACGCCGGCGGTAGATGGCGAGCAGGGCGAGTAAGGTGACAGCCATCCAAAGCGTTGTCGTCGACGTAACGACTGGAAGCCAGGAGGTCCAGATTCGCTGACGCCGCCAGAAGTCGGCGTCCGCTTCGGCCGGCGTCAGGCCGGTCACCGCCGCAAACGCATCGTCAAAAGAATCGCCTCGCCGAACGCGTGCCAGAATGGCTGCGGCCGAAGTCCGGCCGTTTCTCTGGAGGACATCGTGCACCAGCGCGCCGGAGAGCGCGTAGGCGCGAGTCTGATCGGTTTGCCCGCCGGAAAAGAGCCGATCGAGCTCGGTGAGGCTTGTGCGGGAACCGTTCGCGATCTGATAGATGAATTGCGTTTCGTCGCGCAAGCCTCGATCGCGTTCAGCGCTCATGGCGAGCCCTTCGTTGAACCATCGAGGAATTGAACGCCCATCGGCCGCCCGAAAGATCATGACGTGAGCCACTTCGTGGCGCAGGACATCTTCGAGCGTGTCGTCCGGGTAGCGCGGAGATCGCGACGGGAAGATGGCCACGGATTCGTTTTCGGCGAAGCCGGCGACCCACTGCGGCACGCCGCGGGCGAAGTCGGAACTCTCCGTGGCCAAGACGATGTGAACAGGAGCACCGGCGTCGGGCAGGCCGGCAAGTTGGGCGATGCTGTCGAACTGCCGGGAGTCGATCGATTCGAAAAGTTTGCGAGTGGATGCAAGCTCTGGAGGCGCGTCGATACGAAGCGGAGAGAGGCCCATCGGAAACAACAGTACCCGAGCGAAGCGAGTGGAGCACGTTGAAAAAATGCCCCGGCGCTTCGCTCGGGTACCGTTCGTCCCCGGATCTTACTGCGGTTTACTTGCGGCTACGGCCTTACCTGTCGGATCCGTCTTCAGTCGTGTCAAATAAAGAAACACCGGGGTGATCTCGAACGGCATTTTCTCGCGCACCGACTTCAACGGGACGGCGTTGGGACTTGTCATCTCGATCACGTTGTCCCAGGGATCCAGATGAATGCGCGCGCCGAGCGGCAACGCGGAAATCTGATCCGGGTTCTTCATTTCCAGCGCCGGCGCGTTTTCCAGGAGGGCCGACAAGCGCACGATTTCGGCGCCCTTCACCATCGAGTTACCGGCGTGAGGATGAAGCAATCCCGGCAGTTGTCGGGCACGATCACTCATCGCCCGAAGGAACAATCCGGCACTGCCCATCTTGTCCGCGTAGGGCGAATTCTTCAGCAGGTCGGCGGCAAGCGAATCCGCCTGTGCTTCTTCCTGTTCGTTTCGCCGAACGTAAAGCTTTTTGAAAGTCTCGACGTCATTGAAGGCGAGCGTGTCGCCGAACGAGTACTTCGTGTTGGGATTGTGTCCGCTGACGATATGCGCCAGTTCATGCGCCAGAACAGCAGCCAGACTGGCTTCGTCGGGCATGACGTCGATCAGACCGCGGCTCAGGACGATCGTGTGGCCGACGTTAAACGACTCGAGCGGCGAAGTCAGCAAAACGCGAGTCCGAACGTCCTCGACGTTGAGTTTGTTCGTGATGATGAGATTTCGGATAACCGTTTCCAGAACCTTGTTCACTTCGCCGCGAGCCGCCAGCAAACCGGTCTCTTCAAAACGGCGGATGATGTTGTCTTCCGCCTGTTGCTGCCAGGCGCGCGTCGCCATGACGGGAGAAGAATTCGGAGCCTCATCCGCAACGTCTTTGGAATTGTCCGACTCCACGACAACGGCAGTGAACTCGTTAATGTCTTTGTGTTTTTGACTGTTGTAGCCCCACAGCCGCGTCTGCGCCTTAAAGTTCAGCTTCGGATCAATCGTCTCTTCGGCGTAGACATAGGACGGAAGCCAAAGATTCGGTCCGCCGTTCTGTCTCCAGCTGTCGCAATGAAAGAACAGCTGTGACGCATTGACCTTCGGCGCGGGACCGTGGATGCCGCTGAATCGAACAATGCTGTAGTCCTGATCTTCAACCCAGATCTGGCCCGTGAATCGTCCGGGCGCCATTTTGACCGGCTTGACATCGAAGACGAGGCAGCGGACGGTTCCGAGAAACTCCCGGCGAAGGAATTCGAACGTGTAATTCTCGTGTCCGATTCCGGATGGATCGATCAAGACCATTGCGGCGAACCCATCCGGCAGGAACTGCACCTTACCCTTGCCGACCGCCGACCCGGAGTCCATCATCGCTTCGACGTGAACACCCGACTTGAAATCCGCCAACGAAAGAAAGTACCGGTCGCTATTCGGAACGGAACCGAGTTCGCTGTCCGCAGTAAGATTTTGAATATACGTTTCGACGTAAGGATGATACGAAGCAAGCTGTTTCATCAGAAACTGCTCGCGTGAAATGATCCGATCCACGACCTGATTTACAGTTAATGTCTGCGGCGCTTCCTGTGCAAAGAGACCGGCGCAACTCAGCACGAGAAGTCCGATCGAGCACACAATTTCCCGCAACCCTTTGTTCCCCCGAACGCGCATTGTTTCCTCCTACACTAATAAGCCAGCTGAAAGATGATTTGAACTATTGCCCTCGAATCCACAGGAGCTCCGTTACGTAGAGCCGGCTTGAAGCGAATCTGTCGCGCAACCTGATTTGCGATTTCATCCAGACCGTGCCCGAGGCCTCGAACGGTTTCGAGAACTCGAACTTCACCCTGAGCGGTGAAAAGAACCCGCAGCGAGACTGCACCTTCGATTTTCAGGTTCCGGGCCTCTTCGGTGTACTGTGGGCGCGGTTTGAAGATGATTTCGACTGGGGTGTCTGTGACGGCTTCAGGCTCAATCTTCGGCGTCGACGGTTTGCCCACACGGGCTTCACCAAAGCCGGCATCGCCAGTGCCGCCGCCTCGCGAGTCTGGCTTAAACGCTGAACCAAGTCCGGAGCCATTCCTTGGTCCGCTTCCCGATCCCGACTGGCCCGAGCCACCGTTGCCGAAACCGCCGACTTCGACGGCTCCTCCGGGGACACGCGAACCAACGGCGGCCGTTTTCGTCACCTCGAACATTCCGACCACGGCCGGTTCGACAGGACGATCGATCTTAGCCTCTGCTCTCAATGGAGGGACGACTACTGCCGATAACTTGCTGATGACGGGCACTGGTGTCGCTCCGGCTGTTTCAACCAACAAACGCTTGTCCGTGGCAACCGGCGTCGGCTTGAGGACGGGCTGCACTTCGGCGCGTTCGATTTTTGGCGGTTCAATGGGCTTTTCCGGAGGGGTCAACACCGGTTTTGCCGGCGAACCCTCCTTGCGCGCCATCCGCACTGGACCGGCATCAGGCCGCTTGGGTTGAATCAGCGGCTTACTTTTGGGGGCCTCGTAAAGGTACAGAGGCTCGACCGGTACGGTTAAGGTAACGTTGTACGCTCGACTTGCGGTTAAGGTGAACGTAAGATCCGGAATGACCGTCAGTAACAGGACGACCACCACCGCATGGAGGAGAATACTTCCCCCGAACGAACGCTTTCTTGATAACTCCGTGTTCTCAATGAGTACAAACATACGGCCCGCTCATCGCAATTCAGCGTCCAGTCGGAAACGCTCGTAAACAGCACAACAGCGGGGCGAGTGCCGATCAACTTGGTAGAAGTTGCCGAAATTTTGTGGAACCTGTGCCATAAAACGTCACTTTTGGTGCCCCAAAAAAGATCCGGGGACGCACACCGGCAGTTCAGGTGTGCGTCCCCGGATCTTCGAAAATACTGTTACAATGTCCTCAAGGAGTCGCCCATGACTGAGGAAGCAAGAGAGCAGGAAACGCGGTTCAGCGATCAAGTGTGGGACTGGCGCAACACAATCGTCGACAAGATGCTGGGGTGCGTTCCTCGCCGGACGGCAGAACATCTGATCAACGCCCAAAAGGAAAGTATCCTGGCGGTCCGCTCGCTGCTGGACCGCGGGATCGAGGCGCTCGACGGCGATATGAAGCGCGTGCACGACCGTCCTCCCAGGTCATAATCGTTTAATGCCCAACGAGAAATCCCTGCCTAAGGTTGGCTTTGTCAGCCTCGGGTGTCCGAAGAACCTTGTCGACAGCGAGGTCATGCTTGGCACCCTTGGACGTCACGGCTACACCATCACGCCCGACAAACAGGATGCCGACATCATTGTCGTGAACACCTGCGGCTTTATCGACAGTGCAAAGCAGGAATCGATCGACACGATTCTCGAAATGGCCGAACTCAAGACCAGCGGCAATTGCAAAAAGCTGGTCGTCGCCGGATGCCTTGCCGAACGTTATCGATCGGAGATCCGGAAAGAGATCCCTGAAATCGACTTCGTGTTCGGACCGGACGAACTTGGCCGCATCGTCGAGGCCGTGCGGCTCCAGGGCGACGATCCCGCTCCCGACGTGTCGATCGACGCGCTCTACACGTCCAAAGAAGTTCCAACGATTCCGAGAATTCTCTCCACGCCTTCGTACATGGCATACCTCAAGATCTCGGAGGGCTGCGACCACGTCTGTTCGTTCTGCGCCATCCCCGGATTCCGAGGAAGATTCCGGAGCCGCAGCCTCAACGACCTCGTCGCGGAATCCATGCGGCTCGCGGATCAGGGCGTGCGCGAAATCGTGATCGTTTCGCAAGACACTATGGCTTACGGCAAGGACATCGGCCTCACCGACGGCATTACCACACTTCTGCGTCAACTGGCGAGGATCGGCGGGCTGCGCTGGGTCCGTTTTCTCTACTGCTACCCGCATTCGATTTCACACGATTTGATTCGTCTGGTCGCCGACGAAGAGAAACTCTGCAAGTACTTCGATATTCCCTACCAGCATTCAAGCCGCGACGTCCTGGACCGCATGAAAAGAGGCGGCAATCGGGATATGTACGAACGTCAGATCGACAGCATTCGTGAACGGATACCCGGCGCCGGACTGCGGACGTCGTTCATCGTCGGGTTTCCCGGCGAAAGCGAAGCGGACTTCAATGACCTGTTGACGTTTATCCACAACGTCGCCTTCGATAATGTCGGTGTGTTCCTGTATTCCGACGAAGAAGGAACCGGAGCGTTCGATCTCGACAACAAGATCGCTCGACGCACGGCCACGCGCCGACGCAATCAACTGATGAAGCAACAGGCGAAGATTTCAAGAGAGAAACTGAAGTCGATGATCGGACGCCGTGTCGAAGTCCTGCTCGAAGGGTTTTCGGATGAATCGGAATTGCTGTTGAAGGCGCGCATGGAAACGCAGGCTCCGGACATCGACGGTCATGTGTTGATCAACGACATCGGCGATTTTCAGCCGCAAGCCGGCCGGTTCTATAACGTCGAGATCACGGAAACTCTGGATTACGATTTGATCGGTCGCGTGGTTTAGTGATGGGACACAGCCATGAAGTGCCCGACTTGTGGAAAAGAAGCAGAATACGAAGGAAATCCGGTTCGGCCGTTTTGCAGCGAACGTTGTAAGCTGCTGGACCTGGGCAACTGGGCTGGAGAGCGTTACCGGATACCGACCAAAGAGAAGCCTCCTGACGAAACTCACAAACGTGATGGAAATCGCGAAGACGACTAGGACGCCCGTCACCGCCGGAGACTGGCTTGCCGTCGCCGTCGCGACTGCAGGCGGAGCGGGATTCATGCCGAAGGCTCCCGGTACGGCCGGCGCTGCAGTTGGCGTCATGGTTTATCTGGCGATCGAGACGCTCGATCTGGGAGCGTATTATCCACATGCTATAATTTTGTTCCTCGCTGCCGGAATATGGGCGTCGTTCCGAGTGGAAAGCCTTTATGGACATGACTCCCAGCGCATCGTGATCGACGAAGTAGTCGGTCAGATGATCGTGTTTGCGTTTGCCGCGGGCAGGTTCAGGCTGCCGTCTTTAGATGTTCTTGTCGGATTCGGGCTCTTCCGGTTGTTCGACATTTTAAAACCGTTTCCAATTCGCCACCTGGAACGACTCCGAGGCGGCGTGGGCGTAATGGCGGACGACGTCGGAGCTGGAATTTTTGCGCTGGCCGTGTTGATCATTCTGCAAAAAATATTGCGATGAGCGAAGCGAATGCAAGCCCGACAGGGCGCAGCCATCAAAAATGATGATCACCATCAAACAAGTCACACCTCGAGCGGCGCTGCCTGGCGGCGAAGTGGTCATTTCGTATTCCGGGCTCGAGCTGAGCGGCAAGACTCGTCCCGAAGTCCGATTCGGCGACTTCACGGGTCAGGTGACGGTGGCGTCGAACGACCACATCATTGCGAAAGTTCCGGACTCTTCCGCGGAGAACGGAACCTCGGAACTGGTCGTTTTCAACAACGGCGATTCGAGCCGCCCGTTTCCTTATGAAGTCGGACGGAAGCTCGCCGCGAATCTTCATCCTGTCGCAAATCCGGCGATCGATAGCGACGGCAACATCTACGTCACCTACAGCGGTCCGCGCGGACAAAAGACGCCGGTATCGATTTACAAGGTTACGCCCAAAGCCGCGGTCACTCCTTTTGTGACGGACATTATGAACGCGACGGGGCTCGCGTTCAGTATGACCGGTGATCTGTATGTTTCCAGCCGTTTCGAAGGCAATGTCTACAAGGTCGATTCGCGCGGGCGTATCGAAACGTTTACCGAGGGCATGGGCATCGCAACGGGCCTGGCGTTCGATCGAGAAGGCAATCTGTACGTCGGCGATCGAAGCGGAAGCATTTTCAAAATTGCTCCGAACAAGGACACGTTTGTCTTTGCCACGCTGGAAGCCAGCATTGCCGCTTATCACCTGGCCTTCGGTTTGGACGACCATCTTTATGTGACCGGACCGACCACTTCCAGTTTCGATTCCGTCTACCGTGTCTCGCCAACCGGCCAGGTCAGCAGGTTCTTCACAGGGCTGGGCCGTCCGCAGGGAATCGCGTTCGATATCGAAGGCGCGCTTTATTGCGTGGCCTCGTACCGCGGCCGTCGCGGCGTCTTCCGATTGCGCAGTCATGAGCAGCCCGAGCTCGCCGTCGCAGGAATGAGTCTTGTCGGGCTGGCATTTGATTATGACGAGAATATGATCGTTGCGGATGCATCGTCCGTGTATCGTGTCAAGCTCGGTGTCGCGGGCAAACCGCTTCCCTGATCGACCATGCTCTCAGCCGAAATCATCGCCATCGGTTCGGAGTTACTCACGCCGGGATTCGTCGACACCAACTCGGCGTATCTGACCGAACAGCTGAACGCGTTCGGTATCACCGTCGTCATGAAGTCTATCGTCGGCGACGATGAAACCTATCTCGAAAACGCCATCCGCGGCGCGATCTCCCGCACACCAATCCTGCTGACCATCGGCGGACTCGGACCGACCGAAGACGACGTGACCAAAAAAGTTGTCGCGCGCGTGCTGCAGCGCCAGCTTGTCCTGGACGATGCGACGCTCGACCGCATCGAAAGAATGTTCAAATCGCGCGGAATGACGATGGCCGCCAACAACGCCCGCCAGGCCTTGATCCTTAGCGGTTCTGAAATCCTCGTGAACAATCATGGTACGGCTCCCGGCCTGTGGATTCCCGCCGAACAGAATCACGTGGTGCTCCTGCCCGGCCCACCGCCGGAACTGAAACCCATGTTCGAACAACAATGCGCCGCACGCTTTCAAAAACTGGCCGGTGGGATTGCACTGGCCCGGCGCGTTTTCCGGACGACCGGGCTCGGCGAATCGTCGCTCGATGCTCGAATCGCGCCGATATACACCGAGTTCAAAAACATCGAAACCACGATTCTGGCAAAACCTGGCCAGGTGGACATCCGGCTCACCGCACGAGGCAAAACGCCGGACGACGCCGAACGCCAGCTTGTCGACATCGCCGATCAAATCGAGAAGTCGCTTGAGGATTTCATCTTCGCCAAGGCGGACCAAACGCTCGAAGAAGTCGTCGGCATGTTTCTGGTGATGAAAAATGCCACCATCGCTTTGGCCGAATCGTGCACGGGCGGCCTTCTTGCAGAGCGGTTGACAAACGTATCGGGAAGCTCCAGGTACTTCATGTCCGGTGTGGTCTGTTACAGCAACGAATCGAAGATGGCATTGGCCGGGATTCCGCCGCTGCTGTTGGAAATGCAGGGCGCCGTCAGCGAAGAAGTGTCGCGCGGACTCGCGGAAGGTGTCCGCGACTCGGCGAAAACGACGGTCGGTGTCGGAATCACCGGAGTTGCCGGCCCGACCGGCGGCTCGCCGGAAAAGCCGGTCGGCACGGTTCACATTGCCGTCGCGTCGCCTCTGGAAACGGTTCATCGCCGATTCCTGTTCCCGGGCGATCGTGGCCGCATCCGCTGGCAGGCCTCGCAGGCCGCCCTCGACATGATTCGCCGCACTGCCATGAAGTTGTGAAATGAGAGTTTTCATAGCCATCGATCTTCCCGATGACATTCGGCGCGGACTGGCGGAATTGCAGCACGACCTGAAGAACATGACGCACTCGGCGCGTTGGGTTGCGGCGGAGTCGATCCACGTGACAATGAAGTTCATCGGAGAGATTCCTGAAAAGCGGCTCGAGGCTATCGATACGGCACTGGTCGGCCTCAGCTGGAAGCCTTTCACGGTAACCATTCGCGGGGTCGGTTTTTTTCCCGGCAATCGCTCGCCACGAGTCTTTTGGGCAGGCCTCGAAGCAGCGCCAATGGAAGGACTGGCTCAGCAAATCGACGTTCGAATGGAGCAACTCGGATTCGAAAAGGAGAAACGCGCCTTCCGGCCGCATCTCACGCTTGCGCGAGCCAGGGAAATGCGCATTCATGGCTCTCTGGTCGCAGCTTCGGCGAAATACGCGAATCGCGATTTCGGTTCGTTTCTCGTCGATCGTTTCTATCTCTTCCAAAGCACGTTGAAGCCAACGGGCGCGGTATACAATAAGCTGAAGGAATACCTCTTAGAACCGCGGTCGCCATGAGCGGAGCGAATGCAAGCGCGATAGCGCGCCGCCGTAAGTACATGAGCGGAGCGAATGCAAGCGCGGTAGCGCGCAGCCATTAAGCAAAAGATGAGTTCCCAAATCGCCATCATCGGTGCCGGCGGCTGGGGCACGGCGCTCGCGATCACGATGGCCCGCGCGCAGCGGGACGTACGGTTGTGGGCATTCGAATCGTATCTGGTCGAGACCATCCTCGCCACGCGGGAAAATCCGCTTTACCTGCCGGGAGCGCGGATTCCCGCAACGGTTGCGGTTTCCAATTCACTCGCCGATTCGCTCGCGGCAGCAGCCATCGTCATCGTGGCGGTTCCATCGCATGTTGTGCGGTCCGTCATCGACAGAATGGTTCCTCACCTGAGTTCAGAAATGATGTTTGTCAGCGCGGCGAAAGGAATCGAAAACGAAACGTTGATGCGAATGTCGCAGGTCCTGACGGACTCTATCGGCTCAGCGTTTCAGGCCCGAGTGGCGGCGATTTCGGGACCGACGTTTGCCGCGGAAGTCGCTGCGGGCGAACCTACGGCCCTTGTCGTGGCATCGGCGGACGATGAACTGCGGATGACCATCCAGCAGGAGTTATCGACGCCTCGATTTCGTCTGTACACGAACGGGGACATCATCGGAGTGGAGATCGGGGCGGCCGTCAAGAACATCATCGCCATTGCGGCCGGTGTGGTGGAAGGACTCGGTCTGGGTTCGAATGCAACCGCCGCCCTCATCACGCGCGGTCTCGTCGAGATCACGCGCCTGGCTGTGGCGTGCGGCGGACATCGCGAAACATTGTCGGGATTAGCCGGCCTGGGCGACCTTGTCCTGACGTCGTATGGCCGGTTGAGCCGGAATCGTCAAGTTGGCATCGCGTTGGGCCAGGGACGATCGATCGATGAAATCACGTCCAACATGCGCATGGTCGCGGAGGGAGTGAAAACCGCCCGCTCGACCGTCGAACTTGCGCGAAAGCTCGGCGTCGAGATGCCGATCGCCGAAAAAATGTACTCTGTTCTGTATGAAGGATTGACGCCGCACGATGCCATCGATGACCTGATGGAACGCAGACTGAGAGAGGAATAGCTGGATGGAATTCATCACTTTGTTCGGCCCGCCGAAAAGGAAAGAACCGACCGTTTTTGAAAAAATCAAACAGGCCGTCGCGAAAACGAAGGAAAACTTCACGGAGCAGATACAGGATCTCGTTCAAGGAAAAAAGGAAATCGATGCGGAATTGCTGGACGAGCTCGAAGCCATCATGATCGGCGCGGACATCGGTGTCACGACGACGACTCAGATCCTGAATTCCATACGCGACCAGGTTTCGCGAAAGACCCTGCTGGACCCGGCTCAACTGCGCACGGCGATCAAGGAAGAACTGCGGAAAATTCTGAATCTGAATTACACGCCGCCCCGGCAGATCGAAGAAGGCAACCCGTTTGTGATTCTGATGGTGGGTGTGAACGGCGTCGGCAAGACGACCACGATCGGCAAGCTCGCGAACCGGTTTCGAAAGGATGGCAAGACCGTCATGCTGTGCGCCTCGGATACTTTTCGCGCCGCAGCCAGCGAACAACTCGACATCTGGGCATCGCGCGCAGATGTTCCGATCGTCAAGCAGAAACCCGGTTCCGATCCGTCCGCCGTTTTGTTTGACGCCATGCAGTCGGCCAGATCCCGGAAGATCGATTACGTGATCGTCGATACCGCCGGACGGCTTCACACCAAACACAATCTGATGGCGGAACTCGAAAAGATGACGCGCATTGCCAAACGCGAAGTTCCCGGCGCGCCGCATGAAGTGCTTCTCGTTATCGATGCGACGACCGGTCAAAACGGTTTGACCCAGGCGCGGGAGTTTACCAAAACCGCCGGAGTTACCGGCCTGGTTTTGACAAAGCTCGACGGCACCGCAAAAGGCGGCGTCGTCACCGCGATTGCAAAGGATCTGAAAATCCCGATCCGTTTTGTCGGCGTGGGAGAAAAGATGGACGACCTGATCGAATTTTCCGCCGACGATTTTGTGGATTCTCTGTTTGCGGCGTAGTTTTATTCTTCATTCTTATCGATCATGACAACGGACCTCGAATACATGCGGCAGGCGCTCGAACTCGCGGAACGTGGGACCGCGCTTGCGAGTCCCGGCGCGATGGTCGGCGCGGTCATTGTGACGGGCGGCGGCAAGATTGTTGGAACGGGGTCCTACACGTACGATGACGTCCTGCATGCCGAAATCAAAGCACTCCGCGAGGCCGGGCCTGCCGCGCGCGGCGCCACGATCTATACGACACTTGAACCCTGCTCGCATCACGGACGGACCGGCCCATGCGCCCGAGCATTGATTGATGCGGGCATCACGCGTGTCGTTACCGCCCTGCAGGATCCCAATCCCGAAGTGAACGGCCGCGGCGTCGCGATGCTGCGCAATGCGGGGATCGACGCCGAAGTGGGGCTGCTCGAAAACGAGGCGCGGCGCCTGAATGACGCGTTCATCGTTTACAAGACTCAAAGCCGTCCATTCGGAATCCTCAAACTCGCGATGACGCTCGATGGAAACATCGCCACCCGTACCGGCGAATCCAAATGGATCACGTCGGAGACTTCTCGTACGGAAGTGCAGGCGCTGCGTCATCGGGTGGACGCCGTTATTACCGGAAGCGGAACTTATCTGAAAGACAACCCCGAGCTGACCGACCGTACGGGTCTTCCCCGGCGCCGGACGCTCCTTCGCGTCGTCCTCGACCGACGGCGGCGCATCGAACACGCGCCGGGGTTCATGATCTTCCGCGACACCCTTGCCGCTCTCCGGGATGAACTCTACCGTCACGAGATTCAAAGCTTCATGCTGGAATGCGGTCCGGATCTGGCTTTCGATGCGCTTCAGTCCGGATTCATCGACAAAGTCGTCGCATTCGTTGCGCCCAAAATCCTCGGTGGACGGAACTTCCCCGCGATCGGCGGCTCCGGGTTCGAAAAGCTGAGCGACATGATTTCCCTGACAGACCTTTCATGGCGGTCGATCGGCCCCGACGTCATGTTCGTCGGGTATGTCCGACCGCGATGACTCTGCTGAAAGACGCGTGCAAGTCCTGGTGATCGGCGGACGAGGGTATTTCGGCCGCCTTCTGGTCGACGATCTGCTGAAGTTCACGACCTGCAAACTGACCGTTGCAAGCCGGCGGCCAGCGAGTTCCGATCGCTACGCGACCGTCGTTGCGGATCTCAACAACCAAGGTTCGCTTGAAACGGTTCTGACCGGCGTTGATGTCGTTGTATGCGCTGCAGGCCCCTACCAGGACATGTCCACAAAACTTGTCGAGATCTGTATTCGCCGGGGCATTCACTACATCGACTTCGCTGATGACCGTTTGTTCGCGGAGAAGGTTCGCGCACTCGCTGCGAGTGTTGAAACACGTTCGGCGATCTGTTCGGCGTGGTCCACCGTTTGTGCGTTGTCCGGAGCGCTTGCGAGAGTCGGGTGTGCCGAACACAACGGCCCGGAATCCATCCACGTTCATATGGCTCCCGGGAATCGCGGACCTCGAAATCGAGCGACGATAGAATCGTTGATGCATTCCCTGGGCACGCCGTTTACGGTTTGGCGGGACTCCCGCTGGCAAACGGTGCGCGGATGGTCCGAACCCACCCGGTTTGATTTTCCTCTTCCGGTCGGACCGAGAGCCGGATATCTCGTCAGCGTTCCGGACCTCGACTTGTTTCCGCAGCTGCTTCATGCTCGCACGGTGGAGTTCCGTGCGGGTTCCGAGTTGGCGTTCTTGAATGCTGCGGCGTCCGCTCTGGCGTGGTTGGCGAGAAAGGGGCTTGTCAGGAATTGGACGCCATTCAGCGGGGTGCTTCGGCGCGCTGCCGCGCTATTTGGATTTGCCGGTCACGACTGGGGAGCCGTCGGCGTCGAGGTTCAGGGCAGTGCGCGGCGCCGCGTATCGGTCATCGCGGAGCAGCAAGGCCAACGCATCGCCGTCATGCCCGCGTCGATTATGGTCGAAATGTTGTCTACACAGCGGATCCCGCTGCGCGGCTGGATATCGCCGGCGGACTGGATCACGGAGGCGAGACTTCGAATGGAGTGCCATAAACGGGGCTTTCAATTGATCGTGGAGGAATGGTGAGCAGGCTCCGGCGCGCCGCCATCATCGCCCTTGGGGTTCATTTGATCGCGGGCGCCGCCATGGCACTCATTCTGAGCCACGGCCTGGAAACCAATCCCGACTTCATTGCGAGGCTGAATTTCATTGTGCATCACGATGTGATTTGGGCTTTCGCCTGGCTGACGTGGACAGCGGCCGCTGTCGCGATTTTATACTTCTACGACTGTTACGCTTCGGCGCACCAGCTGGGCATGTTCGCCGTCCTTTTGACAGCGGCGGCTATCGTTGCGGACATCTCGGCTCAAACCATCGAGATCGCCATCATCCCATCGATCGCGCAACGCATTTTGCATTCTGAAGCAGGATGGGACCGCTTCGTCCTGCTCCATCGCATGGTCGTTCTCCTGAGCGGATACGTTGCGAACAGCCTGTACAGCCTCTCCGCGATACTGTTGTCGTGGGGTACGCGCCATGCATATCCCAGACGGGTCTGGGGACTCGGCTTGCTGGTCGGCGCATTCGGCTTTGCCCTGTCCACCGCCGCGATCCTGGACGCCCCCGGAGGCCTGTTGCTCTCCAACATTCTCCTGGTCCCAACGCTGTTGGTCTGGCTGCTGCTCGTGGCGCGTGAGTCACGATCCTGAAGTTCCCAAATTGACGCTCTCCGCCTTTTGACATATTTTGCACCCGCACAAATGGTGACGTTCAGACGCCAATTGAAAGTTCTTGTTCTCGCAATTGCTTTGAGTTGTGGAATGGGTTTGAGATTCGATCGGCCCTTGCGCCACACCGTAAGTTCTCCGCACTTTCCAATCGCTTTCGAAGCAAATCACGGACAGACCGATCGCGAGGTGAATTTCATCGCCCGGCACGGCGCCTATACGCTGTTTCTGACGCCGCGCGAAGCCGTTATTCGTTTGAACCGATCCCATACTGACGAAGTTTTGCGGCTGGGCTTTCGTGGCGCGGAAGCAGCGCAGGTTATCGGGGAGCAGGAATCCGGGGCGCACGTGAATTACTTCATCGGCAACGATCCTCGACGATGGCGCGTGAACGTGCCGGTGTTTGAAAAAGTGCGGTATGCGGCGCTGTATCCGAACGTCGATCTCGTCTATTACGGCAACGGACCCGACCTGGAGTATGACTTTGTCGTCGCGCCTGGAGGCGATCCGAATCAAATCCATTTGCATGTTGAAGGCGCATCCAGGACCTCACTGGATAGCGAAGGCAATCTCGTTTTGAAAGTCGGTGAAGAAGCGATACGGTTTCTTCGGCCGAAGGTGTATCAGGACCGTGAGGGACGAAAACTCGTCGACGGCGAGTATGTTGTGGATAAGGGCGATGAAGTCTCGTTTCGGGTTGGTCCATACGACCACAGCCAGCCTCTCGTCATCGATCCGGTTCTGACGTACTCGACATTTCTCGGTGGACGCAGTATTTATTACCAGTCCGATTGGGGCTGGACGATCGCCGTCGACAACGCGGGCAATGCGTACGTGGCGGGACAGGCAGCATCGTTGAATTTTCCGACCACACCCAACGCCTTTCAGCCGACGGCACCGGCGTTCGATCTTCCGGTGGACTTCCTGGATGCCTTCGTCAGTAAGCTCGATCCCACCGGGACTCGCCTGATCTACTCGACGTACCTTGGCGGAAAAGTATCGGACTGGGCCACATCGATTGCGGTCGATGAGTCGGGTAATGCCTATATCGGGGGGTACACGTCTTCCACCAATTTTCCGACGATGAATGCCTTCCAAAGTTCGCTGCATTGTACGCCGAACGAATTTGGTCAGCCGGGCTGTACACCGGATGCGGATTCGTTCGTCGCTAAACTCAACCCGTCGGGATCCGCGCTTCTCTATTCCACGTTTCTGGGCGGTATGGGTGAGGATTACCTCGAATCCATAGCAGTGGATTCGACTCACAACGCTTACGTCGGCGGCCGGACGAAGTCGGCGGATTTTCCCACACGCGCTTCGCTTCAGCAGTTCAACAACGGTATCGTGAGACCGGAGTGTCTCCCATCGCACTGTTCGGATGCGTTTATAACGAAGTTGAGTGTATCCGGCTCCGATCTGGTCTATTCGACGTATGTCGGCGGCTATTACAGCGAGGATCTAACGAGCCTCGCGGTTGATTCAGCCGGCAACGTTTACGCCGCCGGAACCAGAGGGTCACCTGATTTCCCATTCGTCAATCCGAGATCCCGTACGGGATCCGGTTTTGTTTTGAAACTCAACGCGTCCGGTAACGCGCTATCGTATGCGACGGCGCTGGGAGGTAGCAGCGGCGCTACGCAAATCAACGCTATTGCCGTTGATGATTTCGGCAGTGCTTATGTTACGGGGTCGAGCGCGGACGACGACTTTCCAACCACTGCCAATACGATTCGCTCCTCGACGACACGTCTTTTCGACACCTTGTCCGGTAGTTTCCGAACCATCCCGCAAGGTTTTGTGACGAAGTTGAATGCTGCCGGTTCGGGATTGATCTACTCCACGTTCCTGCCCGGTCGGCGCGTCTCGGATCCGCGCAGCATTGCCGTTGATAGTCAGGGACAGGCATATATCGCGGGTACCGCAGGATCAGACGACATTCAGACACCCAATCCGATCTTCGCCGGCACTTATGGATCGCTCATCGCGAAACTCAACAGCGCCGGTTCCGCGCTGTTGTACGCGACGTATCTCGGGCAGAACCAGATCGAAGACATTGCGATCGATTCCTCGGGAAGCGTCTATGTCACCGGCTTGACCGGCAGCAGTTTGCCCCTCGTTAACGCGTTTCAGGCGCAATCCGGGGGAACGATCGATAAGATTTACGGAGACCGGGACGCCTTCGTCGCCAAGATTTCGGAGGGCACAACGCTACAGCCCTTCTTCGCATTGGATCCATTCACGGACGGCGTCTCCCTGGCCGGCACCGTCGACGCGGCCGCGCCCGTCACCGGATTTGGAATGATCCAGCCCAACAGCGGAATGTTGGCGCCCTCGGGTCTTGCGATCTACGGGCTTCGTCAAAACAACACAATCGTTTCCGAGTGCGGAGTCGCAGCAAGTCCCGCGGTGTTGAACGGCCGGATTTTTGCTCAGGTCGATGGCCCCATGAACACCGGTGTTGCGATCGCAAATCCAAACGACCGAACCGTAGACGTATCGTTCCTCTTCACAGGTCCCGACGGCGTCAACTTCGGAAGCGGTCATTCAAGCATTCCCGCAAAAGGCCAAATCGCGAGGTTTCTGAATGATGCTCCGTTCAATCTGCAAGGGCCGTTCGCAGGCACGTTCACCTTCAACGCTTCCCTGCCGGTTGGCGTGACCGCATTGCGCGGCCTCAACAATCAACGCGGAGAGTTCCTGATCACGTCGATGCCGGTCATTGACGTCAATTCGACTTCAACCGATACGACTTACTTTCCCCATTTTGCGGATGGCGGCGGCTGGACAACGCAACTGGTTCTCGTCAATCCCGGCGACGACCCGCTGTCGGGAACGGTTCAATTCTGGGATCAAGGTAGTTCAGTCGTTCAGGGCACGCCGGTCGAAGTCACCATAGACGCGCTCAAACAATCCAGTTTTCCGTACACGATCCCGCCCCGCTCCGCACGGCAGTTTCAGACGGCGGGGACATCATCAGGCACTCAGGCGGGATCGATAAGAGTCGTGCCATCCGGAGGCAGCAGGTCGCCGGGCGGGTTCGAAGTCTTCAGTTATACGATCAACGGCGTCACGGTCACGGAAGCCGGAGTGCCCGCCGTTCGTCCAGGAACAAATTTTCGTCTGTACACCGAACTGGCCGGAAACTTCGATAGCGTGGAACCGGGCTCGATTCAAACCGGCTTTGCGGTCGCGAACACGCGTGGAACACCAGTGAACGTCAGCTTTGAACTCACCAGTTTGTCCGGCGACGCTCAGGACAATAAAGCGACAATCACGGTTCCGGCGAACGGTCAGGCAGCCATGCTTTTAACCACGCTTCCCGGCTTTAAGACACTCATGAGCCCTCGAGTAACGCCGGTTTCGAGCCCGCCTGTCCAATATTTAACACCATTGCCGTTTAAAGGGCTTCTTCGCCTGTCCTCCAATGTTACGGACTCGATAAGCGTGATCGGTCTTCGGGGGCGGTACAACGAACGTTCCGAGTATCTGATCACGACTACAACTCCCGTGAACGAAGCCACACCCGCGCCGTCGTCCCCGCTGATCTTTCCCCAACTGGTCCAGGGTGGCGGCTATACCTCACAGATTGTCGTTTTCAGCGGCTCCCCGAGTCTGACTACAGCGGGGATGCTGCGATTCTTCACGCAGCTGGGACAAGCGATGGACTTAGGTTTGCGCTGACCGCACCTTGAACAACTTTCAGGACGCCAGGTGTTAAAATGGACACGATGCCAAGCAGTCCCGCGAATGAAAAGAGAAGCAAGAAAAGCTGCATGAAGAAATGCGGCGCGACATCGAGGAGATCAAGGCTATGCTTCGTCGACACCAACGCATTCTTGAAGAACTGCCGGAAGTCCTCAGGCGCAGCATCGGATTTAAAGGTAAAAGCAGTTGATCGACGACACGCAAATCGGAGGACTCTCCTCAAAGTTTCCCTCGACACGACGATCCGCCATTCAGGCGGGCTGTAGCCTCCGGCCTGAGGAGCGCAGACAGGCATTCGATAAGATCGTCGCCGCGTACTGGAAACCGGTGTACAAATTCATTCGCATGAAGTGGCATCACTCCAACGAAGATGCGAAGGACCTGACGCAGGCTTTCTTTGCGCGCGCCATGGAAAAGGAGTTTCTGAAAGACTACAACCCCGGCAAGGGGTCGTTCCGCACGTTCGTTCGAACGTGTGTGAATCACTTCGTGATCAACGAATCCAAATACGCCGCTCGCTTGAAGCGCGGTGGCGATTCGACAAGGGTTCCGCTCGACGAGGCGAAGGAACCGGCGGGAGAGCCGCTTGACGAGTTGTTCGAGAAGGAGTGGATCCGAAGTCTATTCTCGCTTGCGGTGGACGACCTCCGGCAGATCTGTGCCGAACGCCACAAGACGATTCACTTCGCACTGTTCGAGCGGTACGATCTCGACGGCCGGAACGATTCTTACTCCGACCTGGCTGCGGAGTTCGGCATCGCGCCGACCGACGTTACCAACTATCTCGCCTGGTGCCGTCGAGAGTTTCGAAACCGGCTCCTCGAGCGCATTCGCGACATCACCATCGACGATGCCGAATTTCGACGCGAAGCGAGGCTTATCCTGGGTTCAAGAAGTCCGCTCGCCCCATGACCGGAAATCCGCTGTCCGACATCGAACTCCATCGTCTTCAAACCGCTCTGAACGAACCCGACCTCCGGGGAACCCGATACCGCATTATTCGCACGGCCGGACACGGAGGAATGGGAACCGTCTTCGAAGCCGAAGATTCGGTGCTTGGACGGCGCGTCGCGTTGAAAGTGATCCAGCCGGCGGAAGCCTACCTGGATGGCGGTTCGGCCGTTCGACTCCTGGAGGAAGCCCGCATACTTGCTCGACTCGAGCATCCCGGCATCGTGCCCGTTCATGACGCCGGCGTTTTTCCGGACGGCAACATCTTTTACACGATGAAATTCGTCGAAGGACGGCGGCTTGACGTGTACGAACAAGGCGACGCCAGCCTTTCCGATGTTCTTCGCGTATTTCTAAAAATCTGCGACGCCGTGGCATTCGCCCACGCCCGCGATATCGTGCATCGCGATCTGAAGCCCGAGAACATCATGGTCGGACCTTTCGGCGAAGTCCTCGTGATGGACTGGGGCATCGCCAAGGTTCTCAATGCTCCCGAACCTGCCGGCACCGTTGCGGGAACGCCGGACTACATGGCCCCGGAGCAGGCTCGCGGCGAGGTGGATCGGATCGACAAGCGGACAGATGTGTATGCTCTCGGATCCATCCTGCTGTTCCTGACGGCGAAGCGAGGCCGTCCGCGATTACTCCGCGCGGTTGCAACCAGGGCTCGATCCGGCAATCCGGACGATCGATATCGGGATGCAGGAGAGCTGTCCCGAGAGGTGGACCGCTTTCTCGACGGTTCACCGGTCGAAGCGTACCGCGAAAACCTTTTGGAGCGGGCGGTGCGAATCATCGTCAACAATCCTATGGCGTTCGGTCTCATCGCGGCGTATCTCGCGATGCGAATTCTCGTCTTTTTGTTGCTCCGGCGCTAAAGGATTTTTCACTTTTGTTGAATAGAACAGTGTGGAGGATCGCATCACATGAGCAAACCTGTGTTTGGAATGTTGATCGGCGGAATTCTGGGAATCTTCGACGGCCTTACCGCACTCTTCTATCCGGAATCGAGACCGTTGATTCTCGGCATCGTGATCGGATCGAGCGTTAAAGGCATCATTACCGGTCTGGCGATCGGTTTCTTTTCGAGGAAGGTCCATTCCATGGCCTGGGGAACAGTCTTCGGTTTGAGCGTTGGACTGTTTCTGTCCTATCTCGTCGCGGCTATGCCGAATCCCAACTTGTCGCATCACTATTACGTGGAAATCATGGTGCCGGGAGCCATCGTCGGCATGATTGCGGGGCTGTCGACGCAAAAGTTCAAGCCGGCCCAACACTAAACAGCCGGGGCCATCCCTGCGTGACACGGCTTTTCGATTCGTGCCACACTTAGGCCATGTTCACGGGCATCATCGAGGAAGTTGGCGAAATTGTCGAGATCGACGATTCGCGCGACTTCCGTACGATCCGCGTTCGCAGCAAACAAATGCTGGCGGACGTTGCTACAGGGTCGAGTATCGCGGTGAGCGGTGTCTGTCTAACGGCCCGTTCTTTGACTCGAGATACGTTCACGGCGGAACTGTCTCACGAAACGCTGGACCGAACGACATTGAAGGACCTTCGCAGCGGCGCCCTCGTCAATCTGGAAAGGCCGATGCGCGCCGACGGCCGATTCGGCGGACATATGGTCCAGGGTCACGTCGATGGAATCGGACGCATCCGTAAGTTCGAACGCACGGGTGATGCATGGACTCTCGAAGTCGAGTTCCCCGCGGCATCGCGGCGATACATCGTTGAGAAGGGATCGATTGCGGTCGACGGCATCAGTCTCACGGTCGCCGCATTGATCGGAGAAAACGCGTTTTCAATCGCGATCATTCCACACACGCTCGACAACACGAATCTCCAGGCGGTGAAGGCCGGAGACCGCGTCAATCTCGAGTACGACGTTATTGCCAAGTATGTGGAGACGTTGTTGAAATACCGTTCGAGCTTATGAAATTCACACCGATCGAAGAAGCACTCGAACAGATTCACGAGGGCAAGCTGGTCATTATCGTCGACGACGAAGATCGCGAGAACGAAGGCGATCTCATGGTGGCCGCCGAAAAAGTAACACCCGAGACGATCAATTTCATGGCAACGCATGGCCGTGGTTTGATCTGCCTTTCCATGACGGGCCAGCGGCTGGATGAGCTCAACATTCCACTGATGGTTTCCGATCACACCAACACATCGCAGTACGGCACCGCTTTCTGCGTGTCGATCGAAGCGAAGCGCAACGTGTCGACGGGCATCTCTGCATTCGATCGCGCACAAACCATCCTCACCGCGATCGATCCCAAGACCCGCGCCAACGATCTGGCGCGGCCCGGTCATATTTTTCCGCTGCGCGCCCGCGACGGGGGTGTGCTTGTTCGCGCAGGCCAGACCGAAGCGTCCGTCGATCTGGCCACCATCGCCGGCCTGACGCCGGCTGCGGTCATCTGCGAAATCATGAAAGAGGACGGCACGATGGCTCGTGTGCCGGATCTGTTCGAATTCGCGACACTGCATGGGTTGAAGATCATTACGGTCGCCGATCTGATCCGCTATCGATTGAGGACCGAACGCTTCGTGCGGAAGGTCGGCGAGACGGTTTTGCCGACGCGTCACGGCAAGTTTCGAATGATTTCCTTCGAAAGCATCATCGACGGCGAAATGCACATCGCGCTCGTCAAAGGCGACATCGAACACGGCGATGAGGTTCTCGTTCGCGTGCATGCCCACTGCCTCACCGGCGACGTCTTTGGGTCTCAGGCGTGCCAGTGTCAGAATCAGATGGACGCCGCCCTGTCGATGATCGAATCGGAAGGCCGGGGCGTTCTCTTGTACCTGCACCAGATGGGACGGCACCGGCGCGGCACCGAGCTCGAGTATCACGGAAAGTACAGCACAGACTCGAACGAGACGATCGGTCTGCAGGGCGAGCAGCGGGAATACGGCATCGGAGCGCAGATTTTGGCGTCGCTGAACATCCGGTCGATGCGGATCATCACCAACCACCCGCGCAAACTTGTTGCGCTCGAAGCGTACGGACTGAAGATCGCGGCCCAGGTACCGTTTGCAAACGTGCGCGAATTATGGGGACGCACACCTAAACTCTGAAGCGTGGCTTTGCCTCAAAAGTCCTCGGTCCTGGCGAAAACTGCCTGTCCGGCCGGACGGCTACTTCTCTTTTTGGAGGCTTGGGAACCCAATCGGTGTATGGTAGTCTTACACGATTTTAAATAAGGACAACGCTTCTAAGGGCATGTCTGACAAGGAACTTATCATTCGGTCGCTGCAAAAGGCCGATCGGCGACTGCGTACCAACCGGCTACTTCGTGAACTGACAGCAGCGATCACCATCTTTCTTTTCATACCTCTGGTATTCAAGAGTTGGGACCTCTTTCGGCCCTTTCGCGGCCGAACGGTGGTTATCTTTCTCTCCGTATGGCTCATTGGAGTGTTGGCATACGCCCTATGGCGTATCTCGATGCGGTCCACGCTGGGACATATAGCGGCAGCGCTCGACCATAAAGCGAACCTGAAAGACGAAGTGAGTTCCGCCTATTGGTTCGTGACCCATCCCGGCGCGATCCGCCGGTCGGGAGAGTGGGTGGAATTGCAGATTCGCCGGGCCGCACAGCGCGCCAACGGGTTAAACCTGGATCACCTTTTTCCGCGGGTGGTTCCGCAGTCGTCCTATACCGCCGCGGGACTTCTGTTGTTGCTGATCGGCTTGAACTTCATCCCGCTCTCCACGAATCACAACTGGGTTTACCTGCAGGCCGCTCCGGCATTCAGCCTCACGCCTGACGAGCAAAAGCTCATCAGCGACACGAAGAAGCTGTTGAAACAGGCGCAGAAGCTCGATCAATCGGAACTCGCAGGCAAGCTCGAGCAGATCGTACAGGACCTGGAACAGGGAAAAATCGATACGGCCGAGGCGATGAAACAGCTCGAGGAACTGAAGAACTCCCTGGCCGAAGGCAATCTCGACACCGCAAGCATCAACGACACTCTTGATGAAATGTCGGACGACTTGTCCAAGGCGGAGGAGTCGAAAGATGTGGCGGAAGCCATGTCCGGCCATGATCTTCAGGCCACGGCGGATGAATTGAAGAAGCTGGCCGAAGATGTCCTGAAACAGAACGATCCGGACGCTCAAAAAGCGCTAAAGGACGCGTTGGAACAGGCTTCCGAGAACTCGAATCCGGCGATGCAGAATCTCGCCGGGGACATGAAGAGCGCATCGGAAGCTCTCGCGAAAAACGATCAGAAGGCTGCAGGGGATGCGTTGAACAAAGCGTCGCAGGATGCTCAGGAACTGCAGGAACGGATGCAGAATCAGGAGGCGAAGAACTCCGCCAGCCAGGAGATTCAGAGCCTGCAGGACTCCCTGCGGCAGCGCCAACAGCAGCAGCAAAACGGTCAGGGTCAGCAGGCTCAAGGGAAGGGCCAGGCTCAGCAGAGCAAGGGTCAGGCGCAGCAGCAGGACAAAGCGGGACAATCGCAACAGTCGGATCCGGGTGACACCGACCCCGAAGGCGGTTCCGGACCCGGCACCCCCAGCGACGAAGCTTCTCAACAGGGCAAAGAGGGGCAGACCCAGGGACAGCCCGGGGATCAGGCTCAGGCTGGAGCCGCCGGCAAAGGTCAAAATCCTTCCGGTGCCGGCAATGCGCCCTTGAATATCATGGGCGCTCCCACAAAGCTGGCCGTGAAACTCGAACAGGAAAAGCTCGACGCCGAAAACGACGGCGGCACGCCGCAGAACCTCGAAGAAGCCAGCAAGCAGGAACGCTCGAAACTCGATTATCGGAACGTGCATTCGGATTTGAGTCCCGCGCAGAAGGACGTTCTCAATCAGGATAAGATCCCGTGGGAGCTGAAAGGTCTTATCAAGAATTACTTCGAAGCCATACGTCCTTCGCAGCGGAAACCATGAGCACAACCACAATCGATCGCCAGGTTGAAACGTTCCAGCACCAGTTCAAGCGCGTCAGGGACGAAGTCTCGAAAGTCATCGTCGGCTACAGCCACATCATCGACGGCGTGATCATGAGCCTTCTCGCCAACGGGCACGTCCTGCTCGAAGGCGTGCCGGGTCTTGGCAAGACGAAGCTCTGCTCCACCCTCAGCGACGTGATGCATTTGAAGTTTTCCCGCATCCAGTTCACTCCGGACCTCATGCCGGCCGACATCACGGGAACGAACGTTGTCCAGGAGAGCACTCACGGCGAAAAAGTCCTCGAGTTTCAGCCGGGACCGATCTTCGCGAATATCGTTTTGGCGGACGAAGTCAATCGCGCAACACCGAAGACGCAGTCCGCGTTGCTGGAAGCGATGGAAGAAACCACCGTTACCGTCGGAAAGCGCACATATCGGCTCGATTCGCCGTTCTTCGTGCTCGCGACACAGAACCCGCTTGAAATGGAAGGAACGTATCCGCTGCCGGAAGCGCAGCTCGACCGGTTCTTTTTCAAACTGAAGGTCGACTATCCGACCGTCGACAGCCTTCACACGATCATGAATCGCACGACTCGGGTCGAGGAACCACAAGTCGACCGGATCGCCGAAAAGCAGGAGATTCTGGAGATGCGCAAAACCGTTCGCGCCGTACCGATCGCGCGCCCGGTGCAGGACTATGCGGTCCGGATCATGCTGGCCACGCATCCGCGGCCGCCGTACGCGAACCCGATGACGACGCGGTACGTTCGCTACGGCTCGAGTCCTCGCGGCGCGCAGGCGCTCGTCATCGGCGGAAAGATCCAGGCATTGTTGAACAGCCGCGTACACGTTTCCTGCGAAGATATCCGGTCTGTCGCATACGGCGCTCTTCGTCACCGCGTGTTATTGAATTTCGAGGGCGAGGCTGAACGTATCGATCCGGACACCATTCTGAAGTCGATCCTGGAAACCACGCCCGAGCCCCGTTAGAGACGGGAAATTGGACGAGTCCTGCATTTCCAATCCGAAAACACAAATTTCAGATTGGACTGTTCGGATCGATCCAATTCAAGATTTGTGTTTTCGGATTGGCATTGCAGGATTCATCCAATCCCGGTTTCTTTGCAGGTCAACGTTTGGTTATGTCGACAACGCAGATTCTGTTCGATGACGAGTTCCTCAAGAAACTCGAATATCTGAACATCATTTCGAAACGCGTCTTCGCCGGCCAGTTCAAGGCCGAGCGCCGAACGCGCAAGTACGGCGTGGGTCTGGAGTTCGCGGACTACCGTCCCTACGTGACCGGAGACGACTTTCGCCGCTTGGACTGGAAAGCCTACCTTCGCCTGAACCGGCTGATCCTGAAATTGTTCGAAGAGGAAGAGGATCTTCCGATTTACTTTTTTGTCGATTGCAGTCAATCCATGGAATTCGGTGAGCCTTCAAAGCTCGATTACGGCCGCCGGGTTGCGGCTGCCCTTTGCTATATCGGTCTGGCGAATCTCGATCGCGTGAACGTGATCGCCTACGCCGACAAGGTGCGAGCGGAGTTGCCTCCGCAGCGGGGCAAAGGGCGCATTTTCAAAATATTCCGTTTCCTGTCGGAAATGACTTCGGGCGGTCAGACCAACGCGCGCGAATCGTTCAAGATGTATTGCACCGAGACGCGACGGCGAGGGCTCGCGGTGGTCATCTCCGATTTCTTCGATCAAAGCGGTTTCGAGTCCGCCCTCGACATTCTGCGCCATTATCGTCATGACATTTTCGTGGTTCATATTGCGGCGCATGAGGAGATCGATCCGAAGCTTCGCGGCGAGTTGATGCTTGTCGATTCGGAAAGCCAGCAGGCCCGCGAAATCACGATCACGCCGTCGCTTTTGTCGGCTTATCATACGGAATACAGGCGATTTTGTGAGGAACTCGAAAGCTATTGCTGGAAATACCAGCTGGGATACGTTCGCACGGCAACGGACTTTCCGTTTGAGGAACTCGTGCTTAAGGTATTTCGACAGGGCAGGTTTGTGAAATGAGGTTTCTGGCGCTTACCGCAACGCAGACGGCCCTGCTTGCTTTCGCGACAACAGCAGCGATCGTCGCGCTGTACTTCCTCAAATTGCGCCACCGTCGCGTATTCGTATCGTCATCGCTGCTGTGGCGGCGCGTTCTCGACGAAAAGCATGCGCACTCCCTGATGGAAAAACTGCGGCAGATCATCTCGATCGTGGTCGCCGTGACCATCGCCCTCTTGATCGCGGTTTCCCTCGCACGTCCTGAAATCGAGGCGCTGACGGGGAAGAACGAACGCATCGTCATCATCATGGACACGTCCCCGACGATGGCAACCATTTCGAGCGGCGGCAAAACGCGGTGGCAACATGCCGTCGACGAAGCCTACTCGCTGCTCACAAGCGGCGGTCCAACGACCGAATTTCGTATCGCCGACACATCCGGCCGCGCGGCTTCAGGTTTCACCACCGATCGCAACGAGATCCGTCAAATCCTCGAAACCATGAAACCGGTTGCGGGAAATGCGGAGTTGCCGAAAGTCGACGCTGCGGATTCGCTGGTCTACTTCATTTCCGACGGCGTTGCCATTCCCCAGGTTCCCAAATCGGTGAAGCGCATATCGGTGTTCCAGAAAGCGAGGAACGTCGGGATCACCGCGTTTGAATTGCGGGCACGGCCGTCGATCCCGCCGGCATACGACGCATATCTCGAAGTTCAGAACTTCAGCGGTGAAACCGCACAAGCCGAAATCACCGTCAGCGGCGTGGGAGGACAGCGAATCAACCGCTCCGTCAAACTCGGCGCCGAGGAAACCTTCCAGGAAGTCTTCGACCTGACGTCGTTCGACGGCGGCGGCGTTCGCGCCACGGTTCAATCGCGGAACGATGCGTTGAGCGCGGACGACATCGCGTATGCATACCTGCCTGTGAAACGGCGCACGCGAACAATGCTCGTCACAAAGGGTAATAACTATCTTCAGACGCTGTTGAAAGTGGATAGCTTTGTCGCGCTGACGGTAGTGGATCCCGCAGGCTTCAAGGAATCGGCCGACGTCGACGCTTACATTTTCGACCGGTTTGCTCCGCCAACACCGCCGTCGCATCCGGCGTTGATCATCGGCGCGCCAAGCGCGCCCTGGCTGCGAGCCCCGCAGGGTCTCGTTCCGAAGCCGCACATCACGAAGTGGTCGGAAGATCATGCCGTAATGCAATTCGTTTCCGTGCACGATATGAATGTGGAACGGGCGTACAGGATTGACCCGCGCGATCTGACGGTACTTGCCGCATCGAACGAAACGCCGCTGATTGTGGCGTCCGACAAACCGAAGTGGGTCATGCTGACGTTTGATCTCGACTCTTCCGACTTCCCTCTTCACGTTGGGTTTCCGGTGTTTGTCGACAACGTTCTGGCATGGTTCAGCCGCGATCAACTCGCGCTCCATCGTCAACCGGGAACGATCGAAATCCCGCTGAGCAACGCGCAGGTTCGTGCGATCGACGGGAAGACCGTACCGTCGCAGACGCAGTTCAATAAAACCGTTTTCGAAGCCCTTGAACCCGGCTTATACACGGCAACTCAGGGGGATTCGCGAGTCCACGTGGCCGTGAACCTCGCCAACCGCAATTTTTCAGATGTGAATCGATCCGCATTCCGCAACGATCCGGCGGCGGCCTCCGAAAAGCATCTGCTGCGGCGCGAACTCTGGTTCTACATGTTGCTGGCGGCGGTTGTCCTCATCACCGCGGAATGGTACACGTACCATAAAAGGATCACGCTGTGACGCTGACCTTCGACACATACTGGCCGCTGATCCTGCTCGCGCTGGTTCCGTACGTGTGGCTGGTACAGCGGCGGTCCGACACCGATCTGAGCGCAAAGCATCTCACCCTGGCAAGCGCAATACGGTCGGCAATTATCGTCATGCTGGCCCTTGCCCTGATGCAGCCCGTACTGAAGCGCTCCGGTGATTGGATTTCGGCCGTGTATCTGATGGACGTCTCGCAAAGCATCGCGCCGGGCGCTATTCAGAACTCCATCCAGTGGATCGAACAGACCAATAACGCCGGCCGTCCGCATCACGCGCGGTTCATTCCGTTCGGGGCAAACTCGCAGGTTTTTGAGACCGTGGATCAGTTGAAGAGCGTTTCGGTGTCCGGCAAAGCGGCAGCCGGTTCGATCGATCAAAGCGGCACCGACTTCGAAGACGCCGTCGATCGCGCTTTACGGAGCTTTGCGCCGCATCACCTCAAGCGGCTCGTTCTCGTCAGCGACGGCAACGAAAACTCGGGCCATATCGAAAACATCCTGCCGAGATTAAAACAGGAAGGCGTTCACCTTTACACCGTACCCGTGCCGGCGCGCACGAATCACGATGTGTGGGTCGAGAACATTATGGCGCCCGCTAACGTTGCGGCGGAAGAAGCATTCCCGGTCGAGGTCCACGTTTACAGCCAGGCCGACACGAACGGCGAGGTTGAGCTCAAAAGCGGCGATAAATCGCTCGACAAACGGCAGGTCAAACTGACGAAAGGTTTGAACCGGATCGCTTTCGAAACGCATTTGAAGGACGATGCCGGGCCTGTCACGCTCGAAGCGACAATCAAGTCGACGGGCGATCCCTTCAGCGATAACAACCGGTATCTTCAGTCGGTGGTCGTCGAAGGAAAGCCGCGAATCCTGTACATTGAAGGCCATCGGGAAAGTGCAAAGTATCTTCAGAATGCCCTCACGAATGAAGGTTTCAAGGTGGACATCGTCGCCGCCAACGACGTTCCCGACGCCGTGGATCGGCTCGACTCCTACGATCTGATCGTTCTTAGCGATGTTCTTCGCACCAGTCTCAGCGACGGTCAAATGAAAGCCATGGCCGCCTACGTTCGCGATCTTGGCGGCGGATTCATCCTGGCCGGCGGTGAAAACAATTACGGGCAGGGCGGTTATTCGAAGACGATGATCGAGGAACTGCTGCCGGTCACCTTCGAAGCAAAGAAGGAGAAACCGAACTCGACCGGAATCATCGTGGTGCTCGATAAGTCTGGAAGTATGGGCGGCCAGAAGATGGAACTTGCCAAGGAAGCCACCAAGGCTCCGCTTCCGCTGATGAAAGACACGGACAAATTCGGAGTCGTGGCTTTCGATTACAACTTTTACTGGCCGGTTCGTTTTCAGGAAATCGGCGGCAATCGCGGTCCGATGAATCAGGCGATCAGCTCGATCATCGCGGGCGGCGAGACCAATATCTATCCCGCGGTGCGTGAAGCCTACATCCAGCTGGCAGCGGGCGGAACCGAAGTCAAACACGTCATCCTTCTATCCGACGGACGCTCCCTCCCGGATGATTATCAGGGACTCGTTACCAAAATGGCGGACTCGAAGATCACGGTTTCCACCGTGGCGGTGGGCAGCGGCTCCGATCGTGAACTGCTCGCCAACATTGCTCAGTGGGGCAAAGGACGCACGTACTACATCGAAGACGCCAACCGTGTCCCGCAAATCTTCACCCAGGAAACCGAAATGGCGACCGGAAAAACACTGCGCGAAGAACCGTTCCGGCCGCTCGTCAAGAAAACCGTCGAAGCTTTTAAAGGAATCGACTTCAAAACCGCGCCGACCCTTCTCGGTTATGTGACGACGAAGGCGAAAGAAACCTCCGAGGTCTTGCTTGAAGCTCCCGCGGTCGGCGACAAGCCCGATCCCCTGCTTGCACGATGGCAGTACGGGCTGGGCAAGACCGCCGCGTTCACATCCGATCTGAAAGATCGATGGGCGGTGGAGTGGCTGAAGTGGAACGGTTATCCCAAATTCTGGTCCCAGCTCGTTCGCGATACGATGCGTCGGCGTGATAACGATCAGTTCGACTTCCGTGTTGAACGCGACAACAACGAGGCGAAGATCACGATCAATGCGGTGGAAAAGGACGGCCAGTTCCGGAACAAGCTGCAGGCGCAGGTCCGAATCATCGCGCCGGATCAGAACGTGAGCGAGATTCCAATCCGTCAGGTAGCACCCGGCTCGTATGCAGCGAAGGCGCCGTTGAAACAGAAGGGGACGTTTACCTTCCGGGCGATCAGCGATCAAACAGCGGGGACGTCGCGGGTTTTGCCGTACTCTTATCCCGACGAATATCACTTCTATCCGCCGAACACCGATCTGCTGCGCGCCGTCGCCACCGAGACCGGCGGATCGTTTCAGCCCAACGCCACGGAGATTTTCAACACGCGCGGCGAAACCACGGCTCTACCCACCCCACTGTGGCCGCATCTGGCCGCGACCGCCCTCGTTTTGTTCGTCGTCGATGTTTTGCTCCGCCGCCTTCGTTTGTTCGATCGAAACTAGTGTGGCGTCCCACCTGATTCTTGTCAGCTCATCCACGATGCCCCACTCGCTTCGCTCGGGTACTGTGGGTCGCACAGAGACTCGAGCGAGCGACAGAAGAGTACCCGAGCGAAGCGAGTGGGGCACCTTGCCTCTAAGGATTAAACGAATTACCGGCTATGTGGGCGGCAATCCGCATATCTGGTTCATCTTCAAGAACGACGACTCATATGTCGGAACGTGGCCAGGTATCTACCTTGGACAGTGCGTCCAAGGATTAGAGTAAAGTTCCGCGCAACACCACCATCGCGACGGTGAAGTAGATGATGAGACCGGTGACGTCGACCAGCGTTGCTACAAACGGAGCGGACGACGTCGCCGGGTCGAATCCCAGTCGTTGCGGGACGAATGGAAGTTCGGGTGTTGTGTACCCGGATTGTTCGACTTTCCCGAACTGAGCGCCACTCATCAATCATTTCGACACACTGTCGCACATCATAAAGAGGCTCGGAATAGTTCGTACCGTTCTTCAAGAAAAACTGGTTTAGGCTTCAGTTCGGCGGTACTCGGCACAAAACTCAGACAGCTGTCGTGGCAATCCTTCAAACCGTGCTGCAGCATGGGACCATCAATCTCATCGAGGATATCTTTCCGGACTTCGACAACCAGGTCCGGTCGAATTCCAATGATGTTGCTGTCGAAAGCTGCGTGATGAAGTTTACAGAGTGCCAAGCCATTGCATACCCACGGCTCTCCTTGAGGATGTCCGTCGGGCAGGATGTGAGCCGCATCGAGCAGTGGCTCATGCTTCAGAAGGCAAATCGAACAATGATTGTGATATGCGCGTAGGACACGTTGGCGGAAACTCTGTTGGTGAAGGCGACGCTGCGCAGAAACCGTAATGTACGCACGTTGCGCCGCAGAGTCAGTCGACATCCAGGTGTCATCACTATCACTAAACTGCACGGTCCGTGCGTCGCCAGCTTCAACACTGAAACTGAGGCTTGCCGGGTGATCCTGTACGATATAGACGGGCCAAATCGGCATGTACAAACCCTTAACGACTCCATATAAATACATCAGCGGAATTTGCCGCTCCATGCAGAGGCGAAGGCCAACATTATCTCGATGATTGGGGTCTGTGCCGCGGTAGCGGTAGCGGATGCGCCCGTCATCATCAATCTCATCTTCGTATGGCCTCGGCCGCCCTTCCACGATCGGAACGGTGTTGAACGTAAGCGGCAAATCGAGAATCGCAGGTTTGAAAATCCCTTGTGGACTGATCAACGGAACTCTTCGTCCCTCGAACAAAAAGCCTCGACGCCAGATGTCGTACGGTACGGCATCGCCGTGCAAAATTCGCTTTTCGTTGGCAAAATCAAATGCTTTCAAACGAACCTGCGTATCGAGGTCCATGCCAGGCGCAATATACCACGGCACGAACAGTCATCACGCCGGGCTCAAGTGATACAAGGTCTGCGTCGTTGCCACTAAGCGCCGCGGCTAGCCAATGCATTCTCGAACATGATGCCTATCGGGATAGTTGCTCGAGCTAGTTGATGGTGATCGAACTTCCTCCGACGGATTTTTGAACCTGTATTCTTGAAGGCATCCGTTCGGCGAGCTCAGGAATATGGGAAATGATGCCGATTAGCCGATTGTTGGTGTTAAGCCCCTCGATGCCGGATACGACGTATTCCAAAGTTTCGGCGTCGAGCGCGCCGAACCCTTCATCCAGGAACAGAGATTCCAGCACAAACTTCGTGTGGCCGAGGGTCAAGCCGGAAAGACCTTCCGCCAAAGCTAACGCCAAGGCCAGAGACGCTAGAAATGATTCACCGCCGCTCAATGTTTTGACTGGCCGAGCGTCGTTCGCGTTCCAATGGTCGATGACCTGGAATTCATCATGATCGATAGTGAACGAGTAGCGGTCGCCACTCAGCGTTTTGAGATGCACCGATCCATCTTCCGCCAGCCGAGCGTATGCCTCTTCCTGAATGAAAGCGATGAACTCATCGCCCTGAAGAGCCTGGTGGAGTTCTTTCGCGACTGCCATTTGTACCTTGTGCGTATCTAACTGCTGCCTCAATTCGGAGGCGCGTTTGATCCTGCGTTCCAGCGATTTGATCTGATTCTGCAGGTCATGGATGGCTCTTTTGATGTTGTCGCGGCTTTTTTGAAGTTCAGTGGACTCTTGTTGCAGTTGGAACGCCTCATCGCGATCGTCGTCCGGTGGATTCAAGTTGGGAAACTCTACGCCAAGATCGGTAACGTTTTTCTTAATTCGACCATCAAGAGATTGAACTGTTTGTTCTACCTTTTTGCGAGTGGCGTCCAGGCCCTCTACCGCCGCCATCGCTTTGCCCAAGTAATCCTTGGAGCCCGAGAGTTGTTCGCTCACCTTGTCGCGTTCCTTATTTAGGTTTTCGAGTTCGTTGCGCGCCGCCTCCTCTTGTTTAAGCACTTCCGCTTGAACTGTCTTCAGATCGGCAAATGAACCGAGTTCATCTCGCAGCTTCTCCGATTCGCGGACTCCACAACAAGGGAAGTCCTTCGCCGGGAGGACCAAATGCCATGCCGACAACTTGTCTCCTGTTGTTGACGCCGTAGGCAATACTCCCGAACGAATTGTTTGGACCTCCGTCAACAAATGGCGTGCCCAAATCGGTGAAGGTCCCGTCCTTCCATAAAAACGCGTGGACACGGCCGGCTGAGTCTATGCTTGTTTGACCAACGATTACGCCGGAGTCGTTGATATCCGTCGCGTCACTTCCGCTACAGCCCGGAGTCGCAATGCAGCCGGCGATTGTGCCTAAATCTCGCATAACTCCGCTCTCCCAAACGAAGGCGCGGTAGTCCCCAGCCGCAGTTGTACTTACACCTACAATCTGGCCACGGTTATTGATACCTTTGGCGTTGCTCACAGACCCCCCTAAGGTTCCCAAATCTGTCATCACTCCGCGTTGCCAAAGGAATCCGTGGCTGTCGCGAGAACCAGGAGGAGTCCCGACTCCTATAATTTGACCAACATCGTTGATGCCGGTCGCCGAAGCCGAACTAAACGGGCCGGTACCCAGATCGACGATCGTTCCATGGTCCCACAAAACCGCGTGGGACAAACTGAGCGGCGCTGGAAAGGAAACGTAGCCAACGATATGACCCGAATTGTTGATCGACGTGGCCGCGCTAATTCCGTTCCGCAAAGTACCAAGGTCGATCATTTGCCCGTCTCGCCACACAAAAGCATGTGACGTGTCCAATCGATCCGGTGTACGGGCGACGTCACTGCTACCTACGACGTCACTTTGGTTGTTAATATCTATGGCGGCGCTCCCATCGCCTCCCAAAGTTCCCAAGTCGGTGAACACACCGTTGCGCCAGAGCATCGCGTGGACAATCGCGGGATTGGGAGGGATCCAATAGTTACCGATTAGTTCACCCTTGTCATTAATGGCCTTCGCGCCATAGTTTGTGGAATATTGAGCCGGCAACTGCAGGATTTCGTAAGCGCGATTGGTATTTGTAATCGCGGTACTGCTTTGCGCCTTTACTTCAAACCAAACAGGAACGCGCAGCAGGAATGTCGCGACGACAAAAAAAAGGCTTAGGAACAAGATCGTTAGACGTTTTCCCATCTGGACTCCTTCCAAATCGAGGCTGATGCTGCGATAGCTCAAGGAAATAATCAATAGAATTGTCACACCACTAAGCTGTGACACTGAAATTGGTGCACATGCGCAGCGCAGGGTACTTGTTGTGCGTCAGAGTAGAGTTCCGCGCAACACCACCATCGCGACGGTGAAGTAGATGATGAGACCGGTGACGTCGACCAGCGTTGCTACAAACGGAGCGGACGACGTCGCCGGGTCGAATCCCAGTCGTTGCAGGACGAATGGAAGCAGAGAACCGATCACGGTGCCCCAGAGAACAACACCGATCAAAGCCAGGCCCACGGTGAACGCGACGGCTAGCCAGTGCGGTCCGTATAGCGTCGAAAAGGCGGACCAGAGTGAGATTCGGAGGAATCCGATCGCTCCCAGAATACCGCCGAGGGCAAGGCCCGCAAAGACCTCTCGCCGGATGACGCGCCACCAGTCGGCAAGACTGACCTCGCCGAGCGCCAGCGCGCGGACCACAAGCGACGTGGCCTGCGAGCCGGAATTGCCGCCGCTGGAAATAATCAAAGGAACAAACAATGCGAGAACGACGGCTTTCGAGATCTCCAGCTCGAACACGCCCATAGCCGTGGCCGTCAACATTTCGCCCAGGAACAAGGCCGTCAGCCAGCCGGCACGCTTGCGCACCATTCGAGCGAAAGCGATGCGCATGTACGGCTCCTCCAACGCTTCGAGACCGCCGATCTGCTGAATATCTTTGGTCGCCGCTGCTTCCGCAACGTCCAGCACGTCGTCGATGGTAACGATGCCGATGAGCACTCCGGCGGTATCGGTTACCGGCAACGCACTGCGATCGTATTGGCGAAACGTGGTGACGGCGACGCTTTGATCATCGGTAGCTTTAAGCGCGACAAAACGCCGATCCATCAAATCCGACACGTGCGAATCCAGCGACGCCAGAAGGAACTCGCGGATTCGGATGTCGTCGATGAGCATGCCCTGTTCGTCGAGCACATAAATGACATTCAACGTTTCGCTGTCCTGACCATGAGTCCGGATGAATTCGAGGACCTCGCGCACCGTCCAATGTTCGAGGACGCTGACGTAATGCGGCGTCATCAGGCGTCCGACGGAATGTTCAGGGTATCCCAGCAGCGTCAGGGCGACGGATCGCTGAGCCGGCGTCAGCAACGAAAGAAGCTGGCGCGTCACGGATGCAGGCAGCTCTTCGAGGAACATGGTGCGATCGTCGGGCGCCATGTTGTTCAAGAGAGCGGCTACGTCTTCCTTCGCCATGGCCTTCAGCAGCGTTTCCTGACTCTCGTGCGAGAGGTATTCGAAAACGGCGGCCGCATTCTTTCGCGGAAGGATGCGAAATACGACGACCTGGTCTTCGATACAGAGGTCGGTGAGAATCTCGGCCAGGTCGTTCGCATGGCGATTGCGGACCAGCTCGCGCAGCCGCGAATAGTTCCGCTCCTGGACGGCAGCGGCAAGTTCGTCGGCGGGTCGAGCGACATTGCGAATGACGGCGAGGGCGTCATCGCGTTGCGAACCGCTGAGTTGTTGTTCCATTTGTGTAAGCGCTGCTCGAACGACGTCGTGGTGATGCACGTGCGGTCCGACGGTTTTAACCGCGTCGAGCCAGACCCGGTGAATCAGATCAACATCGCTTGGTGTTAATGCGGGAGGATGAGCGCCGAGGTGATAGGAATCGGTTCTACCGCTTCGACGATGAACGACGAGCCGGAGCCGCTGCGTCGAGGGCTTGTCGGCGCGCTCCCAGGCTTCGCCCAACAGACGGGCTTGCTCATCTCCGGACAGCGTCGTCGATTCACCGACATAAACTTCCGAAGACGCAAGGCGGACCGCGACAGCAATCACGCCTTCGAAAGGATTCGCCGCCGGAACGATCAACAATCGCACCACACGGCCGAAGCGTTCGGTGAGGGGGGCAAGAGATGGGAACAACCGCCGCTCGTTGGGGGTCCACGCCGCGTCGCCGGCGCTTTCATAGTCCACATCGATTCCCAGGAGACGTACGCTGACGACGACCACATCACGATCGCCGGCTTCGTGAATCGCGGCGACCACATGCGACAACGAATGGGGGTGACGCACCGCCACAAGCACGTTACCGGGACGAACGTCGATTTGTCCGAGCGACACGTCCGCGGACGTCATCAGTTCGAACGGCCCTTCCTCTTCGACCGCAGACCGGTCGGCGTTCGCAGAGCGAATGCCCATGGTGATACTCAGACCCACAATCAGACTGAGCGACGCGATCGCCGGAAAGTCGAGCGAAACGAGAAGCATCAGCGCGCTCAAACCCACCAGAGTTCCGGCGAGAATCAGCACGATCGGAACCTCACGGTTTCGAATCCGCACGTTGAAGGGAATCGAATACGGCGGCGGTTCCGAACGCGTACGGCGCAAGCGGATGAGCACGACGATCTTGATCAGGAACGTCGCTGCAATGGATATGGCATAGGCGCGGCCCAGCCACGACACCTGGGCACCGCTGGCAATGGCAATCAGCACGGCCGATGCGGCGGCAACGTTCATGGGGCCGGACGCATCCGTCGAATCCCGCTTGCCGAACATTCGACGCAATAGCTGCGTCGTGTCTTCAAGCGCGGCGTGCGCCGCCGGGATCAGCATCAGCAGTGTCGCCAGAACGATCGCGATCGTGAGGATGCCGGATATCCATGCCGGCGCCGCCAGGTTTTGTACCAGACCGGACAGAGGTGTGGTCACCCAGACAAACAACTGATCGCGGGGAACCAACAGGACGAACAGAAGCGACGAAAGCACGGTGAGGATAAAAACAAAAACCGTGGCAAACCGGCTCGTACGGCGCAGCGGATGCAAACGAGGCGGCGGAAACTCGTGTGCGGCGTGCGCCAGCGTGTCGCCACCGCCAATCACGGGAAGAACGAGCGCGAATCCGGCGAACCACCAGAAGATCTGACCAAGGACCATCAGCGGCCGTGTGGGATCGACCGCATCCGTCGGGATCAACGATGCACCTGCCGCCGGTCCATTCGCCAGCAGCGTCAAGAATCCCAGGAGAATGATCGCGGCAATGACGGACACCGCAGCCCAAACTACTTTTGTGATGGCAGTGCTCGGCAAGTCCAGA
Source organism: uncultured Solibacteraceae bacterium (assembly GCA_964584785.1). Lineage (GTDB taxonomy): Bacteria > Acidobacteriota > Terriglobia > 20CM-2-55-15 > 20CM-2-55-15 > JAHFTY01. Next base: position 50,800 of record CAZPBY010000015.1, read on the forward strand.
CCGATTCGCGAACGCGCCCACAACAAACCGATCAGTGTGATGGCGCCGACCGTCACCACTTCCTGCAACGTCAGTCGAGCCGTCACGCTCCACTCCGCAATCCACACGGCTCCGAAACTCACGGCGTATTGGCCGCAGAGAACGCAGGCCAGAGCGACGAGCAGAAGGCGCTCGGTCAGGACGGCTCCGGCCGTCAGATTCGCCAGACGGCGAGGGAAGACGCGTTCGGCCCGGCCGATCAATCCACCCGGTATGAAGAATGCCCAGCTTTCGATGTCGACGGCTCGCGCGAGAGCGCCCAGGAAGCACGCGGCGAGGATGAACCAGACTGCGAGATTGCCGACGCCGACACGAGCTACCGCCACGACAAAAAATGCCGCGATCGCGAGTTCGGGCAATGCCAGCGCGACAGCCTTGGACACCGACATGAACGACAGTAGGGTCGCGGTCGAGGAAATGATCCGGACCTGGCGATTCGGCTTCATCGGTGGAGCAGCAGAGCGCATTCGAGAAGGAAACCACATGAGCGCCTTTCGCGCCAAGCCTAAATCTCCTAGGGCATGCTTAAAGATCGAAGTAAGATGTCGGCACCTGGCGCGCCTGGGCGTCGCAGCACGCGTCAGCGGCGGCCCGGATGCGAATACGATGAGCGTGATCAGACTGATCTTGTGGACGATTATTGCGGGCGCAACCGGCTTTATCGGACTTTCCGCAGCGACGGCCGATGTTCCGTCAGACCCGCCGGAATTCTATTTCACACGGCTCGCATACACCGAACGTCCCGACGGCTGCTGCCGTCATCGTGACGGCGGGTTCGGATTCGGTTTCAGCAGACCGACGATGCCGATTCCCAGGCAGCAGTATGTGTGTCCGGAATTTGGCGGAGGACGTTTCTTCCCGCCGCAAGGCTGGGGTTGGGGGACGGACTATCCCGGAGGTGACTGTAAGTTCATGGGAGGCATCCATCGCTTGACGGGGCTGAACCCAATGAATCGGACAGGTGAATATCACGTTGGAGATGGGACATCCCGACGTTTGACAATTTCGGACGATGCTTCTGAATATGTCAAACGTCGGGATGTCCCATCTCCAACGTGATATTCACCTGTCCGATTCAGCATTAAGATGCGCTTACGCGCAGCGCAGGCTCATCTCAAACTGAGCTTCACTTCCAACGTGGATATGCCGCCGTTTTGCGGCAACACTGTCGCCCGGACGCGAACGTAAGTCACCTTTGAAAGCTCCGTCTCCGTCGCCTCGGCCACACCATCGGGATTGAAGCAGGCCAGACGCCTGGCGCCGCTGTTGTTCTGCGGCGGCTCGTTTCTCCATCGCACAAATTCGTGAAGATTCCATGGCCGGACTTCGAGAAGGACCGTCTGCGTCGATGACGTTTGCGTGGCTGCATTCTCCACGGCACCACTGCAGACCAGGTTGTCGGCGCCATCCATATAGATTGCGGTGAGCCGAATTTCAGCGGACAGACACGAACTCGGCTTGCTCACGATGCTGAACAGGTTCAAAAGCGCGGCGGCCGAAGGATTCGCGGGAACTCTACGGTCCTCTCCGCCTCCGATCCAGAAAAGCTCGGTCGAGCAAATCGGTTTGCTGATCTCCCGTTCGTGACGGTCGAGCGCGTCATGTATGCGATCCATCTGCTGCTTGAGTTCGCCGCGGAGTTGCGACAACTCCTGTTGCTGCTGCCGCAGTTGCTGGTCGACCTGCTGCTGTGATTGCGGAGGGAATAACAGAACCAAAGACAGAAAAAGACTCGTGCTCATATGACAGTAGACACCGGACCACGCGCGAAGGTTTTAGCAATCGGTAATCGTCTTGCGATGGAGGCAGACTACTGCTGCCCGGACGCGACCGGAGCGTAGTAACCGGACTTTCCGCGGATGATCATATCCGGCATGCCGACGGGTGGATTGACCTTAAGGCTGATGCGGCGCCACTTGCCGTCCTTCACACCGTTCGTCGACCGATAACCCAGCACGTACTGGTTTTTCAGCTCGACCGCGATCTTTGTGCAAATGTCCGGCAGTTCGTAAATCGACTCGGGAAAGAAGGCTCGGCCGCCCGTAAGATCCGTGAGTTCTTCAATGAGAGCCCGGCCGGTCCGCCCCATGCCTAAACCGGAGTTGTAATCGGTGACGATACCGATGGCGTACAACTCGACGTCCTGCTCCTTGATGTAATCGCGCACAGCGCCGAACGAATAGCGGCTGTGATTGTCCTCACCGTCGGTTATCAGCAACAGCGCTTTCTTCGGATTTGAGGCGTCCTTCAGCTTACTCAAGCCTACGTACACGGCATCAAAAAGGGCCGTCATTCCGTTTGCCGGCGTGAACATCAGATGATTTCGGAGGCGATTGACGTCGGTCGTGAAATCCTGAGTGATCTCGGGCCTGCTGCTGAACTCCACCAGGAAGTATTCGTCGTCGGGATTCCCGGTGTTCAGAAAAGCGACCGCAGCGTCGCGAGCCACCGCCAGCTTTTCTTTCATGCTGCCGCTGATGTCGAAGATCACGCCGACGCTGAGAGGCGCGGCCTCTTCCGAGAAATACTCGATGGACTGCTGAATCTTGTCTTCCCAAACCTCGAAGTGTTCAGGCTTGAGATCCGTGACGACACGTCCGTGAACGCGTTCCAAAACGGTCGCGTTGACCAGCGTGAGATCGACATCGACTTTGATGGTTTGGTTCTGCTTTGAAGCCGTGTTGGAAACGTCCTGAGGGGCTTGTTCGGCACTCACACCAAAAGCCAGCAGGGTGAGGAGGAAGCCGCCAATGATGATCGTCCGTGTCTTCATAGGCTGATCCGTTCCGGTCGCGGACGAATTATACCCAATGGGACAGAAAGTTAAAGCAATGTTCCACTCAATATCAAACTTGCGACTGTGAAGTAAATAACCAACCCGGTCACGTCCACCAGCGTCGCCACGAAGGGCGCGGACGCGCTTGCCGGATCAAATCCCAACCGCCGAAGTATGAACGGAAGAGTCGATCCGATGATCGTGCCGAACAGGACAACGCCGATCAAACTGAAGGCAATCGTCAACGCCACAAAGAGGAAGTACGGGCCGTAAGCGTTGAATGCCGCGTGCCACAGCACGACGCGGATCAAGCCGATGCCGCCCAGAATACATCCCAGGGTGAACCCGGCCGCAAACTCCCGCTGCACCACGCGCCACCAGTCGCGCAGTTTGACTTCTCCCAGCGCCATCGCCCGGATGACCAGCGTCGTCGCCTGCGAGCCTGAGTTTCCGCCGCTGCTGATGATCAGCGGGATAAACCCAACGAGCACGATCGCTCGGGCAAACTCGTTCTGGAAAAAACCCATCGCGGTGGTCGTCAGCATTTCGCTGATAAACAGGGCGGAAAGCCAGCCGGCCCGCTTCCGGACCATATTCAAGAAGCCGATTTCCAGGTACGGACCGTCCAGCGCCTCCATACCGCCGATCTTCTGGATGTCCTCGCTGGCTTCTTCCTCGACGACGTTGACGATATCGTCCACCGTTACGATTCCCTTGATCCGGTTGTCCGCATCGACGACCGGAACCGCCAGCAGATGTTCTTCCGCGAACAGCTTGGCGAGCTGTTCCTGGTCCATTTCCTCCTTAACGGAAACGAAGTTCGTCCGCATGATGTCGCGCACGTTTTGGCCCTTTTGGGCGGAGAACAATCGGCGAAAGGTCACAATACCGAGCAAATGCTGCTCGGCATCGAGCGCATAGGCATAATGGACCGTCTCGACAAGCCCCGACTGCGCCTGACGCCGCAAGTATGCGATCGCCTCGTCCACCGGCATTTCCGGCCGGAGGCGGGCGAATCGCGGGCTCATCAAACCGCCCGCTTCGTCTTCTTTGTAGGCCATCAAGGCGAGCACTTCGCGGAGCGCGGTTCCATCGAGCATTGAGAGCAGGGCCGGACGTTCCTCTTCGGGACACTCCTGGATCATGTCGGTGGCATCGTCGGGGGCAAGAAGGCGCACCCAAATGCGGCGCTCGCCGTGGGGCAGCGCAAGAATCAGCGCTGCTTGATCGCGCGGATTCAGTGCCAGGAAAAAGTCGTCGGCGTGAGCTCGCGGAATTCGATGAAACGCTTCGACACGCTCCTCTTCAGACAGGGCGTCCCACGATTCCAACAAAGTCTGTGTTTCCGACATCTCACGCTCGTACGAGGGTCTTCACAAAAAAGCTCAACAGGTCCGCGGCTTCATCAATGAGTTTTGCTGTGGGTTTGCCGATTCCGTGCCCGGCACGCACATCGACGCGGATGAGAATCGGGGCAGTTCCGCAATGCGCAGCCTGCAACGCGGCAGCAAACTTGTAACTGTGGGCCGGCACCACGCGATCGTCGTGATCGGCGGTCATGACAAGCACCGGCGGGTAGGAAATGCCGGGCCGAATGTTGTGGTACGGCGAGTACGCACGAAGGGCTTTGAAATCCTCGGGATCGTCCGGCGAACCGTAATCGGAAACCCAGGTCCAGCCGATCGTGAACTTGTGGAATCGCAGCATGTCGAGAACTCCCACGCCCGCCATCGCCGCACCAAACAAGTCCGGACGCTGCGTCAGGCATGCGCCGACGAGCAGTCCTCCATTGCTTCTACCCGAGATTCCCAGATGCGCGGTCGACGTATAGCCGTTGGCGATGAGCCATTCCGCAGCTGCGATGAAATCGTCGAAGACGTTTTGCTTTCGCGACTTCATCCCCGCCTGATGCCACTCTTCGCCGTATTCTCCGCCGCCGCGAAGATTGGGAATCGCAAGCACGCCTCCCATCTCCATCCAGGCGAGCCGAGACGTCGAATACGTCGGCGCAAGGCAAATGTTGAAGCCCCCATAACCGTAAAGGTCCGTCGGATTCGTGCCGTCCAACCGGATCCCGCGCTTGTGACTGATAAACATCGGAACGCGCGTGGCATCCTTACTGGTATAAAAAACCTGACGCGTTTCGAAATCGGCCGGATCGAAAGCGAGCTTCGGTTCATGAAACGCGGATGTTTCGGCCGTGGCCACGTTGTACCGGTACACGCGAGTGGGCGTCGTAAAGCTGGTGAAGTCGAAGAACGTTTCCGGATCGTCGCGATGCCCGCGAAAACCCGTGACGCTACCGATGCCCGGCAATTCGATGGTACGCACCGGTTCACCGTTTAACGTCATGATTTCCACGTGCGCTTTCGCGTCTTTCAAATATCTGGCAATGAAATGATTCCCAACAACCGTCGCGGTATCGAGTGTGTACTCGCGCTCGGGAATGACGTCCCGCCAGGATTCCGGCTCCGGCCGCCGGCTGTCGACGGCGATCACGTGCCCGCGAGGCCCATGCCGATCGGTGGCAAACCAAAAAACGGGGCCGTCGCTTCCGATGAAGTGGTATCGAGAATCAAAGTGTGGAATCAATTCGACGATTGAACCGCCGGCTTTCAGATCGCGATAAAAGACCGCGTTGTTGATCTCCGTTGCGTTCCAGACATGGATGACCAGATACCGGCCATCTTCCGAGACGACCGCCTCGTAGACCCACTCCTTCCGATCGGGGCGAAAGTAAATCAGTTCGTCGTCGGATTGAGGCGTGCCCAGCCGATGGTAGTACACCTTCTGAAAGTAATTGGTGGCCTGATACTCCAGGTCTTTGCGGGGTTCGTCGTATCGACAGTAATAAAAGCCCTGACTATCGATCGTCCATGATGCGCTGGAGAACTTGACCCACTGCAGACGGTCGGACGTCTGCTCGCCCGTCGCGGTATCCACGACGTGCCATTCCTCCCAATCGGATCCGGACGACGCCAGCCCGAACGCGGCGAACTTCCCGTCTCGACTCGGCTGGAAGGCCGTCATCGCAACCGTCCCATCGGTCGACAGATTGTTGGGATCGACTAACGCCCGCGGAGTCTCGCCGGGCCGATCCGACATGTAAAGAACGCTTTGGTTTTGAAGGCCGTCGTTCTTCGTGAAGAAGTAGCGGTCCCCTTCCTTGAGCGGGACGCTACATTTGGGATAGTTCCACAACTCTTTCAACCGGCATCGCATGTTTTCGCGCGTCGGCACGGTCGCGAGGAAATCCGCCGTTCGCACATTCTGTTGTGCGATCCATTCGCGAGTCGCCGGTGAATCGAGATCCTCAAGCCAGTGATAAGGATCTTGAATTATTTGTCCGTGTAATGTGTATGAATTCATCCAGCAAGCGGCCTGATTGCTTGACCGGCTTGCCTGGGGGAGCAGCCGATGGGCGCCGCAATATCGAAGCTTTCTATTCCACCATTTTTAAAATGCCGGTCCGTGGACCGCGAACGCTACCAGAGTGTATACTTCCGATACACAAAAGGCAGTATTTTATGGCATCCCGCACATCTTTAAGAAAAAAATTGGCTTACACCTTTCTCTTCGGGTCGCTGCTGATCGTCATTCTTTTTAGCCTGGTGATCAAGGTAATCGTCAACGATTACTTTCAGAGGCAGAGTGCCGTCAGCCGGCAGTTCGTGCGCGACCAGAGTCTCGAGGCCGTTCGCACCAACCTGACCATCTTCAAGGATCGGATTCGGCAATCCTTCGCATCAGGTACGACGGCTTTGGATTCGCTTTGCGAATCAGGTCTCCTGGGTGATCGGTTCGATCGACTGCTTCTAAACTCGAAAGATCGCGAAGCCACCGCGAAAGTACTTCAAACAATCCAGAATCAGTCCAAGTTGTCGGTGATAACTGTCGTCGATATCACCGGGAAGGTCGTCGTGCGGGCGACGAATCCTTCGGCCTATGGCGATCGCACATTAACGGCCACCTATCCAAACCCGAACGGGCCGGTGTCGGCGATACAGGACCTGGTCAAGGCCGCCTCGGCAGGCCAGAAAGTCACGTCATTTGAAGCCTTCGCGCCGGAAGCGCTGGATCTCGAAAATTTCATCGACGAAAACAAAGTCGTTTCATCGCTTCGAAAGCAAGTGGCGATACCGCTGCGCGGCCGAGACATCCCCGCGGACGCCGCCGAGACGCGCGCGCTCGTTCTCACGTATGCGACGCCCGTCTACGATTCGAATGCGAAAGTGGTCGGCGCGGCGATTGCGGGACGAGTCATCAACAAGGATCAGTCGATTGTTCAGGACATCCGTAACCTGCTGCAGGATCACGCGACGATCTTTCTCGGGCAGGTGCGCCTCGCCACAACCCGCAGCGGCCGCAACGGCAGCAGCCAGATCGGTACGATTCACCCGGACCAGGCGGCCGTCGCGGGAGGCGTTTACAACGAGCGGCAATCGCGTCAGCCCATCGAAGGCGAAGAACTTATGGGCGTATTTGATCCGATCAAGGATGCGAACGGCGTCGTGTTGGGTTCTCTGTACATTGGACGGCCGCTGTCGCTTGTCGAAGGGATCTCGAAAGCGCAGGACGATATCGAAAACGGTATTGAAGGAAAGACCACACTCTACATTGTGGGCCTGGCGGCAGTGTCCACGATCATCAGCATTGTGATCGCATCCTTCCTCTCCGGACGAATCACGAAGCAAATCGATAAACTTCGAAAGGGCGCGGAAACGATTTCGCAAGGCAACCTCGATAACCGGCTCCAGATCAACTCGGGCGACGAAATCGAAGTATTGGCCGAACAATTCAACGCGATGGCGGCACAGCTTCACGAGTCGTACCAGACGTTGGAAAACAAGGTTGAAGAGAGGACGCGCGAGCTGAAGGAGTCGCAGCAGACGATGGTGCAGCAGGAAAAGATGGTCGGCATCGGACAACTCGCGGCGGGCGTCGCTCACGAACTGAATACGCCCCTTGGCACGATCATCGGATACGCTCAAATGCTGCGTGAGGATCTGGCAGCCCAGCCATCCGTCAATGGGTCGCTGAACGACGTCGACGAAATCATCGAGCAGGCGGGCCGTTGCAAAGACCTGGTCAAGAATCTGCTGAACTTCTCACGCCGATCGACGACGGAGAAATCCGAAGCCAGCTTGAATGCGATCGTGAGAAAAATTCTTTCGCTCGTCGAACACGATTTCGAGATGAAGAAGGTTCGGATAAACGCCTCGCTCGATCCCCGGCTCCCCGCGGCGAGAGTCAATGAAAACGAAATCGCGCAGGTTGTTCTCAATCTCGCCAACAACGCCGTCGACAGCATGCCGGGTGGCGGAGAACTGCTTGTCCGGACGTTCCATGATGAAGAGTCGGAGCGCGTGTGTATCGAGGTGAGCGACACCGGAATCGGCATCAGCGAATCCGATCGCAATCGGGTTTTCGAACCTTTCTTCACGACCAAGGAAATCGGCAAGGGAACAGGACTCGGACTCTCGATTTGCTACAAGATCGTGGAGAATCACATGGGCTCGATGGAATTCGATTCCGTTCAGGGCCAGGGGACAACCTTCAGGGTTTACCTTCCGGTAAACGCGGAGGTCCGTGTTGGCTGAAGGCGCCAGCATTCTGGTCGTCGAAGATGACGCCAAGCATGGAATGATGTGCGCACGCCTTCTCGAGCGAAAAGGTTACCGGGCTCACGCCTTGACATCGGCGCGCGCCGCTCTCGGCGTGCTCGAAAAGAACGGGCGCGTCGATCTGATTCTCGCCGACCTTCAAATGCCCGAGATGGACGGCATGCAACTGCTGCGCGCCGTGAAAAGCCGTTTTCCCGATATCGAATTCATCGTGATGACCGGCTACGGCAGCGTGAAAAGCGCCGTCGAAGCCATGCAACTCGGCGCCGCGCACTACATTCAGAAGCCGCTGGATCAGGACGAACTGAACATCCTCATCCAGCGGGTTATCGAAAAAAAGCAGCTCGAAGCGCAAGTCGACCGCCTTCGCGCCGAACTGCAGGGCAAGTACAGCTTCGAAAATGTGATCGGCCACAGTGGCGAAATGCAGACGGTCCTCGACAAGATGGCAGCCGCCTGTGGAAATCGCGCGACCGTTCTGATCACTGGCGAGAGCGGCACCGGCAAAGAACTGGTCGCACGCGGCATTCATTACAACACCTTCAAAGACGATGCTCCCTTCGTGGCCGTCAATTGCGGCGCGCTGCCGAAGGACCTCATCGAGAGCGAACTCTTCGGATACAAGAAGGGCGCGTTTACCGGAGCCATCGGTGACTCCGAAGGCCTCTTTCTTTCGGCGGATGGAGGCACGATTTTTCTGGATGAAATCATGGAGATGTCGCCGGAGCTGCAGGTGAAGCTGATGCGCGTGCTTCAGGAAAGAAAGATACGCCACCTCGGCGACACGCGCGAGATTCCGATCAACGTTCGCGTCATCGCGGCAACGAACAAGCCCATCGCGGAATCTCTGGAGTCGGGCCAGATCCGCAAGGACCTTTACTACCGGCTCAGTGTCATCACGATTCACATTCCGCCGTTGCGAGAACGTATCGAAGACATCCCCGCGCTGATCGAACACTTCCTTAAGAAGCATCAGGCGGCATACAACAGTCCGATACGCAGCACGGATCCGGTGGCGCTCGAAGTACTGTCCAAGTATCCGTGGCCCGGCAACGTTCGCGAACTCGAGAACCTTGTCGAGATGATTCTCGCGTATGGAAAATCGCCAACCATTCGGGTCGCCGACCTGCCCGAGCGAATCACGGAGGCCGCCGCGCCTCAACGGAAGCCCACGATCGGCGACGAGGATGTCTTCACGCTGAAAGAGGCCGAACGAAAACTGATCGTGAACGCGTTGAGCAAGAGCAAGGGCAACAAGAGCCTCGCCGCGCAGATGCTCGGTATTTCGAGAAAAAGCCTCTACAAGAAGCTCGTCGACTACAACATCCAGGAATAACTCTCGCAATGTCACGAAAACCGGCCAGTCCGGCTATGCCTTCGGTGGTCGCAAAGCAGATAGAAGAGGAACTGCGCTATACCCTCGGGCAGCGCAGCGAGGAGGCGTCGCCCTATGAGCTGTTCCGCGCCTTGGGATTGGCCGTTCGGCGGCAGCTCATCGACGGCTTCTTTGAAACACAGCAGCGTTTCGCCGCGCGCGACGCGAAATCGCTGTACTACGTTTCGATGGAATTCCTCATCGGGCAGTCGCTTCGCAACAACCTTCACAACCTCGACATCTATGCACAATATCGGGATGCCGTCGCGACCTTCGGATGGGACTTCGACTATGTCGCCGATGCCGAACCCGACGCAGCTCTTGGTAACGGCGGCCTCGGCCGCCTCGCCGCGTGCTTTCTCGACTCGCTGGCTACCCTCGGCATGCCGGGCTTCGGCTACGGCATCAACTACGATTACGGACTCTTCAAGCAGGAGATCGTTGACGGCAGCCAAAGGGAACGTCCCGACCTTTGGCTTGGAAATGAGTCGCCTTGGATGATCGATCGTCCGGATCAGCTGATCGTCGTACCGGTCTATGGCAGGATTGTGGACGAAACAGGTAACGGCGGCCGCTATTCGCCGTCATGGGTTGACTGGCAAACGATATTCGGAGTCCCGAGCGATCTTCTGATTACGGGTTACGGCGGTCATACCGTCAACTTTCTGCGCTTGTTCAGCGCGCGCTCGTCGCATGACTTCAACATTCAATCTTTCAATGAAGGCGACTACTTCCGCGCGATCGAGGAGAAGATCGAATCGGAGAAGGTTTCGAAGATTCTCTACCCCTCGGACACCTACATCTCGGGCAAGGAACTGCGCCTGATGCAGGAGTACTTTCTCGTGGCGTGTTCGGTTCGCGACATCTTTCGCCGCTATCTCGAACGGCATACCGCACTCGATGATTTCGCAAACAAAGTCGCGATCCAGCTGAACGACACCCACCCGGCACTGACGATCGTCGAAGTGATGCGAATGCTGGTCGACGAACAGGAACTGGATTGGGAGAGGGCGTGGGAGATTACGAACGCGGTGTGCGCCTACACGAATCACACGCTGCTGCAGGAAGCGCTCGAGAAGTGGCCGGTCAACCTGATCCAGCGCGTCCTGCCCCGGCATCTGCAGATCATCTTTGAAATCAACCGGCGCTTCCTGCAACAGGTCAGCACCCGGTGGCCCGGCGACATGAACCGTCTGCGGCGAATGTCGATCATCGAGGAAGGTGGTTTGAAGCAGGTGCGGATGGCGAACCTCGCGATCATCGGCAGCCACTCGGTCAACGGCGTAGCCAAACTGCATTCCGAATTACTCAAGCAGGACCTGGCTCCCGACTTTCATTCGCTTTGGCCGGATCGCTTCAACAACAAGACAAATGGAGTCACACATCGACGATGGCTTCTCTACGCGAATCCGGAATTGTCGAAGCTCATCACCGATACGATCGGCGATAGCTGGGCTTCGAACTTTTCACAAATTCGCGGGATCGAACGGCACGCCGATTCTGAAGAGTTCCGAAGTCGATTCGCCTCCGCAAAAAAGGCGAACAAACGCCAGCTTGCGAACTTGATTTTGAGAACTACGGGCGTTTCGCTGAATGCCGATTCGATTTTTGACGTCCACGTCAAGCGCATTCACGAATACAAACGGCAGCTTCTGAACGTCATGCACATCGTGCACCGGTATCTTGAAATCGTCGTCGACGGGCAACATCCGGTCTCACCGCGCACGTTCATTTTTGCCGGCAAAGCTGCGCCCGGATACCTGGCGGCCAAATTGATCGTGAAGCTGATTAATAACGTCGCAGCGGTTGTGAACAACGATGTGCGTGTGGGAAACATGATGAAGGTCATTTTCATGCCGGACTATCGCGTCTCACTCGCTGAACGCATCATTCCCGCAGCCGATCTCAGCGAGCAGATTTCGACGGCCGGCATGGAAGCGTCCGGCACCGGCAACATGAAACTCGGCATGAACGGAGCTCTCACGATCGGAACGCTGGATGGCGCGAATATTGAAATGCGCGACGAGGTCGGCGCTGAGAACATATATGTTTTCGGACTGACGGCGGATCAGGTTCAGTCGCTGTCGCGCGGCTGGGCTTACAAACCGGTCGACTACTACAACAAGCCGGCCATCAAACGAGTCATCGACGCCATCATGGGCGATCTGTTATCCGGGGAGCAGCCCGGAATCTTCCACCCCCTGCACGATCGCCTGTTCCGCGACGGCGATCCCTATTTTCACCTCGCCGACTTCGAGTCGTACATCGAAACACAAAACCGCATCGATCGTGAATTCACCGATCACGATGCATGGAACAGACGCGCGATCCTCAACGTCGCCCGGATGAGCCGTTTCTCCAGCGATCGCACGGTCCGCGAATATGCCGATGAAATCTGGAACGTCAAGCCTGTGCTGTAGGCGCCGGCTTACAACGGTGTTTACCACCAGGCAAGGGACTTGAGCAGGACCGCGATGAAACGCCCCGAATCCTTCACCTTGTGGAAGCGGCTCACTTCACCCGCATAGATGGCTCGAATCCGCGCATGACCAATCCGGAATCCACGGCGCGCGGCTTTGATGACGACCTCCGTCTCCATGTCGAAATGACTGGAGCGGAGTTCGACGCTCTCCAGAAGCCTGCGGCTGTATGCGCGAAAACCGATCTGCGAGTCGTAGATTCGTTTCCACGACACAACCGAAACCGCAATGTTTAAAAGGAGACTCGCGATCCGCCGCAAGACGGCGGCGCGGTCGGCGTCGCTCGTGCGATTTCCGAGGATCAGATCGTAGTCGTCGAAAAGAGGAATGAAGTTGGCGATGTCGCGCGGATCGTGCTGACCATCCCCGTCGAGCGTGATGACCCAGTCATAGCCGGTCTGAACCGCGTATTCGAAAGCCGCCTTGAGCGCCTCTCCCTTTCCCATGTTGTCTTTTAAACGATGGACCATTGCGCCTTCCATCATCGCGGTGAAGGTCGTTGTGTCCTCCGAGCCATCGTCGATCACCATGACATCATGAATGAGTTCCTTCGCGGCTCTCACGACGCCGGCAATCGTGGCTTCCTCATTGAACGCGGGAATGACGACCAGTATTTTCACCGCGCGTAGACTAGCAGTTTCAGTGCTAGACTGTGAAACCGCTATGTCCAGGACAGTGATGCCAAAAGTGCAAGGGATGCCAATTCCGCTGCTCGATCTGAAAGCGCAGTTGGCCACGATCCGTGACGAAGTACGCGAAGCGATTGATCGTGTGGTCGAAAGCCAGCAGTTCATTCTCGGACCCGAAGTGGAAGGGGCCGAGCACGAGGTTGCGGAGTACTCGCAGTGTGCTTACGGCGTCGGAGTATCGTCGGGCACGGACGCGTTGCTTGCCGCAATGATGGTCCTCGACATCAAAGCCGGCGACGAGGTGATCACGTCTTCGTACAGTTTCTCCGCGAGCGCCGGTTCCATCGCGCGGCTGGGCGCGACGCCTGTGTTCGCGGACATCGAACCGCGGGCATTCAACATCGATGCGGCAGGGATCGAATCACGAATCACCCGCAAGACAAAGGCGATCATCCCGGTGCATCTTTACGGACAAATGGCAGACATGGAGGCTATCGCGGACATTGCCTCCAGACACGGCATTCCGGTCATCGAAGATGCGGCGCAAGCCATCGGAGCCCAACAGCACGGCCGTCGCGCCGGCTCGATCGGCGTCATGGGCTGTTTCAGTTTTTTCCCGACAAAGAATCTCGGAGGCTATGGCGACGGCGGTATGGTTCTCACGAATGACACGAAGATCGCTGACCGGCTGCGCCTGGTGAGGAATCACGGCTTTCGAACGAAGTACTACAACGAAACTCTCGGCGGCAACTTCCGGCTCGACGCGATTCAGGCCGCGGTCCTTCGCGTCAAGCTCCGCCATCTTGAAGCGTGGACCGAAGGAAGAAGACGCAACGCGGAGCTGTACCATTCGCTCCTCGGACACTGCGACGGCATCCAACTGCCGAGGGAAATGTCGGGGCGCCGCCACACCTACAATCAGTTCGTTATTCGTGCCTCACGCCGTGATGAGTTGAAATCGCGACTGACGGAAGCGGGTATCGGAACCGAAGTGTACTATCCGATTCCACTTCACGAGCTGCAGTGTTTTCGATATTTGAACTACCCTGAAGGATCGTTGCAGGCGAGCGAGAAAGCCGCAAAGGAGTCGCTCGCCTTGCCGATTTATGCGGAGCTTCCGGCGGACTCGATCCGCACGGTCGCCGGGACGATTATTGAAGCGTGCGGACGCTGAGCACCTTCAATGGTCTTGCGCTCGGAGGCGAGACGAAAGGTACCTTCGCCATCATTCGCCAGGCCCAGCAATGATCGTAGTAGATGCCGTTGCCGCCGCCGCCATTCCAGTTCATGTACGGCGTACCGAGAGACGATAGAAGATTCTTGGTGGTGTAACTGTCCCAGATCTTTGCAACGAGGACGGTGCCGTAGATCGTACCGTTACCGCCGCCGCTGAAGTCGAAGGCGCCGTCGCCAACCACAAGGATCGTACCCTTCCAGCTGAAGTTACCATCCATAACGAGTGTACCCGTCACAACGAGAATGCCATAGCCCGTGTTACTGCCGTTCAAGGTAAGGTCTCCCTCGATGTAGTTGATCGCCGGGCTGGTCAGGGTTCCGAGATCCACCACGTTACCGGAGTTTGTCTTTCTCGCATTGACACCATCGATCATGGCTTTCAATCCAATGGGCGACGTCATGGTGTCGCCGAGGCTGGAGTAAACGTTTTGGAGCGATGGCTTGGTTGCCGTCCCGCCTTCACCGGTATAGTGGTCGGGTCCGGGACTTACCATGGCAACGGTCGACATGTTCTGCATCGAATGTGTCGGCGGGTCGGCGTTCGGGTCATCGGTGGTACCGACCGCGGGATGGTCCGGTTCAGTCGCGCCATCCGTACAAGTATTCTGGTCCTGTCCTTTAATGTAGAACTGATTCGCGTTTGCGAAATTGTTGATCGACGGATTCGGTCCATCCAGGGTCAGTGCTCCCCCATCGTGATAGCCCGTGGGAGGCGTTGTGGCTTCCATCTGGATCATCGAACGCGCAGAGGAAGACGTTTGCGCGAAAGCCGTAAGCACGTATACCTTTCCATAATTGGAACCCAGACCCACTGTAACTTCGGCCTGTGCTCCGCTTCCAGCTCCACCGCTGATGCCGACGTTCGGTGTGGTTGTGTAGCCGTAGCCCGGTGTGTTCACGGTAATGCTCGCAACCTTGTAGTAGTTGGTTCCGCCGACCGGAGCCAGGTTGGCCGTTGCCGCTGCGCCGGTACCGCTGCTCGAGGAAAATACTACTGTTGGGGAACCACCTGCACCGTGGTTGTAGCCGCTTCCTTGGGTGTCCACGACCACACTAAGCACCTTACCGGCGTTAGGCGATACTGCGCCTAACGTCGAGCTGCCAGTGGGCTGGGTTTGCGTCGTACCGATTCCCGTCGTAAAGCTCAGCGTCGGCGCCGCAGTGTAGCCGGAGCCGCCGGAAGTCAGCGTGAGTCCGGAGACACGCTTGCCAAGTGTTGCGTTGAATGTCAGCCCGCCGCAACCGCTAAGGCCCGTTATCGTTGTCGGGCTCGTGGTGTAACTCGTGCCGGAGCTGTTAATAATGATGCCCGTTGCCTGCCCGCTCGTACCGTCAAATGTAACGGTTGCCGAAAAACCCGAGCCCGTGGTTCCGGAAAGGCCGAGCGTGAGCGTATCGCCCTTGTGCGCGTTACAAGGCCCGTTGAAGCTGACGTTCGAGATACAGGAGTTCGCCGCGGCCAGGGTCGCCGTCGCCGCCGCGCCTGAGCCGCCACCGCCGGTGAAGGCAACGGCCGGAGCGCTGGAGTAGCAGCGTGTGCCGGCGCCTGTCAGAGTCACGGTTCCGACAGGTGCTCCGTTCACGGGAATGAAGTCGTCTCCGACGTGGGCCGTTGCACCACTACCTGCGCCTCCAACTATTGTCACGATCGGTTTCGTGATGTAGCCCGATCCCTGGTTATCCACGGTGATGGACTGGACCATCTGCTGCGTCACTAACTCCATGTTCGCCGTTGCCGTGGCGGTTTGACCCGACGCTGGAGCATCGATCGTCACTGTCGGCGCGGACGTGTAGTTCGAACCTGGGTTCGTGACGTTAATGGCAAGAACGGAACCGATTCGGTTGCATTCCGGTCCGTAGCCGTTGGGAAGAAGGATTTGATTGTCTCCGTCCCAACACACCTGGTTGGACGTCGAGGTACTTCCGTTGGCTGCGACCGCGGTCATGTTGTTCGTCTTGAGCGCCAGTCGCACCCACTTCCAATCCAGAGGATTCGTTATATTCCAAACTCCCGCTGTGGACGCGTCGCTATCGTCATAGCTCCGATACCAGAGAGTGCCGCTGGCTATCGTTGTGCACGGAGTTCCGATCGTTCCTGTAAGACTCATTACTCTTTCCCAGCAGAGCTCCGTATCCGGATACTTGCTGGCGGAGCTGATATCCCAGGGTTGGATGGTTTCGCCATTCCTGGGGTTGATGATGTAAACCACGTTCTGGTCTGTCAAGGAAGGCAGGTCCGCGGGAGGCACAATCGTCGGCGTCGCGGGAATAATCCGGTCACGCGCTTCCTGAAGCGCCGCCATAGCGGAGTAAAGCGCAAGCTGGGCGTCGCGATAGTTGGAGTTGATTGAGGTTTCAGTATTGGTCGAATACATCATGCCCAGACCAATTACCGACAAAAGAAGCAACGCGAAGAGCACTGCAAACATCGCAATTCCACGTTCTCTCCGCCGATTTGAAAAACCTTTCATCATAATTACTCCTAGTAATAGCAACTCATCGACTGCGTATCCGCCGCGAGTGAGCAATTGTTGAGCTTGACCGAAATGTTGAGTGTGGAAACCGGTTTGACCTTAGTGTCGGGATCGAAGTATTTCGACTGCACCGTCAGAACAGCTTGTACCGTGTCGATATTCGCTATGGTCGTTCCGCTGCTGTTGAAGTTAATCGGCAGCGTTACCGGCGTTCCTGTCTGTCCTTTAAGAAACGCCGAGAAGATGCTCGTATTGACCACACCTTGCACTTCCGTTTGATAGGAGGGCGTCGTCTGCCCCGTGTACGGGTTGCCGCTGACCTTGTTGAGCTGGCTTCGCTTCAGGCACGGACAGTTGTTGGACGTGCTCGGATCGAGCCAGTAGTGGACGACCGATACGGTTCCGGTTCCGGCGACGTCGCCTTCGAACCAGAGTTCGTCGGCCGCAACCTTGACGATCCCCACCGCGACACGAGTGTCATTCGCCGGAGGGCTCGGAAGCGTGCTCGACACGAAGTCGCGCACGTTGGGATAACCAGCCTGACGCAGGTCCCGTGACATTTGATCCATGAACTCCCGCGCTTCCTGAAACATATCCAGCTTTGCCTGTTCGGTCGACGAACGGGCGGTGGCGAGATTCATCAGCTTGAAGACGGCGCCCATGATGACAATAAAGATCACCAGGACGATCAACAGCTCGATCAGCGAGAAACCACGTTCGTTATGGCGTGCTCCGTTCGTTCTCATGTCAGTTCCCCAACATGACGCGAACATTGACGGGCGCCGCAAAGTATTTGTCGCCCTGTCCGCGATCCTGCATTTGTCCGCCGACGGTCAGCATGAATGAGTTGGTGGCGGTGACTCCGGCACCGATGTGCTCTACCGTCCACCGCACGTCATAGACCGCCTGTTCGATGCCCGTGGTGGTGCATGGAGACTTCACCACATACAACATCCGATAGCCGGACGGAGGACTGGCCTCGGTGAAGTCGATCTTGGAGCTGCTTGTAAGAGCGGCCCCGCCGGGCTGGGTATTGATCGTCCACGCGGTGGCGTTGCAATCCGTCAAGGTTGAACTGCCGCTCCCGATAACGGTGGCTTCAATCTGTTCGACCACGGACTGCGTGAGCATGATTGTAGTGCTGTCGAACTTGTTGCGCGTGTTCGAAGCGATCGAACTCCCGATCAACGCCATCAGCGACAGCGAGCAGGTCGCCATCAACGCGGCAGCCAGAATGACCTCGATCAAGCTGATGCCGGCTTCCGATTTCAAGCTTCGTGTCTGCATAAATTGTGTGTCGTCGCGTTACTACGACTACGGGCCTTCTTTAATCAGCCCAGCTGGTTCCGTCCCAGAACCATTTTTTGATGCGTCCTGCAGGTGAGATTGAAACCGCCGCCCAAGCGTCGTTGTTGTTCCGGCGGGTGACCTTGAAGTAATAAATGAATCCTTGATTGGTGCACGTTCCCGAAGCATAAGCGCAAGGAAGGCCGCGACTGTTGAACG
The DNA here is from genome assembly GCA_964584785.1 of uncultured Solibacteraceae bacterium. Taxonomy (GTDB): domain Bacteria; phylum Acidobacteriota; class Terriglobia; order 20CM-2-55-15; family 20CM-2-55-15; genus JAHFTY01. The sequence goes on from CAZPBY010000015.1 coordinate 68,939, forward strand.
ACGCGTCGCCTGTTGCGCCCGTGAAGCCCAGAGTCGTGGTCGTTATGCCTGCCGGTCCGCCATTCGCCAGGGGATCGGTGTAGCGTGTAACCGGTGCCTCCAGCTCCACTTGAGTGTCCGTACTTGTCGGCGCGCTGCTGTCGGTAGCGAGCTTGACGTAAGCCATGATGCCATTCGTGGCCACGTTGAAATGAGTAGTCATCGTACGATTGTTCTTCACCGCCAAAATGCGGCAGTTCTGAAAAATGCCTGACAGGGTACTGATGTTCCCGCGAACGCGAGCGGCGCCTATCACGTTCACCATACTCGGCAATGCAACAACGGTAATGATCAGCCCAATGAGGACGACGACGAGAATTTCCGGCATTGAAAAGCCGGCTTGAGGACGATTTCCAAAACCCCGTCCGGAAACCGGCGGTGTTACCACATCCGTGTTCATTGCAGCTGACTCTAAAATCGTGCCATTTTGCTGTAAACAACAAAAACCCCCTGCGCCACCTGCACTAAACGCGAGACTTATTGTGCTAAAACAGAATGATGCAACGTCCTTTGCGAGGAATACTTTGGGTCGCATCCGGCGCAGCGCTCTGGGGTACGGATTCGCTCTTGCGGCGGCCCCTGAGTGGAACTCTCGGACCGACGCAGATCGTCCTATACGAACACCTTATTCTCGCGGTGATCGTTCTCCCGATCATCATTCGAAGTCGAACCTATCTCGCCAAGATCCGAACAGATGTCTGGTTGCCCATGGTCGGTACGGCCTGGATCGGTTCGGCACTCTCCACGGTTCTCTTCACCGCTGCGATCCGATCGGGTAATCCCACTTCCGTGGTTCTCCTCCAAAAGACTCAACCGCTGTTCTCGATTTTTTTAGCCCGCGCCTTGTTGAAGGAACAATTGCCCGTACGTTTCTCAATTCTTGCCGGGACGGCTGTAGCCGGAACTTATCTGGTCGCCTTTGGCGACGGTAATCTGGCGGCACCCGCGTATTCGGTGGCGTTGTGGCCCTCGATTCTCGCGCTGGGTGCTGCAGCCGGATGGGGCTGTTCGACGGTCTGGGGACGGATCGCAACCGGCAGCATTCCGTTTGAATTGGTAACCGCTTTGAGATTCACGCTCGCGCTCCCTCCCCTGTTTCTGGCGGCTTGGATTCAGGGGCAGACCGCAATGCCTTCTCTTGCCCAGGGCCGATCACTGATCTGGATGGCGCTGATCCCCGGCCTCGCGGCGTTGCTGCTGTATTACCGCGGTCTTCGCCAGACTCCGGCTTCGCAAGCGACGATCGCCGAGTTGGCATTTCCCGTCACCGCCTCCTTATTGAATTGGTACGCACTGGCCATCCACGTTGCGCCGCTGCAAATCGCTGGATTCGCGATCGTGTGGGCCGCGATCTTCCGGCTGTCCCGGTAGGGCTCGGCGGCGACCGGTATAATCACTGCCGCATGCCTTTCAACGACCTGCAAGCATTCCTCAAACAGCTCGAATCGACGGGCGAGTTAAAGCGAATCCGCACCGAGGTCGACCCTCTGCTCGAAGCCTCCGAGATCAGCCAGCGGGTCGTTCGAGAAGGCGGACCCGCTTTGCTTTTCGAAAGGCCGAAGGGCTCTTCCACGCCATTGGTCATGAACCTGTTCGGCACAATGAATCGAATCCGGATAGCGCTGGGCCGGGAACCTGCGGAAATCGGCAACGAATTGCTGACAACCGCTCAGCGCGTGAATCCACCGACTATCGCGGGATTGTGGCAATCGCGTGGAACACTCAAACGGGCGCTGGCGATGCGTCCTCGAGCGGTTCGGAATGCTTTGAGTCAGGAAGTCGTCGAAGCTCCCGATCTGGCAAGGTTTCCTGTCATCCAATGCTGGCCCGGCGATGCCGGCCGCTTCATCACATTTGGAATGGTGCTGACCGAGCATCCAGTGTCGAAGCGCCGCAACCTCGGTCTGTACCGGCTGCAGGTTTTCGGCTCGACCGAAACTGGAATGCATTGGCAGAGTATGAAAGGCGGCCGCGGCCATTACTGGGAGGCGGAACAAAAGGGCGAACCTCTCGAAGTGGCCGTGATTGTGGGCGCCGATCCGATCCTCATGATGGCGGCGATTCTGCCGCTCCCCGAGGACGTCGATGAGATCGGGTTCGCCGGGTTTCTACGTGGGACAAGCGTGCCCATGGTTCGCGCCAAGACGCTCGACATGATGGTGCCGGCGGCGGCGGAAATCGTGCTCGAAGGACGAGTGCTTCCGCACGAGCGGCGGACCGAAGGCCCTTTCGGCGATCACTTCGGCCACTATTCGGAGGCCGCGGAGTTTCCGGTGTTCCGAATTACCAACGTCACGCGCCGGCGCAATGCCGTGTATGCCGCAACGGTCGTGGGAAAGCCGCCGCAGGAGGACAAATATCTCGGCATCGCGGCGGGCGAGATGATCGGGCCTCTGATCAAGCTCATCAATCCGAACGTCGTCGACATGTGTGCTTATGCGGGAGCCGGTTTTCATAACCTGCTGGCCGTGTCGCTCAAAGAGCGTCATCCCAAAGAGGTGTTAAAGACGGCGATGTCCCTGCTCGGCACGGGGCAGTTGTCGCTGACGAAAGTGATGATGCTTGTCGGTCCGGATCGCGACCCGCGCGATTTTCGGGCCGTCCTGCGCGATATCTGGCACCGCTTCGATCCGGAGGACCACATGTGGATTCTGCCGTTCGCGCCCCTCGATACGCTGGACTTCACGTCCTTCAAGATGCATGTCGGCAGCAAATTGGTCATCGACGCCACGGGAGAGATCCGGCATCGGGAGTCACCGCCCGCGGGTGTGGAAGCCGGCCGATTTGACTCGCGTGTGGTCCGGCACCGGCTGCTGGACGGCGGTTTTCTCGTTGTGGTGGCGCGGGAGTCGCCGGGTGATGTCGTTCGGAACCTCGTGAGAGCGCCGTTGGGCGTGCGTTTCGTTGTCGCCGTCAGCCCGGACGTTTGCCTGGACGACGATGAACAAATCCAGTGGGGCATCTTTACCCGCTTCGACCCCGCTCGGGACATGGTGTTTGGGGAACAGCGGTTTGTCGGCGCCCGGCCCGTTTACCGCGGCATCGTTGGGATCGACGCCACATGGAAAGAGGGGTATCCTGCGCCTCTGGAGATGGATCCCGGCACGGTTAAGAAGGTCGATTCGCGCTGGGCAGATTATGGGAAAACGTGATCATTTGTGATGGCTGGTTTGTGAGATGTGATTGCCGAACTGAGTCCACATGCCATCCGTCACATTTGGAATAGCCTATGGCTTCGGTTAAGCAATCACATCTCACCAATCAGCCATCACAAATGACAAGGGTGCCTGGAAAGCCAACTGATTTGTATGTTTCCGTTTCTATTAACCTCGAATGCGGACGTCACCGGTGATTGATTCCGAGCTTATTGCACGCGCTCAAAGTGGAGACGTGGAGGCTTTTTGCCGGCTGGCCGCCAATCACCAGCGAAGTCTCTACCTGCTCGCGCTCAAGTACAGCGGCAATCATCACGACGCCGAAGATCTGACGCAGGAGGTCATGCTCAACGCCTTTCGATCGATCAAGCAGTTTAAGGGCATGTCCTCATTTCATACATGGCTTTCGAGGATTATGGTCAACGCTTTTCTAAATCAAAAACGCAAGAACGACCCGCTGGCCGGCTCACAGCGGCAGGAAACAACTGAAGAAGCATTCGAGGCGAGTTGGGGTCTCCGCCGTCCCGTTCAACACTCCGAGCGCACAGCGACGAATAGTCTGATGGCCCAGCAGATCCTTGGTCTGCTGGAAACGATACCGCCGCGACAAAGGCTGATGTTTTTGATGAAGCATCAGGACGGATTGACCTGCGAAGAGATCGCGGGGGCGATGGGAACATCTGTGGGAACAGTGAAAAAAACGCTCTTCCGCGTGGTGGACAAGCTGCGTCAGCAGTTTGTCCCGATGGCCACGCGTGCCGCTGCCGTCTCCGAAGCGGTGGCGACCGGCACATTAGGTGTCGCGGCGAAGGAAGGAGCTTGAATATGCACGTATGTGATGAATTTCGCGAGAAGGTCACCGAACAGCTACTCGACCGTTCGGCAATCGACAAGGACGTCCAGCGCGAGCTTCTGGTCTGCAACAGCTGCGCGGACTTCTATGCCGAGTCGAAAGAAATGATCGACGCGTTCGCGAGTGTTCGCTTCGATGTCAGCGACGCCCAGTTCGATCTCATGGCCGATCGTCTGCGAGTAAAGATTGAAGAACAGGCCGCGCAACGCGAGCGCCGCAACTGGCGAACATGGTTCACGCCCTGGGCACCTGCTTTCGCTGGAGCGCTGGCTCTCCTGCTCATCACCGTCGGGATATACCGGTTCAACGCTCCTTCTCAAAACACCCCATCGGTTGCCGGTCCGGCTGTTGCGAATTCAGCGGCGGTAGAGGCCGATCCGTCGATCGATCCTGTCACCATGGAATTCATCGAACAGTCGGAACTGCTTCTTCGCACGGTAATGAAGCTGAAACCCACGTCCGTGGACGATCTGAAGGAAGCCAGGGAAATCGCCGACCGGCATCTCATCGCGCTCGATCAACGTAAGCAGGCGGCGTCCGGAATCCAGCCTGTTGTGGAAGCGATGGATAAGTACGAGACCGTGCTGCGGGATATCCGTAACGTCAAGCAACGTTCGATTGCAGACGACCTCGCGGACATCAAGAACCGAATCGAAAAGAATGGACTGATTGCCGACATGAAGGCATTTCAGCCGAGACTGACCCCCGTCGATGCCGACGTGGATCATGAACAGTAGGAGTTGTTCAATGAACTTGAAAAACCTTTTATTAATGATGGCCATCTTCGCGATGCCCCTCCAGGCTCAGAAGGTCGTCGCTCCCATGCATTTTGGTTTCATGGGCGGTTTGATGGGCGCCGATGCGGCGCGCGAACAGTTCAATGCCGGACGCGACCTGTTCGACGACCATAAGTACACCCAGGCTGAGGCCGTGCTTCGCGAGGTGATTCGCAAGTATCCCAAGAATACGATTACGGACAACGCCCACTACTACTTGATCCGCGCCCTGGCAAAGCAAGGAAAGGTCAGTGAAGCGAAGAGTGAGATTGAAGTGTTCGAAAAGACGTATCGCAAATCCGAGTGGCTCGCGGATGTGAGAGAACTGCGCGTCCAGCTATCCAAGGAAGTTCCACCCGATCTCATGGCAGCTCTTGCATCGGCTCCTGGTTACCCCGAAGCTTTCCGCGTGGCGGGAACGCCGGGGGCTCCGCAGGCTCCCGGCGCGCAGCCTCCAACTCCGGCGCCTCCAGCGCCCAGACAGGGCCCACAAGCCGCGACGCCGGTCGCGCGCGGACCGTTGCCGGGAATAAACCGCGGCGCTCGTCAGGAAGAGAGTCCCGAGGTTCGTGTGCAGCGTGAAGCGCTACGAGTCCTCTTTGAAGCGGATGCCGATCGCGCGATCGGCATCGCTACAGACCGTCTGAAGGCGGACCCTAGCGATGCGGTCACGCTCGGTAATTTATACATGGTGGCGCAGAGCCGATCCGAAAAGGCGCTGCCGATGCTGATCACACTGGCGAGAACATCGCCGGACAGCAAGACTCGAAACGAGGCCGTTACCTGGATCAGCCGATCGCGAGGCGAAAAGGACGCCATTGCCGACATTCTTATCAGCCTCGTCCCTGCGATGAGAGCCGACGATGACTCTTCCGCCCTCGCGTTCGCGTTGAGTCAGGTCAACACCACGAAATCCATCGACGCGCTTGCATCCATTGCCCGCGACAAAACCAAGTCCGACCGTGTCCGGACGAACGCACTCAGCTGGATTGCACAGTCCCACGTGTCGAACCGGCTCGCACTGCTCGAAGAGATTTACAAATCGACGATGGATAACGCCAGGATCCGGCGGCAGCTGTTGTCTTATGTCGCAGGTACGAAGGATCCGCAGGCTGTTCGCATTCTTTCGACGATAGCCACCACCGATCCGGATCAAAACGTGAAGCTCGAAGCCGTGTCGCAGCTCGGTCAAATCAAGACGCCCGAAGCATTGAAAGCGTTGGAAGACCTTTTGATGAAAAAGCCGTAAGCCGCGGAGCGGCCCGGTAAAGGAGAACGCCTATGTCACTCGCGACCGTACTGGCTCTGCTGTTTTTTCACCAAGTCTACTCGCCTTCGGACTTCGTTCAGGTGCAGGGTTCGTCGGCCAGCGCTCGTTACGACGCCGCGATCGCTCAGGGGAAGCGCGGCAGCGACGAGACATTCTGGATCGCGTATCAATTTCCTGTGCGCCCCGGTGTGCGTATCGCGACCTGGGGCGACAACACGACGATCACGACGACATCCTCGGACGGCATCGAGTGGCTTCCGGACAATCCGCAAACCCAGCGCGTCGGCGTCTTTCTGCTGATCGGCAAGAGCGACAGCCTCGTACAGCGGACGCGGATGATCGACCTCACACAAAACTATCGAGTGCACGACCGCAAGGTCTATTGGCTCGGAGAACCGAACGCGGACGACAGCCTGTCTTTACTGGATAAACTCATCACCGACGCGCCGCAGAAATTCAGTTCGACGTTCGCGCGTTACATGAGCCTGCACGACAGTCCCCACGTCGGAGACCATTTGCTGCAGCTGGCGAAGTCGACGACCGTATCGAATGAGATTCGACGGTCCGCGATCACTCAACTCGGCAACGAGATCAGCCGCCAATCCGGCGACGAGTTGAACAAGCTGACCATGGACTCGAGCACCGATATTCAACGTCAGGCAGTGGCCGCCATCAGCCGTCGCCCGGACGACGACTCGGTCCCATCATTGATTCGCATTGCAAGAGAGCACCCCAACGCCTCCGTGCGCGCCTACGCCATACAACTGCTGGGACAGAAGAGAGACCCTCGCGTTCTTGCTTTCTTTGAGCAGATGTTGAAGAAGTAGGGAAATTTCAAGTTGCACAAGTCCTGCAGCTGAAAACCGAAAGCAGAAATCTCGAATTGGACGGCCGCTTACTCCAATTTCAAGTTTGTGTTTCGGATTGGAAATGCAGCACTCGTTCAATTTCTAAATTTCCTTTCCCTATCTAAAAATCTCATGAACAACCCCGTCTAGTTGCGGCATTATGCCGAGTACAGCTCAAACGAGGTGCATGCATGATCAAAGTCATCAGGCTGGCTTTCATACTTTGTGTGTTATCGGCGGTTGCAGAAACGGGTATGGCGCAGGTTGCGGCCACGCTTTCAGGAAGAGTCGAGGACGCAACCGGCGCCGTTGTGGTCGCCGCGACGATCAGCGTCAAGAGTCTCGAGACGGGTTCGACTCGCACGGTAGCGACCGACGACACCGGCAACTTCCGGGTTTTCGCGCTTCCGGTCGGCTCTTATGAAGTGAGAGCCGACAAACCCGGATTTCAATCCGTCATCCGGACGCCTGTCAACCTTGCGGTCGGACAAGAAGCCGTCGTGAACCTCAAGCTCAACGTCGCTCAGGTCTCGCAGGAGGTTATGATTTCCGTCGACACTCCACTGGTCGACACCTCCACCGCGGAGGTCTCGGGGCTGGTCACCGAGCGACAGATCAAGGAACTGCCGCTCAACGGACGCAGCTTCGACAATCTCATCGCCTTAAACCCGGGAACGATCAATTACACCTACAAGAGTCCGGGAACCGTGACGAGCCAGGGCAACACGTTCTCCGTCGCCGGGCGCCGGCCGCTCGAAAACATCGTGCTGCTGAATGGGATCGAATACACCGGCTCGAGCCAGCTCTCGATAACACCGGGCGGCGTCAGCGGGTACCTGTTGGGAATCGACGCCGTGCGCGAGTTCAACGTTTTGACCGGCACCTATTCCGCCGAATACGGAAAGCGAGCCGGCGCGCAGGTCATTGCGGTAACGCAGTCGGGAACGAATCAATTCCACGGATCCGTTTTTGAATTTCTGCGAAACAGCGCGCTCGATGCACGGACGATCTTCGATCTCAGTCCCCTGCCCGACGTCAAGAGCAAGGCCGCTCCGTTCCGCAGAAACCAGTTTGGCGGGAGCGCCGGAGGGCCGATCGGCCGGGATCGTTTGTTCTTCTTCGGCAACTACGAAGGCTTTCGTCATCGTCTGGGAATCGGCAGCGTATCGGTTGTCCCGGATTCGGAAGTCCGGTCGGGACGCGTGCCGAGCCCCGCAACCGGGGTCTACTCGCCCGTCACGAACTTGAAGCCGGAGATGCTGAACTACATGCAGATGTGGCCCGCGCCGAACGGTTCCGAGATCATGGTTCCGGCGGCTGCTCCGGGCACGGGCCTTGTGCCCAGCGGAAGCACTTACTCGTATAACAGCCCCAAACAGTCGATCAATGAAGACTTCGGAACCGTCAAAGCGGACTACAGCCCGCGCAGCATGGATTCCTTTTCGTTTTCTTACACGATCGATGATGGCGATAATCTTTCGCCGCTTGCGGATCCGCTCTTTGCGAATTACATCAAACTGCGATCGCAGGTCGCCAGTATTCGTGAGACGCACATTTTTTCTCCGCGCGTTCTGAACACATTCAGCGGCGGCCTGTCGCGTGCCGGCTTCGCGTTGGATTCGTTTCCGCTTGTTGCATTCCCGTCCAGTCTTTCGTTTGTGACCGGACAGGGACCGGGAGGAATCGTCATCGGCGGCACGACAACCACGACAGCTGCCGCCGCACTCACCTCCGCCGGACCGAACAATGCGGCGGGTGCGCGCAATCGTCGAAACCTTTTCACCTTTACGGATGGTCTGCAGATCAGCAAAGGCATACATCAATTCAGCGCTGGCGGATGGCTTCAGAGAATGCAGGATAACGAAAACACGGCTTCGCGCAGACTGGGTGTCGCCAATTTCACCAACATGACGACATTCCTGCAGGGAACGACAAGTTCGTTCCAGGTTGTGCCCAATCCCACCGAATTAGGTTTTCGAAGCTGGTTTGGAGCCTGGTACGCACAGGATTCGATGCGATTGAGCCGGAACCTCACGTTCCGTGCCGGCATCCGGCATGAACTCACCAGCGGCTGGAACGAAAAGTTTGGAAGAGCCGCGAATTACATCACCGATGCGACCGGTACGCTGATGACCGATCCGCACGTGACGAGTTCGGCGTTCACGGAGAACAAGGCGCGTTGGCTGCTGGGACCGAGAGTCGCTCTTGCATGGGATCCTTTTGGAAACGGAAATACCGCAGTTCACGCGGGATTCGGGGTCTACTATTCGCTGATCGACAATCTTGCATTTCTGTTGAACTCGTTGCCGCCCTACAATGGCTCTCCGACCTTTTCCGGACCGCTATCGAACTTTCTGCCGCTCACGGCCGGCCAGCAACCGCCGTCCCCGTGCACTGCCGGCGCCGCAGCGACTGCCTGCAGCATCTTCGCGCCGCAGGGTATTGAGCCGGGCGCCCGAACCCCGGCGACCAATGAATGGAACTTGACGATCGAACAGCAATTGACCTCCAGCATGGTTTTCCGGATCGGGTATGTGGGGTCGTTCGGCTATCACGGATTCCTGAGTGTCGACCCGAACTCGATTCCGCCGCAAATCTGCTCCAATCCCGCCGGCTGCGCTGTAGACACCGCCAACCCCCCGACGCGAGTTGCGCTGGGTACGAAATACATCCCGCTGCAGCCGGCGCCGCCTTCGCCGGCAACGGTCGCGCGGCCGAACCCATTCCTGAATGCGGGGTTCTTCTGGTACACGGCGGGCAACAGCAGCTATAACGCCATGCAACTCGAACTGTCTCAGAAGCTGAGCCGCGGACTACAGTTCCGCGGAAACTACACCTGGGCCAAGAGCCTCGATATGAATTCCGCGCTCACGATTGCCCAGGCGCAAAATCAGCCGCAAATGGTCCTGGATCGCACGGACCTCCGCAGGGACTGGGGGCCATCCGCGCTGACTCCGACGAGCCAGGCGAGCATCTCCGCTCATTACGAATTGCCCTTCCGCACGGATTCCCACCGGGCCGGTGTTCTGGTCAATGGATGGCAACTGAACGGAATCTCCGCATTGTTGGGCGGATTTCCATTCACTCCCCAGGCCGGCTCAAACCGCTCGGGTGACGGCAACACCAGAAATCCCGACCGCCCGGATTTGAATCCGTCATTCACCGGACCCGTGCTCCTGAAGACTCAGGCCAAATGGTTCGATCCCGCCGCTTTCTCTCTACCGACGGTCCGAACGTGGGGAAGCCTCGGGCGAGGAACCTTCCGCGGACCCAGCCTCGAGACAATCGACCTCTCCGCGATGAAGAACACGTCATTGAACGAACGAATCCAACTGCAGTTTCGAGCGGAATGCTTTAACGCGCTGAATCACACCAATCTCGGGCCACCGAATTCCATCGTGTTTTCGGGAACCACGATCAGTCCGTCGGCAGGGTTGATCACGACGCTGGCAACCGACTCGCGACGAATTCAGCTCGGCTTGAAGTTGATTTATTAAGCCGGCATTATCCGAGCAACGGGGTTGACTCGCATCAAGCGGGGAAAACTGAAGACAACGCGACGCGCGCCAACACCCAGACCAACCAGACGCCAAAGACGCAAACCGCGCGCATCGTGGCTGAAACGCTTTTCCGGGCGACGAACCGGTAGCCGATGACGAGCAGGATCAGGATCCAGATCGAGACGACGTCCAATTGATTGACCAACGTGAACACCGCTTTTGAAACCGACGTTCGATCGAGAAAGATCGCCGGACTGATGCTTCCGATCTCATCGACCATCAACGAGGACTGCGGAACGATCATCACGGTTGCAACGCTCGCAATATTGCGGACGATTAACGGCACACAGGCAAAAGCAGTGACGGAAAAGAAGGACTTGAATGGGCCGTCGCGTCCAACGATGCTGAAAACGCCGAAGAAGATCAACGCCACGACGGCGACTGTCATGGTCGGACCGACTGTCGCCGCCACCGTCGAGATCACCTTCGGAACCGGACCATTCGACGCCGTCAGGAACCGCTCCTTCTGCTCCGGAGTCAATTGCTGCGCGCGGCCGGACTGCTCCATCGCACGCAACGCGATCTCGCCCATGCTCACATGAGAGAACATGATCATCGTGAAGATAATTCCGGCGATCGTCAGCAATAGAATCGGCGCGAGCGCGGTCTTGCTGTTTTTCGCCGCCCTGAGCATCGCTTCACCAGGAGACCAGATAACCTTGAACAGTACGGAAATTCCTTCCATTGCCGTCTTGCCTCCGCTGCGCACGCTCACGCCTTGTGGAATGCATCGCGCGGCGTGGGGCGCTGTTGCTTTTTACTATTTCTTGCCTTAGCCTTCAAGTCGCAATGCGCGCCTTTGCACTTCTTCTTCTGATCGCTTCGCCGGCGCTGGCGCAAAGCGTGGACATCGCAGTGAGGCCGGATGCAATTTACGTCGAAAGCATCGCCGGCAACATTGTTCCCATGGAGCGCGTTTTCTTCCACGTCATCATCCACAACAAAGTTTCGAGCCCCATTGACATCGAGTGGCTGCGATTCGATATTGTCAACTCTTCCGGCATCCTGTTTTCCGGCCAGTATTCCGGCCGCGCTCTTACGGAGTTGTTCGACAGCGCGATCGATCGCAAACGGATCGAACCGACGCAGAAAGGCACGCTGACGATTGGCGTGGACGAACGCAAAGCCGTCTCCGATTTGTTTCTCGATATGCCGAAGGGGTTCATCGGTCAGTCGGTCATCGTCGAAGTCGACTACAAAGCCGGCGATAAAGCCGGATCTCAAAAAGTGTCGGCGTCTCTGAAACGTGTGGAGGGGTTCTCGGCGCGCCTTCCGTTTGAAGGAGTGTGGTACGTCGCGGCGGAACATGGGTATCTCGACCCGCACAAAAGGTTCCTGTCGGAAGGGTACGCCTACGACTTCCTTCAGATCGGTGCGAACGGTAAGAGCTATCAACGCGACGGAGCGCACAACGCCGACTACTACGCCTTCGGCAAGAAGGTGTTGGCGGGGAAGGAAGGCACGGTGGTATTTGTGCGGACCGATATCACCGACAATGATCCGGGCGATCCAAACCTCGGCACGCCCGGCGGAAACGTTGTCGTGATCGATCACGGCGACAATCATTTCAGTTACTATGCGCACCTTCGTGCGAAGAGCGTGTCCTTAAAAATCGGCGCAAGAGTAAGAACAGGCGACGCGATCGGCGAGGTCGGCAATTCCGGCGATTCGGCCGAGCCGCATCTGCACTTTCACATCATGAACGGAGCCGATCCCACGCAGGCCGATGGTGTTCCCGTGGTTTTTGAAAACTGGAAGGCCCAGTCCTACAGCCGAGCGCCGATCGAACGTCAGCAGGGAGTTATCCCGAAAGGAGAGTTTGTCCAGCCATGAACACACGACGAAAGCTCGTTTACGTTGCCGCGGCGACTGTCGCGGCCGGCAGCATGATGGCATTTCCGCAGTCGAAGAAAATAGTCGCGCCGCCGGGCACCGTCGTCGCGGGCATTCCGTTCAGTCCGGGCGTTCGCGCGGGCGATCTGCTTCATGTCGCCGGTCTGATGGGCACGGATGCCGCCGGCAACATCGTCGCCGGTGGAATTGACGCGCAGGCCAAAAAGGCGCTTGAAAACGTCGGCGCCGTGCTGAAGGCCGAAGGCATGGATTACAAGGATGTCGTCCTGGTGAATGTATATCTGGCCGACGCTCGCGATTTCGATGCCATGAATAAGGTGTATCGAGAGGTCTTCGCGAACAATCCTCCGGTGAGAGCGACCACGCAAGCCGACCTGATGCTGCGCGACGGAGTCATCGAAATCTCCGCCATTGCTGCCCGGCCGAATCTGCCAAGAAAGTATCTGAATCCCCAGGGATGGTCCACGAATCCCTTGCCTTACAGCAAAGGCATCGCCGTCGGCGATTACATCTTCATCGCAGGTCTGGTTTCGCAGAATCCGCAGAGCGGCGCCGCCGTTGAAGGCGACGCGAAAGTTCAGACAAAACAGATCCTCGACAACATGAAGACGCTCGTCGAAAGCGGCGGTTTCAAAATGTCCGATCTCGTATGGAGCCGCGTCTGGCTTACCGATCCGCGCGACTTTCAGATGATGAACGACGTTTACCGAACGTATTTCCCCGAAACTCCTCCAACTCGCGCCACAACGCGAGCCGGGCTGACGACGCCGGTATATAAGGTCGAAATCATGACGTGGGGGATGAAAGGCGAGAAACAGCGGCTCGGTACCGCCGCTGGAACCACTCCGCTGAGCCAGGCTATCAAGGTCGGCAACTACATCTTTGTTTCGGGACTGACCGGCGGCGGCGCTCAAGTGCGCGGCGACATCAAGGGGCAGGCGAGCATGATCCTGACCAGTATTCAGACCCTTCTCAAGAGTGGCGGGGTCGATTTTCCGAATGTCGTCGAGGCCCAGGTATGGATCACGGATTCCCGAAATTTCGCGGCAATGAATGAAGCCTACACTTCTGTAATAAAGGACCAGTTCCCTGCACGCGTCACGGTTGGGGCACAACTGATGTCGGCAGATAATCTGGTGGAGATGGCGATGATCGCGGTGAAGTGAAGTCGCTGAGGGGAGCCAATCGCTGCGCTCCGGGGCTGAGCGTCGTGCCAGGGACCGAGCTCAGAAACCGAAGCGCGGCGACGGGTTCCGTGATATGCGTATGAAAATGAAAATGGTCGCTACGGTTCCGATTGTTTGACCCGACACTTTCGGAAAACCTCAAGACGTTGCCCGTCTCAAAGCAGCGGCTGGAAGGCGCTACCGGTTCCCGGATTTTTCTTCCGGGAACACCGACCGTCGATTTTGATTTCTTCGATCGGCTCCAGCTTCCTAACCGACGAACAAAGCTATTAACCCCGTCCGTCGCATCTACCGGTGTTCAAACTTTCGTAAACCACAACGACCGTGTGCAACATTACGCTTCAGTGAACGAAGCGTCAATCCGCTATTTTTTGTTTTCCACAGGAATTTTCGAGTCTGTGAATATTGAGCCCTCGGGCGACGTACCCAGCAATATGGTAATATGGGTCGATGAAGACCACATTGGATCTGCCCGATGAACTTCTCATTCAGGCCAAGAAAGCGGCTGCGGAACAAAGGCGAACCCTGCGGGCTCTTGTCGAGGAGGGCCTGCGCATGGTCCTGCGCGATCCGCGGGCAAAGGCCGGAACAAAGAGAGTCCGGCTGATTACCGTCAAGGGTGGATTGCCGCCCGACCTCGATCTGTCCAATCGAGAAAAAATGTACGACTGGATAAAGAACGGCAAATGATTGCGCTCGACACCAGCCTTCTGATCTACGCGCATCGTGAGGGTTCACGCGAACACGAGCACGCCCGTACAACCATCCTGGCCGCGCTGGATGATCCGCAAGGATGGGGGATTTGTCTGCCATCCGTGAGCGAGTTCTGGAGCAGCGTGACGAATCCGAAGATTCCCGGCGGTCCTTCATCGGCGAAGGTCGTCACGCACTTCTTTCACTACCTGATCAGCGAAGGGAATGGCGCAATCTGGACACCCGGCCCCGGGTTCGGTCAACGGCTGATGCGATGGGCTTCGCTGTTGAAAGTTCGCGGCAAACGAATCTTCGATCTGCAAATCGCCGCTCTGGCCTTGGAGCACGGCGCCCGCGAAATCTGGACCTACGACGCCGCATTCGTATCGGTTCCCGGCTTGAAGGTTCGCTTGCTGACGCAACCACGCGGAACGCCTCACCGACGGTAGCTTGAGTCAGCCGGACAGGAATTCCGCACTCGACGAGGCGCCGGCACGACCTTGCGTTCGTTCGAGCGCGCGCCGATCCCATCGCGCAAGGTTTGCTCCCGAAGCGTAAGCGCTCTCGCAAAAGTCCAGAATGTCCTGTGCCGGCGAATCCGAAACACGCACGTCGTCGTACTTGAGAATGAATTCGCCGAACTGAGCATCCCAATGCGCGGCTGACGGACGAATCGTCTCGGCCGAGAGGCCTTCCGGCGTGGGCGCCGTGTACCCATAGAAAGCCGCGTGTTTGAAACGGCGATCTCCAGGCCAGAAGCCGCAGCTGCTCACTTCGTGAGAGTACGCCTCCCGGGTGATCGGATCCGCCTGTGCCGATTGCGGAGCAAGCCTGCCTGAAAAGCGCGTTACTGCAAGGTCGAACGAGCCCCAGAAAAAATGGACGGGACTGCACTTTCCAACGAACGACGTTCGAAACAGTTTCAGTATTCGGTCGCATTGAACAAGGATCCGGTGGAATCGCTCGACGCAGTCCTTGTCGTACGACGCGTGGTGCTGATCTACATCGAACGGCGTCGTATCGTCGAATTCGGCGGGAACGCGATGAATCCGAACCTCGACCCCGAGAGACTGAAGCACGGACATGTATTCCCGGTAGAAATCCGCGACGGGCCGTGCATACATCGGAACCGTTCGATCGCGGCCGTCACTCGTGCGGAAAACAACGCGGTGCGTGACAAAATCGAACTCGACGTCGAATGTTTTGTCTCGATAGGGAATCGGCGATGTCGAAAGGCCGGCCGGAGTGACGTAGAGCACAACGTTCCAGAAATGGTTCGCCGGCGGCGTCAACGCCATTCGAGTTTTGCCGACGATCTGCGTCCACATGTGCAGTGTGTCGCGCGTCGCCTCCCATTCCGAATACGACAGCGCGGGCCAGTCACCCGAAGTTAAGGACGAGTTCATCGACGTAGCACCAGCCCCAGTCTTCACCCGGTTCAAACGACCTGATGATCGGGTGTTTCGCGGAGTGAAAATGTTTGGTTGCGTGTTTATTCTTGGACGAATCGCAGCAGCCGACGTGTCCGCACGTCATGCATAGCCGAAGGTGAACCCACGCGTCGCCCATCTGCAGACACTCCTCGCATCCGCGCGTCTTGGGTTTG
This sequence comes from uncultured Solibacteraceae bacterium, assembly GCA_964584785.1. Classification (GTDB taxonomy): domain Bacteria; phylum Acidobacteriota; class Terriglobia; order 20CM-2-55-15; family 20CM-2-55-15; genus JAHFTY01. The sequence goes on from CAZPBY010000015.1 coordinate 84,780, forward strand.
ACGTTCTTGATCTCAGCGGTGTGCGTGCACTTCTTCATAAACGATATATCTAATCACAGGATTCCCGTTGTGGGCGTACAGAATTCGCGTCATTCTTTCGGCTATGGAACTTCAGATCGACGCTCTCACCGCTGACGACTGGGAACAGGTGCGCGCCATTTATCTCGACGGCATCGCCACGGGTCAGGCCACTTTCGAAACGGATGCTCCTTCATGGAATGAATGGAACGCCGCGCATCTCGAAGTGTGCCGGCTGGCAGGGCGCGCCGGCGGCCGGCTCATCGGCTGGGCTGCCCTCACACCGGTATCACGGCGCAAATGCTACGCCGGAGTTGCGGAAGTCAGCGTGTACGTTCACTCCAGCTATCGTGGAGGCGGCGCCGGCCGGGCCATCCTTCAGGCGCTCATCGCGGATTCCGAACGCCATGGCATCTGGACTCTCCAGGGAAGCACTTTTCTTGAAAATGCCGCCAGCCTCCGGCTGCAAGAGAGCTGCGGCTTCCGCATCGTCGGCCGCCGCGAGCGGATCGCCCGCCATAATAGTGTCTGGCGCGACACGGTCATCACCGAACGCCGCAGTACCATCGTCGTCTGAGCGTAACGTGTCAGCACGAAGCCCGTCGCTGCGCTCCGGGTTCCGTCAGTGTTCGCCGAAAGGTTCGGAACCCGAAGCGCAGCGACGGGCTTCGTGCTGTAACCTTGCTATTCGACTTCGATTTCTACCGGGATGTTTTGCGGATCGAAATCGCGCAGCGATTGATCGAACAAGGTGTAAGGATTCACGTTCGCGAGAGCGGCCGTCATCGATGAAGAAATCCCGACATGACGGGATCTCATGTCATCGAGGAAGGCGCGGATTTCCTTTCGAATACTTTCCTTCTCGCTGCAAACGCAGCCGATCGCGAGGAAACCCTGAGCCCGCGCATATTCCGTCGACAGGTCTTCGCTGACATACACCAGCGGGCGGATCAGCCGGAGCTTGCCTTTGCGGGACTCCGCCACAGGCGGCAACGACGCGATGCGTCCATTGAAGAGAATGTTCCGGAGGAGCGACTCGGCGCAATCATCGGCGGTGTGGCCGAGTGCAAGCACGTGGCAGCCGAGTTCCGAGGCGATATTGTAAAGGTGATAGCGGCGATGCCGGCTGCAGACGTCGCAGCCATGAGGGATGCCGTTGGCGATGAGATCCAGTGTTGCGGAATCCTCGCGAACGACCCAATCTACACTCAGGTTCCCGATTCTTTCGGCAAGAGCGGCGATGGGAAGTTTGAATTTGCCCTGCTCGAGCGTGACCGCCACAAGCTCGTACGGAAAAGGCACGCGCTTCCGGTACGCGACCATGGCGTGCAGCAACGACAGGCTGTCCTTTCCGCCGGAAACACCGACCGCAACCCTGTCGCCCGGCCTCAGCATGGAGAACCGGCCCATTGCACGTCCCATCAAATCGAGCAGCTTGTTCTCGATGCTCACGCCATCATGATACGGCATTCACGCCGAACTCGCGCCGGCGCAGTTCCGTACGGCGGATCTTTCCGGTGCTGGTCTTGGGAAGTTCCGCGACGAACTCGATCTTTCGCGGGCACTTGTATGAGGCAAGTTCGCACTGCACCTTCCGTTGCATTTCCGTCTTAAGCTCGTCGGAATCATTAAAGCCCTGACGAAGGACAACGAAAGCTTTTGGAATCATGCCGCGAAGTTCGTCCGGCGACGCCACTACCGCGACTTCCGCCACGGCAGGGTGCTCCAGCAACACGCCTTCAATCTCAGGTCCGGCGATGTTGATGCCACCGCTGATGATCAAGTCATCGTTGCGGCATTGGTAGTGGAAGAAGCCGTCCGCGTCGCGGACGTAAATGTCTCCCGGAATATTCCACCCATCACGTACGTACTGTCGCTGACGATCCGGCAAGTCGAAATAACGGCAGCCTGTGGGGCCGCGAACGGCAAGCAGGCCGGACTGCCCGTCCGGAACAGGTTTCAAGCTCGCCTCGTCGACCACCATGGCTTCATAGCCTGGTATGACCTCGCCCGTCGTACCCGGCCGCGACCGTCCGGGCCGGTTCGATATGAACATGTGCAGCGTTTCGGTCGCTCCGATTCCGTCGAGTACTTCCACTCCAGTCGCTCGGAGCCACGCCCTGTAGACGTTCGCAGGCAGCGTCTCGCCCGCACTGATCGCACATCGAAGCGACGACACAGACGCGCGAAGCTCAGGGCAGTTCTTCATCATCATTCGAAGGCTTGTCGGCGCGCAGAACGCGATGGTGACCTGATGCCGGCGGATGGTCTCCGCGAGTGCTTCGGGCGTGAACTTGTCCAGCAGGACGGTGGACGCACCAAAGCGAAACGGAAACAGCAGCAGCCCGCCCAGACCGTAAACAAAGGCCATCGTTGGATGTCCACCGAACCGATCGGCAGAAGTTGGCTTCAACACGTACCGTGCGTAGGAATCACACACCGCGAGGATGTCGCGATGCGAATGCATGCATCCTTTTGGAGTTCCCGTACTGCCGGAGGTGTACGCCACTATCGCAAGCGACTCGCGCGCCGTTCTTACCAGATCAGTCGAAAAGCTCGGGCGGACTGTCGGCGTCGCAACCAGGTTCAGAACCCGGAGCGAAGCGACGGGCTCCGTGACAGATCTTGAACCCCGGATCTTCTCAACTTCATCCCAAAGATCGGGTTCGGAAATCAGCAACTTCGGCTTCGCGCTGTCCAAAATTACGTTCAACTCGCGAGCCTTGATCGCAGGCGCCGTCGCGACCGCGACAGCGCCGATCCGCACAACCGCCAACCAGGTCGTAATGAAGTGTGGCCGATTGAAAAGTCGGAGTACGACTCGATCGCCCGGCTCGACACCATCGCTTCGCAACATCGACGCGAGGCGCTGAACCTCTTCCAACACCTGCGAATACGTGAGTACGGAGTCGTTGAAATAAATGGCAGGTGCGCCCCCGCGGCCTTCCGCGACGTTCTTGTCCAGAAGCTCGGCAGAAGCGTTCAACGATTCGGGATACTCCAACTCTGGAAGTTCGTAGAGGCGGTCGGGCCAAAGCTCACGCGGTGGATAGGCGAGCGTCATGGGTATCCCGCTTTTTAAACCTTTGCTGTTTCAGAAATCCCGCGTACAGCCCGAGCCGTGCTTCTTGAAGGCATTGACTGAGCGCGAAGGACCAGCGCCAGCACACTCGCGAGAAAGGCCATGCCCGCGCAAAAATAGAAAACCACGTTCCAGCTTTGATATCGCAGATAGACACCTGCTGCAAAACCCGCGATGATGGCCGCGGCGCCTTTGGCGCTGTACAGCACTCCGTAGTTGGAGGTTGCGAACGTACTGCCGAAGTAGTCGCCCGAGGTTGACGGGAACAGAGAGAACACCTCGCCCCATGTCAGGAAAGCCAGGACAATCGTCAGGGTGAAGAGGTTTCCCGACGCGGTTCCAAACGCCACGACCGCGATCAGTAACAGACCCTGCAGAAAAAAAACGGCAGCCATCGCAATCTCGCGGCCTGTCTTGTCCGACACCCAACCCCAGCCGATACGGCTTACCGCATTCGCAATGGGATTCAACGTCAGCGTGAGCGTCACGACGGCCGGAGCAATCTTCCAGATCTTGCCGAGCGGGCTCACTTGAGCGGTCAGAACGAGACCGCCGGTAGCAATCGCGACAAACATCACGTAAAGCAGATAGAAGTGCGGCGTCCGCAGCATCTCCGCCGTCGTGAAATGTTCCGAGTTACGTCGCGCATTGGTTTTCACAGCGGCGCTCGCAGCCGGCGGCGAGAAACTTCGATCCGGGTGACGCAGGAACTGCGCGGCAACGGCGATAACCAACCCCTGAAAGACGCCCGTGTACAGGAACGCTTCTCGATAGCTCTGTTGTTTGATGAGGCTCGTGATGATCGGGATGAACAACGCCGTGCCGCCGCCGAAACCCGCAGCAATGACTCCTGATGCAAATCCACGCCGCGTCGGAAACCATTTCAGCGCCGATCCAATGCAGCCGCTGTAAACCATCGCTGCGCCGATTCCCGCGACGACGTATGCGATATAAAGTTGCGGCAGACTCGAAACATACCCCATGGCCGCCCAGCCCGCGCCGCAAAGAATGCCTGCCGCCGTGATGCACCGTCGCGGTCCAAGGCGATCGATGGTCCAGCCGACAAGAGGCTGCACCCACGTTTGGAACAGCACGAACAGACTGAACGCCCATTGCACGTCCGGCAGACTCCACGGATTGGCCTGCTGAATCGGCCCGACAAACAGCGTCCATGCGTATTGCAGGTTGGCGATCATGATCATGGAGATCAATGACGCGATGAGCTGAAACCAAGGGTTCAGAATCAAGGATCCTCCTATACCATTTCGGCTTTAGCGCGATTCTTCCTCAGCCGGGCATCGACAAGGGCGACGATCTCGTCGAGCGTATCGGACCGCAATCCCTGCTGACCTGCGATTCGTCGGACGAGACAATCCACGCGTTCAATATGCTCGGCCCCTCCAAACAGCGCGCGGGCCGCGGAAGAAGGTTTGCCGAGACCTTCGGCCGCCTTGGCGTATTTGTCAAAAGGCACCATGTCGGCGTCGTCCGCGCCGAGCCGTGTGCAAAGCTTCCAGACCCAGTCGTAGATCTCTCGCGACCGGTCGACGTTCGCGTGGACGGCATCTTTGATCGGGATCATTTCGTCCGGACGAATGCATCGATAATTACCGGCCACCAGCATCGGCCACTTCGCAAGCGGCACAAAAATGGAATCGTGGACCTTGAGCTTCACGGGAATCTCGACAGGACCGTCGCCGGCATCGAATCGTGCCGCCTCGATGTCGTTTTCCAGATTGCGAAGGATTGCAGTGCTCGACTCCGCGTCGAACCGGGCCGCCTTGAAATTGGTCGGCAGACCCACCTGAAGAACGTTCTTCGGCTGTTCGGGCGGCCGAAATGCTTGCGGATCCGGACTGGCCAGCGTGGTCAGGGCCGGATCAAATCCATCCCAAACTCCAGGATCGGCATAGCAGCCGACGACCGCTTCAGTGGAGAGTCCTGGAATTCGCTTGAGGTAGGGCAAGGGCGGCATGTTCATGATCGCCAGGCAAGGAACGCGCGACGCCGCAATCCGAGGCATCAATTCGCGAACGCCTTCGGAACCGTACTGCGCCTCCTGCATACCCAACACGATCAGATTGAACTTGCCCGGATCGGTCTCGGCGGGTGCGCTCGCGGAAAGCTCGCCAGACAGTTTTTTCGATCGCACGTCAAGCAGCGATTCGCGGCCGCGAATCGGAAACCGCACGATCGTTCCTTCACGATTGATCAGGTCCGCCGTGGCCCTGGTACACACCAAACAAACGCTGTGACCGGCCAGCAACAGCTTCGTGCTGAACAACGAACCGTAGGAGGCGCCGAGAATCAATACCCTGTACTTCACGCTGGTGCCTTAAATTGCGCCCTGCTGACGGGCGGATTGGATTTCATCGCTACTCATGCCGAGGACGTTCCTCAGCACATCTTCGGTATGTTCTCCCAACAGCGGCGATCGCTGGACATCCGCCGGAGAGTCGGACAACTTTATGGGATTGCCGACGGTCAGGTATTTGCCGCGTTTCGGATGATCCACCTCGACGACGGTTCCTGTTGCTCGAAGAGCCTGTTCTTCGGCGATTTCTTTCATCGAAAGAATCGGACCACAGGGAACATTCAGGGGATTGAGAGTGGCCATGACGTCCATTTTCGCCATCGTCATGGTCCATTTCTCGACTTCCGCGAAGACCGCCTTGAGCCGCGGCAACCGGGCTTCGGGCGTGTTGTAATTCGGATCCGTGAGCCAGTCTTCGTGACCGATGACTTTGGCCAGAGCCGGAAAAGCCTGCGCCTGAGTGATCACGTAAATGTAGGCGTCGGGATCCGTTTCCCAACCTTTGCAGCGGACGATCCAGCCGGGATGGCCTCCACCCGAGGCGTTGCCGGCGCGAGGCACGGCGTCTCCGAATTTTCCGTTAGGATATTGCGGGTATTCCTTGAGGGGGCCTTTTGTGATTCGCTGCTGGTCACGAAGCTTCACGCGGCAGAGATTCAGCACCGAGTCCTGCATGGCGCAAGTCACGCGCTGACCCCGCCCGCTGGTTTCGCGTTGAAAGAGCGCCGCCAGAATGCCTGCGACAAGATGAATTCCCGTTCCCGAATCGCCGATCTGCGCGCCCGTCACCATCGGAACACCGTCGATCTCGCCGGTCGTCGATGCGGCCCCGCCTGTGCACTGCGCCACGTTTTCGTAAACCTTGCAGTCCTCGTATGGTCCCGGGCCGAATCCTTTTACCGAGGCGTAAATCATCCGCGGGTTGATCTCCTGGATTTTCTTCCACGGGAACCCCATGCGATCGATCGCGCCCGGCGCATAGTTTTCGACCATGACGTCGCATTTTTCGATGAGCTTTGTGAAGATCCGCGTTCCCGCTTCGGTCTTGGGATTCAAAGTCACGCTTCGCTTGTTGCCGTTCAACATTGTGAAGTACAGACTGTCGACATCCGGAATGTCCCGCAACTGAGTGCGAGTCGGGTCGCCCTCGCCGGGTTTTTCGATCTTGATCACGTCCGCGCCAAACCATGCCAGAATCTGGGTGCACGTCGGTCCCGACTGCACATGTGTCATGTCGAGGATCCGCACACCGTCTAAAGCTTTCCCCATCAGTGCCCCTTCGTTTTCGTATTTCAGCCGGGAATTGTAACCTTGAAAAACCGCTTTGAGAACCCCACGCCGGACTATTCGGATCGTCCGGAGATGTTCGCTGCCAGTTTGCCATGATGAAGTCTTATCGAAACCGCCGCGCCGATTTCCACATCATCCGACGACCGCACCACGCGTCCGTCGGGCGTCTGGCAAATGGCGTAGCCTCGCTCCAGGACCGCAAGCGGACTCAACGCGTCGAGCGTGTGCGCGATGCGGGCGAATGACTGATACGATTTCTGGAGCGACAGCTTCACGGCGTTCGTCAATCGCTGCTCCGCCAATTCGACTGCATGGGAACGCCGCCGGGTCAACGCTCCAGACCGGCCGATCTGCTCGAGACGGAACGTGAAATCGTCCACTTGCTGGGATAATCGTCGAATCCTCGCTTCGGCTACGACGAATCCGCGACTCCCGACTTTCGATGCAAGAAAATGCCGCCAATTGCTCAGCCGATACTTCAAGGCTCCTTCCAGGCGGCCACGCAGCTGATCGACGCGCTGGTACAGCTCCTCCTTCGACCGGATGACAATCTCTGCCGCCGCGCTGGGCGTGGCGGCTCGCAAATCGGCGACGAAATCGGCAATCGTGAAATCAATCTCGTGCCCGACGGCGGAGATCACCGGTTTCTGAGAACGGATGATCGCCCGCGCCACGCGCTCTTCGTTGAAGGGCCACAGATCCTCCATCGAACCGCCTCCGCGCGTGATCACGATGACGTCGACGTCCGAATGGCGGCTCAGGAAGTCGATCCCCTCCATGATCTGCAGCGACGCGCCGTCGCCCTGCACTTCGGCCGGGTAGATCAAGACGTCCACGGCATTGTGACGGCGTTTCAAAACCGTCAAAAAATCGCGGAGTGCGGCGCTCTTCGCGGACGTCACCACACCGACTTTCTTCGGAAACACGGGAATCCGGCGCTTGCGCTCGGGACGGAACAATCCTTCCTTTTCGAGCTTCTCCTTCAGTTGTTCGAAAGCGAGTTGAAGCGCCCCTAAACCTGCCGGCTCGAGCACTTCGACGATCAACTGATACTCGCCGCGCCCTTCGTACGTGCTGACGCGCCCGCGCGCGCGGAACCGCTTTCCATTTTCCGGTTTGAAACGCAAAAGCCGAGCAGTATTGCGAAAGCAGACCGCGTTGAGCTGTGCCCGGTCATCCTTGAGGGTGAAATACAGATGTCCGGCGGCCGAGGACTTGAAGTTCGAAATCTCGCCTTCCACCCAGATGTCCGTGAAACGCCGCTCGAGCATCTCGCGGATTTCGAAGCTCAATTCGGATACGGAGTAGATGCGGCGATTGAATTCAGGGTTGCGCACGCACGGAGTATAGTCTATTCGGCGAATAGCCGTTTTCGCTCCCGACCAGCCCCCATGGGTAGCCTTTGTCGCGTGTATGATGATGGCGGCATGGGCCTCCTGCTTCAGATTGATGACTTGAAAAAACACTACCGCATGGGTGACAACGTTGTCCGCGCACTCGACGGTGTGTCGATCGCCGTTTCGGACAGAGAATTCGTCGCGCTTCTTGGACCTTCAGGATCCGGAAAATCAACGCTGCTCAATTTGATTGCCGGCCTCGATCGTCCGACATCCGGCACGCTGCGAATCGACGGCAGCGATCTGGCCACCATGACGGCCGAGGAACTCAGCGTTCATCGCCGCCGGAACGTCGGCATCATTTTTCAGTCTTTCAATCTCGTCTCGACGATGAGCGCTCTCGAAAACGTGACGCTATCCATGATGTTTGCGGGAATTCCCAGGACTGAACGAGACCACCGCGGCGCAATGCTGCTCGAATCCATGGGCCTTGCCGGCCGTCAGCGGCATACACCGAAAGAGCTTTCGGGAGGCGAGCAGCAGCGCGTTGCGATCTCTCGAGCGCTTGCGAACAAGCCCCGTCTCCTCCTGGCGGACGAACCGACGGGAAATCTCGATAGCCGGACGTCGCGTGAAATCATGGAAGTGCTCAAGAACCTCAACGAGCAGGAAGGCAAGACGGTGATCCTCGTGACCCACGATTCGACGATCGCATCGAAGTATGCGCACCGGACGATCACCCTCATGGACGGCGTGGTTCAGACGGATTCTCCATCATGACGTTTAACGATACGCTGGGCCTCTCGCTGCGAAACCTGCGTCAATCGAAGCTCCGCACTGCGCTCACCACGCTGGGCGTCTCGATCGGAATCGCGTCACTCGGGGGAATGATTTCCCTCGGAGTCGGTTTACAGGAACAAACCGTTGGACGGTTCCTGCAATCGGGTCTGTTTGGAACCATCACCGTCGCGTCACAAAGCGACCTGCCCGGTCCCCTGGCGCAATTGGGGGCGCGCGGCGGCCGGCGGGGATTTGGAGGATTCCGGGGCCGTGGTGGTGCCGCGGCGGCATCAGAAGTTCCGGCGGCAAAGCTGGACGACGCCGCCCTGAAGCAGATTTCCGCTTTGGAAAATGTCCGCGAGGTTTATCCGAATCTGCGTTTGCCCGTAGAGATGTCGCTCGACGGTTTTTCCCAGACCGTTCCGGCGATCGGCGTACCGATGTCATCGAGAAACGAAGGTTCGTTCCAGACGCTGTCGTTTGGGCGGTTCTTCGCAGACGAGAACGAACACGCATGCATGTTCAGTCTGGACATGGCGCGACAAATCGACCGGCAGAATCCGGGCAGCCTGATCGGCAAGACGGCGAAGCTATCGTACGCGGCGACGGCGACGGATGTGAAGGGAGCAGCGTTCAACGGCGGATTTCAAGTCCACCGCGCGGATCTCGAATGCCGGGTCGAGGGAATCGTCGAACGAAGTGTCGGATCGCTGCCGGTCGGCCCCGGCATTCCGTTATTGAGTGTGGTCATTCCGCTGGCAATGGCGCGGAAAATCAATGACGAAATCGTCGCCAATGCGCAATCCTTGATGCGCGATCCCGGTGAACCGAGGTCTTATTCAACGCTCACCGTCAAAGTCAGGCAGCCGCAATACACGCAGGACATCGAAGACCGCCTTCGGCAAATGGGCTTCACCGTCTTTTCGGCTGACGATGCGCTGAGAGGCGCGAAGAACGCGTTCATCATTCTGGATATCTTCCTGAGTCTGATCGGCTCCATCGCGCTGGCCGTCTCATCGCTTGGAATCGTCAACACGATGGTGATGTCGATCCTCGAACGGACCCGGGAGATCGGAATAATGAAAGCCATCGGCGCCAGCGACGGCGATATCCGTCGCATTTTCCTGATTGAAGCGTCCGTTATCGGCGTGTTCGGCGGACTCGCCGGAATTGCCCTGGCGTGGATCGTGGGACAAGTTATTAACTTCGGCGCGAACCTCTACATTCGAAGCCAGGGCGGCACGGCCGGAACGCTGTTTTCGTTGCCGCTGTGGCTGATCGCGAGCGCGATCGGTTTCTCAATCGCCGTGAGCCTTGCGGCCGGAAGTTATCCGGCGGCGCGCGCCGCCAAACTCGATCCGATTCACGCGCTGCGTCATGATTAAGAAGCGCGTCACGAAGCCCGTCGTTACGCTCCGGGTTCTGTGCGTTACGGCAAAACTGTCAAAAACCGGAGCGCAGCGACGGGCTCCGTGGGTGACCTTTCATTGGAAGACCGGACGCGATGTATAGTCATGCTCCATGAGCAGAGGATTAACCGTACTGTGGTTCGCAGCCGCAGCCTCTCTGTTGGCCGGTCAGGATTCATCGCCACAATCGATCAAGAAAGCTGCCGAGTTGATACAAGCATCAGACATCCGCGCTGATCTGTCCTTCCTCGCATCGAAGGACCTCGCAGGACGAAATGCCGGAAGCGCCGAGGACCACATCGCGACGGAATACATCGCGTCGGAGTTCCGGAGGCTGGGTCTCAAAGCCGTCGGGGACGACAATACGTACTATCAGAAAATGGTGATCCTCACGGGCGAATACGACGCCGCCCGTACGACGATGACCGCGAATATCGGCGGCACTGAACATTCATTCAAATTCAATCAGGATTTCCGAAGCGTGCGACAGAGCCTGCGAGACACGGCGGCGTGCGGGAACGTCGTCTTTGCGGGCTACGGCATCGACGCTCCCGAATACGGGTACAACGATTTTTCCGGCATCGATGTGAAATCCAAAGTTGTGGTGGCCTTCAATCGCGAACCGCAAGCCAACGATCCGGGTTCGAAATTCATGGGATCGTGGGATACCTATCACGCTTTCAACTGGCACAAGATCGAAGAGGTCCGCAAACGCGGCGCCGCGGCCTTGCTCCTGGTGCAGGGCCAGGATTCCAGAATCGTTAAGCAGACTCCGGCAAGCTCGCCGCGGCCGGCAGTCGGCCCGAGCTTTGCGCTGGACGGTGAGATGTGGGACCTCCCGGTTTTTTCGATTTCGGGAAGCATTGCGAATCAACTCCTGGAGCCTTCCCGTAAAACCGTGGAGGGTCTGCAGGACGCAATCGAACAGACGCTTCATCCGAACTCACTGGATGTCCCCGGCAGTTCTGTTTGTGTTTCAAAGGCTTTTGCCAATCTGCAGAAGCACGAGGGACGCAACGTCGCCGGACTTCTCGAAGGATCCGATCCGGCGCTGAAGCCGGAAACGATCATCGTGACGGCGCATCACGATCATATGGGCGCCGCGAACGGCCACATCTATTACGGCGCGGACGACAACGCTTCGGGCGTTGCCGGAATGTTGGGCACCGCCAGGGCGCTCGTGAAAGGGAATGTTCGCCCTCGGCGAAGCGTCCTGTTCATCGCTTACGACGGCGAGGAGCGCATCTTTCTCGGATCTTACTACTACGTCACGCATCCGCTCGTCGCGCTGGATCGCACGGTCGCGAACCTCAACCTCGACATGATCGGCCGCGATGAGAACGACGCGAATTGGCCCGTGCCTGCGGACGGCAACGTGAATATGGTGAATGTCCTGGGAACACGCTACAACTCCGGTCTCCGGAGAATCATCGAACAACAGAACGAGCAAGTCGGCCTGAAGCTGGATTACAAAATGGACACCGTCGATCCGGATTCCCTGTGGTCTCGAAGCGACCACTTCTGGTTCGCAACACGGCACATTCCCCAGGTGGAATTCCAAACGGGCTTGCATCCGGACTATCACACCGAGAATGACACCTGGGAACGGATCAACTATCCGAAGCTGACCAAAATCGCTCGTTTGGTATTTCTGTCGGTGGCTACTCTCGCGAACTCCAGCGCGAAACTCGCCTTCAATCCTGCCGGCGATCGATAACGCGCCGCTGGTTTATTGGAGGGTGTATCAGCGGAATAGAATCTTTGTGGTTCTTGCGATACACACGAAAATCGCCGACATCTACAGTGATGACTGAGGGACACCGCACTTGCGGGACGTTGTTTGAAGCCACTCCGCCAGCTCGGGCGTGAGACGCACAGTAATTGTATGACCCATAGGTCAATAATGTAATGCACGCACAGCGAAACTCGCAACCGCATTACATTCACAAAAGCAGCTCACATGGTGCCGCCTGCTGCGCCATCACGGTCTGACGTCGCGCATCATCACGACGTCGACGACCCAGGAGCCGCGCGCGAGGGCGATCTGTTTGCCGTCAGGCGAGCAGTCGAACGAGAAGATTTGGTCGGTCGAGTTGAAATCGGTTAGCGACGCGGGCTTGCCGCCGATTATCGGTTGCCGCCAGAGATTCCAGAAGCCGCCGCGTTTGCCCGGGTAAATCAACGACTGTCCGTCGGGCGCCCAGCGCACGGCTTGGGCGGGCTGCAGCTCCGTTGGGAAATCGAAAAGCCGGGCTGGCGCTCCACCCTCGAACGGGACGAGCCCTATTTTGAATCGCGCTTGAGGCTGCTGTGGATCCTGAAAAAACGAAGCGATCCATTTGCCGTCGGGCGAAATGGCCGAGGCTCGCCAGCCCTTGTCGGTCAGCCGATGGGCGGGACCGCCGTCGACCGGCATTTTCCACAGGATTTCGTCGTCTGCCGATGTGTACACGACCCATTTTCCATCAGGAGAGATGGCCGGAAATCTTTCGTCCTTACCCTGTGTCAGCTGCCTGAGATTGGTGCCGTCGTTTTCCATTCTCCACAGGTTCAAGCTGTTCGCGCGATCCGATTCAAAGATGATGAATCGTCCGTCGCGTGAAACCGTGGGGCTTTCGTTGCGGCCGCCGGCAGTCAGTTGTTTAATCCCGCTTCCATCCGGGTTCATGATCCAGATGTCCTCACCCAGCGGGTTGTTGGCGGAAGATGTATAGAGTATTCGTCCATCCGGCAACCAGCCGAACACAAGGTAGTTGCTTGTTCCGCTGGTGATCTGTCTCGCGGAAGTTGCCCGACTCCCGGCATCATGTCCAACATTTGCCGTCCAGATGCTGCGTTGCAGATCCAGCTTCGAACTGACGAGCGCGCGAGTATCCGCGGACAGGCTCAATCCGGTATAGGTATCCGTGTCGGCGGTCAGTTTTCGCACTTCACCGCCAGGATACGAAATGCGCCAGATCCAGTTGGTCACCGTTCCCTTGTCCCTGCCGGCGACGATCAAGCCGCTGCCGTCCGCAAGCCAGCTTACGGCTTCAAGAAGTACCCATCGTTTATCAGTGATTACCCTCTGCGCGCCGTCCGCGACTCGCACCTCGACCGGATACATCCGTGCGCCGCTGACTTCGGTGCTGCCGGCAGACGAGACAATGACCTTTCCGTCAGGCGACCAGGCGGCGTAACTGAATCCGTCCGACAACGGCCGGCGGGCAAGCTGGTGCTCTCCGGTACCGTCCTCGTTCGCGATCATCAACGCACTCTCATCAAGTTCACGGGAATTTCGGATGAAGGCCAGCCTCTTCCCATCGGGAGAAAGCCCAATCCCATCGACGCCGGTGATCACTTTTGACGGCACTCCTCCGAGCGCAGGCATTCGATAGAGCGAATTCAATGGTCCGAGCTTATCGGATTTGATGAAGTAGATCTGCTTGCCGTCACGAGAGAAGGTTAATCCGCCAAGATGCCGGACCTCCGATGGAGGAAGGATCTGTTGCGTGCTGCCCACAGCGAGATGTTTGAGCCGGATACTGGGATATCCGTTTTCAACCACGTTATACGCGACGTACTTGCCATCCGGTGAAATGGCCGGACTTCCTGCATTGCCACTGTAGGTGAGTCTCGATAGCTCGAAATTCTCGAACGCTCCAGCGCGGCTGGTGGAGTCCGCGCGATGTGTCCACCTGCCAATACGGATCGACACGACGAGTACGATCAATGCTGCAACAAGGATTCGGCCGTCGAAAGGCATTCGGCGGAAAGGTTTCCTGGACGGCGTTGCAGTTGTGGCTGGTACTTCCGAGTATTCGAACGTCGGTGTGACTTCCGCCACGAAACGATATCCACGTCCCGGAATGGTGACGACGTACCGGTGCTCGGCGGGGTTTTCTCCCAACGCCTTCCTGAGCGCGGAGATGTTCCGCGTGAGATTGTTTTCCTCGACGGCCGTATCGGGCCACACAGCGCGGATCAAGTCTTCCTTGCCGACGATTTCGCCGTTAGAGTGAATCAAAACCAGCAGAATATCGAAGGCTTTGGGAGTGAGCGGCACAACCGCGTCGTGCAGCAGCAACCGGCGCTTCAGCGCGTCAACGCGGAAGGGTCCGAATTGATAAGACTGTTTGTCTGCTGTCATCGCTGCCCGCAACGGCTTTCACAAATTTTCAGAAATTTTCCGCACGCTTCAACGACGCGCGATGGGTTTCTTGAGTACTGTCCGCCATCGATCAAGCCATTACGACGAATTGGGGAATTCTATTGGCGAGGAGGCGCTCATGTCCACGATCGATACATTGCTGAAAGCGGTCCGCGATATTGCCCCGGTCGTTCGCGAGCACGCGGCCGCGGCCGACCGTGACTGCAGGCTTGTTCCGGCCGCAGCACAGGCAATGCAGAAGGCCGGTCTTTACAAGCTGTGGCGCCCGATGGCTTTTGGCGGTTTCGAGGCCGAACCGGTTGCCGGTTTACAGGTTCTTGAAGAAGTGTCGCGCATTGACAGCGCGGCCGGATGGAACCTGGCGCTCTCCACAGGCATCGATTTATTTGGCTCGTGGTACGGCGACCATGCCGCGAAGGCGATATTCAGTCCCGATGCGACGCTGGCCGGCTCGTTCAACCCGATACGCAAGGCCGTTCCGGTCGACGGAGGTTATCGGCTCTCGGGCCGGCAGACCTTCGTCAGCGGGGCCCATCAGGCGAAAGTGATTTTCGGTTTGGCCAACATTTTCGATGATGGTGTGATGCGGGTTGGATCGAATGGAATTCCGCAGACTCTGCTGACCGCGTTTCGCGCCGGCGATGCCCAGATCCTCGAAAACTGGAACACGATGGGTATGCGCGGCACCGGAAGCCATGACGTCAACCTCGACAATTCCTTCATCCCGGCAGATTGGGCCGTGGACTGGGTACCCCTCCAAAAACCCGGCCGCGCCTACGAAGGCCCGCTGTACCGGCTGACCATCTGGCCCGCAGTCGCCGCGATTGTCACCGCGGCCCTCGGCATCGCCCGGGTGGCAGTCGACGAGGCCATCGATGTCGTCACGAAAAAGATTCCGACCTACACGATGAAGACACTCAAAGATCGATCCGCCGTCCAATCGCAACTCGCTCGAGCCGAAGCGAGAGTCCGTGCCGGTCGCGCTTATCTGTACGACACATTCGAGGAAGCGTGGACGGAAGCGGTCGCGGCGCGGCCGATCGGCGTCCGGATGAAAGGCAAGATGCAGCTCGCCATGACGCATGCCGTTCTTGAAGCGGCTGCAGCCGTCGACCTCATCCATGACGTTGTCGGCGCTTCGGGCATTCGCGAAGAATACCCGTTTACGAAACATTTTCGGGACATCCATGTGATCACCCAGCATGCGTTCATCAACACGAGCAAGCTGGAGTCGGTCGGTCAAATCATGCTCGGCATGGACCCTGAATGGCCGTTCTTCGCGTTCTGAGTTTGCGCGCGCTCTTTTCGATCGACGCGACTGCACTCCCCAACAATTGCCTTGTCAGATAGACAACGGTGCGTTATAGATCGCCGCTTCACTTTAAATTAATCCGCCTGTTGCTGACTGTGCGAAGCCGACGCACGCGGCCGCTTTTTGTCCGCCGCCGCGAAGCTTGAACACGGCGGCATGGGCTGCATCCAAGAAAACAGATTTTCGTAAGACCCGGAAGCTGCCTCGCGCCTGCTGTGAAGAACCCAGCGGCGCTCGTGAAGGAGATTGAAAGATGCGGAGATTCGCTTTGACTTCAGGGTTTGTGCTGTTGGCACTGGTTCTATCACTCATGAGCACGAAAGCGCAGGAACAAAAGTTCGCACGCAAGATCACCGAGAGTCCGGAAGACCTGATGTCATCGATGGGACACCTCGCTGCGGCGAAGGCCCGGGCGCGCGAATTTCTCAAAACGAAGGTGGGCAAAACTCGTCATGCGCTGACAGTACCGAATATTGATGATGATGTTGAACCGCCCGATGATTCGATCGTGTGCGACGACGATGGTTGCGAGGTGGGAGGCGAAGATACCGGACCGGGCAGCACACAATCCGAGGTCGCGATCGCGATGGATCCCACGGGCGCTCACGTGGTGGTGGCTTTTAATGATTTTCGCGGTTTCAACTCAAACCCTCTGTCTATTTCCGGCTTCGCTTATTCCGATGACGGTGGCCTTCACTGGACCGACGGAGGTCAACTTCCCGCGCCAACCAACGGCAATATCGGCACCGCGAAATTGCCGCAGGTGTCCGGCGATCCGGACGTCAAAAATGTGGGCGGCTGCAATTTCATCTACTCGTCGATCATGGTGAAAGGTATCGGTGTCGGCACTTCCGGAAACACCTTTGCCGGCTCAGCGCAGACGATGAGCATTCACCGGTCTGTCGATTGCGGCCACACGTGGACAGGGCCATTTGAGGTTACCGCTGCCAGCAATCCGCATGGCGCGCTCAGCGGTTCAAACGCGCGCGACGCTGCGGACAAGGAATTGATCGATGTCGATCCCGACACCGGTAGGGTCATCATGACATGGACGAATTTTTCGTCGAGCGCACTGACAGGGATTCCGGCAGGCGTGGAAATACGGTCGACGTATTCGGATGACATCACGACCGGTAATCCTCCCACCTGGTCACCTGGGGTGGTGTTGAATTCAGGATCGTCGACCTTCGATACAGGTTCGGTGCCGAGGTTCGCGAGGAATGGCTCTGCCAACGTTTACGTCGCCTGGAGCGCATCGAGCCTGAGTGCGTTTACCGGAAATACTTTCGTTGCCCGCTCGACAGACAATGGTGTGACGTGGGGGCCGCCGATAGCGTTGAACGGCGCACAATTCTTCGTGATTGATTTCATACTCGGCAATGATCGCGTGCACAGCTTTCCGGGCATGGCGGTGGGACCCGAAGGAAATGTCTATGTGGCCTATGCGAGCAACAACAATCGCGACGGTTCGGACATTGCCTTCCATCGCAGCACGAATGGCGGAGTGAGCTTCTCACCTGCCGTCTTGCTGAACGCGCGTCCCGGGCTGGACCGGTCTCAATGGTTCCCGTATGTCACAGCGGACCCGACGACGGGCCGTGTCTATGTGACCTATTACACGCAAGTCGGAAACAGCGGAGACCTCACCGCTTCGGCGTTCATTTTTTCCGACGACGGCGGAGTCACCTGGTCCAGGCAATCGCAGCTGACGTCTCCGGGTTGCGTCGGAATTCAGACCGACCCGCTGGACTGCCGGCCATTTCATGCGGGTTACGGCAACGATACGTCGCAACCGAATCTGGGTGACTACATCGGCGCCACAACGTTTAGTGGAGACCTGTTCGCGGTATGGGCCGGCACGACCCGACTGACATCGTTTGTAGACGGTCAGCCCGATTCAAGCTTCACGACGCCCGATTTCTATGTCAACCGAGTCAACTCAGCGAAAGCCGCTCTGGCCTTAGCCGGCGGTGGTTTCACTTTCACCGACAGTGGTGGAAATGGCTTTGTTGACGCAGGCGATCGGATCGCGCTGAAAGTGAATATTTCGAACTTCGTGACGAATGCGATCTCCTCGCCCACAACGTATTCCGGAATCACCGGGACTCTGACTACCAGCACACCGGGAGTCACCATCGTGACCGGAACGGCGCCCTACCCGAATATCGCGCCGGGCGCCAGCGCGACCAACGTCTCGGACTTCATTTACTCCGTATCACCGTCGTTCGTGCCCGGAACCAGGATCGAATTCGCGTTGAACATCTCGAGTGCGCAAGGATCCAACTCGGTGATGTTCACGCAAAACACGGGCACGCCAGTCGGAACGACGATCTTCTCCCAAAATTTCAACGGAGTGAGCGCGGGCGCTCTTCCCACAGCATGGACGACCATTCATGCCGGTGGCGCGAACACCGTGCCTTGGACGACGAGCGACACCTTCTGCGGAACCACGTCGAACGCCCTGTTCCACGCCAACGCCAACGATGGCGTGGGCGGGACCGGTAATCCCACAAGGTTCGAGCGGGTCGCCTCGCCCAATATCGCGATCCCCTCGGTTTCGGAGTTTGTGACCATCGACATGGATGTGTGCTACGACACCGAAGACGATCCCAATTTCAATGTGCTGGCCTACGACGGCATGGATCTGCGTATCACCGACTTCACTACCGGCCATTTTGCGCGCGCCGAGTTTGTGGAAGCTTTCGCGGAATTCTTCACAACGGGAAGCGCCAACCACTATCCGAAGCACAATCCACGAAGTAGCAGTTCCGCCTATTTACAGGATATGTCGTTGTGGGCCGGTGATTCGCAGGGGTTCAAGCACGTTTTCCTCAGGATACCCGGCATGCAAGGCACGACCGTTCAGCTCCGTCCCGACTATACACAGGACAGTTCGGGGATCTGTTCGGACGTCCGGCCGGGGCACACCTGCGGGGTCATGATCGACAACATCGTGGTGCGAAGTGTCGTGACGAAGTCCGACGAGTTGTCGAGCATCAGCTTGACGCCGGTCCTCGGTTCGCCCGGCGTCTTCAATGGAGTCGTGGCGTCGCAGCCGATCGCAGGTGGCAGCGGCATCGTCGTGAATCTGACGGGATCGGTTTCGACCGGTAACGTTTCCATCTCGCCGGCCAGCGTCACGATTCCGGCAGGGTCGCAGACATCGCCGGGTTTCACGGTGACGCTCAGTTCTCCGGACGCACTCGGAAGTGTGACCGCGACCGGACCGTCAAACGCACGATCGGCTTCCATCACAGGTACCACAATCGGCGCCACGGCCGGACAATACAGCGATGGCGTCACATTCACCGCCGCTGTCAGTCCCAATGTGGTCTCCGGACAAACCGCCTCCGGTAACGTGACCTTCATGGTGAATGGAACCGCGGTCGGTTCCAGTCCGATCAATTCCGCGGGCCTTGCGGTTCTGCCGTACACGATCGCCTTGGGACAGGGAAGCTACTCGACAGTTGCGATCTTCAGCAGCACCAACCCGCTCTTCGGCGGCAGCCTCGGAGCGAACACCTTGACGGTCAGTCGCGAGAATGCCGTAGTGACCGCTGTTGCTTCCAACGCAAGCACAGTTCAAGTAACGTCACCGGGCGGAACCGCGAACTTCGCGCTCAGCGCAACTGTTCAGGAGTTACCGGATGGCAGTTTGGGCGATATCGCCAACGGAGCTCCAGTCACCTTCAACTTATTACCCTTGGGTCCGGGATCCGCCATCTCGCGGACTGCCGTGTCATCCGGTGGAGGTGTCGGTGGAACGGCTACGGCGAAGGCAACCTTCAGCAACGTTCCCGTTAACGTGTATGAAGTGCAGATACAGGTCGATGGAAATTTTTACACCGGCTCGTCCAGTGCCGTGATTGCGGTGTTCGATCCTTCACTCGGCTTCGTTACAGGCGGAGGCACCATCGTTCGAGATGACGTCAAGGCGAACTTTGGGTTGAATTTCAAGTACCTGAAAAATGGGAATGCCCAGGGTCAAATGGTCTACATTGAGCATCGCGCAACGGGCGACGTCGTCGTGAAGAGCAATGCCATCGAATCGCTGTCGATCGTCGGAAACCAGGCGATCATCATTGGAAAGGCCAATGTCAACGACGCCGGCAACCACAGGTTCCGCGCTATTGTGATCGACGCGGGCGAACCTGGGAAGCAGGACCAGTTTGGTCTTCAGATCACGACGGCAAACGGAACGGTTGTACCCGGCTTGACCTTTAACCCGATACCTTTGGCGGGCGGCAACGTTCAGGTGCCCCAGCCATAAGGGGCTGTTTTCCCAACAGAAGCATTTCGGCAGGCACCCTGCGCTGCGCGCACGCGCCGGCTGAAGCCGGCGCCTACTTCATCGCACATCGCACCAGGGTTGTAGGCGCGCAGCGCAGGGTATTTGCTGCGATCGCGATTAGCTCCGCCCGTCGCGCTTGTCGTTCTTCAGCCACGTGTTGCATGATCGCTGCCGTGAGGATTGCATTCAAAGAGACTTTAAAGTGGCCGTTGATTGCGGCAGCGATCGTCGTGGTTGTGAGAGTGATCACGGAACGCGCCGGCGCGCTGAGTGCTGTCAACAATATGCTCAGCATCGCCGCATTGACGACCGTGCTTGCGCCGATTTACTTCGCACTCCAGATTGGCGAAGCCGGTACGCCACGTCCACATCGGATGCTGCTGGAACTCGTTTTCATCTACGCAGTCTGCGCTCGGACTATGGTTCTTCCGACGTATTGGGCGGCGCGCATCTTCCACTGGCACGAGCGACGTTTCGCGGGCCTTTCCGATTCCAACGCTTTTCTGGGTTTCGTCGCCCTTCCGTTGGTGACCGCCGCCTTCTGGGTCTTTACGTCCGTGGTGTCCGGCAGCCTCATCGGAGGTATCGTGCTGAAGATCATGAGGCCGCGGACTAAAAAAGAGGATTGAATATGCGCCTGGCTTGTTTCCGTGCCGTTCTTGTTCTTGCCGTCCTGGCCTGTGGAGTCGCGACGTTTTATGCACAGCAGGTCCAGCCGTCGTATTTCGCAGAAATGCGCTGGCGATCCATTGGGCCTCCGCGGTCCGGTTACGTGTCGGCGCCGGCAGGTGTGCCGGGAGATCCGACGACATATTACGTCGGGCTGCCGGAAGGAGGCGTATGGAAGACAACGAACGGAGGCACGACGTGGAAGCCGATCTTCGACGACGTGCATGTCGCTTCGATCGGCGCCGTCGCGGTTGCACCGTCGGATCCGAAGATCGTTTACGTCGGGACCGGAAACCTATCGGGCTGGTCCTTCACCGTCGGCAAGGGCATCTACAAGTCGACTGATGCGGGCAAGACCTGGACAAACATCGGCCTGAAGGAGTCGCAATACATCGGGGGTATCGTCGTCGATCCGCGAAATGCCAACAATCTCTTTGTCGCCGTACAGGGACCCCGAGCCGCCGACGCCGCGGGCGAGCGCGGCTTGTACCGATCGACCGACGGCGGGAGTACATGGTCGCGAGTGTTGCCGGCGGACGGCGTCTCCGGAGCATCCGATGTGTACCTCGATTATGCCGAACCGCAGATCGTTTACGTACTGATGGCGGGCGGTCCAGGGGCAGGCGCGTATAAGTCCACCGACGCCGGATCGACGTGGCAGCCCGTGACTACGCGGGGCCTTCCGGATGGCGCGCGCATCAACGCATTCGCCCTGGCGTCCGGCACACACGGCCGCCGGTTGTACGCCGTCGCGGGCTCTCCCGGCGCTCGAGCGAGTGGACGCGGCCTGTTCCGATCGGACGATGGCGGCGAAACATGGACGCTCGGCACCCGGCAACTCGCCAGCGCGGGCGGCAAGATCTACGCGGATCCCCAGCGTCCGAACATTGTTTATCTCATGGGTACCGCCATCTATCGCTCGACTGACGCTGGGCAGCACGTTGCGGCGTTTTGGGGCGCGCCCAGCGGCGCGGACCCGCGCTTTCTCTGGATCGACCCGACGAACTCGAGACGCATCCTTGCCGGCGTCGATCAAGGCGCGGCAATCTCGGTCGACGATGGCGAATCGTGGACGCCTTATTACGGACTCGTCAACGGCCAGTTTTACCGGGTGTCCACGGATTACGACTTTCCCTATCACGTTTGCGGTCCGCAACAGGATTCCGGCACGGCGTGTGTGGCCAGCCGCACCGACTTCGGTGAGATTCGGCCGTATGACTGGTATCCGGGCGGCGGATTCGAAAACGGATTCCTGATCGCGGATCCATCCGAAAAACGCTACATGTACACGCAGGGCTGGTATCACGTCCTTCGGCGATACGATCGGATCACAGGTCAGGTCGTCGTGCTGTATCAGCCTACCGCAGAGGATCGTTTCGGCGGCGCCCCACCGCTTGCGTTCTCGCCGCAGGATCCACGCACACTTTACATGGCGGCGCAGCACGTCCTCGCCTCAAGCGACCGCGGTTTGACGTGGCGCAGGATCAGTTCGGACCTTGCGGCGCCTGCCGGTGTTTCAGCGCAACCACCGCCATCGGGCGCAGGAGGCGTTGGCGCGCCGGCGCCCGGCGGTTCTCTTACTTCGCTCGCGACCTCGACCGCAGCGGCGGGCACGATCTGGACCGGCGCCAGTACAGGGTTGATTCACGTCACACGCGATGGCGGAAAGACATGGACGAACGTGACGCCAAAAAATTTGCCGCCCGGCAGCATCAATGTCATCGACGCTTCTCACACCAACGCCGCTACGGTTTACGTGGCACTGCTTTCACGCGACAACCATCCGCACATCTTTCGCACCCGCGATTACGGTCAGAGCTGGCAGGAAATCTCAAACGGCTTGACGGACGGCGAAGTCGTTCGCGTCGTTCGCGAGGACCCTGTCGATTCGAGTCTGATCTACGCCGGAACGGTCACGAGCGCATACGTATCGTTCGACGCCGGCGATCACTGGCAATCGCTGCAGCTGAACCTGCCGACGACAGTCATCACCGATATGACGATCCACGAGAATGATCTCGTCGTTTCGACTTACGGCCGCGGCTTCTGGATACTGGACGATGTGTCGCCGCTCCGCCAGGCGCGCGCGGCAACGTCGTCGAATGCGCCCGCATTCCTGTACAAGCCTGCGCCGGCTTCCCGCGCCCGATGGGACAATACTCAGGACACGCCGGTACCGCCGGAAATGAAGGTCGGCGACAATCCGCCCGAGGGCGCCATCATGGATTACTACCTCGCCGCAACGGCATCAGGCTCGATCACGATTTCGATCAGCGACGCGGCGGGCCATGTGATTCGCCAGTATTCGAACGTCCCTGCAGCGCCCGACCCGACGATGGCGAACGTGCCGGAATACTGGCTCATACCGCCCGTTGTGCTTCCAACGTCCGCCGGGATGCACCGCATCGCCTGGGATCTCCGTTATCCCGATCCGCCGACGCTGAACTATGGCTACAACGGCAATCTGCTCGACTATCGCGAGTACACGCTGAGCTGGCATGCCCTTCCGGGACAGACTCCGCGAACCACACTGGTCGGACCCATGGTGCTGCCCGGAACCTACACCGCGAAGTTGACCGTCAATGGCCGAAGCTATTCCGAACCGATTACCGTCGTCGCCGATCCGCGAGTGCCGGTTCCGGCAACTGCGCTGGCGGCGCAGTTTCAATTGCAGCAGCGCATGGTCGCTGGAATTACGGTGACGTACGACGCATTCAAATACGTGGAGAAGCTGCGTGCGGCGCTTGCGGCCCCACAGATTGCGAGTGCCGCACAAACACTCGACGCGTCGCTCGCGACGCTTGCGAACGGACCCGCCGGTTTGGGAACGGCGCATCGCGACCTCGAGAGACGGCTGAACGATATGCTTGTCGGTGACGTCCAGCCGACGCCGAGCGTCATCGCCGGTGTCGATGGGCCATGCCGGGCCATCGACGCGATGCTCGACAATCTGCGCCGTCTTCAATCCACAAACGCCGTCGAACTGAACGCGCTCCTTGCTAAAGCGAATCTGCCGGCACTGCCCGCGTGGACACCACCCGCGGCTCCCTCGTGTGGAAAGTAGGCTCCGTTGGACGCCACGGCGCCTCGCGCGCGCTCTGAACTCTGGCTACGGCAGCGGAATACGATAAATGTTTCGCTGCGTCGTTTCGCGATAGAAGGCGTACTGGGATGGATTGCGGCCAGGATAGAAAGCGACTCGGGAGGTCTCCGGATAAGTTTGAACGACGGCCAGAGCTTTAACGTTGTCGGCTGTGATACCACCGGTTGGAAGTTCCGGAAGCGCTTGCCCGTCGCGAAGCTGGAAGGCGTAACCTGTACGAAGAGGACGCTGCTCCGCAACATCCGGCCATGCGTATAAAACTTTGCCGTCGCGCGACCATTGCGGCCAGCACAGGTGGCATACGGAAACCGTCCGGTCGTCTCGCAAACTGTAGGCTACCCACACTGGGCCGAGGACCGGATCGCCCGAATCAACTGCAACGATCACCCAGGCTGCATCGAAAGAGCATCCGTGCAACATCACGATAGGTTTTGAAAACGCCTTTTCCGTTACACCGCTTTTATTCCATCGAAATACGAAGGTGGTTTGTCCTTCGACTCCGCGGAAGAACAGAGTGCCGTCTTCCGCAAAGCATGGTTGGTCGGCTTCGAAGGCGATGATCTGCCGTGGCGCAAAACGGCGGTCGAGCGGAGCGAGCCAAATATGGGACTTTCCATCGGTGCCCGGAGAAACGTAAGCGACTTGCTTGCCATCCGGGGCGATCTCGTATCCAGTGATGGCAACTCCAGGAAACACGCGCTCGTTACCACGAGAATCGAGATGATTCACCCACAATTCAGGACCGGCGGATCGCGCCGTCTGTTTCGCCAGCAGGTAGTAAAGGCTGTTTCCGTCGGGTGAGAAAACGTGCATCGCGTGCTTCGTGCCGCTTGGAAAATCGGCGGAGCCATCGGTTGGAATTAGCCGCTCGCCCTTTTCGTCGTGAACCCAGATTTGACTGTTCGTGATCCCCACGGATGTAAGTAGGGAATGTCCGTCCGGCGCGATCCTGACACTCGTTTCCTCGGTGGGACCAAACGTGATTTGCTCGGGAACGCCGTCCGGGAACCGTTGACGCCAAATGTGGAACGATCCGCCTTGATTCGAGCACAGGTAAATCCAACGGCCGTCCGGTGACCATGCCGTATCGAGACACTGGCCGGGCGGTCCTATGATCTTGCCTTCGGAACCGCCGTTCATAGGAACCAATTTGCACGCCTGTGGGTCGCGGTCATCTGCTTCTACGAACACAACCCACTTTTGATCCGGAGAATGGTGAGAGCGCTGGACCGAAAGCCTGGGGTGTGAAGGACGATAAATGTCACGAGAGTCTGCGCGACTCTCCGTTGCGCTAACCAGCGCAGTGGCGACGCCTTCCCGAAACTCGGAAAACAGCACGCGGTTTGCATCGATCCAGGTAAGACTGAACGCATTAGGCAGGAAGAGACTTGGCGTACCGCCAAGCACCGGTACGATCCAGGTGCTCCACGGTACGCCACCCCGGACGGTGTACGCGATTCGGGTCGAGTCCGGCGAAAAGGTTGGCGACATCTTGACGGTACCATCGTGTGTCAGTTGTACCGGTTCGCCATCCGGCAACAGTTTGACGTAGATCTCACCAGGCTCCGGCCGGTTAAAGTAATCGGACGACCCGCGTATGAAGGCCATCATCCTTCCGTCCGGCGAGAAAACCGGTTGCGTCGCGTAATCGAGCGCCGTCATCTGCACCCATTCGGAGATCGACGGAACGCGTGTGCCGTTGAAGCGTGTGTACAAAGCGACAGCCGCGCCGATGATCAGGATGAGCGCGATTGCGACGACGTACCTTCGATGAAAACGCGGTCGCTCTACGATCGTTCCTGTTTTCGCGGCAGTGTGACTCTGTTCGATGTCGCGTCCGGCGCGCACGAGGTCGGCCCTCATATCCGCCGCGGTTTGATAGCGGACATCGCGATCCTTCTCGAGGGCTTTCAGAATGATGCGATCCAGTTCCGCGGGAACATCGCCGTTCAGCCTGGATGGCGGGCGTGGCTTTTCGCTGAAGATCGCTTCGAAAACCGCCGGCGCCGTCGGGCGCTGAAATGGCGCCGCACCGGCTGCCATTTCGTACAACACGGCGCCGAAGGAAAACAGGTCGGTGCGGGCATCGACGTCCTCGCCCCTTGCCTGTTCCGGAGACATGATACGCAACGGTTCCGAAGATTCCACCGGCCACCGAAACGGCGTCTGCGGTCTTGTTCATTTCACTCTTCACGCCGGTCTGTAGTTTCTTGGCCAGACCAAAATCCAGAATCTTTATCGTTCCGCGGTCGGTGATGAAGATGTTCGCCGGCTTAATGTCACGGTGAACGATCCGGCGAGCATGGGCCGCATCGAGTGCTTCCGCGATCTGGACAGCGAAGCTCAACAGTTCATCGGTGGACAGGGGCCGGCCGGCGATTCTGTCTTTGAGATTACGGCCTTCCAGCAGTTCCATGATGAGCAGCGGCTGGCCGTCAAACTCCATGACATCGTAGATCGTGCAAATGTTCGGATGATTCAGCGCGGAGGCGGCGCGTGCCTCGCGTCGAAAGCGTTCGAGGTTTCGCGGATCGCGGGAACTCACGTCACGCAGGAGTTTCACGGCGACGTAACGGCCGAGTCGCATATCTTTGGCGCGATAGACAACACCCATACCGCCGGAACCAAGCGGCGCTTCAACCTGATAGGGTCCGATCGTCAGGCCGGCAAGCGACGGACCGCCGGATTCCGAGCGGTCGAGTGCGTCGATCGCGAATGACTCCGCAGAGTCGTCCGGAGTGCGTCCCAGCAGCGACATCACTTCCCGGTATAACGATTCGTCGCTGCCGCACTCCCCTTGAAGGAACGACTCCCGTTCCTCGGGTTTGCGCTCGAGTGCGGCGTGGTACAGACCGTCTATCTTTTTCCAGAATTCGGGATTCATGTCTTCAGGGTTTGCGAGACGACATGGTTCTCGTGTGCGGCACAGCCTACCATAGGTGAACCGGGCTTCACGGCAAACGAAAAGTTTTGATCCACCGCGGATCCTCGTAATTATCGTTGAGAGCTTTCAACCGGCTCGAGACGTTCTTGTATTCCGGCAGCATGACGATCCCCTGCGCTTCAAGCGGTCGAATAATCTCCAGCACCGTCTTTCCCCACGCCGTCCCCTCGTCCTTTAGAGCCTCTTTGTCCGAGTGCTTTTCCTGTCCAAGCTCGATGTGAATCATTTCGTGCGCGAAAGCGATCAGAACCGCAAATCGAAAATCCGTCGCCGAAAGACGCGATCGCCATTCCATCAGCTCCGGTATAAAAGCCAGCAGAAGCCGATCGGATTGCACCGGCTGAACCTTCGCGACAACGTGCAACGCGCGGTCCGGATAGTACGCCGGTACGGCGACGTAACTGATTTCGTGTGTTTTGTTCATTTGAATGAACGCCAGCAATCGCCGCCGGAGCGACTCGGGCCCTTCCTGGCCGCCGGCGTAGCCAATCAGAATCGGGCTAATGACCTCATTGGAAAACTTCAGCGCCTCATCCTGGCTCATCACAAAATCCGACTCGCGAATGACGAATTTCGGGTTCTCGCCGTACGCGCGCGCGCTGATCGCCGCCATCAACACAAACGTTCCACAAACGACGCATGAACTGAGTCTGCCCATTTCCGCCTCCCGATGCGGAACCAACCGGTTCCCGGTCGAGAAGGCGGAATGAGCCCGAAGTCGCGCTCATTGTGGACGAAGTTTTTTTGAGCTCTCTGGGGATGTGCTAATGTCGCGGAAACAAGAGAAGAATGACGTCCACAGACAAAGATCTGACGGTTTTACTGGAAGCCTGGAGCAAAGGTGATGAACGGGCGCTCGCGGAATTGACGCCGCGCGTCTACGCCGAACTGCACCGGATTGCGCGGCTGCACATGGTGGGTGAGCGTAAAGGTCACACGCTGCAAGCCAGCGCGCTGATCAGCGAAGCCTACATCCGTCTGATGGATTGGAAGAACGTTCAGTGGAAGAACCGCTGTCACTTCTTCGCTATGGGCGCGAACATGATGCGCCGGGTTCTGGTGGATCACGCCCGAGCCCGGGATTCGGAGAAACGTCTAGGGCAGGCAACCCAGGTAACGCTGGACACTGCCGTGCTTGGAAAGCAGCGTCAGGACACCGGATTGGTCGCTTTAGATGACGCGCTGAAACGTCTCGCCGAATTCGATCCCCGCAAGAGCCAGATCGTGGAATTGCGCGTCTTCGGCGGCCTCAGCGTTGAAGAGACCGCAGAAGCGATGAACATCGCCAACAACACCGTTCGACGCGATTGGAAGCTGGCCCTGGCCTGGCTGCGCCGCGAATTGGAATAACGCTTTCTAGTGAGTCTTCCCTACGGATTGCTGGCGGTGTTTTGTGTTGCTGATCGGACATGCACGGAACATAATTCCGCAATTCCTCACCGAAAAACTGAGCCCGGAACGCCCTTTAAAGGAGGTGCACTCGTGAGTCTGAAGAGATATCTCGTTTACCTATTGTTTCTCGCAAGTGTTGTCGGGGACGCCGCGGCCGAAACGCCGCGTGGCAGTATAACGATCGAGCGCATCTCGCATATCAAGTATCCATCCGCTCCGGCGTGGTCGCCCGACGGGAAGATGGTGGCATTCTTGTGGGATGCCTGGGGAAAGATGGATCTTTTTGCGGTGATACCGGGCCAGAAACCTTTCGCATTGACCGATTACGCCGTAGATCCCGATATCCTCACGACCGATATCGCTTCGTTTACCTGGCTCTCCCCCGATGAGATCCTCTTCGCTAAGGACGGCGGACTCTATACGGTGTCGCCTACAGCTTCATCACCGCGACCGGCGCGCTACGGGACCTTGAGCGACGCGGCAAACTTCAGGCTATCGCCTGACAAGAAATTGATGGCCTTTACGCGAGCTGGCCAGATTTGGCTCGCTACGCTCCCAAGCAAGATCCAGCGCGAGCTCACAAACCTGACCCCGATGACCGCCGGCGGTCCGGTGTTTTCACCCGATGGTCAACGGATCGCCTTTACCGTCGGCGCCGGTGGTGGTGGTGGTGGTGGCCGGGGCGGCGGCCGCGGCGGTGGCGGTGGCGCTCAGGCAGAGCCTTCGTTCCTGCCGTTCAATGGAACCCGGATGAGTGTGATTGGCGATAGCAATCCAATACGAGTCAACGGCGGTGGAGCAACGGAACGCAGGATGGGCGTCGTATCCGTTTCCGGAGGTGACATTTGGTGGATTCCGGTCGTCGGAAATCCGGGATCGGTGCAATTCACAGCCGACGGGTCGCTGCTGTGGACCGAAAGTTCCAACAGCCAGAAGGTCCGGGAAATCAAAACCGCAGCCGTTGGAGGTCAGCCGCGAACGCTGTGGAGAGACTATGACGAAAGATGGTTTACTCCGACCGCGCGGGATTCGAAGGTCACTGTTTCGCCGGACGGCAAATCGGTCGCGTTCGTCAGCGATCGTACCGGTTGGATTCAGATCTATGTCATACCGGTGAATGCCACCGCCGAATCGCAGGCAAAGCAACTGACGTCCGGCGATTTCCTGAACGGCTTGGGGAATTGGTCTCCGGACAGCAGGCAGATCGTGTATCACCGCAGCGTCGCCGGCAATCCGGCGGAGCGGTTTATCGACGTTGTCGATGTTGCAACCGGAAAGAAAGAGCAGATCGTCACGGCCCGCGGCGTTAACTACGATGCTTCGTTTTCGCCTGACGGCGCCAACCTCGTTTTCCATCGAACCGACGTTGAGAATTCTCTCGACATATATACGGTTCCGGCGAAGGCCGGGGCTCCATACAAACGGCTGAGCGATTCCATGCCGGACGGATTGAACAAGGCGGACCTGACGCCACCGGTCTTCGTGACCTTTCCCAGCCGTCTGGACAAGAAGCCGGTACCGGCGACTTTGATGGTTCCGAAAAACCTGGATCGCACACAGAAACATCCGGCCCTGGTTTGGATCCACGGTTCCGGTCCCGACCAGAATTTCCTGGGATGGCATCCCGGCTCCTACCGCATGTACTACTCGCTGTGCCAGTACCTCGCGCAGCAAGGGTACGTCATCCTTACACCGGACTACCGCGGCAGTTCGGGTTACAGCCGAGACTGGTCCACCGGTGTTTACATGAGTCTCGGTGTTGGCGATACCGCGGACGTGGCTGCAGGGGCGGACTATCTCAAGACCCTCGGTTATGTGGATCCGGACCGCATCGGAGTGTTTGGCCTGAGTTTCGGCGGGTTCCTGACGCTTCAGGCAGTGACGGTGGATCCAACGTTGTGGCGAGCCGCCATTGACGTCGCGGGCGTGGTCGACTGGGCAACTTATGGCGGCGGCGGTTACGCGACGCCGCGGATAGGCACGCCGGTTCAGAATCCCGAAGCGTACAACATCTCGGCGCCGATCCAACATATGGACAAACTGGTTCGCCCCCTGTTGATCCTCCACGGAACCAATGACACGAATGTCTCTTTCGTCGACTCGCTGCGGCTCTTCGACGTTCTCATCAAGTTAGACAAACCCTTCGAGTCGCAAATCTTTCCCGGCGAGATTCACTTCTTCCGCCGGGCCATCACCTTGCGCGCCGCGTGGAAGCGCGCAGAGGATTTCTTTGAGCGAAATTTAAAGAGCGGCCCCAACATGCCGAGCAAGTAGAACGTTGAATGAAATGAAGAAAACAATTTCGCTCGTCATTGCCTGCTTTTTCCTCATTCTCCAGAATCAGGCACAACCGCAGAACGCGTCGAAGGTATTCGACTTGAATTACAGCCGCGAATCGCGCGCGGCGATCGGCGCACACCATTTGTGCTCGGGGCTGTGGGTCGTTGGACGCGGATATAAGCGTTCGGCGGAAGAGGTCCTGGCGCAGGATATTGCTCCTTTTAAAACGTTCAGCTGGGAGCCGGATTTCAAGTACGACGTCGACTCCACGCATCACACGGTGACTGTGCGCGGCACAGGGATTTCCCCTCGCACCGCTCGATACAACGGCGATCAGGGTTGTTCTATTCTTCCGCGAGGTGAGAGCGAGATTCACTTCACGCCGGCACAGGTTCCGCGAAATCTTCCCGACGCTTCGCGGCAACCCTGGCCGATGGGTGACGTCAATGCAACTGCAGCCGTCGCGGGCGTAAGAATCGAAACCGTTAACGCCGCCCTGGATTGGGGAATGGCGCATAAGGAACAAAACACGCGAGCCATCGTCTTCCTATACAAAGGAAAGATTGTTGGAGAGCGATACGCTAGCGGCTGGACAAAGGACACGCCACAGATCAGCTGGTCCGAAGGGAAAAGCATTACGTCCGCATTGGTCGGCATTCTGGTCGGGCGAGGAGAATTGAAGCTCGACGATCGGGCACCGGTCAAAGAATGGCAGAAGCCCGGTGATCCGCGCTCCGAAATCCGGATTCGACATTTGTTGAATATGAGCAGCGGTTTGGACTTTCCGTATCTGGGCTTAAACGGACCGGAATCCTACACACTCGAAAATAAGCATCCGCGTATTTACTTCGACGGGCTGAATGTATTCGAGCATGCGATCAACAATCCGCTCGACATCCCGGTCAATACAAAGTGGCGTTACCACAACAGCGATCCGCTGACGCTCGGGAAGATCATCCGCGACAAAGTTGAGGCGCGCGGAGAGAACTACCTTACATTCCCCCAGCGCGAACTCTTCGACCGTATCGGCGTGCGCAACGCTGTTCTTGAGACAGACGCGTGGGGAAACTTCATCATGACGGGCTTCGATTACATGTCGGCGCGGGATTGGGCCCGCTTTGGATTGCTCCACCTCGCTGAAGGCGTTGGGCAAGGTCAACGTATCTTGCCCGAAGGTTGGACCAAGTTCGTGTCTACGCCGGCTCCAGCCGACACGACTCTCGGTTATGGCGGACTGTTCTGGCTCAATCGCGGTCATGCGTGGCCGGGAATTCCGGAGGACGCTTATCGCGCCGACGGCGCGATGGGCCAATACACCATGATCGTACCCTCACGCGACGCCGTCATCGTGCGCATGGGCCCGAGCGAAGCAAACCCCGGCCGGTATTTCGCGGAGCTCTCAAAACGCCTGTTGGAGTCCCTGCCCTAATCTCAACCTTCAGGGTACGTGCTGCGCCGGCGAGTTGCGTTCCAGTAGAGAGCCCAACCGACCAGGTTCAGTACGATCACAACACTGGAGATCTTCATGGCGAAGGTGAGCCAGCTTGCGACGTCGATGATCGGGAAGATCGAGAGCACGACATAGAGCAGCGTCACCAGCAAGCCCGACGCCGACACGACCTTGAGCCAGCGCGGCGGTCTCGGCTCTACTCGACGCAGACCGAAGATGGGGATCGCAAACATCGCGACGTACGCCAGACCGTAGAAAATGCCTGCCGCATTATCGAGCAGTTGAAATGCTTCCTGCTCACCAACGCCGCTAAGCCCCGCGATTCCAAACGTGATAGCGACGAGACCGCAGAAGAAAATCGAATTCACAGGCGTCCTGAAACGTGGATGGAGCCGTGTGAACCACGCCGGCAGCAGTTGGTCCCAGCCGGCCACCATCGGCATACGCGTATTGCCGGTGAACACAATGCTGGTGTTGGCGATCGTTCGGCTCGTCAACAGAAGAATCGCGATAGCGGCCACCAGCGAGCCGAGGCTCGAAGATCCGAAGCCGGTGCGAATCACCTGAGGAATCGGCCCGATGAGGTTGATCTGATCGATAGGCACGAAAGCCAGTACAGAGCTCGTGCCGAGGATGAACATCAGGGCAATCACCGGCGCGGCAATCATGGTCGCGCGTCCGATCGCTCGCTCTGGATTGCGGGTCTCGCCGGCCATCACCGCGACATACTCGAACCCACTCAACGCCCCCATAGCCATCTTGCCGAACACGTTCAGACTGAACAGCGACAACGCCGGCACCGTGACCGCAAACGGGTGATAATCCGGTAACGTGCCGCGAGCCATGTGAACGAATGGCAGTACGATCAACACGGCAAAGGCGAGCATGAGCATCGCGCTGCCCGCATTGTGCAGCCACTTGCTCACGCCCAGTCCGAGTGAGGCGAGCCCCATCAATCCGGCGAGCAGAGCGCAGTTCAGCAGCGTGATGAAGAGTTTGTTGCTACCGAGCCAGGCGCCGCCCGGTCCGAACACATAGGATAGGTTAGTGGATACTTGCAGGCCGACGATGGAAATCAGGATGACGCCGAACATCCACAGATTCCACGCCACCATGAAGCCCATGAACTCGCCGAGTCCGAGCTTGGTCCACTGGTAGAGTCCACCCTCGAGGGGCATCCGCTTCGTCAGGTGGATGACGACTGCGACCTGTGGCAGGTAGAACAGCAGCATCGCCGCCAGCCAGAAGACGAGCTGCTGATGGCCGAGTTTCGCGGCGGTGCCGACCCAGATCGTGCCCACCACGAACATGATCTGCTGCAACACCAGGTCGCGCATGCCGAGCTCTTTCTTGAACGAAGCACTATGGGCTTCGACCCGCTGTTCCTCGGTCGCGACGCGGGCGGTTGCATTGAAGCCGGGCAGGGGTGAAGTCAATGTGTCGCCATCGCCCGAACCAACTCGGTGATCTCGCGCCGTAAGCCCATGTTCATGGTGTTGGAGAAAATCGGTCCGATTCTAACACGGACGTCGACACGGCCCTGGTTTGCCGGCATGCGGATGAAAGCGGCGTGCAGCCAACGGTTGCGGTGATTCCGGATCGGCCACGATTCAAATCGGCGAACCTCAGCCTGTACGCGCCAAAGAACGCGGGATTATCGCTTCTGTCCCACAGTGGCGCGAGCTTCGCCAACCGTGTAACTCCATTGCCTCATTCGGGTCGTCGACGAAAGTGGTGAGGCGCGCTCGGGTCAGACTTAGGGGCGATCTGAACGGAATTCGAAACCTCGGGGCAGAGCTTAAATCCGAAACGAGAAGACTTGGAACTTTGTTTCATTGAACAACGTTTCAAGAGGCGAGGTGGACCATGACGTCCTTCATGCAAGACGTTCGGTATGCTTTTCGAGTGATCGCGAAGTCGCCGGGGTATGCGGCCATCACGATCCTGACGCTCGCCCTCGGCATCGGCGCAAATACCACGATCTTCAGTTGGATCAACGGATCGTTATTGAATCCGATTCCGGGAGTCGCAGTTACGGATCAAGTTGTCACGTTGTCGCTTGGTCCGGATGCGATGCGAGGCTTTCCGTTCACTTATCCCGACCTCGAAGCGCTACGTAACGAGCCGCAAAGTTTCGCCGGGCTGACAGGCATCAACGTCATGCCGATGAACTTGACGAGCACGGGTAAGCCGCAACGCGTTTACGGAATTCTGGCGTCAGCCAATTACTTTGACGTGCTCGGCGTTCATCCCATCATGGGACGCGGCTTTCTGCCTGAAGAAGACAAGACTCCTGGTGCGGCGCCGGTCGTCGTGATCAGCTATCACTTCTGGCAAACCCATTTCGCCGGCCGCTCCGACGTTATCGGCCAAACCTTGAATCTGAACGAACACGCATACACCGTCGTCGGAGTAACGCCCGAAGCGTTTCAAGGCAGTCAGACCGGTATCCGCACCGATCTTTACGTTCCCCTGATGATGGAGCAATCGTTCGTCTCGCTGGGAGATCTGCTTCACGCGCATGGTTATTTTTGGCTGACGGTGATGGGACGCCTGAAGCCCGGCGTCACGCTGAAACAGGCGCAGGAAGAGATGACCGCGCGATTGAAACCGGAAGTGAAGAATTATCCGGAAGCGCATGCCGGTCACAGGAACGTTGGCGTGTATCCGTTGTGGCGCAGCCCCTTCGGGGCGAACGCATTCTTTTCGACCCTTCTGCCGTTGCTCATGGCGATCTCCGGATTCGTTCTGCTGCTTGCCTGCGCCAATGTCGCGAATCTGATGCTGGTGCGCAGCGTCGCGCGACGGCGCGAGCTGGCCATCCGCATGTCACTCGGCGCGAGCCGCTCGAGACTTGTGCGGCAACTGCTCGTCGAGAGCGTTGTCCTCGCCCTGGCAGGCGGTGCGCTGGCGTCGCTCACGACCGTCTGGACTTCCGGCTCAATGATGCGATTCCTGCCCCCAACGGACATGCCGTTTTATCTGTCGACCGGAGTCGACCGCACCGTCCTGCTGACGACGCTGGTGATTTCTGTTTTCACCGGAATCATCTTCGGCATCCTGCCGGCGCTGCGCGCCTCGGGCGGAGCTCCTGTGAATGTACTGAAGGAGGACGCCAGCAGTTCCTCCGGCGGACGCAGTAAAGCGCGATTAACCGGCGCGCTGGTGGTCGCGCAGATTTCGCTTTCCCTTCTGCTGCTGATTTGCGCCGGACTCTTTATCCGCAGTTTTATCAATGCGGAACAGATCAATCCCGGATTCAACCCGCATGGCATTTTCATCGCCTCATACGATCTCTTCCCTGCTGGATATACCGCAGCGACCGGACTTCAATTCGATCGTCAACTGCTCGAAAGGCTCGAAACCCTGCCTGGCGTGCAATCGGTGATGTTGACGAATCGCATCCCGCTTGCGTTCGGCAGAGGCTCAACAGCGGTGAAGCCGGAAGGCTACCTTCCGCCTCCAGATGTTTCGATGGAGACGCAAGTCGCCGTCGTCTCTCCGAAATATTTCTCGACATTGCAGATTCCGCTGCAAAAAGGGCGAGACTTCACTCCCCAGGACACGAGAGAGACGCAGCGGGTCGTCATCGTCAACGAAACGTTCGTGGATCACTACTGGCCGAATCAGGAGCCGCTCGGGAAACAATTGTTTTCGGACTTAACAAAGGAGACGTTCACCGTCATCGGCGTCGCGCGCAATATCAAGAACGATCAGTTGAATGAGGACCCAACGCCCTTCGTTTACCTGCCCCTCTACCAGGTTTACAAGAGCGGCATGACAATTAATGCGCGAGTTACCGGCGATCCGCTGGCGTTTGCGAAAGTCGCGGAGAAGACGATTCACGAATTGAACTCGGATATTGTCGTTTATGACGCCACGTCGCTCGAAGCGCGCGAACAACTCGCGACAATCGGGCTGAGGATTGGAGGAACGTTTGTCGGCGCGTTTGGTTTGGTTGGTTTGCTGCTGGCCGCCGTCGGCATCTATGGCGTGACGTCGTACACGACGCGGCAGCGGACGCACGAGATCGGCATACGAATGGCGCTGGGCGCAAAGCGCGACGACATTCTGCGCATGGTACTTGGCCACGGCATGACGCTAACGCTTGTCGGACTCGCACTCGGTCTGGGCCTTGCATTTGCGATCACGCGATTCATGAAAGGCCTGCTGCTTGGCGTGAGTACGACCGACGTGATCACATTCTCCGGCGTCGCATTTCTGCTTGGTGTAGTTGTGCTCGTTGCCTCGCTTGTTCCAGCTTTGCGCGCGACGCGCATAGATCCGACAGTGGCCTTAAGGTACAACTAATTCTGCTGGGGTTTGTCAGCGTGAGCAACAACGATGACTTCGATGCAGCCGCCAACCGCGAGCCGTTCTGTGAAAGGGGATGTCAAGAGAAACATTTCCCCACCGACGGGCCGCC